>NZ_JAVRBU020000019.1:0-163746 GCF_034531135.2 Nostoc sp. CmiVER01
TTGCCATCAACCTAAGAAACCCAGCCTTCAGATGGAATGGCTTTTACCTCAATCTGCTTAACCCGAACTCAGGTTATCTTTATGTATCCGAAACCAGTCCAGAGTTTTAGTGAAACCGAAAATATAATCAAAGATATGATTCTACAACGAGAAAATCACACTGATTTAGTGTTGGTAATTCTCAAGAAGGAGCATTTAGAGTTTTTAGGAATTTGCGAGGTTGGGGCTATTGATACTCATACACCGGAGTTAGGAATTTGGCTTAAGAAATCCGCTCATGGTCATGGTTTTGGTAGAGAGGCAATTCATGCATTAAAAGGCTGGGTGGATAAAAATTTGGAATACAATTATCTTTCCTACCCTGTTGATAAAAGAAATATCCCCAGTCGGAAAATTGCCGAAAGTCTTGGGGGTAAAATATTTCGAGAGTTTCAACAAATTAACGAGAGTGGTTATCTTCTTGATGAGGTTGAATACAGAATTTATAAATAAACGTAAAAAAGCCGATGACTTAAGGAAATTACCAAAATTCACGAATATATTAACTTGTAGATTAGCGCACCCAAGGCCAAACCGATCAATGAAAAGGCAGATGTAGTCCAAAAGGCTAGCCCTTCCCTAAGACCTGCTGTTTGAAAGTCTATCTTAACTAAGATAGTTGCCGAAACGATTAGTAAAGTATCAAGAAATACTCGAAACCAGGCAATCATAATAAAAAACAAGAAAGCTGCTAAAACAGCAACGGCGAAAGACCTCGTATTTGATTTAATCAAAATACTGAAGTAATATGTCATTTTCGTCCAAGGAATGGTCAACGTTACTATTAAAAGCAAGATAGCAATGACAGTTGCCACCCACACAGACTGGGGAGCGCGTGTTTCAGATATTACCCAGCCCAGAGTACTGTAACTAAGCAGTACTAATGCCAGGGATACCCAAGGAACTCTTTGCGAAATTGACATGGGTTAATACTCCTAGTACAAGGTAAACAAGAGGAAAAGGGGCAGGGAGCGGGGAGCAGGGGGAAAATCTTCATACATAAATGTATTGACTCTGAAAGTTTGGACGTATTATTTTTGGTGTTACATATCTCTAAACAAATATCTTTACTTTTGGGTATAAATAAATTTAGGGCTACTAAAATTGTGGCAGGTGAATTACAGTATCTTTCCCTCTGCTCTCCTGATTCTTGGGTCAAGGTCTTATTCCATTATTGAATTTTATAACTATTGACTAATAGCTAAACAATCATTTTCTGCCCACCAAGCGTAGATGGGTGTGTTGCGGTCTGGTAAAACGCCAAAAGTATTCGGTTGCAACACATTTATACTAATGCCATTTGTTAATTCCACAACATAATTAACATGTGTGCCTAAATACATAATATTGACAAGCCGTCCTTCAAAACAGTTAGTTGGCAAGTTGGGTGGATAAAGCGAAAGTTGTATTTTTTCTGGACGCACGCAAACTACCACTGCTTGTGATAATTCAGACGGTGTATCTTCTGCGCGACTAATGATAATTGAGAGTCCCGTTTTTGTGGAAATTTTAATATTAGAAGAGTCTACCGCGACAATTTCACCACTAAATAAATTAGTATCGCCAATAAAATCAGCAACAAAGGATGTACAAGGACGTTCGTAAATTTGGCTAGGAGTGCCAACTTGTTCAATTTTGCCTTGGTTCATCACAGCAATGCGATCGCTCAAAGATAATGCTTCTTCTTGGTCGTGTGTCACCATCACAAAGGTCACTCCCAAATCTTTGTGTAAATTTGATAACTCCACCTGCATTTCTTTACGTAGTTTTAAATCTAACGCCCCTAAAGGTTCATCTAGTAATACCACGGTGGGACGGTTGACTAAAGCTCTTGCTAAAGCGACTCGCTGCTGTTGACCACCAGAAAGTTGATTGGGAAAGCGCGATCGCAAACTTTCCATTTTCACGAGTTTTAAAGCTTCTTCGACTCTAGCTTCAATTTTCGATTTGGTTATTTTTTTTAACCGTAGTCCGAAGGCGATGTTATTCCAGACATTCAGGTGGTTAAATAGAGCGTAACTTTGAAATACAGTATTGACGGGTCGGCGGTAAGGCGGCACATTAGTCATAGACTGACCCTGAATCAACACCTTACCAGCGTCAGCGATTTCAAACCCAGCGATTAAACGCAGTGTTGTTGTTTTACCACAACCGGAGGGGCCTAAAATACTAAAAAATTCTCCTTGTCTGATATCCAAATCGATTCCATTTACTGCTGGTTCTTGGTTAAAAAACTTGAACACATTACGCAGTTCAACATCAAGTGGCTGAAAATTTGTTATCCCCCTTTGATTCTGCATGACAATTTGAGCCATAATCCTCAGTAGAATGCCGTGATATTACGTGATGTCAGTAGTCTATTGGGCAGACTAGATTTGACACTTTGGTTCATTGTATCCGCCAAAAACAATTGTTCAAGAATATACTTGTCCAATTCTTTTATACCCAGTACTGGGCATGAGTTTAGGGTAATTGTATACAGATAATACCTCTATTGGAATCATTATTTGTCTTATGTCTTTATTTCCATCAATTGGCAGCAAAAAAGATACACGTACAGTTGGACGTGGTTTCCAATCAATATTTTTAATCGTATTTACCGGATTAATACTCGCTGGTATTGAGGCTCGTTTGGCATATTTGCAAATTGTTGAGGGGCCAAAACTCCGGGAACGAGCCGAAGCAAACCGCGTTCGGATGATTCTTAAACAACCCGAACGGGGAAATATTTTTGACCGCAATGGTAAACTTTTAGCCACTACTCGCTATCCTAGTTCTGTATATTTGTGGCCGATGGCACATACTAAGCCTTCCTGGTCTGTAGTGGGCCCGCGTCTAGCGCAAATTCTCAACATTCCCCAAGATGAAATGGAAAAGAAATTAGAACAAGCTGGTGCTAATTCTTCTTCACTCATCCGGGTTGCTCGTGATCTAAATGAAGCAGAAATCACGGCATTAAAGGAGTATAAAAATGATCTCCCGGAAGTAGAAATCAATACAGATTCCGTGCGTTATTATCCCCACGGTAAAGAATTGGCTCATGTACTAGGTTATACGCGAGAGTTGACCCCCGACCAGTTAAAAGACAAGAAGCAGCAAGGCTACCGACTCGGAGATGTAATTGGTCAAATGGGGGTGGAAAAGGCTTATGAGAAAATGCTACGTGGTGAATGGGGCGGTCAGCAGGTGGAAGTGGATGGTGCAGGTAGACCAATCCGGGTTTTGGGGGAAAAACAGGCAAAAGCTGGTAACGATTTGCACCTGACCATAGATTTAGATGTGCAAAAGGCAGCAGAAAAAGCTTTGGGAAATCACCGAGGTGCGATCGCAGCACTCGATCCAAATAACGGTGCTGTTTTAGCACTGGTATCTTACCCCACCTTTGACCCGAATATCTTCTCCAAACAAAAACTCTCCCAGAAAGATTGGGAAACCTTGCAAGGTAAAGATCATCCTCTGGTTAATCGTGCCTTGAGTGCCTTTCCTCCCGCCAGTACTTTCAAAATTGTCACCACCACAGCCGGGTTGGAATCAGGTGAATTTTCTCCTGATACAATATTACAGACCTTTAGTTCTCTGACCGTTGGTGGGGTAACTTTTGGTGAGTGGAACCATGCTGGATTTGGGCCATTAGGATTTCCCAGAGCGATCGCTATGAGTAGTGATACTTTCTTCTATCAAGTTGGTAGAAAAGTCGGTGGCCCAACTTTAATTGAATGGAGTCGCAAATATGGGTTTGGTCAAAGAACTGGCATTGAATTTCAGGGCGAAGAATCAAAAGGTTTGGTTCCAGATGACACATGGAAGCAGAAAGTTTTGAAAACACCTTGGACTGTAGGCGACACTATTAATATGTCAATTGGTCAAGGTGCTTTGCAAGTGACACCCCTGCAATCGGCGATTATGTTTTCTGTCCCTGCTAATGGTGGGTATCGAGTTCAGCCGCATTTGCTCAAAGACAACGAAGAAGCAAAAAGTTGGCGAGAATCCTTAAATATGAAGCCGACAACTATCAAAGTTCTCCGCGATGGACTGCGGCGGGTAGTGAGTGAGGGTACTGGTAAGCGCTTGGATGTGCCGACAATTGCCCCAGCGTCTGGAAAGAGTGGCACTGCTGAAGCTGGTGTTGGTCGCCCAAATCATACTTGGTTTGGTGCTTATGCTCCTAGTAATAAGCCGGAAATTGTGGTTGTGGCCTTTGGTGAAAATACTGGCGAACATGGCGGTACTATTTGCGGGCCGATGGTTTTACAAGTGCTAGAAGCTTATTTTCAGCATAAGTATCCAGGTAAGTATCAAAAACCTCAGCTTGATCCATCAGAAGCTAAAACTCAGAGTTCAGGACATGGAACTGGAGACTAGTGCCGCAGAGCGAAAGTCAAAAGTCAAATAGGTATATATTATACTTCTTGCTCATACACCCTTTTTCTTTAGCGATCGCTTGTAAGCTTGTAAAGACAGATGTACCCACATTGCTATTTAATCAGGAGCTAGTATTACCCCGCAAAATTAATGAGATAGACCACTAAATGCCTTTAAGGTTCTGTAAACAAGTGGCAATTGATAAAAAGCAATGTCTAATTATATTTGAATATACAGAACTGAACTATGAAATGCCCAAATTATTTTTTCCTAGCGCTGTTCACTGCATTTCTATGCATAGCTTTATCCCCTGTTTTAGCAAAACCTCCTGCCGTCTACCCTGCTATGCAAAATTTGACCGAGCAAAAGGAGTGGGGAAAACAAGGAAGTAGTGAAAACAGGAAATTGATAAATGCCAAATCCCCTACTTTCAACTCCCTACTCCCCCAGAAAAGCGGCTCATCCCAAACGGCAAGCTTAGTGGAACAAGGCAAAATATTATACGACAGGGGACAATTTACTGAAGCGATAAAAGTTTTGCAACAGGCTGCTGCTGCGTTTAAAACTTCTAGGGATGAATTACAAGAAGCGATGACGCTGAGTAATCTCTCCTTGGCTTATCAGCAACTTGGCCTGTGGGCAGAAGCTGAGGAAGCAAACGCCCAAAGTTTAAAATTATTACAGTCAGAGGAAAATACGGGCGGTTCCGGTGAGCGTTCCCAACTTATTGCCCAAGCCCTAGATGTGCAAGGACAGTTACAACTGGCACAAGGACAAGCAGAAGCGGCTTTAACTACCTGGCAAAAAGCCGCTAATATTTATCAGCAAATAGGCGACAAGGCTAGATTAACTCGTAACCAAATTAACTCTGCACAAGCTTTGCAAACTTTAGGGCTTTACCTTCAGGCTAACAAAACTTTAAACGAAGTACAGCAAACCCTTACAACCCTTCCAGACTCACTTCTTGTAGCTACAGGGCTACGTAGTCTTGGCAACATCCGCCGACTTGTCGGTGATTTAAATGTATCACGTTTGGTATTGGGGAAAAGTTTAGCAGTGGCAAAACGATTGCAATCTCCAAAAGCGATCGCAGAGGCTCAACTCAGTTTAGGCAACACAGCCCGCGCCCAGCAAGACACTGAAGCGGCTTTGCAATACTATCAGGAGGCTGCTGCTGTATCTGTTTCCTCCATCACCCGCATCCAGGCTCGCCTAAATTTACTTAGTTTACTTTTAGAAAAAAACCAAGATCAAGATGCATTGGCGTTGTCGTCTCAAATCCAAACGGTAATTAGCAATTTGCCACCCAGCCGAACCTCAGTATATACTCGCATTAAATTTGCCCAAAATCTTACACAATTAAAAGAAAAAATTAGCATAGATACTCCCTCATGGCTGAACATTGCCCAGCAATTGTCCACTGCGATCAAACAGGCACAGAACTTGCAAGATCGGCGAGCAGAATCTTATGCTATGGGTAGTCTTGGTGAGTTGTATGAAAAAACCGGGCAGTTTTCTGATGCTCAAGAGCTTACCGAGAAAGCTTTATTCACAGCGCAAAGTATTAATGCATCGGATATTGGTTATCAGTGGCAATGGCAGCTAGGACGCATACTGAAAAAAAAGGGAGATACTAAAGGCGCGATCGCATCCTATAATGTAGCCTACAAGACCCTTAAATCTCTGCGTGGTGATTTAGTAGCCCTCAATCCAGACTTGCAGTTTTCCTTTCGGGAAAATATCGAACCAGTGTATCGAGAGTTAGTTGAATTGCTGTTGCGTTCTCCCCAAGGCAACAGCGCTTCTGTTCCCTTCGAGAAGCTAGACCAACAAGACGCTTCTCTACTAAAAGATAATACACCGCGATCGCCACAAGAGGGTATCAATCAAGACAATCTAAAGCTTGCTCGTGATGTAATTGAATCTCTGCAATTGGCAGAATTGGATAACTTCTTTCGGTCAGCCTGTTTAAACCCTACGCAGGAACTTGACCCAGTGGTTGACAAAAAAGACCAACGAGCAGCAGTGATTTATCCAATTATTTTGCCAGATCGCGTAGATGTTATCTTCAAATTGCCTAATCAAGACTTGCGCCACTACAAAACTGTAATAGCTCAAAATGATGTGGAAAACACAATAGCAGAATTGAGGAAAAACTTACTAAATGTTACCGCAACAGGTCGGGTTCAGCAGCAGTCCCAAAAAATATATGATTGGTTAATTCGACCTGCACAAACAGATTTAGTCAATAGTGGGATAAAAACCTTAGTGTTTGTACTTGATGGTGAGTTGCGAAATATCCCAATGGCGGTTCTCTACGACAAACAACAGAAGCAATATCTAGTAGAGAAATATGCGATCGCCTTGACACCAGGTTTGCAACTTCTCGATCCTAAACCTTTGCGACAGATACAGCTAAATGCTTTAACAGCCGGAGTCAGCGAAAAACGTCCAGTCGAAGGCAAAGAATTTCCCGAATTAGAAAATGTACCACGGGAATTAAAAGAAATCAAATCTGAAGTACCTAAGAGTGAAGAACTGTTAAATCAGCAGTTTACCCAAACAAACCTGCAAAATAAGTTGCAAACAGCTTCCTTCTCCGTGGTTCACCTAGCAACTCACGGTGAATTTAGTTCTGATGCTGAAAAAACCTTTATTCTCACCTGGGATAAACTGGTTAAAGTCAAGGAATTTGATAATCTACTGCGAGTTAGCGACAAAAACAGATTTAGTGGCATTGAATTACTCGTCCTTAGTGCTTGCCAAACTGCTGAGGGAGACAAACGAGCAGCTTTGGGACTGGCTGGGATAGCTATGCGGGCGGGAGTACGCAGTACACTAGCAACATTGTGGTCAATAGATGATCGCTCCACTGTCGATGTAATGAGTGAGTTCTATCGACAGCTAAAGCTTGGGATGAATAAAGCCGAGGCACTCCAGCGTGCCCAATTAGCTATTTTTGCTAGAGAAAAAACTCCATATTTCTGGGCACCCTATGTTTTAGTAGGCAATTGGCTTTGACATAAATCACCCTTGAAGAAGGCAGGACTAAAGTCCTCACTAGGAACATTTTTTATTCAGCTTGATTAAGCGATCGTGATATAACCTAATACGCTTGGGTTCGCACCAAAAACCTTGAAATGTGTAGGTTGGGTTGAGGAACGAAACCCAACATTTCGAGACTTTGTTGAATTGAGCTTTGCTTAACCCAAGCGTATTGTGACATAATCTGATTTTTTAGAAACAAGAAGCAGGAGTAAACCAGGAACTATGAGGCAAAGCTTTCGGCGCATCAGCCGTGAGTACAACTTCACCTTTAGCATTTTTCACCCACCCTTGTGCTTCCACAATCGGCGCTGGACTAGAATTATTTGCCTGACTTGAATTTGTACTAACACGGTTTTCACCCTTTGGGTTGAGAGTTACCCAATCTAGTTCAACTGCATCAGGAGTGAGTGCTTCGGTTCTAGGGTTGGGTGGTAAGCCGCCGCGTCCGGTAATCGTAAAACTGTTTTGATTTTCACCAGGACGCACTTGACAGGCTTGCGACACTTTGGTGTCTACTGGGACGGCTGGTAAGTTAATTAATCCTCGATAGGGGTCAACATCGAGGGTGTTAATATCTACAATGCCGCTTAAATCAGGTCTTGTTTGGGAAACTGCCGTAATATCATTTGTCTGAAGTTGACGCGGGTCTAAATCCATAGGACGCAACCTTTTGAGGTCTTCGCTAGTTAGTGGTGCAATTCCAAAAATATTAGTAGCTTTAATTGTGACTTTCCCACCATTACCACTAAATGCATTAGCGGTGATATCGCTGTTTTCATTTGGGTTGGCGACGATAAAACCGTCAGGGATATTGATGGTGATATTACCGCCATTTCCACCAGCCCCACTAGTGCCTGCTGAGGTAGAAATTTCACTATTGCGGCGCAGTAACAATAAATCTTGCAAGTTCAGCGCAATATTACCACCATCACCGGAGTTAGCCTGCCCAATCAGCTTACCTTGGTTATCCAATTTGATGGAACGAGCGGTGATTTCCAAATCACCTGCTTTTTTTGTACCTTGACTGCTCACAGTTATATCAGCATTATTTAAGAGATTTAATTCTCCGGTTTTAACTATAATATCTCCCCCCTCTCCTGTAGATTCTTTAGAAGTGGAAGCTGAAACCTGCGCTCCATCTTGAACAGTCAATTGTCCAGTTTCTATATTTAAGTCTCCGGCATTTCCAGTAGCTTCAGTGCCAACAAATAAGCCACTAGCTCCCATTTGCGAAGTTCCAATGAGTTGGATAGAGTCTGCGTTTACAGACAAAGTTCCTCCCCTTCCCTGACTACGAGTACTAGCTGAAACCTGCGCTCCAGCTTGAACAGTCAATTGCCCAGTTTCTATATTTAAGTTTCCGGCATTTCCAGTAGCTTCAGTGCCAACAAATAAGCCACTAGCTCCCATTTGTGAGGTTCCAATGAGTTGGATAGAGTCTGCGGTTACAGACAAAGTTCCCCCTTCTCCTGTAGATTCTTTAGAAGTGGAAGCTGAAATTCTTGCTCCATCTTGAACAATCAATTGTCCAGTTTTTATATTTAAGTTTCCGGCATTTCCAGTAGCTTGAGTCCCAACCAATAAGCCGCTTCTACTCTCACCATTTGTTCCAATAAGTTGGATAGAATCCCTAGCGTTGATAGACACAGTTCCTCCATCTCCTGTAGATTCTTTAGAAGTGGAGGCTGAAACCTGCGCTCCATCTCGAACAATTAATTGCCCAGTTTCAATTCTTAATTCTCCGGCATTTCCAGCACCTTGTGTTACAGTAAACAAGCCACTAGGCCTGGGTTTTTCACCTTCTATAATTAAGGAGGTTCCAATGAGTTGGATAGAGTCCCTAGCGTTGACAAATAAAGTTCCTCCTCCTCCTGTAGATTGTAGAGAAGTGGAAGCTGAAATCTGCGAACCATCTTGAACAATTAACCGCCCAGTTTCAATCCTTAAGTCTCCGGCTGTTCCAAACCTTGTTGTCTCAGTTAATAGACGGCTTCCTCCCAAGAGTTCTACTGACTCCGAAGCGTTAACCCCTAATGTTCCTCCTGGTCTTGAGACTAGGTTATTTACCGCAATTTCTGAACTATCGTCGAATGTAACACGCCTGCCCTGTATTTGGATACCACCACCGCCTTCACCACTAGCACTTACTGTACTGAAATTAGTAACAGATACATCTCCTCGCGCTACATTCTCAGGAAAACTTAAGCGGAAATTGTTGTTATCAATGTTCAACCCTACTGTCCCCTCTGTTGCCAATCCTCCTAATTCGATTCGACCATCTGGAGCATACACGATCGCTCCTTCTAAATTCACATCGCCTCCCAATAGCAGTAAATTCTGATTCTCTGGAACAAACAGAAATGCTTCATTGACTTGAATCGGCTTCACAGGCTGGGATGGAATTTGATTGAATAGAAATGCAGAAGGATTCACACTCAGCAAAGGGTTAAGCGGATTGACGGGTGAAGTCATGGAGAATTCTCCACCACCCGGAAACCGGATTGCATTAGCTGTTGTGCCAATAAATGAACCATTAACATTTAATGAGGCACTTTGTCCAAATATGATGCCGTTAGGATTCATTAAAAAGAAATTAGCATTACCTTGAGTTTGAAGTGTTCCCTCGATATCAGAAGGATTTCTCCCTGTAACTCGCACCAAAATATTGTTGATAGTAGGGGCGTTTTGGAAATTGACTACCTGATCACTTGTAATACTAAAGTTGCTAAAACTATGGAATAAATTTGTATTGCCAACGGTTGTACCCCCTGTAATATCCAAGGTAGTGTTGTCGATTTGCTTCACTTGAGTTCCCACAGAAGGATCAGCAGTGACCTGAGCAAATGTGCGTAAGCCTCCTTGGATTCCAATTGCACCCGTTAGAATCACCAAGCCTGACAACCCTAAGTGACAACCGTGACCAAACCAACTTCTTAAACTCACAGAACTTATCTCCTAACTGTGGAAAATTACTTTATTGCAAGATCGACACTACTTTAGTAATACTTGTGCAAACCTTTGCCCGTGCCCCTCTCCAGTTAACTCTGCTGGAAGGTTAGGTTTTTGATTACTAATCTGCTGTTGTGACGTAGTGACTGTATGAATTTTAAGACTTAAGGTGAATTCAACAAACCTCTTTTTTCTTTGAACTTTAGTTCAAGGCTGTCCCTCTCGCCTGTCAACTACGCTGATTTTTCATAAGAAGTGCTGTAACCCTCATCAATGCTGGGGGTTAGAGGTAGGGTATTAGGATGTAGAGAACTGTTAGCGCAACGTTAGCGATGCAAGAACGGCACTTTTAAAGACAGGCATCGCAAAAAGGTAATTGGAAAATCTAATTAGAAGCCCTAAAAACTAGACTATACCTGCTATTTTCGCTTTTCTGTCACTGCCTAAGTCATGCATTGTTAGCAAAGTGAAGGTTACGAGGTAGCCAAGCTAACTGCTGATCAAGATAAAATAAAGCACCAGTATTTGCGTTATAGCTACAATAACTAGGCAGTCCCGCACTTCCACCAATTATTGTTAATTGTGGATGTGGAGATTCTGTAGGAGGAGTAACTTTCATCTCGTTACTCGGAATTTTTGTTGATACTAAAACATCAGTTATAGAGTTAGTTAATTGAATAGCATCTTCAGAAGATGTAATAGAAAGCAAAGTGTCACTATTCTTGCCACCAGTGAGAATGTCATTGCCAATTTCTCCTGCTAAGGAGTCTTTACCGGATTTACCTATTAGAGTGTCATTGGTTGTAGAACCTTTAGAGATGGCGTTAGTGGCGCTAACAGTAGGAGTATTAATTTTCAGAATATCGTCGTTAACTGAGAAGTCTGTAATTGTATCAATGCCGCCACCTGAGTAATATAAGACAAAGGTATCTTTACCACTACCACCAGTGAGTCTGTCATTACCACTTCCTCCCTCTAAGTAGTCATTACCTGCCCCACCTATTAGAGTGTCATTACCTTCATGACCGTAGATTTGATCGTTTAGTGAAGTCCCAGTTAGATAGTTGCTTCCAGATGTGCCGTGAATAGTTGCCACGTTCGTTACTCCCTGAGAAATTCGTGTTTCTATTGCTGATTTTAACTGGCAATTAGCATTACAGATGACATTGGTTAAAAAACAAAACAACGCGATCGCACTTAGAATACCAATTCCGTAATCAAAGCGCGAATTCCTTGTCTGTCTATACACTGTATAAGGCGAGTTTGACTCTCCCAACTTTAGTAAGAGACTCTGCTATGGAGTCAGATTTTTTATTCGTCAATGTTAATTATTAGTAGTTTTTGAAGCCACTACAACAGCTGTATTCCAGTCAAGGTTAGGAGATAGCCAAGCTATCTGCTGATTCAAATAAAATAAAGCACCGGTGCTTGCGTCATATATAAAAAGACTAGAAGATTGGCTAGTGTTACTCGAACCAAGCGTTAGTGAACGATTTGCAGACTTAGTAGAAACCGTACCAGCATCTTCGCCCACTTCATAATTGCTCAGAGATGCTCGTGTACCTATAAGATAGTTAGAAGCGCCAATTGTTGATGTAGTAACTTTAAGAACGTCATCACTAACGGAGAAGTCTTTAATTCTATCAATACCACCACCTGAGTAATTCAGGACAAAGGTATCTCTACCACTACCACCAGTGAGAATGTCATTACCACCTCCTCCCACTAAGTAGTCATTGCCCAACCCACCTATTAGAGTGTCATCGCCTTCATAGCCATATATTTGATCGCTTCCTTGAGTCCCAACTAGATAGTTGTTTCCAGAGTTGCCCTGAATATTTGCCATGTTATTGACTCCGATAATTTAGTGTTTCCACTGCTTATATTAACTAGCAGCTAAGTAGGTAGGCACTAAAAAACACAACTAAATTAAGAAAGATAAAATTTTTAAAAGCTTATAATTAAGGTGTTTATGGCGCTTTATATAAGTTTACGTAGTTAGTTTAATATGCCTACTTGCTTGATATGTGTTGTATATCTGTTAACAACTAAAATAAGGCGCTTTTTCCAGCATTACACCGTCAATATTGAGTTATCCTCTGTTTGTACACGGCTTTAGCTGCATCGCAATTATTTTTCCAAACCATAACGTCTAACAATTGGCGCAAAAGCAAATTCTGATAAACCAATAGTTTTTAACAAATTAGCCCAATAGAAATCTCCAAGTATGCGTGAGCCACGTTAGTCGCGATCGCTTCTGTATTGAGGGTAATTGATAATTTATAATTGATGATTTCCAAGTAATTACCCAGTTGGCAATCTAAAATCTTAAAAATTGCTACGGCAATTAGCTGGGTTCTGCCACGAACTATAAAGCGTGTTTGTCGGTGCATTAGCCGTGAGTACAACTTCACCTTTAGCATTTATCATCCACCCTTGCGCTTCCACAACCGGCACTGGAATAGAACTAATTGTCTGAGTTGAAACATCTGCACTAGAGTGGTTTTCACTCTTTGGGTTAAGAGTTACCCAATTTACTTGAACTGAATCAGGAGTGAGGCGTTCTGTTATGGGGTTGAGTGGTAAGCCACCGCGTCCGGTGATCGTAAAACTACTTTGATTTTCACCAGGACGCACTTGACAAACTTGAGACACTTGAGTATTAATTGGTACGGCTGGTAAGTTAATTAATCCTCGATAAGGATCAACATTAAGCGTGTTGATTTCTACAATGCCGCTTAAATCAGGTCTTGTTTGGGAAATTGCCGTAATATCATTTGTCTGAAGTTGACGCGGGTCTAAATCTATAGGGCGCAACTTTTTAAGGTCTTCGGTAGTTAGTGGCGCAATTCCAAAAATCTTAGTAGCGTTGATTTTGACTCTTCCCCCATTACCATTGTAGGCATTGGCGGTAATGTCGCTGTTTTCATTAGGTTTGGCGACGATGAAGCCATTAGGGGCATCGATGGTGATATTACCGCCATCTCCACCTTGTTGATTAATGCCTGCGGTAGCAGATATCTGGCTCTTGCCGCTTAGTAACAATAAATTTAGATCGTAAAGTCTAATGTCACCGCCATTACCGGATGCAGTTTCAGCAGTAATTTTCCCTCCGTTATCTAAGCGAATAAAAGGAGATATTAACTGAACGTTGCCTGCACTCCCTAAGCCTTGAGAGCTAACAAACAAGCCACTCTTAACAAACTCACTTCCACCACTTGGAACACGCCTTTTGAAGGGAGAACTGCCAGATATAATTATCCGATCAGTAGCATTAACCCTTATATCTCCACCTTTTCCTTGATCAATAGAAGCAGTAGATATTTGGGCGCCATTTTCCACAATTAATTGCCTAGTGTTAATCGTCAAATTACCAGCATCTCCAATATTTTCAGCCTGAGTAGCTAAAAAGCTAGGGAATTGTTGCCCATCTATTGATATTTCTGTTCCTTGTAATTTCACCAAATCGCTAGCAGCTACAAATAAATTTCCCCCTTGTCCGGCACCACGGGTAGAAGTTGATACTTGCGCTCCATCTTGAATAATCAAGCGTCCGGTATCAATTGTCAAGCTTCCAGCATCTTTAGCACCTTGAGTTTCAGTAAACAAGCTACTACCATTAATAACTTCCACGGAATCGGTGGCGGTTACAGTCAAATTTCCCCCCTGTCCCTCACCTAGAGTAGAAGTTGATACTCGCGCTCCATTTTGAGAACTTAACCGTCGAGTGTTGATTGTCAACTTTCCAGCATTTCCAGCACCTTGAGTTTCAGTAAACAAGCCGCTTGTTATTGTTCCTGTTAGTTCTACAAACTCCGAAGCGCGAACCGTAAGCATTCCCCCCCCTCCCTTGCTCAACGGATCGGTGCCAGCTCTTATTATTGAGCCATCGCCCTGAATACTCAACTGTTTAGTTTCAATCGTCACGTTTCCTCCAGCACCAGTCGCGTCTTTTAAAACATCGGCTGTAATCCGCGAACCCTCAGTTAGAGTCACCGTCGTTGTTGTCTGAACAAGCACCTCTCCACCAGCCTCTGTACCCTGTGTATCGGCAAAAATCACTGAGCCTTGAGTTAAAGCCAAATTATTGCTTTGAATCTGAACATCGCCACCGCCCACACCGCTAACATCAACATACGCTCCGTCTTGTAATCGAATATCGCCAAAATTATTTACAGAGGCGTACCCTAATACCCAATCGTTATCTTTCTGGTTCAAGCTGACTTCTCCAACACCAGCCACACTACCTAACTCAATCCGTCCTCCTAAAACCGCTAAATTTGGTTGTTTTAAAGCTGCTCGTTCACCTCCCTGCAACGTCACATCACCACCCACGAGTGCTAAAGTTTTGCCAGGTTCTACCTTGAGATCAGATCCTTCTACACGAATACCTCCTGCTGTTCCCTCAAATTGCAAACCAATGGGAACACTTACTGTTAGCAGAGGTGTGTTTTGGAGAGGAAACGCGCTAAACAGAGCGCCATCTGCAAATTTGAGGCGGTTTGCTGTAGTTGCGATGAAAGAACCTTTAATGTCCAATTGGGCATTAGGCCCAAAAATAATTCCATTGGGATTGATAAAAAACAAGTTAGCAGAGCCATTGGCTTTAATCAGACCGTCAATTAGGGAAACAGAACCACCCGTGACGCGGCTGATGATATTTTGAATTTCTATTGCGTTGTCGAACTTGAAGTTAGCCTGAGTGCCAGTGAGTACAGAAAACTGCTCAAAACTGTGGAAAAGATTACTTCCAGCTCGAGTTCCTCCTTCAATAATTGTGGTATTACCCTCTAATTTGACAGTGGAATTAGTCGGTAAAGTGTTATCAGGCGTAATTTGAGCCAAGGTACAATCCCCAGCATTGACGTATGCGCCACTAATAGCTAAAGAAATCATTAGCCTTAAAAGCCAGCACGAATCGCGTAAATTTTCAGTCATTTGATGAATTTCCCTTAACAATAGAAATAATCAGGGATTTTTGTGCTGTTTGGACAGCAGAGATTATAAACTTTTGTGAAGAATTGGCACAATTGGCAGAAAAATTTATGCTGCAACTTGGGTTATTAAATAGAGGTGATTTGACCTCTAAAGAAAAATAATCAATTAGGTGATTACAATGCATCATTCCTTGAAAATAAAAATCCTGGATTTAGACCATATTGAATCAATTGTTGAGCAGGACATCAGAGATGTGGAGGCTGAAAAAATTGTCGGAGGAACACTAAGTGTAAGTGCGTCACTAGTCTCTCGGCTTGGCTCTGAAGTTGGGTCTTGGGCAGTACCTCTGCATATCCCTCCTCATCCTCCAGTACCTCTGCCTATCCCTCCTCATCCTCCCTTGGTAAACAAGGTAGATTTACAGTTACAAATTATTGTGAAAATTAAAGAATTAGATTATAGCGTTTCCCGGTCTAGTGAGGTACAGTTTTAAATCTGCTGGCATTTTGGATAAAGGTTAGAAAAAATTAGGTGTACCTCAGTTGCTTGGGAAACGCTATATTTTGCTTCTAAAGCAAAATAATCAATTAGGTGATTACAATGCATCATTCCTTGAAAATAAAAATCCTGGATTTAGACCATATTGAATCAATTGTTGAGCAGGACATCAGAGATGTGGAGGCTGAAAAAATTGTCGGAGGAACACTAAGTGTAAGTGCATCTCAAGTATCCTCTGAAATAAGTTTAGGAGCAACGCTAAGTGTAAGTGGGTCTAAACTAGTCTCTCGGCTTGGCTCTGAAGATGTTATGTCTTTCGCAATGCCCTCTCCGGCAGAGCCTCTGCTTATCCCTCTTCATGTTCCCTTGCTTTCCAAGCTAGATTTACAGTTCACTTTGATTCTTTAAACCACAGTTTTTCTGAGCTATAACGCGCAACAATTGGCGCAGAGGCGAATTCTTTTAAACCAACAGCTTTTAACAAATTAGTCCAATCATCGCTTCAGGTGCGATCGCCTGAATTAGTACAGCGCATATCAGCTAAATTAGTTACAGCATCTTGCCAAATATAATTAACAACATAGCCAAGGTACTCCCTTGATTTTGCCGTCTTTAAGTTACTTTTAAGGTTTCTTGTTAGCAGTATCCGTTGTAACCATAATTTCACATAAAAATACCCAAATGTGTTTTGGCGATCGCAAAACGACTCCTTAGGAGTATCGCCACAATAAACTTTGAAGTACCATTAATACACTTATTGTTTGTTTTCAGAGGATATTGCGGACTTGGCAGTAAACTGATGCCAATCACAAAAAGAGCGCCGTAGACACGGAAACCACTTAGCTTGATTGCTGTAGAGGAAGTGCCTACGGCGAATTTATTTGCTTGAAATATTAACCGTGATACTCCCATAACTTCATGATAGTTCAGGCTGCATATAATACTTAGCTGTTTGTTACTTTTATTATTTTCTCTACTTAACTAATTTAAGTAAATTCCTAATTCAATATTAGTGATGTCTTAGACGACTTAGTACGTATATAGGCTCTAAGTGCAAGAGTCACTGAAAATTCATTTCTTTAGTTTATCTAAAGTCGCATCTAAGTTATCAAATTACCTTTCTAAGATAGAAGCAGCAACTATAAGTTGCCATACACGATTAAAACCCAATTAACAGCTAGGGCTGCGGAGAACAAAAAAATGGCTAAAGCGCCAGATTCAATAGAATCGTCTATCAATGAAATTACAGACAGATCCTTAGATCGTGATTGTACAACCTTATCGCGTCACGTCTTACAGCAACTTCAGAGTTTTTCGCCAGATGCACAGGATTTAAGTGCGTTGATGAATCGCATCGCTTTGGCCGGGAAACTGGTTGCTCGCCGTATGAGTCGCGCTGGTTTAATGGAAGGTGTCCTGGGATTTACTGGGGAAGTTAATGTCCAAGGAGAATCCGTTAAAAAGATGGATGTTTATGCCAATGATGTATTTATCTCAGTTTTTAAGCAAAGCGGCTTAGTCTGTCGCCTAGCTTCTGAGGAAATGGAAAAACCCTACTATATCCCGGAAAATTGCCCTATTGGTCGCTATACCCTGCTATATGACCCAATTGATGGCTCATCCAATACTGATAATAATCTCAGCTTAGGTTCCATTTTTGCCATTCGCCAACAAGAAGGAACTGATAGCGATCAAAAGGCAACTGACCTCCTCACCAACGGACGTAAGCAACTCGCTGCCGGATACATTCTATATGGCCCCAGCACAATGCTGGTTTATACTATAGGTAAGGGGGTTCATTCTTTTGTCCTTGATCCTAGCTTAGGAGAATTTATTCTCACAGAAGAGAACATTCGGATTCCTAACCACGGTTCTGTTTACAGCGTGAATGAGGGTAATTTCTGGCAGTGGGAAGAATCAATTCGAGAATACATCCGCTACGTTCATCGCACAGAAGGCTACAGCGCTCGTTATAGCGGCGCAATGGTGAGCGACATTCATAGAATTTTAGTTCAAGGTGGAGTGTTTCTATACCCAGGCACAATTCAAAACCCAGAAGGTAAATTACGCTTGCTTTATGAAACCGCTCCTCTAGCCTTTTTGATTGAACAAGCAGGTGGTCGCGCCACTACTGGACTGATGGATATCTTGGATGTAGTACCGAAAAAATTGCATCAACGCACACCTTTAATTATTGGTAGCAAAGAGGATGTAGCAAAGGTGGAGTCTTTTATTCAAAACGGACACTAGCAATCCCTACGGGGAAGTCAAAAATCAAAAGGATTTAATTTTGGTCTTTTTGTCTGTAATGAAATGGCTGCTGACTTGTACTAGTGTAAAAAGGCACGATTTAGAAGAAAACAAAGCTTGCAAATAAAGCTTTTTAAACTTTTTCAACTGGATAGTTATTTTTGCCATGCTGCACTAAAAGACGGTAATAAAAAGATCAAGGATGCGTCTAGCATCTGGCATTAATTAAAAGTTAATCATGGTGATTTAAAATTGGCGATGCAGAATAGCACTTCTTAAAGATGTATTAAAGATTATCTCAGCTGGCCGATGCGAATAAGTGATTGGCAACGCCACAATTCAAGAGTAAACATCAAATTGTGATGAGTTTTGCCAACTTACTTAGAAAGATCACTATACAGGAGTGAAACGAATTAGAGCTATGTCTACCAATCATGTACTAGAAATTAAGCAATACGGTCAAAGTATCTGGATGGATAATTTGAGCCGTGACATTATTCAATCAGGCGAACTCAAAGACCTGGTTGAAAATCAAGGTATCTCTGGGATTACCTCTAACCCAGCTATTTTTGAGAAAGCGATCGCAGGTAACGTCATTTATGATGCGGATATAGAAGCCGGAGTTCGTGCTAATTTACCCATAGATAAAATTTACGAATCCCTAGTTTTTGCAGATATCCGTTATGCATGTGATATTTTACGCCCTGTTTATGAAGCCTCGAATAGACTAGATGGTTATGTGAGTATTGAAGTTCCACCAACTATTG
The DNA here is from genome assembly GCF_034531135.2 of Nostoc sp. CmiVER01. Lineage (NCBI taxonomy): Bacteria > Bacillati > Cyanobacteriota > Cyanophyceae > Nostocales > Nostocaceae > Nostoc > Nostoc sp. CmiVER01. The sequence continues at coordinate 18,852 of NZ_JAVRBU020000019.1, forward strand.
CCCATGATACTGAAGCAACAATAACCGAAGCCCGGCGCTATTTCCAAGAAATTGGTCGGGAAAATCTAATGATTAAAATTCCCGGTACAGAACCTGGTTTGCCAGCAGTAGAGCAGGTAATATCCGAAGGGATGAATGTTAATATCACATTGCTGTTTTCTGTAGAAAGCTACGTAAACACAGCTTGGGCTTATATTCGTGGCTTAGAAAAACGGCTGGCTGAAGGCAAAGACATCAGTAAAATTGCTTCAGTCGCCAGCTTCTTCCTCAGCCGAATTGATAGCAACATTGACGCCAAAATTGATGCTAAGTTGAAAAAAGGTGTTGATGATATTTCTGTGGAAGCAAGGCTAAGAGCTGTTAAAGGGAAAGTAGCGATCGCTAACGCTAAGATTGCCTACCAGGAATACAAGAAAATTATCGAGAGCGATCGTTGGAAGGCCTTGGCAGAAAAAGGGGCCACAGTACAACGGCTACTTTGGGCTAGTACTAGCACCAAAGACCCCCACTACAACGACGTGATGTATATCGAAGAGTTGATTGGGCGAGATACCGTTAACACCGTACCACCAGCGACGATTAAAGCTTGTGCCGATCATTGTAACGTAGGCGATCGCTTAGAAACAGATGTAGATAATGCTTACACCCTGATCGAAAACCTTAAAGATCCCGACATCAACATCGATCTTGATGCCGTCATGGATGAACTGTTAGTTGACGGTATTGACAAGTTCATTCAGCCCTTCCAGTCCTTGATGAACTCTTTAGAAGACAAGATCAAGGTATTGTCACCAGTGTAGGGACTAGGGACTAGGGACTGGTGACTGGGGACTGGGGGCTAGGGACTGGTAAACAATTTTCCTAATACTAAACCCCCAATGCCCAATACCCAATATCCAGTCTCTAATACCCAGTCCCCAATCTCAAAATCCAAAATCCAAAATCCAAAATTCCTATGGTTAGTCTGCTAGAAAATCCCTTGCGCGTTGGTCTGCAACAACAAGGGATGCCCGAACCCCAAATTATAGTTATCTTTGGCGCTTCTGGTGATCTCACCTGGCGCAAACTAGTGCCAGCACTTTACAAATTGCGGCGAGAACGGCGGATACCGCCAGAAACTACTATTGTCGGCGTAGCGCGTCGAGAGTGGAGCCATGAATACTTCCGTGAACAAATGCAGAAGGGCATGGAAGAGGCACATCCTGATGTCGATTTAGGGGAACTTTGGCAAGACTTCTCTCAAGGTCTGTTCTACAGTCCTGGGGATATAGACAACCCTGAAAGCTACAAGAAATTAAAAACCTTATTGAGTGAGTTAGACGAAAAACGGGGCACACGAGGTAATCGCATGTTCTACCTCTCCGTTGCCCCCTCATTCTTTCCCGAAGCCATTAAGCAGCTAGGAAGCGGTGGGATGCTAGAAGATGCTTACAAACATCGTCTAGTAATCGAGAAACCCTTTGGTCGAGACTTGGCTTCTGCCCAAAGTCTTAACCAAGTGGTACAGAAGTATTGCAAAGAAAACCAAGTATACCGCATTGACCACTACTTAGGTAAAGAAACAGTCCAGAATTTGCTGGTGTTTCGCTTTGCCAATGCGATTTTTGAACCCTTGTGGAATCGCCAATTTGTTGACCACGTACAAATTACCGTCGCAGAAACCGTGGGAGTGGAAGACCGGGCTGGCTACTATGAAACCGTCGGCGCACTGCGGGATATGTTGCAAAATCACCTCATGCAACTTTACTGCCTAACCGCGATGGAAGCACCTAACGCAATGGATGCCGATAGTATTCGTACAGAAAAAGTGAAGGTACTCCAAGCTACTCGTTTAGCTGATGTTCACAATCTGTCGCGGTCAGCAGTCCGTGGGCAATACAGTGCTGGCTGGATGAAGGGTCAAGCAGTGCCAGGGTATCGGACAGAACCAGGCGTTAACCCTAACTCCACCACACCCACTTATGTCGCAATGAAGTTTGTGGTGGATAACTGGCGCTGGAAAGGTGTTCCTTTCTACTTGCGGACTGGAAAGCGGATGCCGAAAAAAGTCAGTGAGATTTCCATTCACTTCCGCGAAGTTCCATCTCGGATGTTCCAATCTGCTGCCCAACAGACAAATGCCAACATTTTGACGATGCGGATTCAGCCAAATGAAGGTATTTCCCTGCGCTTTGATGTCAAAATGCCTGGGGCAGAATTCCGCACCCGTTCCGTTGACATGGACTTTAGTTATGGTTCCTTTGGCATCCAAGCAACATCCGATGCCTACGATCGCTTATTCCTTGATTGTATGATGGGCGATCAAACATTGTTCACACGGGCGGATGAAGTAGAAGCAGCTTGGCAATTAGTAACACCAGCCCTTTCCGTTTGGGATGCACCCGCCGATCCTAATAATATTCCCCAGTACGAAGCCGGTACTTGGGAACCAGAACAAGCAGAACTCTTAATTAACCAGGATGGCCGTCGCTGGCGCAGACTGTAAATATTAGTCATTAGTCATTAGTCACTAGTAAAAACAAACGACAAATGACAAATGACAAATGACAAAATCCAAAATCCAAAATCTCCTATGCCTACCCAAACTTCTACAATTTTCTCACTCCAGGCACCGAAAGATATTTCGCTTAACGAAATAGATGCCGAACTCAATCAAATTTGGCAAAGTTACGGTATTACTGGCGAGGACGGTGGACTTCCCAGTGCTACTAGGGCAACTACATTTACTTTAGTGGTCTACGAACCAGAAGAAACTCAGTATTTGTTGGCTGCTTTGGGATTTTACAACGGCCCAATTGATGGAATTTTAGGGCCACAAATGACAGCAGCATTGCGGGAAGTCCAAAAGAAACATAATCTACCAGAAAGTGGAACAGCAACACCAGAAACTCTAACTGTATTACGAGAAGAATTCGCTAAAGGTCAGCGAGGTGGGACTGGAGGTGAACATTCTGCTACTGGGTTAAGTAGCGGCAGCCCCAGAATTGCCGATGAAATCGCTCTCCGCAACCCCTGCCGCATTATTGCGCTATTTCCCATTGCTGGCGAAGATGAAGGGGTTAAGGCTCAAGTTTCTGCCTATTGCCCCATCCAAAAGCAATCCTCAAGCACACTTATCTGTTGCGAATACATTACTCTCAGTGGAACTGCTGCTGCTTTAGAACGCATCGGTGGTATGATTCCAGCCTTGTTGATTGGCGGCTTGCCAAAGTTTCTCTGGTGGAAGGCAACACCAGACCCTAACAATGGTTTATTCAAGCGCCTAGCAGCAGTCTGCAATAATGTAATTGTAGATTCTTGCAACTTTAACAACCCAGAAAGTGATTTACTCAGCTTAGAAGAGTTGGTAGAAACGGGTGTACCTTTAGCTGACTTGAACTGGCGTCGCCTCGCATCATGGCAGGAATTGACAGCTGAGGCTTACGACTCACCTAACCGTCGCGCCGCTCTCAAAGAAATTGACCGCGTTACGATTGATTACGAAAAAGGCAACCCCGCTCAAGCTTTGCTGTTTTTGGGTTGGCTAGCAAGCCGATTGCAATGGCAGCCAGTTTCTTATGAAAAGGAAAGCGGTGATTATGACATCACTCGCATCCGTTTTATTGCTCAAGAACAGCGACAAGTAGAAGCCGAATTAGCAGGAGTTCCGGTTGCTGATGTGGGCGATATTATCGGCGATTTGATTGCCTTGCGCCTCAGTTCGACAAATCCCCAGGCAGACTGTGGTACAGTTATCTGCTCAGAAACTGGTGGTTGTATGCGGATGGAAACCCACGGTGGCGCTCAATCTGCCGGTCTGTTTCAACAGGTAACTTCACTTTCGGAACAAAAGGCGGAAGCTTTGCTGAGTCAGCAGGTGCAACGCTGGGGCCGCGAGTCACTTTTTGAAGAAAGTCTAGGAGTGACAGCGAAGATTTTTAAATTGGAAACAAACTAGTACTGCAAGGCGAAATTCCAAAGTTAACACTGAGCAAAGTCGAAGTGTCAAAATTCAAAATTAATACACCGTAAGTGTTTCATTGATTTTGAATGGTTGCTTTATTTCCGCCGTGCTGTACCTACTATCTCTGGCAAGACAACAATGCTTGGTTTGTAGTGAGCGCTAAAGCGCTCAAGTTAAGGACTAAAATCCTAACTACAAGCTTATTCATCTATCAAAGTTGGTCTGATGGACTACTAGTTAGCTTCGCCTGGAAAAAATAAAAGTTACCACAATTAGAAAAATCAAACACAAACTCTTCAGATTTTTGGATATTTCAATAATCTGGAGGGTTTTTCTATTTTCTTTGGTTTTTTGGACTAAATACCAAAGACCCCTACCAGGCTGCAACTTTGATGCATCGACCTACAACTTTAATGCATTGACCTGCAACTTTGATGCATCGACCTGCAACTTTGATGCATCGACCTGCAACTTTAATGCATTGACCTGCAACTTTGATGCATCGAACTGCAAGCTTGTTGGATTGGCTTGAAACTTTAATGCATCGACCTACACCTTTGTTGTTTCTAAGTTGCAAAAATGAGCTTACCCTTTTCCTAACCTTGTTTTATCTAAAAACTTTAGCTTACTGATATCTTTAGAGTTTCAATGGGTACATTAAATATGTACATTACATCAGTATGCTATATGGCTACCCAAGACACAACACGCCGTTTACGCCCTCAAGTAATCAGTGAAGATGTTAGTTCATGGCACGGTTTGCAAACCATCACTACTTATGAAACTAACCGTGCTGATGCCTCTGCTGTTAAATTACAGCAAGCTTATCAAGCTATGTTAACCCAGCAACAAGCCGAAACTGAGAAACTAGCTTTATACCGTGCTGCGGCTGATGCGGCACGATTAACAGAATGGGAATTTCACAATGCAGTGTTAGCGATGAAAGAAGTTGTGCGTGGGCAATATGGGTTAGATAGCGATCAAGCCCAAGCGGTAGGATTGAAGAAAAAATCAGAGTACAAGCGTCCTAGCCGCAAAAAGTTAGTCGCATCATGAGCTAGGAAAAATTAACACACTTTAGATGTGCGATCGCTATATGTATTTACACAATAACAAAAACAAGGGTGAGCAAATAGTTGCCTATCTTTGTTTTTGTTAGAAGTTAAGGCAAGAGCAAGAGACGCGATAAATCGCCGTTTGTATAATAATTTCTTTGTGGAGACGGCGATTTATGGCGTTTTGGTGATATAGTCATATCTGCCTCCACGCTCAAGCGCACGTTTGTAAGCAGGTCGCTCATGAATGCGATCGACAAATTCTTTGACCTTTGGTCGGCTCTCCACCTCTTCGGGGAGCATAGCGACTACTTCGAGAGGAAAGCTCATTTGGATATCGGCGGCGGTAAATTCCTCACCAACAAACCATGTATTTTTACGTAGTTCACTTTCTATGTAGTCAAAGTGAAGTTTGATCTGAGGCGCGACGAATCCACTAACAACGCTGCTGTCCCCTGCCCCGAAATTGTTCAATACTAATCGCATTACCAGAGGTGGCATTGCAGAGCCTTCAGCGTAATGCAGCCAATATGTATAGCGTAGATGCTCTAGTGTATCGAATGCTGGGACTAACCGACCATTGCCGTAGCGATTAACAAGGTATTCGATGATAGCGCCTGACTCAGCGATGGTGAGGTCTGCATCTGTGATTACTGGTGACTTGCCAAGCGGATGGACTTGGTGCAGCGACTCCGGTGCTAGCATCGTCTTTGCATCGCGTTCATAGAATTTGATCTCGTATTCGATACCTAATTCCTCAAGCAACCACAGCACACGCTGCGATCGCGAGTTGTTAAGATGATGAACAACGATCATAAAACGTTCCTCTTTTGATGGCTCATTACTATCCGATGTCGGCTAATCTCTAGCTATATTATTAAACTATCTTTTTCAGCCTAACTCTCTTAATTGGTATAAAAACCTCATTTGTTTCATTTATGGCTTTAATCATTGCTGGAGAACGTAGTGGGGTGGGCAAGACAACAGTTACGCTCACCCTTTTAGCATCTTTGTGCCGTCGCGATCGCCTGGTGCAATCTTTCAAGGTAGGCCCAGACTATATCGATCCGATGTTTCATCAACACGTAACTGGTCGTCCTTGCCGCAATTTAGACCCAGTGTTGACTTCCGAAGCCTACGTTCAACAATGTTTTGCCCATCATAGTCAGATGAGTGAATATGCCCTAGTGGAAGGGGTAATGGGGTTATTTGATGGAATTTCGTCATTAGTCACTAGTCATTTGTCATTTGTCAAAAACAAAGGACTAATGACTAATGACAAAGGACAAATTACTGATTTTGCGAGTACGGCACACATCGCGCGGCTTTTAGATTTACCTGTACTGTTGGTGATTGATTGTAGTCGTTTATCTGGTTCTGTAGCTGCGATCGCTCACGGCTATCGGTCTTTTGATCCCCGAATTAAAATAGCTGGGGTGGTATTAAACCGCGTGGGGAGCGATCGCCATCTCTCTTTACTCAAAGATTCTCTAGAACCCTTACAATTACCGATTCTCGGCGTACTGCGCCGTCAAGATAACATCACGATTCCCGATCGCCATTTGGGTTTAGTCCCCACAGCAGAACTTCCCGAACTCAACGCTTTAATTAATCGTCTCGCCGATTTAGGAGATACCTGCTTCGATTGGCAACACTTATTACCCTTGTTAAAATCAAAACCCCTTTCTCCTTCTGCTTCATCCTCCCTATCTCCCTTATCCCCAGTTAGGATTGCAGTAGCCCGCGATCGCGCTTTTAATTTCTACTATCAAGACAATCTTGATTTGCTGCAACAACTTGGCGCCGAATTGGTTTTCTGGAGTCCCTTAGAAGATGCGGCAATACCAAAAGATGTACAGGGAATGTATTTTGGCGGAGGTTTCCCAGAAGTTTTTGCCCAGCAATTAGCAGAAAATACTAGCGTTCGTGATGCAGTGAAAACAGCAATTCTTCAAGGAATGCCTGCGATCGCTGAATGCGGAGGATTAATGTATTTATGTGAGCAAATTATCGATTTTGAAGGTAAATCTTGGTCAATGGCGGGAGTTTTACCGACATCTGCTGTAATGGGTGGGCGTTTAACTTTAGGCTATCGTCGGGCAGTAGCTTTGCAAGATAATCTATTAGTCAAAGCAGGTACAACTGTTTACGGACATGAGTTTCATCGTTCCCATTTAACCTTAAATCCTACTCAGCCCCTATTTGAAACTTCTCGCTACGACTCTGAGGAAAATATGGGATGCGAGGGATGGGGTTTGCCTGCAAATGTTTATGCTTCTTATGTGCATTCGCACTGGGGAGAAAGTAGAGAAATTCCCCAGCAGTTTCTTCGAGAATGTCAAAAACTAGCATCTATAGAAACGTGGATATAAGCACAAAACCCAGTAGGGTGAATTAAAAACTATCAAAGCATTAACTCCGTAAAGAGGTGACACTCAGATCGTCATTCAATTTGCGAATCAGACGGGATAACTCACGAATGATATTCACCGCAATTTCGGGAGTTTCTTCGATCGCATCATACAGCTGCTCTTGGGTCAGTTCTAAAAATTCACAAGGTTCTAAAGTCGTTGCAGTGGCAGAACGAGGTTGAGTATCAAATACTGCCATCTCACCAAAATATTTTCCCTGTTCCACCTCTGCAAGTAGTTTATTACCAATGTGAACTTTAACTCGGCCTGAGACGACAATATAGAGCGATCGCCCTTCTTCTCCCTGGCGAAAAATTGTGTAATTAGCTGGAAATGACAATTCGTTCATTACTGAAGTGAGCCGCACAATAAAATCATCCCGCAATTCCTTAAAAATTGGGACTCGCCGGACAAATAATAAACGGTCAACACTGGTTAGCATAATTACAAGTTAAATATTAAACATTACTGTAAATTTAAAAACTGAAGCCACGCGATTAGTCATATTAACCGATGTTGAACGCTAGCGGTCAAGAATATCTTAAACTTTACCGACAGAAAACTACTTAGCATTGCTTCAATAGGAGCAAGAGCAAAGAAACTTCTCAAACTCGCTCCAAATCAAGGGGGGTTTGAATCCTATCAGTGAAAAGAACCTTCTGCCCGACGTTCGCGGACTCGCTCTAAGCGTACCCCTACGGGGAAGCAAGCTACGCGGTAGCGTCGCCATGCCAAAGGCTTTACGCTGCGCTATCTGCCTCCTTTAAGAATCACTTTTATTTATCGTTTTAAAAAACAAGAGTATTTGCTCTTATTTGGGTGAAAGCCATAATATTGACTTCATGAGCTCCCAAGGTACCTTGCTGAGAAAAAAATCACCAATCTGATTAGAGGCGATAGCTTCTAAAAACTGGGGAACTGGCGATCGGTTGTCGTTGGGTAAAACAGTCACAAAATATCCTGAACTGCCCTGACATCAAGGAGCAGAGAAGGACTAGGACAAACAGCATTGAATATATCGTGAGCAGCAATTATGAGTTGGTTAATTAGTACATTAATTATTGGAATCTCTGCCGCTTTTGCAACCACCTTTGACGACAATTTATATTTGACAGCTTTCTTTGGAAAAGTCAATCGCAGCTTTCGTCCTAAGCATGTTGTTATTGGTGAATTTCTGGGATTTACAGCCTTAGTATGCGCTAGTCTCCCTGGTTTCTTCGGCGGTCTAATTATTCCAACTACCTGGATTGGTTTGCTGGGTTTGCTTCCCATCACCATTGGTATTAGTAATCTTATCAGTCGAGAAGAAGAAGAGACAGTGCAAGCTGTGTCAGTTGACTTAACCTCTCCTGTTAAATCTGGACGCCAGAAGAAATCACTATTAGCAACCATCCGCGATCCGCAAACCTACCGCGTTTCTGCTGTCACCATTGCCAATGGAGGAAACAACATTGGGATCTATGTACCATTGTTTGCCAGTAGTAATCTTCCAAGTTTGGGTGTAATTCTCTGTGCTTGCTATTTCACTGTTGGGATGTGGTGCTTACTGTCTTACAACCTGACTCGTAATCCTCTCATGGCTCCCGTTTTAACTCGCTTCGGTCGAAAAATCTTCCCCTTCGTCTTAATTTACTTGGGACTCTCTATCTTAATTAAGAGTGAAACATATCGGCTTTTACCTAGTCTGGCAATGCTTTCTCATTAGGCATGAGGCGATTGCACCCGATCTGAAAACTCGAAATTATTGATGGGTGCTATCTCTGTGATGTAACCAAAAAAGTCAGCGATCGCTTCCCATCTAAAAAGATTTTTTAATCACTTGAATTTATCAATTAGAATCAAAATAATATTTGATGTTATCAATCAAGTTATCTAAAGTGAGAATAAAGCACATTATTGATGGCTCTTATAAAAGCAAGCCCAGCACTACGAATCATCATAGGAAGGAACTAATGAATAAACCAAATCCAAAAAAAATAACTCAGTGGATCATAACAGCAGTATTTCTGGTACTTGTAATAGGATTTTCGCTCCTTGATCAGCAAGCAGTTAAAGCTCAAACACTAACACCATCCATACCTACGGAATCTGAACTAGCTCCAGTAATATCTCCGGTTACATTGCCAACAGAGTCTGTTACTGCTCCAGTAATATCTCCGGTTACATCGCCAATAGTGTCTGTAGCAGAAAACGTTAGACGTTTATTACAAACTAATGAATGTATCGGATGTAATCTAACTGGAGCAATGCTAAAGGACGCAAATCTGCAAGCGGCAAACTTGGAGGGTGCTAACTTACAAAATGCAGACTTAGAAAGGGCTAACTTACAGCAAACAAATTTACAAGGGGCAAACTTTCAAGGAGCAGATTTAGGTAAGGTAAACCTTTTGGGAGCAAACCTTGTGGGAGCAAACCTATTTGATGCAGACCTAGAGAAAGCCAACCTATTGGGAGCAAATCTGCAAACAGCTAACTTACAGGGCGCAGACTTGGAAAAGACAAATCTCACAAATGCAAATATCCAGGGGATTAACCTAATGGGGGTTGATTTGGAAGATGCAATCAGACCAGAAGGATTCACTGTTCAGTAATTAAACCGAAGTTCTCTGTGCAAAAGTCTTAAATAGCCTCAAAAGCCTGATTCAGTAATGAATACAGGCTTTATTTTTTAAAATGTGAGGTCGACGGGATTTTTTCTATTAAGAGGATACCGTTACGTGGGCTTTTTTACTTTTCAGACAGGCTATTGTACTTTCAACTTGAGTAAGTCGGCGTGAAAAAACCAAACTATGTTTTTAGTAAGGGAGGTTTGAGATGTTTTTTAGGTACGCGAATTATACTACTTGTATTCGTTCAGACGATTTTGATGTGATCGAACAGGAAGTGACGCGCTTGTTAGAACAGGAGCCAGATTGTCTGCGTATTCCCCAGCCTCCTGAGCTTGTTTGCAATCTGGATGAATATCTGTGGGAAGTAATTGTACGCGAACTGGGAATTGTATGCTTTTTTAATGGAACGGGTGGGTGGATTGTTGGCTTTTTTGCTGGTGAGGGCGGGTGGACGATTGTTAAGACTTGGCCAGTCGATCTGCTTTGTGCGCGCGCAGAAGGTGCTAGTCGCCCTCGTTTGTCCGCACTGGCAATGGAACTAGGGTGCGATGCTTTTCATTTTAGGGTGACTCGTGACATCAACGGTATCTTGCTAGAAACTGATGCAACAGGTCACATCTTCATTTCTGGTTGTGTTAATGCTGAAGAAGGTGAAAGCGATCAGTTTTATGATGAGCAAGTTGATACACCAGGCTTGCCCCCGCAGTTTTCTCTATTGAATGTGCCACAATCGATGGAGGCAGCAATGCAAGTAAACGTAGCTCCTGAAATTGCAAGAATTGAAGCTGAGTACGAGCGGCTGTTGGTAGAAGCTCCAGATTCAGAGTTATTATTTAATTTAGAAGATGAAGTATTAAAGGGTTATGCTGAACGCATTGATAATGCTTTGGCGAAAGTAATAGACAAATCTAAATCCTGGTATGTGGATTTAGCTTACGATGTCTACACAAAACCACAGAACTTAGAAGCCAAAGGAGTACGTTTGCTGTACTTCCAACCTCCAACTACGTACAATCCTCATCCCCTCATCCTGCTACCACCTGAGCCTCTGTCTGAAGATGATGAATCTTTCTAATATTTCCTTTTCAGAATAGAGGCTTGACGTATTTATCGTTAAAAGTTTGTACCCATGTAATTGTCGGAACTTGCGATCGCCACAATAGTAGATAAAGGAACTTCAGCAAAATACTGTCGCTGAAATTGTTCTTCTCTGACAGCAGCTAAAAATCGTTCTACTGCTGCCTCAGCCAAGTTTTCTGCACTATCGCTTGAATGCCAGGTGATTTGCAAATAACGGTCTTGTCGCTTGACTGTGAACCCTAAATATTTTAAGGCTTTAATTCCTAGAAGTAAGGTTTGGTCAGTGATGCCGATTTTCTCTAAAAGTTGGACGCGGGTAACTAGTTGATTTGTGCGACTAAGATATTTGGCAATTCCTACAAGAGTCAACCAAATTTGATTGGGTGGTTGCAGGTTGGGTTTAGACCAAGCGATCGCTAATTGTTGCGAACTACTTATCGTTAAACATCGCCGCAACCATGCACGTAAATCATCCCAGTTTGTAGGACAATCTTCAAGCAAGAATGGGGGAGTGGGTAGAGACGCGATTAATCGCGTCTGTACTTGGGAGTGGGGAGTCGGAAAGTTGCGCCAGTCTAAGATGAGTGGTAAATTCCGAGTGCTGAGTGCTGAGTTAACACTGGGACGCACGGCAATTAATCTGATTTCATAACGTTTTTTAAAGGTGTTATAGTCTAGCTCTGCTATGCAATCACACCTTCCTATAGGCAATTCATCTTTGTAGTGCCCCCACCATATGCCAGGAAAAGCACTTCTGCTGGAATCATCCCGAATATCAAACTCAGTTTTAATATACTGTACCTTTTTCCCTTGCCAATCCTGCTGATTACGATGCCAAGAATTTTCAAACCAGCAGTTTTGAATTAGCAATTTCGGAACAGGATTACCCATTCCACAAGGTTCTAGCAGTTTCATCTCCAAAAATAACTCTTTTCCCAAGTCTGCGACTGTTACCGTCAAGTCTGCTTGCACGCTTGGCGTTAGGGTTGTACTACCTAAAGATTGCCGTAACTGTTGATTAATCGCTGCTGTAAATAAAGGAATATTCTCCACCAACAAACTCAAACCTGCTGCAAAGGGATGTCCACCAAAGCGATGTAACAAATGTGCTTGGTCTATTACCAGTTGGTATAAATCAACTGAATTCACCGAACGAGCGGAACCCCTTGCTAAGGTAGTAGGGGCGGAATCTTCTTCCCCACTCCCTACTCCCGATTCCCCACTCCCTTCCGTACTTAACAAAATAGTCGGGCGACCTGTTTCTTGTGCTACTTGTCCAGCAACTAAGCCCAAGACACCCGCAGGCCATTGGGCATCTTCTAGGACGATGACGCTGGTGGTTGATAAGTCTAATTGAGTAAGTTTTTGTGCTACTTGCGCTTGCACATCTTTTTGCAAAGATTTGCGACGGGTGTTTGCGAGTTCTGTAACTTCGGCTAGTTCGTTACAACGTTTGGCATCCCGACTAGTTAATAATTCAACGCAAAAACTAGCATCGCCTTGGATGCGGCTGACGGCGTTAATTCTTGGCCCCAAACCAAAGGAAATGTCTGTGGGGCGATCGCCACTTCTCTGGCACAATTCTAATAATCGCCCCACCCCCGGACGCCGACGCGCTGCTGCTGGCTGTTGAAAATCTGCTTGCAGTCGTTGAATTCCCATCTGTGCTAAATAGCGACAATCTCCACTTAACTGTACTAAGTCGGCAATTAAGCCTACTGCTACTAAATCTAATAAATCCTCTAAGGGATATTTTGCAATATTAGGCAGACTTTGATATAACGCTTCGACTAACTTATAAGCTACTGCTACCCCAGACAGATTGAACATTTGATGTTCTCTGGGCAAATAACGAGGATTAATAATTGCTGCGACGGGTGGACGTTCGACGGGTAAAGTGTGATGGTCTGTAACTATTACATCTATGCCTAGTTGTTTGGCGTAGATAATTTCCTCAATGTTTGTGCTGCCTGTGTCGCAAGTAACAATTAATTTGCAACCTTGTTTTGCAAGGTTATCAATCCCTTGATTATTGAGTCCGTGAGATTCTTTCAGGCGATTAGGAATATAATAAATTAACTGAGTATTTTGTTTAAAAAATTGCCCCAATCCATCCCAAAGTACAGATGTAGCGGTAATCCCATCAGCATCAAAATCTCCCCAAATGGCAATTTTTTCTTTGATCTTATATGCTTGTTGCAACCGGGCGATCGCTAAGTGCATTTCTTGCCCAAACTCAAAGGGACTCGCTGGTTGATAAGCTTTGTGGTTAATAAAAGCTATTAATTGTTGATGATCTTTAATTCCCCGTTGCCACAACAATTGCGCTGCATATATTCCACTGGATGCAGGTGTATGCTGTTTTACCGCTTGGATGAACCACTCTGGGGGTTGTTCTGTTGCTGCTATATTCCACTGCTGTTGTTCTGGCATACAAAGAAAGTTAGGAGTTAGAAGTGAGAAGTTAGGAGTTAAGAGTTTTAATTTATAACTTTTAATTACTAACTTTTAACTGTTAGATTGGAGATTGATCCTCAGGCGTTTGAGATTCACTGACTAGGGAATTAAGGACTACTTCATTGGCGACGCTATCGGGTTTACGGGCACGAATTGCTGGACGCGAGCGCTTGTAACCGGCTCTTTCAGCTTTTTGGTGTTCGTAATCAATCAATCTGCCATAATATTCATGTTTGCTTAAATTCATCGATAAGAAAATATGCTGGCGGATATTACCAAAACCTTTGCGATTAAAAAACTTTAATGCTGAAGTATTGGTAGGATCAGTGTCTACCAGCATAAACCGCGCTCCATCTTCAATCATCCGGGCGACGACTTTATCAACTAACTTATCTGCTACTCCCCGACGCTGGAACCTTGGACTAACTCCCAGCCATAAAATGTATCCGTAAGTCCAGGATGCTTTGGTAATGATGGTTCCCAAAATAAATCCTGCTAATTCTCCATCTGTTTCGGCCACAAGACAGTATTCGGGATCGGTGTTGTAAAGTCCAATCACCTCCCATTCGTCCCAGGTGCGGTATAAATAAGGATATAAATCGCTGGTAAATAACCCTTCTCCCAAGTGGTAAACGGGAGCAATGTCATCAATTCCTAATTCGCGGACATAAATCGCTTCAGTTTCGTCAGAGCTTGACATAAATTTAGAAGTTGTGATTTTTTATATATAGCAGTCCTAAATCATTTATGAAATTCTCTTCTTTTCCCTTTGGTGTCTTCTTTACAAGACGCTTCACGTTGACGAAAGCCTCTCATAGCGAAGGCGGTTTGATAATTTCCACAACTTATATAATATTTCTGTAGTTCTTTTAATTAAAATGCTTTTAAATACTTTAAATTTACAAAAATGACTTTTTATTAATACAACTATAAAAAATATTTTTTAATAACACAATTCTAAAGATAAAATCAGAGTGAGACTTCTTGAATGCTATCAAAATTCGGTAATGAGTCTTTCACTGCTTCTTCAGGAGCTTGGGTACGTAGTTTACCACCGTAAGGATAACACCTTTTAGCAAACTGACAATAATCACAGGTTTTGCTACCCTCCACCACTTGAGGAAATTGCTGGTTATTTTGGTAATTTTCCAGCCAAATAGTTAACTGGGTTAATAGTTGATTAAGTTTCTTTGCTATTTGTGTATGTTGAACAGTACTGTAATTAAACTTAATATTTTGCGGTTTACCCTCAGATTGGACAAACCAGTAAGTCATCGAAATATTTTCTGGTAAATAGTCGCTAGTTTCTGCCAATACATACAGATAAAGCCGTGTTTGCCAGTTAGCTTCTAATTTGCGTTTATTAGGTGGTTTAGGATAAGTTTTCCAGTCGAGAATTTGCGCTTGTTGGTTATCTGCAATCAATAAATCATAGACAACCGTTAGCAAATAATCCTGAACTTGCAGAGTTCGATAATGTTCACTCTCACGGAAAATTTGATTATCAGATGCAGACGTTAAAATTTCTGGGGCTGCATCAGCAAAAGCTAGCATCCAGCTTTGCAGTTTAACATCTGCTTGCAGGAAACTATCAATAGGCAAACCCATTTCTCGCTGCTGCATTAGTAAGTGAAAGCGGCTACCCAAAGTTTGCCGTTCTTCTTGTTCTGGGTTTGAGGGCGAATTTAGTTGTTCTAGGTAAGTATGTTGGAATTTACGCGGACAAGCTTCTAGTAAGTTAAGTTGTCCTTGAGATAGTCGCAGTAGTTGAGTGGGAGTTGACAGCATTCTTCTATTTTAGAAGCAAATTCTAATCTGCAACTCACCTTTGGCAGGCTATCTGTAAAAAACAGTGATTTTTTACTGCCTTCACAGATAGTTCTCATGTCTGCTATTTCAACTCATCCTTATCTACATCATCCTGGTTATTGGAATATTTAGTTTTTCCTTGGGACTTGATTGAGCCAAAGCTGTAGACCATAGCTATTTTAACGATGTCAAAATATGCTGGATGATTAGCTTTGTTAACGATCGCCAAAGAGATTGACCCTGCCACTAAGATGACTAAAAGCGGCGAAAGTGTTTCTCTTACCCCAGAGTCGTTGCTGTTGCTTGACATGATACAATCTCCTAGTGGTAAGTCTTGGGCTAACTTGTACTTAACTTAAGAAAGTTGACTAAACTTCACTACAAACCTAAAATTGCAATCTTGTTGCTGATGATTGGATGAGGAATCAACTCCAGGACTCAATAATCATGGCGATCGCAAATAGACAAAACAGAGATACTGCTATCCTCACAAAGCAAATCCATAGACTTGTGGATAACAGCATCCCAGCTATTGAGACAGCGCCAAAAACGTGAGACAATACAAGAGCGATCGCCAAACCAAGCAAAGTCAGCAGAAAATACTTAAGTCCCTGACAAAACCACTTAAATAGTAGATTTTCATCATCTTTGAGATTGATTTTCATATTTTTTGTCCTGTTTTGAGAGTTGAATCTAAGTAGCAGCTAGGGCTACCTCGACTGTCCTAAAAAAGGAGTCAATAATTGCGTTGCTTTTAGCTAGTCAAAGCACGCAGCAGTCCTACCAAACCTGAATCAAGTTTGAATACCAACAACAGTGGTTTTGGTATTTACAAATGGTGAAAGTGAACTTTTAAATGAATTGCAAAGATAATTTTGCAATTCATTGTTAGGCGCTCAATGCTCGTGATGATGCAGAACGCACACTACGCGCATCAACCCCTAAAATGCAATTCCTACAGACAACAGACTTTGAATGCTTGCCTTTTTTAAAATCGATTAACAGTTCTAGCTTTTGTCTTTACCTTTTACTCACTAAGTTTGGGTAATTCAACCGTAAACTTACTAAGTTATTCAATTAACCTATGTTTTATTCACTATAAAGTAACTTGGTTACTGAGTCAAGTAAAACTGAGAAAATTATTTAAAAAGTCATAAGATATATAGTTTAAGCGCCACTTAGGCAGATGACTTTCTCACGTAGTGAGCTAACATTAGAGTGTAGTTTGCCTTAGTGTGAGTATGAGTGAGGTTCCTAAAGAATTTATTTTGGCTTTAGCCCAAGAACGGAGTGTGTCTAGCAGTGAGCTAGAGGTGTTGTTATATGCCGTTCAAGACAAATCGCCAAATGCGATCGCCGAAGAATTAGGTATCAGTGCCGAGGCAGTACGCAAAAGATTAAGTGAAGTTTACAAAAAATTCAATGTGAGTGGTGGTGGCCCAGGTAAACTCACTAAGTTACAGCAAGTGATTGATAGTGAGTATCGAGCATCTTTAGTTAGTGTAAAACCCATTGCCAGCAAGCCTCCAGATTGGGGCGAAGCACCTAGTATCAGTGGTAGCTTTTACGGACGAGAAGCAGAATTGTTTTGCCTAAAGCAATGGATTGTCAAGGATAAGTGCCGATTAGTAGCACTATTAGGGATGGGGGGAATTGGCAAAACCACTTTGTGTGTAAAGCTAGCAGAGGAAGTGCAGTATGATTTTGAATACTTGATTTGGCGATCGCTCCGCAATGCCCCACCTCTCAAAGAACTCTTGGCTAACCTAATCGTATTTTTATCTGATGAAAAAGAAATTGACATACCAGAAAACGTAGATAATCAAATAACCTTACTGATTAAATATTTACGAAAACAGCGTTGTCTTTTGGTCTTGGATAATGCCGAGGCTATTTTGCAAGGGGGCGATCGCGCCGGACATTATACAAAAGAATATGAAGGTTATGGTCAGCTACTCAAACGGGTAGGAGAAGAACCTCATCAAAGCTGTTTAGTGCTAACTTCTCGGGAAAAACCCAAAGAATTTGCACCATTAGAGGGAGAAGCATCACCAGTCAGAACATTATCACTACCCAGATTGGAAGAAACAGAAGTACAAGAAATTCTTAAAGATAAAGGCTTGGTTGGTTCACATACCAGCTGGGCAAAATTGGTTGAGAATTATTCAGGTAATCCCTTGGCATTAAAGCTAGTGTCTGAGACAATCAGAGAATTATTTCGTGGTAATATCGCTGCCTTTTTAAATGAAGGAGAGATAATTTTTGGCGACACCCGTAATTTATTAGATCAGCAGTTTGAGCGGACATCGGATCTAGAAAAAGAAATTATCTACTGGTTGGCAATTAAGCGTGAAGCAGTTTCACTAGAAGATTTGCTAGATGATATTATAAGTCCTTTGTTAAAAAGGGAATTACTGGAGGCAGTAGAATCACTACGCAGGCGATCGCTAATTGAGCAAATAAGTGAGAAAACATCTGCACTATTCACCCTCCAGCCTGTGGTGATGGAATACATCACTGACAAACTGATTGAACAAGTCTGCCAAGAAATTACCAGTAGTGAAGTTGCACTTTTCAATAGTCATGCCTTGATAGGAGCTACTGCTAAAAATTATGTCAGAGATATTCAAATTCGTCTCCTTCTTAAGCCAGTTGCCGAAAGGTTACTCAATATTTTTATAACTCCAAAATATGTTGGAGACAAACTAACCCAAATTCTGGAGAAACTGCGAGACAAATCTGCTATCAAACGAGGATATGCAGGGGGTAATAGTCTTAATTTGCTGTGTCAACTACAGGCCGATTTAAGTGGCTATGACTTTTCTTATCTAGCTGTTTGGCAAGCCTACTTGCAAGGTAAAAATTTGCACGATCTCAATGTCGCTTACTCAGACTTATCTAAGTCAATTTTTACAGAAACCTTTGGGAGTATCTTATCGGTGACATTTAGCCCCGATGGTAAATTTTTGGCTACAGGTGATGCTAATGGTAAAGTTCGTTTGTGGAACTTTGATGGCAAACAACTTTTCACTTGTAAAGGGCATACTATGCGGGTATGGTCAGTCGTGTTCAGTCCGGATAGTAACACCTTAGCAAGTGGCAGTGACGATCAAACAGTAAGATTATGGGACGTTTGCACTGGTAAATGTCTTAAAACCTTGCAAGGACACACTAATTGGATCTGGTCAGTGTCTTTCAGCCCAGATGGTGAAATCTTAGCGAGTGGTAGTAATGACCAAACAATAAAACTGTGGAATATCAACTCTGGTGAATGCCTGAAAACCCTTCAGGAACATACTAGTCGGGTAAATTCTGTAGTTTTCGGCCCAGATGGTAAAATCTTGGCAAGTAGTAGTGACGATAAAACAGTGAAACTGTGGGATGTCAACTCTGGTAAATGCCTGAAAACCTTGCAAGAACACACCAATTGGGTTTGGTCAGTGGCTTTCAGTCCAGATGGCAAGCTACTGGCAAGTGGCAGTGAAGACCAAACAGTGAAACTGTGGGATGTCAACTCTGGTAAATGCCTAAAAACTTTGCAAGAACATAACAATTGGGTTTGGTCAGTGGCTTTCAGTCCAGATGGCAAGCTACTTGCAAGTGGCGGTGAAGACCAAACAGTAAGATTATGGGACATCAACTCTGGTAAATGCCTGAAAACTTTGCAAGGACACACCAAATGGATTTGGTCAGTGACTTTCAGCCCAAATGGTAAGCTACTTGCAAGTAGTAGTGATGACCAAACAGTAAGATTATGGGATATCAACTCTGGTAAATGTTTGAAAGTTTTGCAAGGCTATACCAATTGGGTCAGGTCAGTGGCTTTCAGTCCAGATGGCAAGCTACTGGCAAGTGGTAGTGAAGACCAGACAGTGAAACTGTGGGATGTCCACTCTGGTGAATGCCTAAAAATTCTGCACGAGCATGTTGGTAGAGTCAGCTCAATTGTTTTTAGTCCCGATAGCAAAACCTTAGCCAGCGGAAGCGAAGACCAAACAGTAAGACTGTGGGATGTCCAATCTGGCAACTGCTTGAAAGTTTTGCGGGGTCATACTAATTGGATTTGGTCAGTAGCTTTCAATCCAGATGGCAATATTCTCGCTAGTAGCTGCGAAGACAAAACAGTGAGACTTTGGGATGTCCAATCTGGCATCTGCTTGCAAGCTTTGCAGGGGGAAACCTCTTGGATTTGGTCAATAGCTTTCAGTCCAGATGGCAAGCTACTGGCAAGTGGTAGTGACGAGCAAAAAGTGAGACTGTGGGATGTCAACTCTGGTAAACCTCTAAAAGCTTTAGATGGACATACTAATTGGGTTAGGTCAGTAGCTTTCAGTCCGAATGGTCAAATATTGGCTACTGGCAGTGAAGACCAAACAGTGAAACTGTGGGATGTCAAATCTCGTAAATGCTTAGAAGTTTTGCAAGGGCATACTAACTGGGTCAGGTCAGTTGTTTTCAGTCCAGATGGCAAGTTCCTAGCAAGTGCTAGTGACGATCAAACAGTCAAACTGTGGAATCTCAATAAAGGAGAACCCCTGAAAACTTTACAGGGACACTCTTTGGGAGTATTGTCAGTAGTTTTCAGTCCAGATAGTCAAACCTTAGCCAGTGGCAGCCAAGATGAGACAATTAAACTTTGGGATGTATTGACGGGTGAGTGCCTAAAAACACTGCGATCGCCAAGACCCTACGAAGGAATGAATATCACAGGAGTTACAGGGTTAACCGCAGCGCAGTTAATGACGCTAAAAGCTTTAGGGGCGGTGGAGGAGAGCAAAAATAAAAGGTAAAAGAATGAATTTTGCCTTTTTACTCAATTCTTTTACCTTTTTTATGTACCTGATGCTTATTTCATATTAGCTCTTGCGTCCTTCACTGCGGCGAAAAAAAATAATCCTGTGAGTGGAATGCTCAATGCCAGGATAATCGCAGTGGCTGTGAAACCAAAATCCGGTCGTCCGTAACTGAGTTCAAAAATCGAACCGACAGCTGCGATCGCACTTACACAAGAACCACCCAGAAATAAACCGCTTTTTGGAGTTAAATACACAACTAGCCCCCTATTTTATTGGTTTCACCGCTTGATACGAGAAGCCATTCTTAGATAGCTCCTGGGCTAAAGTCAAGGAATTTTCCACACGGTCTACAAATACTACACCGTTCAGGTGATCCATCTCGTGCTGAATGCAGCGTCCCAGGAGGTCATTAGCCTTTAATGTCCGGGGACGACCGTATTCGTCTTTATAGGCAATTTCTACGACTTCGGGGCGCTTTACATCTAAATATACGTTGGGAATACTCAAGCATCCTTCTTGGGCTACGGAGATGTCGCGGCTTACTTGTTTAATGGTGGGGTTAATCAGCACCAAGGGCTGATTAGCTGCGTTCTCTGGTTCCAGGTCGATGACAATTAGTTGTTTATGAATTCCCACTTGGGGTGCAGCCAAACCAATGCCATCTTTGCTATACATAGTTTGCAACATTTCGCGCACTACTTGGCGGAGTTCGTCATCTATTTTCGCAACTCGCTTTGCAGCTTGACGTAGGACGCGATCGCCTAAATAATGAAGCTCCAAAGGTGGATTTTTTAACTTTTTTTTCTCGACAGCAATTTCAGAAGGCATGAGTCTTGATGGCTAGATGGTGAAAATTCCTACTATCTTCATTCTATAAGACTCATATTTAATTTTTGAAATACATGTAGAGGAGACAGTGCTTTACGGAGGTTCCCGACGCTCGATAGTGTAGCGTTAGGAACGAGCGTCTGACTTGCTCTAAGCGAACGCAAGTGCGTCTAGTAGCGAAGATGATTAAAATATAACCAAAAATCTTTAGTCTACTGAAGTAGACTTTAGCTGAAAGCCAAAGAAGTTTAGTTCCTGGCGGGTAAGTCAGCCCCAACCCTTAGGGACGCTGTTCGCGTTCAGGGAAGTCAAAAGTTAACACTGAGCGGAGTCGTTCGCGTAGCGTCTCGCAGAGAAGTGTCAAAAGTCAAAAGTCATCAAACTGTACTTTTCAAGCTTTTGAGCCTTACCTAATATGAAATTGATTGTAAGTCGTTTGACAACCTATTTCTGATTCACCTTTGATTGCAACTAGGATTTCTATACAATATTTTTTTAGTAAAAAGATTTATCCAATCTATCTTTTATTGAAATAAACCTATATTTAACAATATTTTCTTGCATCCTCACCACATTCATTAACTAAATATAATAAACACTTAAAACGAAGACCAACTATTTGTTCATAGAGGGGGTTAATTTTACACAAAGGTGGAATTTGGAACAGAGTCCGACCGAAAACTGTAACAGTTCTTGCAAAAGGGCAATTGGAGGGAATTACTTTGCACAATAGTTTGGCTAGATGATAATCATGTATTTCTACGGACTCAAGTTGATATCGGATTTGGCTTAATAAGTTATTATTCAAATTGGCTTTAGTTAAGAAGTTCATAATTTAAAATTCCTTCAATCAATCTTGTTTGTTCCTTTAAATTTACATCTCTCCTTAGATACTAAACATCGTAGAACTACCAAACTATTTTCTCCCTTTTTTAAAGTCACTTGTAAAAACAGTAAAATTGCTTAGAAAGCAAACCAGGTAGCCAATTGTTATTAATAACTGTGGGATCGACAGTGAGTCTATCTATAGGGAATGGCACAAGAGCAAGGTAAATCGTCGAGACAGCAGGAGCAAAGGAGCAGCAAGGAAGTAGAAATGTAGAAAGGCTAATGTATTGGCAAACTTTGCACTATTGACTATAAATAGTGATGTTATTGACGCAAAGACATAAAAGCTGAACTTAACGTCAACACGCTAAGTTCATTCAAATTTCGAGGTGATGTGTGTTTAAATCTTTTACGAAACTTGACTATCTGCTAAAAGAAACTTTCCTCGGTTTACTGCGGGGAGGTTGGATGAATTGGGCAGCTGTAAGTACTGTAACAGTGTTACTGTTTTTATTTGGCTTGAGTTTGCAAACCTCTTGGCAAGTTGAAAAACTCCTTTATCAGTTTGGTAGTCAGCTAGAAGTTTCAGTTTATCTCGAACCGGATACGCGGGCCGAAAGCATGGAGTCACTCATCGCAACAATGCCAGAGGTGGCGGCGATACAAAGTATTACCAAAGAACAAGCTTGGACTAAGTTAGTTAAGGAAATGAGAATTTCTGATATAGAGGGGGCTACGCAGCAGCTAGGTGAGAATCCTTTGGTTGATGAGATGAAGGTGAAGGCGCGTAATTCTCAAGTTGTACCAACTTTAGCAACGGAGTTGGCCAAATTGCCGGGAGTTGAGACGGTGCAGTATGTGGATGAAGCGGTTAAACGCATTGCCCAATTGCACCAAGGTCTAAATTGGATTACTTTAACAATTACGATTATTCTGACTTTAACAGCGATCGCAGTGACTACTACGACAATTAGGCTGATTGTCATGGCGCGACGCCAGGAAATTGAAATTATGCAACTAGTGGGAGCAACCTCTGCTTGGATTTACCTCCCGTTTATTTTACAAGGGATTACCTTCGGTTTAGTTGGTGGTGCGATCGCTTGGAGTTTCATTTCTCTGATTCAACAGTTTCTCGGTAAGTTGCTAGCCAATCAACCTGAATTTATTCAAGCTATCACCAACGGAGTGCAACTCACTCCAGCCCAAATTTTATTATTGCCCCTAATTCTCTTAAGTTTCGGTGCAGCTGTAGGATTAATGGGAAGCTTATTCGCTGTCCGACGTTTTGCCAAAGGTTAATCATTAATCATTGGACATTGCAAAGGACAAATGACTAATGATTAATGACAAAATCTTATGAAATCACAATGGGAATGTTTTCTGCAAAATCTCGGTGTATGGGAAGGTTCATTTACCAACTTTTCTCCCGAAGGTACACTTCTTAACGATGCTCCTAGCCATCTTTCCCTAGAAGCTTTAAACAATAACCAGACAGTACGCCTAACTCTAAGCCGTTCAGGAGGAGATGATGTAATTAGAGAATATAGTTCTGTGGGAGGGGGTCTACTTTTTTTTGAAAATGGTTCATTTTCTGAGGGTTTAATTCAGCTAGGGCCATTTTCAGAATTTGGTGCAGAACTCGCTTTTGTTCATGAAAATCGCCGCTTACGCCTGGTGCAACTGTTTGATAAGACTGGTAATCTAAGTAGACTAGTTCTAATTCGAGAACATCTAGCCAGAACCGCAGCAACAGAACGTCCACCTTTGCAGATAAATGATTTGTTGGGAGAATGGCAAGGGCAAGCAGTAACAATATATCGAGATTTGCGTTCGCCTGATATTTACTCTACAACTTTGAAAATACAACTTAATGATACTGGGCGATTAATTCAAAGTACCTCTTTTGGCGAGCGTACAATTACCTCAACTGCTACCATCAAAGGTTCCATCGTTCTCTTTGACCAAGATCCCGAAAAGCAAGTACAAGTATTATTGTTACCTGATGGCGCTTCTGCAACTTCTCCTCTAAAGGTGCAATTGCGTCAACCATTATTTTTGGAAGCGGGTTGGTTAATCCAGCCAAACCTGCGCCAGAGGATGATTCGCAGCTATAACGATAAAGGCGAATGGATTAGTTTGACATTAGTTACTGAAGAAAAAGTCTAAGGGATTTGAGAGTGCGATCGCCAACACCCCACAGTTCACTAGAGGCATATAAGCAGTAAACATTTCTTTGGTTTTGGAATGGTAATCAGGCAATTTGAAGCGTACTAGGTTCAGGAATAGATTCACCTTCTACTTGCCAAGCTTCCAAGTACATTTCAATCACTTCTTCGCCATTACGAATAGCTTCCTCACGAGTTTTGCCATGAGTGCAAGGCATAATAACGCGATCGGCAAACTCTGGAATGGTGACTAGGAAAAGCTGATCTTCATCAGACCATTGAAGAATCATACTGTATCGATTCATGAATCCTCGTCCTCCCTTAACTCTTGGAGTTCAGTTAATAAACTTGCTAACTGTTTTTCTAGATAGATTGGCACATCGTCTCCATCTTTACCGGGATAAGTGGTAGACCGTTTGCTGTAAAGTTATTGTTAGCGTGCACCTTGATCGCCACTGTTTTCAATGTAACGGCGCAAAACTGAGTTAATTAGTGTTTTGTACTCTGCACCTTGTTTACGAAACCACGTTATCACTTCTGAATCTAACTCAATCAGGTCACTAGCTCGTGTTGCGGGAATCCTCAGCGTGGCATTTTCAAAAAACTCATCGCTCAATGGTGGAATGTCTGAGTAATCAATGTCCTCATCTGTCATCGCCTCTAATGCAGCCCAATCAGTACGTGAGGTATTGTTCAAGTCGTTGACGCTCATATCGGTTTGCCCTTCGTGCTGAAATAACGCGGATTATGTTGTTCTGCCGTTCTGCCCAAACGACAACCGCTACACCGTTGCCTAAAAAGCCGATTCCGATCCAGCGATCTTCGCCATAATCAAAACGCTCATCAAGCTCAATCAGCATGGAATTATTAAACATTCCGGGGACATCTGCAAAATCAATTCGATGTTTACGAATATTTTCAAGATTCTTTGTTTCGTCCCACTCAAACTGCATGAAGACTTAATGAGCAATACATAAACAGTTAAGCCCATTATCGCTTATTACAGATGAATGAGAAATCCATTTATTTTTATAGTAAAAAACAGCGACGTTCCAATGCTTGCTTAAGTAAACCTTGATATTCTTCATCTTCAACCCGATAAGCCCCAAACCTCTTCAAATGCGGATTCATCATTTGGCCATCAAAAAACACAAATTTCCTTTGACGCAATCTTTCCACCAACTTTACCATCGCTACCTTCGAGCCTTCGGGAATCCGGTAAAACATCGACTCTCCAATGAAAGCCCCACCAATAACAATCCCTAAAATTCCCCCAGCTAACTCGTCACCCTGCCAAGTTTCAAAACTAAAAGCATAACCACTCTGGTAAAGTAGCCAGTAAATCTTTTGTAATTCCGGTGAAATCCAAGTTGTCTCTCTGTCAGCACACCCAGCCACCACAGCTTGAAAGTCCCGATTAATAGCCACACTAAAACGCTCTTGATTCAAGACACGCTGCAAAGACTTAGGGTAGCGAAACCGTTCATCCAAAGGAATAAAAGTTCGATCGCGACTTGCATACCAACTCAGGCGATCGCGCTCATCAGCCATGAGAAAATAGCCTTGTGCATAACCCCCAACAATAGCCGCGATATCATATTGCATAAATAAATATAAAAAAAACACTCATAGAAACGCCATCCGATCCTATCAATCACCCTCCGCGTTCCTCTGCGTTTCCCTTTGCGTCCCTCTGCGTTTAAAATAAAAAAAATGACTCAACCAATTCCCCCCATTACCCTACCACCACCCGAAAACCCTCTCCTCGAAGGTGAATGGTTACGAGAACGCTTACAACGGTGGCTAGATACAGAATTTATCCCCGAAGCAGTCAACCAAAACATTGCCCAACGAGCCGCACAGATTTTTGTGCGTCAACGGATGGAAGGAGAAAACGACCTTGGTTCTCTGGTAATTGCCATTGTCACAGAGATGCAGTCGTATGATTTTTCCAATAGCTTCTATGGAGAGTTTGCGATCGCTAACGCCGTCAGCGATCTACTCTTAGAAAGTCTGGGAATTGATAAGTGTTGTGGTCAATAATATTTTGTCATTTGTCCTCTGTCATTAGTCCTTTGTTATTTACCAATGACCATTGTACAGACGCGATTAATCGCGTCTCTACTGACTCTTAACTACCAACTAGACTTAACAACTCCAGGCAATAGACCTTCATGCGCCCATTCTCTTAGCACGTTCCGAGACAGTCCAAAATCGCGGTAAACACCTCTAGAACGACCAGTCAACCAGCAACGATTGCGGTGGCGGGTGGGCGCACTATTCCGGGGTAGTTGTTGAATCTTCCGGTGGATTTCCAGCTTATCTAGGGGAGATGCTGCACTTCTGAACTCTTCTAAAAGAGCTTCCCGCTTGTCAGCATACTTTTCTATCAACTTCGTGCGCTTTTTCTCGCGCTCAATCATGCTCTTTTTTGCCATTATTCTCTAACTTATTTAAAGACACCGTTCTCCATTCTACAGTCTCTCCATCAATTCTGGGGTTACTTGTGTCGCTTATCCTACAACCACTGGCTTATTAGCAGCAGGACATAAATCGGCAAGTTCACAAGCAATGCAGACGGGAGAGCGTGCTTTACAAATAGCACGACCGTGATAAATCAGCCGAATTGACCAATTTTCCCAATCAGGTTGTGGCAATAAACCCATTAAATCTTGCTCAATCCGAACGGGGTCTTTTGCTTGGGTTAAACCCAAACGTTCGCTAAGGCGCTTAACGTGAGTATCTACCGTCACCCCAACATTAATGCCATAACCATGACCCAAGACTACATTGGCTGTCTTCCGCGCCACACCT
Source organism: Nostoc sp. CmiVER01 (assembly GCF_034531135.2). Taxonomy (NCBI): domain Bacteria; kingdom Bacillati; phylum Cyanobacteriota; class Cyanophyceae; order Nostocales; family Nostocaceae; genus Nostoc; species Nostoc sp. CmiVER01. The sequence goes on from NZ_JAVRBU020000019.1 coordinate 45,647, forward strand.
GGAAGCTTTAATAATTGCTCCATTTGGTTAGGCACAACAGAGTCAAATTCGCTAACAATCATTCGACAGGCAGCTTGAATGTTCTTAGCTTTATTGCGATAAAACCCTGTTGAACGCACTAGGTTTTCTAATTCTACCAAGTCAGCGATCGCTAAACTCTCAGCATCAGGAAACCGAGCAAATAAAGCTGGTGTCACCTTATTCACCCGCTCATCAGTACACTGAGCAGAGAGAATAGTTGCCACCAACAATTGTACTGGCGTTGAGTAGTTCAAAGAGCAAGTAGCATCTGGATAAAGACGCTTTAGCCTAGCTAAAATTTCTATCGCCCGTTGCTTCAAAGGTAAAACTTCCTTTTCCCTATTCCCCACTCCCTACTCCCCACTCCCTATTTTCTACTGGAACAATCTTTGCACCCACTCTAATTGACTAGTTAATTGAGTAGTTTCTTTGACTATCAGAAAAATTCCTAACCCTAAGAGTAACACCAAACCGGTTTGCATTACACCTTCTTGAATCCGGGCTGGTACAGGCTTACCGCGTAAACCTTCAATCAGCAGAAAAGCGAGTTGTCCGCCATCCAAAGCTGGTAAAGGCAAAATATTGATAATAGCCAAGTTAATGCTGATAATTGCCGCAAAAGACAACAGATTTGCGCTATTGTCTTCAGCTAATTTTGCACCGATTTTGACAATATTAACTGGCCCAGAAACTTGTCCAGCAGTTTGTTGAAAGTTAGTAATTAATTGCCCAAAACCACTGAGTGTACCAACAAATAATTGTTGAAATCTGTTAGCAGCAATCCCAAAAATTTCAAAAGGACTATTAGGACGGCGATAAACTGCCGTAGCATTTGGACTAAGTGCCACACCAACTACACCTTTACCATCGGCTCCCAATTTTGGTGTTAATTTCAGAGTTTGTTGTTGGTTGTCACGCAGAATTTTCAGTTCAATTTGCTGATTGGGATGAGTTTGAATTTCTTTTGTCAGCAAAGGAGTTGACTTTTCAGAAGCCGGGAGTTCTTGACCGTTAACAGCCAGAATAATATCTCCTTCCCGAATTCCTGCTTGATAAGCAACAGATTCTTGATTAACAGGCTGTACGGCGACACCAGCTTTATAGGTTAATTCCTTGGGAATGCCGACGATACCCAATTGCAGAACTAACACTAAATAGGCAAATATTAAATTTGCGATTACTCCAGCACTAATAACGATCGCCCTATCTAAAACTGGACGGTTACGTAGTAGATTTGGGTCATTGGGTGGAACATCGCTATCGGGGTCATCATCGGGAAAGCCCACAAAGCCGCCCAAGGGAAAGGCGCGGACAGCATATTCGGTTTGCTTTCCTTGATACTTAAGAAGAACTGGGCCAAAACCCAAAGAAAAACGGTTAACGAGAATGCCTTGAGAACGGGCTGCAACAAAATGTCCCAACTCGTGTACCAAAATCAAAACAGCCAAAACTGCGATCGCTGCTAAAACTGACATAGAGTAAATTAGTGAAAATATTAAGCTATAGTTATCTCCATTCTAATTGGGCATTGGGTATTGGGCATTGGGCATGGGGCATTGGTAAAAGACTAATGACTAATTACAATACTTCACGCCCCAAGTAAGGTTGCAGCGCTTCTGGTATTCTTACTGTCCCATCAGGTTGCTGATAATTTTCTAAAATTGCTGCCATAGTCCTTCCCACAGCCAAACCCGAACCATTGAGGGTATGTACGAACTGAGTGCCTTTTTTTCCCGCCTCTTTGAAGCGAATATCAGCCCGCCGCGCCTGGAAATCTATAGTATTGGAACAGCTAGAAATTTCGCGGTATTTGCCAGAAGAGGGCAACCAAACCTCTAAATCATAAGTTTTGGTAGCAGCAAATCCCAAATCTCCTGTACTTAAATTTACTACTCGGTAAGGCAACTTCAACGCCTGTAAGATTGCTTCTGCATTCCCTACCAATTTTTCCAATTCATCAAAAGATGTACTGGGTTCGACAAATTTCACCATTTCCACCTTGTTGAACTGATGCAGGCGAATTAACCCCCGCATATCGCGTCCATAGCTACCAGCTTCGCGGCGAAAGCAGGGAGTAAAAGCACAGTGATAGATAGGCAAGTTTTCAGCAGCGAGAATTTCACCCCGGTATAAATTTGTAACTGGAACTTCCGCCGTCGGAATCAGCCACAAATCATCATCAGCGCATTTAAAGCTTTCTTCTGCAAACTTGGGTAACTGACCGGTCGCCGTCAAAGACTCGGTATTCACTAACAGAGGCGGACTGACTTCCACATAACCAGCTTGAGTATGGAGAGACAGCATAAATTGAATTAATGCCCTTTCCAATGCCGCACCAGCGCCTATTAAAGTTACAAAGCGACTTTGGGCAACTTTTACAGCCCGTTCAACATTAAGAATACCCAGCTTTTCGCCAATTTCCCAGTGAGGGAGAATATTCGGATTTTGAGGAATGTACTCATCACCCCAACGACGTACTTCTATGTTATCTTCCTCATTTTTACCAAGGGGTGTAGAGTCGCTTGGTAAGTTAGGAAGTGCCAACACAAGTTGAGCAATTTTAGCTTTAAGGTCTTTTTCTTGGGGTTCGAGTTCACTCAATGTAGCTTTGACAGAGTTACCTTCATCCCGCAAAGTCTGAATTTCTGGGTCTTGAGGATTTATCCCAGATTTAATCTTTTGCCCGACAATTTTACCAATTTCGTTGCTACGAGCTTGGAGTTGACTGCGCGTTCCCTCAAGTTCCCGTTGTTGCCGATCTAACTGTAAAATCGGTTCGATGTCGTATTTACCACTACGACTATCCAATCGTTCTTGAACTAATTGCGGATTTTCCCGTATTTGCTTGATATCCAGCACAAATTTTTCTCAGTTTTTAGCCTATTATCTTCCAGCCAACATTTCAGCAGCATATAGCCAATTATGCACCCAAGTCAAAAGAGGGGAATGAGGAGAGAAGAACCTAGTAATTCTTGACTTTTGACTCCTAAACTAAGGTCGGTTGATGCGATTGAGTAGCCAAAGTGATGCTAACAGTCCAGCAAAGTGGGCTTGTAAAGTCTGGATATTTGCTAAAACCACAAACATATCTAAACCACTGATAATCGCTTGATTCGCTTGGGCAGAAAATATCAATTGACCTTGAGACAAAGCCCTAAGCGTAAAACTACCTACAATTGCTTGCGCCCCTAATAGAGTTAATAATATTCCCCCCAAATTCACCCACAATCCTAAGCGTAACACTTGTACAGTCTCACTTTTCCGGGGGCGGTTGCTGGGATTAGAGGATTGGAGTTGATTGCCAATTCTGGTGTAACGGTAAGCTAAATAAATGCCTCCACCCAATGCCAAAAGTCCACAAACTTCTAATAAGACACCAAAACCTGTTCCCGCATTATTAGTGCTACCAATATTCCGACCAAAAAGGCTGTTAGCCAGCAAAATCACGCCAGAAACTACACCTAAAGCTAACTGAATCCAGAAGCTACTCCAACCGAAGAGACGAAATATTTGGGCAATTGCCCGCAGAGTTGAGGAAGATGATGGGGCATCAGGGATTTGTGACATAGTAATACCAATTTGCTGGGTGCTTGATCAAGGGGCACGGAAGAGGACACAAAGACACGGAGAGTTCTTTTTCCACGCCTTTCGCCCTTCTTTCTGACTTTTCACGGCATCTAGAAAACCTCACTTCTATTTCTTTCTCCTTTTAGAAGAGAGACTTTGAATCTTCCCGCTTTAGGAAGCAGGAAGGGGACTAGGGGGTTAAATTTTTCGTGGGCTTTTATCATATAACTTGAATTGTCAGGTCTTCTTTCCCCCGCCTTGAGGTCTTCTTTGATAAATTTACTATCACACCTGCCATAAGAGACAAAAGATTCTCTTGTTGAGAAAATCAGTAACGGTTACTGCTTAAGTGTTTCTACTGCCGTAGCAGCTTTAACCCAGACATATCCCCTAGCGTAAACTTTTAGAATTCGCATTGGGAAAATCACTGTAAAACAAAGTGTTTATGAACTTTTACAGACAAAATAGCATTTTACCTGTAAAATTTCTTCGATGGCATTTTATTGCTTCAGCAGTTCTAACTAGCTCGGCATTACTTAACACCAAGACAGTGACTTTGCCACTGTCTGTTCGCTCCTCACCACCCGTATCGAGCTTGAGTAGGGATACACTATTTTGTGCCCCTAAACACGCAAACTCGTCCCACACCTGTGAAGTTGTGGGTAATTATTTCGTATTTACACAATGGATATCTAGCCTAAGTAGCTTTATATATATTACTCACTTAGCAGTAGCACTATATACTGGCTACAAGGATTGTAGACCCTACCCTAAGGCATTTTTTTAGCCATTCACTAACCATGAAACTTGAGGATATATATCAATTCTTTGAGAATCCTCCGCCAACTTACCTTTGTCAGGAAGTAGCAGTTTGTTACATACTGTCTGTTTTGTTACAAGGTGAATCTTACGGAACCGAGTTGATTGAGCGATTAGAAACTGAATATCCAACCTATAGACTTTCGGATACCGTACTTTATAGTGCAATCAAATTTCTGGAAGATGAAAGGGCAATCACTGGATATTGGAAGAAACTCGAAGGACGAGGACGCCCCAGGCGAATGTACCAAGTTTCTCCAGAATGGCAAGTTCAAGCGCAGGATTTAGCTTTTCAATGGCTTGACTACGTAAACAGGAGGACAAAGTAACGAATAATTGATAATGAATAAGTCTCCTCCAGTCAAACAATAACAATTAGTTATGGATACTGCTATTTTGCCATCTACGTTCCTGCTAACCTTGTTGTTATCAGTTGGGCTGTTTTTCTTTATTCGTGCCTCGACTAAAGACCGCATAGAAACAGCACAACTGGTATCTGAGCAAGACGAAGCTGCTTTAATGTCTCAATTAAAAGAGTATTTTCGTTCGCGGTCTTACCGAGTAGCTGAGGTAAACAGAGAACAAAACCAAGTGACTTTTGAAGGTTTTGTTCGCCCCAGTTGGTTCTTAGCTATATTTTTAACTCTGCTAGCAGCGACTGGTATTGTTTGTCTATCACTAGTCGTGTACCTGCTTTTTCCTAACCTCAGTACCTTTGTTCTACCTATGGTACTGCTGTCGCCTTTGAGTGGTCTATTTTATTGGAAAAAATCTGGAAGACTTGAGAAGGTGTTGCTCAAAATAGAAACAACTCAGAGCAAACAAACCTCCTCAAGTAAAATCACTGTAGTCGCCCATCGAGATGAACTGGGCGAGTTACAGAGGATTTTACAGCTCAAGGCTGCTGAATAACTGTTGGTTTTTATGACCATCTCTTAACTATGATATGCAGACTTCTGATCTGACCTACTCTTTAGGCATTAGAAAGTAGGAAGGAGCAAATTAAAACTTCTGCTTTGTCAACCCCCACTACTTTTGTCGTGGGGAAAAATTTAAGTTCATAAACTTAAATTTGTTGACAGAGCAAGGTTTAACAATTTATGGCATAAAACGTAACTTCACTAGCGCTTTTGGAGGCGCTTGGCTCTATACCTACTCCCTTCTGCATCTTCAAAATAGTATCAATCCATGCAATCTAGCGTGGTTTGACACAAGTTGAAATTCCAACTACCTGGACTAGCCTTAAAAAGCAAATCAACTCCAAACTAAAAAAAAATTAAATTTTGCATAAACTTAGCAATTTTGCCAGTTAATGATAGTCAGGAGCCACATTCAATGCCTAAGATGATTATTTATGGTTCACCGACTAGCTAAAGCAAGAGGTTCTTGACCTGGCGAAGGTTCTAACACCCTCAAGCTAGGAAACAAGAAATGGTTTTCCTCTACGTATTGAGCACCAAACAGTCCCTTTTCTGCCCAGAAATAGCGGTCTGTGGTGTGTTCATTTCGCTTTACGAGTAACAAGGCGGGTGGCAAAATACCTTCAGCTTGAATGAATCTTCTCGCTGCTGTCACAGGTTTTTCTTCGCCACTTTCGATGCTATATTGAGGCACATGTTCCAAAATCCGCCGTCCTTCCTGACGACGACGACTTTTCCTTTTGCGTCTCCTTGCCAATCTACTGTCCTCCTCTTTCAAGCTATAGATTGTAGTGATAGCTACAAAATCAGTCGTAATTATATAGGTTCTAGTTCAAAATATCAATAGTTTTTAACCTTTTAATTTAAGAAAATTAATATCTTTGGACATAGGTAAAATAAAACTACCTAAGGATATAATCCTTTGGTACAAACTTTCATGTAGAAGATTTTAGTTAAGCTTTATTAAATGGGTGAGGTAAAACTAAGTATCCTTTCTTAATCATGCCTCAAAATTTGTAATATTGAGCAAAAGCTAAAAAATGTTAATGTCTGCCAGTTCCGATTTTCTGGCTCTATGTCGAGAGCAAATAGCGCTACTAACCCAAGGGCTGGGAGCAACTTTAAGTATTGTGTACCTGACACAAGAATTGGTAGAAACTCCTTCGGGTGATGCCAAACTGATTCCTGTAGTAATTTACCCGGAAACAGCATTATTGCCTCCAGGGGAAGAGGCTACTGAAGCGACAGTACACAAGCAACTTCAAGTTGGAAATGTGTTGATATTACCTAATCAACAGAGAAGGTTATTGACAGCAGGATCAGAGTCTTCAACCTCGTCACCGGAGTCTGAGATACCAAATGCGTCTCAACCCCATCTAAAAGAGGAATATCTATTTAGTGGTAACCAAATAGTTTTACCTCTGGTTTATGAGGGTGTAATGATGGGGTTACTAGTGACAGGTAGGAAAGATCGGGCATGGAATGAACACGAAGAAAGTCAGATTCAACGCATAGCCCAAACACTGGCGATCGCTTGTATTTTAGATCAACGGCGAGCATGGTTTGAGCAGCAATTACATGAGCAGCAAGTTCTCCAAGAAAAACAGCGAGATTTGCTAGATAATCTGTTGCATCAGTTTCGTAACCCATTAACAGCATTGCGGACTTTTGGTAAACTGCTATTGAAAAGGTTGCGACCAGCAGATACCAACCGAAATGTGGCAAATAGTATTGTGCGAGAAAGCGATCGCCTCCAAGAATTGCTGCAACAATTTGATCAAGTAATTAACTTAACAGAGGCAGATTTAGCACCACTACATCTCCCCGAAGAAGTATTTGTAGAAGCAACTATCCAAAAAGATGCTAAACCACCGTTATTATTGCCGGGAACGGGAGACAAAGCAGTTGACTGCTCGTTAGCAGATATATTAGAACCATTATTAATATCAGCCAAAGCGATCGCCCAAGAGCGAAAGCTAAAACTAATAACTGAAATTCAACAGAATTCACCCCTAGTACGTGCCAACGTCAAAGCATTACGAGAGGTATTAACTAACATTATTGATAATGCTTTGAAATACACTCCCACTGGTGGCAAAATTTTAATTCAGGCCGGGCAAGAAAAGGCTAATTTTCAAGGGATTGTCATTAGTGACAATGGGCCTGGAATTCCCCCCCAGGATTTAGAACATCTTGGAGAACGGCATTATCGAGGTGTACAAGCGCAAACAGAAATCCCTGGTACTGGTTTGGGGTTAGCGATCGCAAAACAATTAATAGAGCAAATGCAGGGCGAAATCGAGATTTTCAGCCCTGCAATCAACTCTAAAATAACTTCACCTAATGCGCCGGGAACCACGTTTATTATTTGGTTACCAGAAGTTTAGGATTTGTCCTTTGTAAAGATTAATGACTATCTTAGTGAAACCAACAAGTTTTGATTGATGGTCATTTGTAAATCGGTATCTGGGTCAATAGCGATTAAGTCAACACTACTTTTACCGAAGAACAGACCAACCAACGCACCAATACCAGCACCACCTAAGACTTCTTCTGTGGCGATCGCGCGATCGCCTGTGACAGCAGATACCGCAGTTGCTGCACCTGCGCCCAATACAGTATCTTTGAGAATTGAACCAATACTAGTACCCTTCTTGACGGTTTCAGTTTTGGTAATCACATCTGAAGTAGCATTAACCTGATACTCCTGACCATTGGTCAAAACTAGTTTCTCGGCAACGAATTGAGAACCACCTGTAGCAGGTTTGAGTTGACCAATAACTTGACTACCAGCCGGAATCACTACAGATCCGTCTTGCGTAACTACGTTCTGGGATACTGTCAATGTCAAAGGTGCTGTTTCATCCTTTGTAACCAGAATTTTTTCTGCTTTATCATACTTCACAGGGATAGCAGTCCCTTGAGGAATTGTCACAGCTACAGGCGTTGGGGTAGTAGACCCGACAGCCACGACATAAGGCGAGTTAATTGCTGAGGCTTGATTAGAACTAACCAATGCTTGGTAGATAAAAGCTGCTACCTGGGCGCGAGTGGCGGTTGCAGTTGGATTCAGGAATTTCACATTAGGATAGTTCACCACAATTTGCTTCTCTGTTGCTGCTGCGATCGGGCTACGGGCATAGCTAGCGATGTTAGAAGCATCGTTGAAGTATTGCAGAGTACTTTCGGTATTAGCGTTAGGACTATATTCCAGACCATTGGCGAGGGAAACTAAAACCTGCTGGCGGGGAATAGCTTGGTTAGGCTCAAAACGATTTCCAGGATAACCAGATAAGAAACCAATGGTATAGGCTTGTTGAATGGCGCTGGATGCCCAATAGTTGCTGGGCACATCAGCAAAATTGATTGCTTGCCGTTGCGCTGGTTTTTGGAAAGCTTTGTTGACCATAGCAGCAAATTGAGCGCGTGTTACCGCTTCTTCAGGGCGGAAACTACCATCAGGAAATCCGGCAATTACACCTCGCTGTGACAATTGTTGAATAAATTGTGCTGCCCAATAGTTAGATGAAACATCAGAAAAAGTAGTTTGAGCAAAAGATGGTGAAGCTGTAATAAAAGGCGCTACAGTAACGACTGTGACGCTTAAAGCCATGAGTGCAGCTGTTCCAGATTGCAACCTATTTAAAGTAAACATTAATTTTTAATCCCAGTACAATTAGTTTTTTTACTGTTAACTAATTAGACATTTACTGAAGTATTAGGTTCCCAATTATTTCTGTTTTTGTCAAAACCATTACTTCCGACATACAATATAATTAGATAGTCAAATTCAGAGAATATCTGCCAACAGAGCTAGCAATAGGTAATAGTGTAATCAGCCTATTACTGATTAACACTATTAAATAAGTATTTGAGAAAATATGAACATTGAATGAGACGGTACCGAGATAGAATAGTTGCTGAAAAACAGATTTTTTGGGGTTAAAAATGAAGGCGATCGCCCACTATAGTTAAAGTAGCGATCGCCTATCAGAGATGATTAAAGTTAGGACTTGAATTGAGTTACGACATCAAGCAGTTAATTCCTGGGGTTTGACACTACATAGGGGGAGTTAATTGCTGGGGCCTGATTAGAACTAACCAGTGCTTGGTAGATAAAAGCTGCTACTTGGGCGCGAGTAGCAGTTGCGGTTGGATTCAGGGACTTCACATTCGGATAGTTCACCACAATTCCTTTCTCTGTTGCTGCTGCGATCGGGCTACGGGCGTAGCTAGCAATCCTAGAGGCATCGTTGAAATACCTGAGAGTGCTTTGGGTATTGCCACCAGAAGTATATCCCAGACCGTTGGCGAGGGACACCAAAACCTGCTGGCGGGGAATAGCCTGGTTAGGCCCAAAGCGATTACCAGGATACCCTGCTAAGAAACCAATGCTATAGGCTTGTTGAATGGCACTTGATGCCCAGTAGTTGCTAGGCACATCATAAAATTTGATTGCCTGTCGTTGCTGTGATTTTTTGAAAGCTTTATCGACCATAGCGGCAAATTGAGCGCGTGTCACCGCTTCTTCAGGGCGGAAAGTACCATCAGGAAATCCAGCAATTACACCTCGTTGTGACAATTGTTGAATAAATTGTACCGCCCAATAATTAGATGAAACATCAGAAAAAGCAGTAGTTTGAGCCGAAGGTGCAGTAGGAGTTTGAGCCACAGATGTCGAGGAGCATCCCACTTGGATGGGTTCGCTTTGCAAAGTATAAGTCATTGGTTCACAAACTAAACTTGCCGACTTAGACTCTACATTATTCCGCGTTGGCGGATTTTGTTTATTTACCTTTGATTTCCAATTGTTAAATATTTTTTCAATCGTAGGATGCTTACTTAAAAACTCTGAGTCTGCAACAACATCGTGAGACCCCTTAACACTTATCTTAGAACTATTGAGGTAGATATTGTAGTCATAAGTAACATTTTGAGCTTGATAATTACTATTAATAACCTTGCCAGGAAAAGCATAAAGAATGTTTCTTAAAATTCTGACATCAGATGACCTGATAGCAAATATTTGCCCATCTTCAATTTCTGGACTTTGATTATTTGCAATAGCAGTGTTATTTACAATATCCACATGATCGCTTAAAAATGAATGAATACCAGAACCACCATTATTAAACGAAAGATTATTTTTAACTAAAGTACGTCCTGTATATGGACTCATTTGTAAATTCTGATCGCCATTTCTTGAACTATCAATAATGATGCCATTTCCGTCTGTGATTTTCCCGACTGCAATCCAAGGGATGTACATGCGATTGTTGTAGCTCTTGTTGTTGGTAACCACCATCTTGTATCCCCGGTTATTGTCAGAATTCCAATTGTTCAACAATGAAATACCACTATTACCATAAATGCTATACCAGGCATTATTGAACACTACGTTATTATCTATTGTCACATAGTCAGATTGAATCGCTGAAATACCCGCTCCCCCACAGTCATGCGCTTTGTTGTTCAGAATACGGATGTGATGACTACGACTATTTTTTCGTCCGTCAACGCTGATGCAGTTTCCATTAGTCAGTGGGTTTACTTTGTTAGTCTTCTGACTTATCGCATAATCAAGGGTGATATTGGCATTGTTCCCTATCACCTCCAGCCCATTGATCTCAATATATGAAGCTCCATTTGAAATCAAGATACCATTCCATGTATTGTGCTGAATTTTTGGGGAATGTCCAGGATATGCTTTATACTTAATCCACGCATTTGCTTTTCCAGAACGTTTAATATTTACTACACTTACAGCTTTGGCTATATTTTTGTATACGCCGTTCATAATCAATACTGTATCGCCAGGGTTGGTAAGGTCTGCTGCCTTTTGAATTGTCCTAAAAGCGTCTGAAGTAGAGAGTCCGTTATTTTTGTCGTTTCCACTACCACTAACATAGTATGTTTTCGGTTGTGAATTCGCGCTAATTAGCTGGTCACTAGATAGGCTCATTTCGTTGTTAGTGGATACTTGATTGATATTTTGAACTAAAAATTCTTTTATCCTTTCTCCCTGAGTTAAAAGACCTAATACTACAGGAATTGCAAGACATGCACCTATACCAAAACCTCGAATTTCCACAAGCAAAAGCTCCTTTTTGCCACTATTTAACAAAAATATCAGGATATTACGTAATTTTGAATACTCTTTTGGATAGAGAATAAAATAGTGTTAATTTTTTTAGTTCCCCACATAGTGCAATTAGATAAGGATTCTAATAAATATTAATAGTGAGTAAAACAATATAAAGGTAAACTAGTTATTATTAAATATAAGTTTTTACTATTAAAAATTAAAGCGATCGCACAGTATATTTAAAGTTGCGATCGCCTATTAGGGGTGATTAAAGTCACGACTTAAATTAAGTTAAATCTAGTAGCGGGATTGTGGTACTAAATTCAAATTAGAATTCAGTGTAAGCTTCAAATCCTGTGCGGGTCTAAGAACAAAGGCATTTCCTTGTTTTTTCCTCAACAGCACACTTGCTCCCGCACCCGCAGCCCCACCGAGAACAGGTTTTAAATCGTCAATTTTGCGGTTACCAGTTACTAGTGAACCTAAAAGACCAGCACCAGCACCGATAGCTGCATCAGTTAAAACTTGACCTGTGCTAGGCCCCTGTGAAACTTTTTGAGTTGTGGTATATGTCCGAGAACTTGCATTAATTGGCTGACGCTGACCATTAGAAAATTCTAATTCTTCAGCTACAAACCGCACGCCTTTGGCTTGATTATCATCTGTAGTTCTTGAATAATAACTATCTAGGTCAACAGCTTCTAATCGTCCATTTACTTTAGTACCGGCGGGAATCAAGACATTTCTATTTCTGTCAATAATGTCATTGGCTATTCTCAAGGTTAGAGATTTACTTTCTCCAGGAGCAATAGTGATTGTCTCTTTCTCGTAGGTAACAGGGAAAGTAACCCCAGAAGGAATGGTAACGTTTCCATATTGTCCAATTCTGTCTTGCCCAATTCTGTATTGTGCATTAGCAGGAGCTAAAGTTAACAGTGGGGCAGTCACGGTTGCAGTAACTGCTATTGCCATAAGTGCAGCAGTTCCAGATTTCCATTGATGTAGGCTAGTCATAAGTGGGTAAACCTTTGTGTATGTGATGTATTTAATGACGTTGATTCACTTAGTTTGTTTCTAAAATTTATGAAACCTGTTTATAGGCGCATTCTGAATATGAAGGTGCTTACATAACCGAGAGTTTGTGTTGCAACTAGTTCTATCGGAGATATCGCTCCTTAGAATTTGTATCTTATTAATGTGCGTTACTAAATAGATGGTGAGATACTCTCAACATGACGCAAAATTAATCTAATTGTTGCCAAAGTTGTTTTATTGTTTATGTCCTTTTCTTCTCCTTTTTCTATGGTAGCTGCTGCGCGTAGCTTGCTTCCACGTTCGCAAAGCGAGTGGTACAAAGACGCACTTACCGCTTAGAGCGAGTCTGCATCCCTTACGCGTCTTATAGAGAGCGTCTTTGGCTTTTCTCCTGAATTATTCTATGGGAATATAATTTTGATGCGATCGCAGCAATTCTTGTGCTGGGTTAAAATTTATTAATTATGGAATATGAGTATGTAGCGGTTCTCAATTGCATAAAATACAAGAGCGCTAAAGCTCTGACTTATTTCTTCTCCAGCAATTTTTTATTAGATATCAGGTACATGCCTAGCAGGAATAGACCCGCTACTGTTGCAGGTTCAGGTATGGTTTTTATTTTGGCATAAATAGCTGTTTTAGTTGTGCCTCCTTCAAAAGCCTTAATACTTGTCTGCTCAACGTCTGGATTAAAACCAATTAGTTCAAGCGTGTATTTATTGCCTTCAAAGTCAAAACTCGGATTACTCAAGTTTTCGTCTATAAATACAAGGTCTGCATTCTCTTCTTCAGAATTTGTTACGCTATTAAATGTATTTACTAGATGCAATTTCAAGTCAAAAACTTGGCTGATTCCAACGGGAGATATGAAGGATACATTGAGATTTAAAGGCACCTCTTCAACGCTTGTACCCTTAACTACAGTTCCATTAAAGTAAGTTAAATCAGCTATTTTGAATACAGAGTTAATGTCAGTTGAAAACGAATTTCCACTAAAGGTAAGTTTATTTGAGCCAGTTATTGTACACCCACTAGGATTTGGACTTGGTAGACACACATTAGCATCACCCCAAGTAAATATGTTGTTTCCCACACCTGTGTATATGGGATTGGGATTGATATCGATGCTTCCTGGAGTAGGTTCTCCCCATGTACCAGTAGAGATACCAGAAAAAGTTAGAGCATCTGCTCGGTTAGAGAAACCAAGTGTTACAGTCGCACCCACAAAAAAACTAGATATAGCAGTCGCAAAAACCAAACTTATTTTCATAACTTAAGTATCCAAATATAATTTTGGAGCTTTTTTAAACTATGTTTCGAGTCTAAATTAGTAAATTTCTTTAAAATGCACCAGTATTTTATTAGATTTATATATTATTAAATATTATCTAAAAAATTATTTTATTAATTTAACCTTATGTATATCAAAAAAATGTTTTAATAATTATAAATTCGTAAAACAGTAATTGCGTAAGCGTAGCTCATTGTAGACATCGTTACCTTACTTGCTTCTGTGATCAATTGTCAAGTCAATATAAAGTTACTTTTTTTTACACTCTCTGCACTATTGAGACGAATGTGATTTATTAGTTGAATTCAAGGATAAATAAGAGAAAATTTTAGTATTTTTTACTACCGAAATAGCCCTAAAGACACTTGCTATTTTTTCTCCCTCTGTCTTCCTTGCCTTTCTTTCAAGGATTTTCGGTATATGCTTTATAGCTTTGACAAAATTTCTGGTAACAACTGACTAGGAACTTTAGATAAAGCTAAGTTTTGTCCTTGTATACCTAATTCATTATGAAAAGCACGAATAGTTTTCACTATATAATTAAAAGTTGTTTGATAAGCCTCTGGCTGTTTGCTTAATCCGTTTAAGGCTTGTAAATGGTTGTCTAATGCTACTTCTAGATGTTGAGAACGTGTTGCTTTGTCATCATTAAACGACTTATCTATTACTAGCTGATAATGTGCTAGTCCCAAGTTATTATAAGAGGCAAGCAAATCAAAACTTAAAGGAATACTGCTAAGTGAGTGAGCCAAAGCTATAGCTTCTTCGTAAGCGCTGATACATAGTTGCAGATACTTTTGCCGTACCTCTTTAGTTGTTTGAGATAGGTTTGCTAGATGCCAGTAGGCAGTACCGAGATTATTTTGTGTAGCAGCACAGGCGCTGGGAACATTAGCTGGAGTACGATACTTGAGAGCTTCGGTGTAGACATCTATAGCTAGCTGGAGATTTTGGGCAGGTTGTTCGTATTGTGCTAGATTCCAACAGGCGGTGCCGATGTTGTTTTGAATCATGCCATACTTGAGCGGTTCCTGTTCGGGGTTGTAGTGTATAAGTGCTTCGTTGTAAGCTGCGATCGCCTTCTTTAAATGCACAATCGGTTGGTTATATTGCCCTAAATGCCAGTAAGCAGTACCCAAATTATTCTGGCAAGCCGCATACTTTAATGAATCCATCTCAGCTGTACGGTAGCTCAGTGCTTCATTGTAAGCTAAAACTGCTTGCTGCCAATTTTCAGATGGGTGAGAAAAACGAGCTAAATCACCATAAGCCGTTCCCAAATTATTTTGCACACGAGCGTAAGTTTCTGAATGTGTCTGGGGCGAAATCATCTTTAACGCCAACTGATAAAATTCTATTGCCTGTTCTATATAAGTTTGTCCTTCCTCAGAATTGGGCGGTGTACGGTATAGCATCCAGTAGAGTGTACCCAAATCATTTAAGATATCTGGGAGTTGTGGTGAGGTTTCGTCATAGCTAATTGCCTCCTGATAAGCAATAATTGCCACCATCAGATTTTCTAAGGTTGACTCTCCTTGCTCAATGCGAAGGCGGTATAAAGTGCCCAAGCGATGATAAGCTTCTGCCAGTACTTCCCCTGGAACTTGTTTTTGGTGTAATTCTTCAATTTCCAACAAAATCTGCTGCGGTTGCCAGTAATCCTCTGTATGCTGGGCAATATTTGTATTTATTGTTGCTATTACTAGCTCTGTTAACTCGCTACTAATATGAGATAAAGACGACAGAGATTGATTATTACTTGCGCTACCAGACCTATTAGTAGATTCTTGCTGTTGTGGCGCAGCCTTTAATAAATCTGCTGTAGATGGCGATTCCTGGGTTTTATCTACGCTATTCCCTTGTGTTTCTGCCGGAAAATCAGAATTATTCTTCAACTTTAACTCAGTACCTGCGGTTCTGAGTTCGGTTTGGGTAACTGATTCATCTACAATCGACTGCTCAATATAGCCTAAATCCAAGCTTCTGGGATTAGAAAAACGTTCTGGATAACCTGAATTCTGAGTCGCTGGTGTAGGTTCTCCGGCAAACACAAATACGCCAGTCCGACAACGCCAAAACTGTGGTGCTGATTGCTTGATAGCAGATAACCAAGGACGCGGTATCCATAACAACAAGTTAGATTCAAGGAATCGGCTGGATTCTTGTAAAGAGAAATATTGTTCGCTTAAGCGGAGATGGTGCAAAAATAACCGTTGTGTAGCGACTGGTTGCTTAGTGAGATGCTCCACGCCGACAATTTGAAATGCTGGTACTGGAAAAGGTCTTCCAGGGGAATCCTTTGATGCCCCAACAGTTGGCGGTGGATAGTTTGCCAACCATTGATTTATTTGAAGTATGGGATTGGGGTCATTTAAATTCAAACGCAGCGTGACTAATCGCGGATAAGCTAGAGTGCTATTTTCTTGGGCATTTGATGGCTGAGATAGCACTTGTCCAATAGGATAAGCCAATGTAGAATGCAGACGAGTCGCTACTTGATTTCTCAGGTGTAAATCATCACATACTGCTAAAAAAAGTTGCCGTCGTAAGCCAAGACTTAGGGCAAGCTTCAATCGTTGGTATACTTGCCGATTCCAAGTGGAATTATCATTTTGTGCAGTATCATTCACGCTCATGACGGCTAAAGAGCCAAAACACAGTACATATCGCCTTTCTCGGCATATCCAAGTCGGCTAATCTCATAATAGAAATGATTTTTAAGCTAACGCTGTGCTGTTTAGGATAAATTGAGTTTTTCAGGTATAGTTTAAATTAAGTTAGTATATAATGATACTCTAATTTCTAATTCAATTTTAACAAAAAATAAAAAAGCAGGCTCCTTTTAAAATCGGAACCTGAAAAAATATCAATAAAATGAAGTTTTATTAAAATATTTTACGATCAGCTGCTCTTAGAAACAAAGAAGGCAACTAGAATCAAGCCGCCAACCAAAACTGTAGCGACTATTCCTAGTAAAAGATAAGTTCGCTTTTGCCCTTCTGTGGGGGGTTCTGCTTGATAAATCTTTGGTTCCTTGGCGAAATTATTTAGAAGGCCGCCTTCTTCGTTTGTATAGGGCATGAATTAATTCCTTTATCTTTATCGTTCATTTAATGTTACATAAATGGGAAATCCGCCCTTAAACTGCTAGACAAATCGTTACATTAGAAGATGTAGAGGGGCATGGGGCAGGGAGCAGGGGGAGATAGGCAATTAAATTCTTCCTCATCCTCCTCATCCCCGGCTTACTGGTTAAACAAAGAAGCTATTCATCAATATCAGTCAAGATTAGGAGTAGAGGGGAAAAACTTTCTGCAACTTCTCCTCTCTGCCTAACTCCCCATTCCCTAACTAGTAATCGTCCCAGTCAAAGGTGAACTAGGACTGGCGTAATCTTTGATAGGCATTCTGCCAGCAAGGTATGCCAAACGACCGGCAACTGTTGCTAAATTCATGGCACGAGCCATTGCTGCCGGGTTTGGAGAAAGTGCGATCGCACTATTAATCAACAAAGCATCTGCTCCCAATTCCATTGCTTGGGCAGCTTCTGAGGGTGAACCAATTCCGGCATCTACCACCACTGGCACACCTGCATTTTCGATGATGATTTGGATGTTGGCGGTTGTTTTTAGCCCTTGTCCAGAACCAATTGGCGATGCTAAAGGCATGACTGTAGCACAGCCTACTTCTTCTAGACGTTTGGCTAACATGGGGTCAGCATTAATATAGGGCAATACTGCAAAACCTTCTTTAACTAATTGTTCTGCGGCTTGCAACGTCCCAATTGGATCTGGGAGTAAATACTTAAGGTCAGGTATTACTTCTAACTTTATAAAGTTATTATCTTCCTGCCCTAACAGTTTCGCCATTTCTCGCCCTAAACGCGCTACCCGAATCGCCTCTTCAGCAGTTTGGCAACCTGCGGTATTAGGTAACATCCAGATTTTTGTCCAATCTAAGGCTTCAGCTAAACCTTCATGTCCGGGAGCCTTGGTTTGTACCCGTCGTACTGCTACGGTGACAATCTGGCAATCACTGGCGACGATACTTTGCTGCATTTCTTCAATGCTGCGATACTTCCCAGTTCCAGTCATCAAACGGGATTGGAAAGTTTTGCCAGCAATAATTAGTGGGGAGTGGGGAGTGGCGAGTAGGGAGTGGGGGGATATGGCAGGGCGATTCCCGTTGGAGAAATTGGCAGAGTGAGTCAGCATTGGGGTGGAGGTAGATGGCTGGGACTGGAAGCGTGAATAGTGGAAATCAGCAAGTAGAGGGTCAGACTTTTGTTCCAAGATGAGATCGGCAATTAAGGTGGCTGTTATGGGTGCAAGTAGAATCCCGTTACGGTAATGACCTGTAGCAAGGGTTAAATTTTGACAATGGCTAGTGCCAAGGATGGGCAACTCATCGGGGGTGGCTGGGCGAAATCCCCACCAGAATTCTTGGATGGGATAATGCTTGAGTTGGGGATACAGACGGATGGTAGCTTGTAGTAATGTTTGAATGCCTTCTGGAGTGTTGTTGGGAATGAAGCCAACGTCTTCGCTGGTTGCGCCAATAACGAGGCGATCGCGTCTTGGTACGATGTAAATATCCTGTCCAAACAAAACCCGCTTCAAGGGCAATTCCGACGTAATTTCTGGTATCCGCACACTCAGCATTTGCCCTTTTCTGGGACGCACGGGAACTGGTAATAACTCATTTGACCAAGCACCTGAAGCTAAAACATAGTGCGTGGCGCGAATTATTCCCGCATTGGTTTGCACGCCAACCACTTGCCCTTGCTGCTGTAAAAATGCTTCTACTGTAATCCCGTCTTTGAGTTCAACACCAACAGACTCAGCTGCCGTCCACAATACCTGAGCGAGAGCTTTATTATCAACTTGCGCGTCTTCAGGATACCACCAGCCACCAACTACCTCGGCTCCCAATCCTGGCTGATATTGATGAATTGTCTCTCTGTTTAACCAGTAAGCCGGGGATGAAAAGGATGAGGGAGATGAGGAGGAAAAACTTTCTCCTCTGCTCCTCTGCTCCTCTGCTCCCCTGCTCCTCTGCTCCTCTGCTCCCCCTGCTCCCCCTGCCCCCTGCCCCCCTGCCTCTTCAAAGACGGGTGCAAGGATACCACAGGAACGGTAGCCAGTATTTAAGCCAGTTAGTTCTTCTAGTTTGCGCGTCCAGTCGGGATATAATGCACGCGATCGCCAACACAAGGAATGCATTGCCCCATTAGGGAGGTTTTCCGCATCTGGTGCTAACATCCCAGCAGCAGCATGGGTAGCGGCAGCCTGAAAGTCACGACAAAGCACGGTGACACTTGCCCCGCGCAGTTTTAGCTCAATGGCGATCGCTAAACCAATAACGCCGCCACCAATAATTACAGTCTCACTAGTCATTAGTCAATTAGTCACTAGTCATTAGTCATTAGTCATTAGTACATAACTAATAACTCATAACTCATAACTTATAACTTATAACTCGTAACTATAGACGGATCTGTTACCACAAGGCGCGAATTGGTTCGTTGCCTTGATTTGTCTCGTTAGATGGCGTATTTGTTTGTGAAGAATCTGTATTGTTGTCTGTTGTAGTGTCAGCAGGTGATGTTGAATCATCAGAAGGATTCTGAGCAACGTTACTCCTGTTCTCAGGTCTTGGAGCTACAATACTGCGCCTGTTTGCGTTTGTTTCGGTTGTTTCGTTTCCTTCAGTTGCAGTTTCTTGATTATTGCTGCCAGCACTGCTATTAACATTGATATTAGCTGGCAGGACTTGTGATTTTTTGTCACTGGGAGCGTTAGCGGTTTGTACTCCCATAGGAAAGTTGATGCCCAGTAATGTACCAAGCAGAATGGCCAAACCTCCAGCCATTAAAATTAATGGTGTCCATCTACCCATCTTGTCTTACTCCTTTTTAACCTTTTGGTGTCCACACTATTCGAGAATTTTGTCCCCAAAATCCATCAAACTTTGTCACTTTCACATCGCCTAAAACCAGAGTTTGACAGGCTAAACGCAAGTCTGTTGTAGGAGAATGGGGAGGAAGCGAACGCCGTGCTCGATCACGCCAATTCGCTGCTGATACTTCGCCCTCTACCTTAACCGCGCAAGTTCCGCAACTGCCAATGCCCCGACAGTTTATTAACTTAGCACCGTCATTGTAGAGTTCTATTCCATTTTGCAGCAAAATTGTTCGGAGATTGCTTTTGCTTACGCACTCAATTGTTTTACCTTGAGCTAGTACCTTAGGCATTTTTAAATTGCCAAACTGGCGTTTTGTTGTATATTGACACATTGCCTTGAAAGTTGTCTCGTCGGTCCCAGCTTTATGACCACAAATTCTTCACCTCAACTTTGGCTTTATGACACTACATTACGAGATGGCACTCAGCGCGAGGGGCTATCAGTATCGATAGAAGATAAGTTACGCATTGCTCGTAGACTCGATCAACTGGGAATTCCCTTTATTGAAGGCGGTTGGCCTGGTGCCAATCCCAAGGATGTACAATTTTTCTGGCAACTCCAAGAAGATCCGCTAAAACAAGCTGAAATTGTAGCTTTTTGTTCGACTCGCCGCCCCAATTCCACTGCCGCAACCGAACCGATGCTACAGGATATTTTGGCTGCGGGGACTCGCTGGGTAACGATTTTTGGTAAGTCTTGGGATTTACACGTTACAACAAGCCTCAAGACGACATTAGAAGAAAATTTGGCGATGATCCGCGATACGATTGAGTACCTCCGTTCTCAAGGGCGTCGCATTATCTACGATGCCGAACATTGGTTTGATGGCTACAAGCACAATCGAGATTATGCTTTACAGACATTAGAGGCTGCGATCGCATCTGGTGCTGAATGGTTAGTCCTTTGTGATACTAATGGTGGTACTTTACCTCATGAAATTAGCCAAATTGTTCAAGATGTCAGTAGTCATTTGTCATTAGTCATTTGTCAAGAACCAATGACCAAGGACGATGGACAAAGGACAATTCCTAAAATTGGAATTCACACTCATAACGATTCGGAAATGGCGGTTGCTAACGCTCTAGCCGCCGTGATGGCAGGGGCAAAGATGGTACAGGGGACAATTAATGGTTACGGTGAACGTTGCGGTAATGCTAACCTCTGTTCGTTAATTCCTAATTTACAATTGAAGCTGGGTTACAGTTGTATCACAGAAGACCAGCTAACACAACTTACAGAAGCTAGTCGTTTTGTGAGTGAGGTGGTCAACCTTGCGCCAGATGAACACGCTCCCTTTGTCGGACTTTCGGCTTTTGCCCATAAGGGCGGTATTCATGTATCAGCCGTGGAACGTAATCCTCTAACTTACGAGCATATTCAGCCGGAACAAGTGGGGAATCATCGCCGCATTGTGATTTCTGAACAGTCTGGACTTAGCAATGTTTTAGCCAAAGCCCGCAGTTTTGGCATTGACCTCGATCAACTGAAAGCTGAAGCCAAGCAAATTCTCCAGCGCCTCAAAGATTTGGAAAGCGAAGGATTTCAATTTGAAGCAGCAGAGGCTAGTTTTGCGCTGTTGATGCACGAAGCTTTAGGAGGTCGCCAGAAGTTTTTTGAAGTCAAAGGTTTTCAAGTCCACTGTGACTTGATTGAGGGGAAAGAAACTAGCAATGCCTTAGCCACGGTTAAACTCGCTGTTGATGGCAAAAATATCCTGGAGGCGGCGGAAGGTAACGGCCCCGTGGCAGCTTTGGATGCGGCTTTACGCAAGGCTTTGGTGAATTTTTATCCCCAAATAGCGACCTTTGATTTGACAGATTACAAAGTGCGGATTCTTAACGGACATACGGGTACTGCGGCGAAAACCCGTGTGTTGGTAGAGTCAGGCAATGGTCGTCAACGCTGGACTACAGTAGGGGTTTCCACCAATATTTTGGAGGCTTCTTATCAAGCGGTGGTGGAAGGCTTGGAATATGGTTTGTTGTTGCACTCCCAAGCAGAAGCGGCCGTGAAAGCTCCTACTTGATTAAAGTTACTATTTAGTGTAACGGAGGTTAAATGAGAACCTAGCTCTAGCTAGAGGTAATTCCAGGTTCTAAATTACCTCTAGCTAACGGCAAAAGAGCTTTGATATTATGCTTAGGCGGTTTGTTTAAACAACCTAAACTCTAACTAGTGCGATCGCTCACCTTATTTGCGACAGCAGCACGATAAAATTCTAAAACTATAATCGTAATAAAAGGTCTAAATGGCAGAAACACTATTTTTCAACGCCTTACGCGAAGCCATTGATGAAGAAATGGCGCGTGATTCCAGCGTATTCGTTCTCGGTGAAGATGTCGGACACTACGGCGGTTCCTATAAAGTTACCAAAGACCTGTACCAAAAATATGGCGAACTCCGCATTTTAGACACCCCCATTGCCGAAAATAGCTTTACTGGCATGGCAGTGGGAGCAGCAATGACAGGGTTACGTCCTATCATTGAAGGCATGAATATGGGCTTTTTACTGCTCGCCTTCAACCAAATATCCAACAACGCTGGGATGCTGCGCTATACTTCTGGCGGTAACTTTAAAATTCCGATGGTGATTCGTGGCCCTGGCGGTGTCGGACGACAGCTAGGCGCAGAACATTCCCAGCGACTAGAAACTTACTTCCAAGCTGTGCCAGGGTTGAAAATTGTTGCCTGCTCCACACCAAGAAACGCTAAAGGACTACTGAAATCCGCTATCCGCGATGATAACCCCGTGTTGTTCTTTGAACACGTTTTGCTCTACAACTTGAAAGAAGATTTACCAGAAGAAGAATATTTGCTACCCCTAGATAAAGCAGAAATGGTGCGTGAGGGTAAAGATGTAACCATTATTACTTACTCGCGGATGCGGCATCATGTGCTACAAGCAGTAAAAACTCTTGAGAAACAAGGATATGATCCAGAAGTTATCGATTTAATATCTCTCAAACCATTAGATTTTGATACGATTGGTGCCTCAGTACGTAAAACCCATAAAGTCATTGTTGTAGAAGAATCCATGCGAACTGCGGGTATTGGAGCAGAAGTTATTGCCTCAATAAACGATCGCTTATTCGATGAATTAGATGCGCCAGTACTGCGCCTGTCTTCCCAAGATATCCCCACACCTTACAACGGCAACCTGGAACGACTAACAATCATCCAACCAGAGCAAATCGTAGAAGCTGTAGAAAAAATGGTAGCGTTGCGAGTCTAGGGATTAGGGATTGGGAAGAAGGCAGAGGAGCAGGGGAGCAGGGGAGCAGTTGCAGTAAGTCTTTCTCCTCTGCCCCTCTGCCCCTCCGCACCTCTGCCTCTTTTCAATGCCCAATGCCCAATGCCCTAACTCTACAAAAGAGCGCTATTATAGCCTTTGTCAGTTGCGAGTTATGGTATGCAAAGACAGCGATCGCTATTAATTTTGATTTTAGTCCTGATAATCGCCGCAATTACGGTGATTGCCACAATTCCGATACCTCTTGGGCTGGACTTGCGCGGAGGCTCACAGCTCACAATTCAGGTGAAACCATCAGCAGATATTCCCCAAATCACCGAACGAGAATTGGAAGGTGTGAAGAAAGTTGTCGAAGGTCGGATTAATGGTCTGGGTGTTTCTGAGCCATTGATCCAAACAGTCGGTGCAGATAAAATACTGGTGCAACTACCAGGAGTCAATGATCCAGAGCAAGCCGAACGGGTACTAGGCGGTACGGCGCAGTTAGAATTTCGCACCCAAAAGCCGAATACAGAAACTCAATTGCTTGCTTTTCAAGCATCTAGAGGCGAATTGAAAGCCAAGCAAGAAGAGTTGAGAAAGAGTACAGACAAAGCAGCAATTGTCAAGAATCAAGAAGATTTACAAAAAAATAATCAAGCGATCGCAGAATTGTTTGAAAGCACCAAACCACCCCTAATTGGCAAATACCTCAAGGATGCCTATGGTGAACCCAGTCAAGGTAATAACTGGCATGTTGCCATTCGCTTCGACCAAGAGGGTGGTCAACTGTTTGCCGATTTGACCAAAAATCTTGCCGGTACTGGGCGTAGCATTGGTGTTTTTCTCGACAATGAACTAATCAGCGCTCCTACTGTGGGTATAGAATTTGCCGCCACTGGTATTACTGGTGGTTCTGCCATCATTACAGGACGCTTTACCGCACAACAAGCCAACGACTTAGGCGTGCAGCTACGTGGTGGTGCATTACCCGTACCAGTAGAAATTGCAGAAAGGCGGACAGTAGGGGCAACTTTAGGTAAAGATAGTATTCAAAGCAGTATTTATGCTGGAGTTGGTGGTCTAACTTTAGTATTAATATTCATGGTGTTTTATTATCGATTACCTGGACTGATTGCGGATGTGTCATTAGTAATTTACTCCCTGTTAACTTGGTCAACCTTTGCTTTATTGGGCGTCACCCTAACTTTGCCAGGAATTGCCGGTTTTATTCTTAGTATTGGGATGGCAGTTGATGCCAATGTGCTAATTTTTGAACGGACGCGGGAAGAATTGCGGGCTGGTAAATCCCTATATCGTTCTGTGGAATCTGGTTTTTACCGAGCCTTTTCTAGTATTTTAGATAGCAACGTCACTACATGGATTGCTTGTGCAGCACTATTTTGGTTGGGGTCTGGTTTAGTCAAAGGCTTTGCACTGACCTTAGCTTTGGGGGTAGCTGTGAGTATGTTTACTGCAATTACCTGTAGTCGGACATTGCTGTTTTTGGCAATTTCAATTCCTTCTTTACGGAAGACAGAACTTTTCTGTCCAAACCTGCCAGCGTCAAATAAGGCAGAGGTGGCTCGATGAAACTGAGTATAAACAAATCGCGATCGCTCTGGTGGATTATTTCTGCTGTTATCATTCTTGCTGGTATCATCTCAATGGTGATTTCTTGGCAACAGCCCAATATTCACGCACCCTTACGCCCCGGTTTAGACTTTATCGGTGGTACACGGTTACAATTTGTTCGAGATTGCAGCAAACCAGGTAATTGCGACAAACCAATTGATATCAACGCTGTCCGGGAAGTAGCAAAAGCGCAGGGGCTAGGTGATAGCAGCATCCAACTTATCTCCGAAAATGGGGCAGAAAATGGTGTATTAATTCGGTCAAAAGATTTAAGTGTCGATCAGCGCACTAAGTTACAAAATTCTTTAAGCCAACAGATTGGTGCTTTTGATCCGCAAAAAAACCAAATTGACTCCGTTGGCCCTACCTTAGGAAAAGAACTGTTGAGGTCTGGGCTATTAGCTCTGATAGTTTCCTTTATCGGTATTACTATCTATATGAGCTTCCGCTTCCAGTTAGATTATGCGGTGTTTGCGATCGTTGCCCTATTTCACGATATTTTGATTACGGTAGGGGCATTCTCGATTTTAGGTTTGGTAGCGGGTATTGAAGTAGATAGCCTTTTTATCGTCGCCTTACTTACCATTACAGGTTTCTCTGTCAACGATACAGTGGTAATTTACGATCGCATTCGGGAAACCATTAAAATCAATCCTGAACACCCGATTGCCGAAATTGTAGATGATGCGGTTAACCAAACCTTGACAAGATCAATCAACACGACCTTAACCGTGTTGCTAACATTATCTGCGATCTTTCTATTTGGCGGAGAAACACTGAGAAACTTCTCTTTAGCTTTGATTGTTGGCTTCACGATGGGAGCTTATTCAAGTATTTTCATCGCCAGTACTCTCCTTACTTGGTGGCGAGAAAGGGGTCAATCTCAAGTGGTAGAAAGCTTAGAATCGATTGATACATCTACCAGTTCCCAGGATAGTTAAACTTCTGTGCATTTCACAATCGGTTTACTGATTTTGAATTGCTTACCTATGCTTTGGAATTTTATTCCCCTATGGATCAACAGGAAGAACCATTAATTACTGGCCCAGACTTGGAAAAATCTGACCCATCTTTTAGTCAACAAGTACAAAGGCTACACCAATTGACAATATATGGCAGGTGGCTGTTTGTGGGTTTTTTCTGGCTCACCATTGCACCTGTTAGCTTGTGGGGTCTACGTACAGAAATTTCTCTGTGGCAACAATATTTTACCTGGGTAGCGGTGCGATATGGACTTTTCTATCATCCACTGTCTACCTTTGGCTTAACCTTTTGTATTGGAATGACTGCTGCTGTTTTAGTTTGGCAAAGTCGAAATATCTTATTCGGACTACCAGAACAGGAAAAACAACGTTTAGAAAAACAAGTTTATCGGATACGTCAGCAGGGGCCAACTCATCCTTTATGGAAGTGGGTTTGTCATTAAATATTGGGATAGATGATTAAACTTTCTTTCTCGTTGCATATATAGCAAGGGACTGGGGACTGGGGACTGAGTGAAAAGTCTTTTTGTGTCTAAGTTTTATCATCTTATTGATGTCCTAATCACCAAGACTTTTGCTATACATATACACGTACAGCATTTTCTAGCAAAATATGGCTTAAATATACAAAGATACTGCCAAAAGTGGATGCCATAATGAACGAGTCTCAGATTCAATTTAGCGATTGCAAGTCAGAAATTGACCTTTACCAACTCCAAGAACTGTTAAATGTTTCAGCTTTCTGGGCAAAAGGCCGCAGTATTGAAGATTTAGGTATAGCCATTGCTAACAGTGAGCCAGTGATTTTTGTCTGCGATCGCGATCAACTCATTGGCTTTGCTAGAGCAACATCTGATGGCATCTATCGCGCCACAATTTGGGATGTTGTGATTCATCCAGAGTATCAAAGTAGTGGGCTGGGAAGCAAGTTAGTAGAAACCGTTTTGAGTCATCCGCGCATGAGGTCGGTTGAGCGCGTTTACTTGATGACTACTTACCAGCAAGGTTTCTACAAAAAGATTGGTTTTCAACCTAATACCACTACTACGATGGTGTTACACAACCAACCTAACCTTGCTTTCGTTCCTGCTACAGAAGTTCACTTTCAGGAGTCACTAGGGGGATAGAGATTTGTAGTCTGCTAATCTCCTGATGTGGTTCCTTCGTAATAGTCGAGGGCAGAATTTCTAACTTACCTCCCATAACTTTCACTAGAGTTTGATTGATTAATAGCCTCATTCCTGGGGAAAGAGCAGCGTTTTCTTGGTCAATACCGGGTAGCTGATCTTCAGATTTAATTAAATCAATCGGTTCGCTCCAGGGTATGGCATGGGTTGGTACATCCAACCAAATGTTTACAAAATTACTTGTAGGCACTGTGCTGCTAGAAATACAGATGCTGCCTTCCTCCATTTGAGTAATGGCAGTGTCTATTAAACTTATCAATATTTGGCGGAGCCAGAGGTAATCTGCCAAAACATAAATTTCTGGGTCGGTGGGTAAAAATTGCAAGGAAAGATTGCGATTGGCCGCCAGCATATAAGTTAATTCATAAACTTCCTCCAAAAATTGGGCTAATGGTCTAGGCTGAATATCTAATTTATTAGTACCGTGTTCAGTTCTAGCAACGCTGAGAATTTCATCCATCAACTTGAGTAGCTTCAGCGTTCGCTCGTAAGCTTGGGCAATAAATTCTCGCTCTTCAGCCGGATCTTCACACAGATCCGACAAAATTAACTGGTGTAAACCTATCAAACCACTAACAGGCGATCGCAATTCATGGGTAGTCCGCGCCAGAAAACCACCTTTAAACTGGCTCATTTCCCTTGCCATAAGGTATGCCAGTTGCGTTTGCTGTAGCTGTTGCGATATTGGTGGCATATCTTGTTGATCTAATGGCGCTACTGGAGATGAGCTAGATAAAACATTAAGCGATGCCTGCTTTGGGCGTAGCCATCGCGCAAATAACTGACGGAAAATCATACTTAGTGCTATTCCTGCTCCTAGATATATCCAGTTGCTCCAATTCATAATTTGGCAATTATTAACTTGTTAATTGACCACAACAGCGCAAACTAAAGTTCCAGATTTCTCTGTTGTTAAAACCAGGAAGACAACATTATAACGACCTATATTTGGTTATCACTGGAAATATCTAACTTTATTGCACCTTGTCGCAAAATCTGCCAATTTATTCCTGTCCATTTAGCAACGGTGGAAGGTACACCCGCGCCTGATATTTCACCCTCGTATTCTAGAGTCAGAACCTTGGGAAACTGAACCTCAATTTCTGCCATCGTTTGCAAAGGCGGCTGGCCTGAAAAATTAGCGCTAGTAGTAGCAAGCGGGCCTGTTTGCGCCAAAATATTTTTAGTGATCGCACTATTTGGGACTCGAATACCAATTGTAGTTGGATCAGTAGGGTTCATGACTTTTGGCACGCGATCGCTTGCTGGTAAAACTAACGTCAGCCCTCCTGGCCAATATTTCTCTGCCAATTCTTGCCAAATCTTACACTCATTCTCACTACCTTTGACATATAACCACAAATCCTCAGCACTAGCCGCCATCAAAATCAAAGGTTTATCCTGACTGCGTTGTTTAGCCGTAAAAATTAATCCGGCTTTTTCTGGTATAGCTGCAAGTGCAGGTACTGTATCAGTGGGAAAACTCACCAAAAAGCCAGCGCGTGCGCCAGTTATTATGTCTGAGAGGGAAACTTGCGTCATTTTACTAAGTAAGTCAGCGAGAACAATTCAATATATATAGGAATCGTATTTGATTTTTGAAATTATCTCCGTGGGCGGGGAGTGGGGAGTAGGGAGTAGGGAATTAGGCTTTTAATTTGTACAGAGCTTTTTCAGAAATCAAACATTAGTCCTATACTTCTTGCATAAGTTAGGGAAAAGGGGAAAGGAAAGGACTCAAAATCTTTTCCCCCATTTTTGCATAAATATATTTATGCAAGATGTCTAATATTTATCAACCAGTAGCACAGTATTCAATTACTCGCTTAAATGTTGCCAGAGAGATGCGATGTGGGGTAATTCCAAATTACTGTTAAATCTAACTCTTTTTTGAGCAAATTCCCTAACTCTCTTGTTAAAACTGCCGCTACCATTGAGAATAGCAAGCAATTTTGATTTGAACAAAGGTTCTTTCTACTAATAGCACTTTTCCCTATGCGGTAGCTTAAAAATTACTTGCATACCAAGAAACCTGCTAAAACTAATTTTGCTAAAAAATAGTGTTATTTTGACTTTGAAGATTAATAAAAAACACCGTCAATTATTTTTATTATGTAAAGCAATCTTATTTGAAGTTTGAGCATCATAAAACAAGAGAAAGTAAATTTCTTCTTGAGCAAGGGAAACCCTAACTTCTATAAGCTAGGGCAAAGCGTTCAATTCCAGCTAAGTCCGCGTGAATTTGAATATTGCAATAGCTCCCTTGATTTTGTAAAAGCTCTCGCACTGTATCTGCCTGTCCAGCCATCATCTCAATCAGCCACACGCCACCAGGTTGCAAATAGCTAGGGGAGATTTCTATTAAATGGCGAATGCAATCTAAGCCATCACTACCACCATCCAAAGCTAGATGTGGTTCATGGTTAACTACTTCTGGTTGCAGAGTAGGTAAGGTATTAGTGGGGATGTAAGGGGGATTCGACACTATACCACTGAACTGACCTTTGAGAAATGTCAGTGGCTCCCACCAGGAACCTTGATAAAATTTAATCCGGTCAGCAAAACCTAAATTACGGGCGTTGGTTTGCGCGATCGCCAGAGCTTCTAAACTGTAATCAACAGCATGAATTGTTGCTGGCAAGACATCTGCTAATCCTAGTGCGATCGCTCCACTCCCAGTGCCTAAATCAGCCCAGTTTCCTGAAGCATTACTGGCAGATGCTAAAGCTAAATCAATTAATAATTCTGTCTCTGGTCTAGGAATCAAAACCGCACTTGACACTGCAATTTGAAAGTTACGCCAAGGTGTAACTCCGGCAATATACTGCACTGGTAGGCGGTCATTTAATCGCCTCTGCCACAAACGATCTAACTCTTGTAGAGGTAATTGCAGCTGAATTTGCGGCCAGTTTTTAAAGGATTCCAAACGCAGTGCCAAGCGGTCTAACCCAGCAACTTCTAAGAGCAGCCAATCTACCTCGGTAGGTGAGACATCAGTGGCTCCTGCTGCTTGGAGAGCAGTATTGCGCCACTGCCAAAGTTGTAAACCAGATATCAGATATTTCTCCCCCATGCCTCAACCTTGGAGTGCATAACCGTTATTTTTTTGGAGTAGCGGGTGCAGCAGCAGGCTTGGCAGCTGGAGATTGATTCGGTGCAAGCGAGCGAATAAAATTGATCGACTCCCGCGATGGATAGAGAACAATTTTATTGATACTAGGGTCGGTACTGCTATTTAGAGCTTCCATAACACCGTACAAATCCACCACCTGAATTTCAGTGTTAGCTCCTTCCTTTGGAACCGCTTTTTTGAATTCGTCTAACAGAGCCGTTGCTTGCTCTTTCTCAAAAAAGAAAGGGATATACCGCTCTTTGCCGTTGGGGAGGGGAATCGTCAAATAGCTATTATCTTTCTTAAATTTGGGTACAAATAGGGGAATACCATTAAATTGCTCCCCTTTTTTACCATTTTGATTCAGCATACTTGTTGCCGAAGCTACCTGTGCTTGCGACGGTACTAAAGTATAAATTACAGAGTCTGATTTCTTTTTGCTTTCTTGGACTATTTTATAGTAGTCTGCCAAGGACAAAGGTCTTACCTGTAGGGTGCTTGCCAACTGGGGGTTTTCTTTTTTGAGCCGATTGTCAAGGAATTTTTGAGCATCTTGCTTGCTAATAAAAAATCCCACTTGCGAGATTGGCTTAGATTCGTTCTTCCTCGAAAGTACTACGAATTCGCCTTTGGGATTGGTGAGCGTAAATACAGGTACTTCTTGGAGCTTTTTCACTACCTGATCTTGTGGTAATGCGATCGCCTCTTGATTGCCTATTCCTGAAAGCCCTGTTAAAAATACAGTCCCAGCTATACCCAATGTTGCGCCTAAGCGAATAAATGATTTCATGATTGCTCCTCGTATTAATAGTCCAATTAATTAAACAAACGGTTGGATGTTGCACAGCATCAACTAGCTTTAGTTATATAGCAATCTATTTCAATTGTGAAAAATTCATTGTGCGCGTTGAGATTGAGCATTAACCTCAACGGTCAAAATCCAATATTCCGCAACTATTTAGGGTTGCTATACTGGCGTTTTGAAAAATCGACTATGCGAAAGTTGTGTTTTTCTCGATTTCGTTTTGTTATTCACCACGAAATGCTGTAGATGCCTATTATTATGTATTTTCAAACAGTCAAAAGTCTCTCTGTATTCGATCTTGAATCTAATAAATGCCATTTTATCTGGCTTTCGCTAATATGGGGTGACGCTATTACTTAATCAATCGTTCCATACCGCTTACTTTAATATCTTCTCAAATCTATACAAAGCTTAGTGTTAGGAATATCTTACTGCTTAAAAGCGAAATTTGCTTGTTAGGCTTCAACACCTAACTCAACACTATAACAGCCAATTTGTTTTTATCGAAAAAAATTTATAATTTAATTGCATATCTTAAGAAGACAGCTTTAGACAATCCATCTGAACTGTTAAACAATTTAATTATTTCAAAAATCGGGATGACAGGATTTGAACCTGCGGCATCCTGCTCCCAAAGCAGGCGCGCTACCAAGCTGCGCTACATCCCGTTTAAACTTATCTGCTTTTTCTGGTTTGCTTTTATTTGATCAAAGCGATCGCGCTTTACCAAAAGCACTAAGATGAATATATCACATCAGACCGCTTATGCCTAATCTTTTTTATCATTTGCCAAAGACAAGATAAATTACATTTTTTACTGATAAAGGTTTTTTGCCGACTTAGTTTTACAAGATATATACTTGCGCCTTCGTCGGCAGAAAAAAGCAAAACCACATCAAAATAATAGATTTTCGCTATTTTACCTGATTTTTTTGTGTAAATCGGGTTTGATTTTGATTAAGCGCTAGTGAGGATACCAGAACATGCCTTTAATGCCTTCCGGATCAGCCATAAACCCCATAGTTCGGTAGAAATCTACAACATGGGGATCAGCAAAGAGAGTGACATTACTAATTTCTTCACTCCTAAGTTTTTTGAGAACGTATTTCATCAGTGCCTTGCCCAGTCCTTGACTTTGAAAGTCTGGGTGAACCACGACATCCCAAATAGTTGCATTAAATGCGTGATCTGAGGTAGCACGGGCAAAACCAATGAGCCGCTTTTGGTTTCCTCTCACCTGCCACATTGAGGCGACGAGAAAACTATGCTCAATAGCTTTTTTCACTTTTCTTAGAGGACGACGCGACCAACCAACTGCATCACAGAGTTCTTCTAGCTCGTAAAGGTCAATGTCTCGCTCCGTACTGAAGACGATGCGAGTTTCCTTTGAAGAAGCTTCGCTAAGGCTGCTGGAGTTGGAGTTGCCCGCAGCATCGGCTTTATATTCTTCAAAGGGGTTTGTCCTACTAGGTGCTACAGATTCAGGAGTACTAAACCAAGTTTTCCAAAAACCCATGCCAACGTGGTTCGGGTAGTATAACTGAATTGGTTTCCACTCTCAGGAGCGTTGATTCACGTCTAACATAGCTACCCCATTTACTACCTTTTACACTCAAATTTTTTCGGTTGTTTTCGGGATTTGCAATGGTAAGAGCCAGTTAGGACGTGTTTCACACCAATCATTTTCAACTTTAGCATTTTGTTGTAGAGGCTAGGAGAAATTCACCAAAAGGGTAAGGATATAAATACAGCAGTTTTCTTTTGCATGAAGTACGAAGCTGCGGGTTTTGAGGCAGGAGGTCTGAATATGTGATGCGTAAGCCTTGCATTTTGTACCTAGCTTAAAAAGCAAACTGCTGTAATTCAAAATTCAAAATGGAAAAACCTAATCCTGGCAATTGCTCGTATAGAGTTTAAATGCACGTTAGCTTAGGAGTGAATTGCATACAAAAAATTGAGTATTTAAAAAAATTCTTCCCCAGTCCCCAGTCCCCAACAGCCCCTAGTCCCCAAGTGATGAAAGCAAGCGAGTCTTACCCTTAACAATGGCTTCTGGTTTAAAATCTTCGACACTGGAACTCCTAAAACGCTTCAACCGAGCGTTTCCTCAGTTTTATGAGCAATTCGTCAGCAGTGAGATTCAACTGCAAAATTTGCGGCTAGCCTACCGTCTCTATAAAACTAGACGCGCTGTTATTGAACTGAAACCTGAAGGTAGCAAAAGCGCCCTGCATTTTGCCTATCGTAACCAGTCTTTTCTTCTCAGCGATATTTTTGGTGTACTAGCAGCTTATGGGTTGACTATTCACGGTCTGAGTCTATACGGTCAGATCCGGCCGCCAATGTTAGTTTTTATTAAATTGTTGGTATCTCGTGGTAGTAAAGCCTTAACCGAGAAAACCGCAGAAAATGTCTGTCGTGCTATTCGTGAAGCTTTAGGAGGTCGGTTTGAGGTAGAAGAGATGCTGGCAGTAGAATTTAATCTTGATACTGGCTTAGAGCAGGTACAAACTGAGTTCTATGTTGATCCGGTCTTTCATCTCCCTGCCCTAATGATTGAAGCCGATAATCAACCAGGATTATTCTACAAAGTGATGTACGCCATCTGGCAAGAAGATTTGCTGGTAGTCAATGCAAATTTACTAGTTTGGCGCGGACGTACACGGCTAATTCTTTACTTGTTGGGGCCGAATGAAAGTCTTATTCCTGAATATCTAGGTCATAAAATTGCTGAAGGGGTGCGACAGAGGTTGCTGGATAAATGAAAAAGTTATGAGTTAAGAGTTAGGAATTAGGAGTTATGAGTTATGAGTTAAAAATTAACAACTCCTGTACAGACGCGATTAATCGTGTCTCTATTTCTAAATTTTCACACTCCGTATTTAGTCGCACCCGCCCTTAAGGTTACGATATAAGTATGGCAACTATCGAAATCTTGGGCGTTCCACACGCATACGAGCTAACGGCTCCCACTTCCTGTCCCGATGCTTTAGTATTTATCCACGGTTGGCTCAATAGCCGTGGATATTGGCAACCTGTGATTTCCCGCCTATCAGATGATTTGCAGTGCCTTTCCTATGATTTGCGGGGTTTTGGTGAATCCCAATCTCAGGTGAAAACTGATTTTAGTCGGGCAGAAATGTCTTTGAGCCTAACGCCCATCTCCAGTAATGCGCTTGGCTCAACAATCGATTCTCTTTATACTCCTGTTGCCTATGCTCAGGATTTAGCAATTCTCCTGAAACAGCTGAATATTAAGAGTGCTTGGCTCATTGGTCACTCTTTGGGAGGTACGATCGCTCTTTGGGGAGCAGATCAAATACCTGAGTGTGTTAAGGGAGTGATCTGTATCAACGCTGGCGGTGGTATTTACCTCAAAGAAGCCTTTGAGCAGTTTCGCTCGGCGGGTCAGAAATTTTTGCAAGTTCGCCCGCGCTGGCTATCCCAAGTGCCTTTGATTGATTTGCTGTTTACCAGAGCCAGTGTCGCTCGTCCTTTGGGTCGCCATTGGGCACGTCAACGGGTAATAGATTTTGTTGTGGCTGACCCAGAAGCGGCTCTGGGAAGTCTGTTAGACTCTACAACCGAAGAAGAAATCAATCGTTTACCTGAACTAGTATCCCAATTGAAGCAGCCAGTTTATTTTTTGGCTGGTGCTGAAGATAAGGTTATGGAACCTAAGTATGTACGCCATTTAGCTAGCTTTCACAGACTGTTCCAATATTGTGGTGACAATGTTCTAGAAATTCCTGATTGTGGACACCTAGCTATGTTGGAACAGCCGGATGCTGTAGCTGAACATATTCGAGCGATAGTCAATAGTTATAGGGTATAGGGCATGGGGCATTAGAGCAAACAGAAAGTTCTTCCTCCAAATGACTAATGACCAATGACTAATGACTAATGACTACTTAATAGGTTGATATAACTTCATCACCTGGGTAAGGGCTAACCTAGACTCAACACCTAGTGTGAGAGAGGATGTATGACCACGAGATAGATGTTCGGCGGCGGCACAGCCAATCATGGCGGCGTTATCGGTACAGAATTTTAGAGGTGGGAATAGGACGCGTAGGTTATGTTCAACGGCGGCGGCTTGGAGGTTTTTTCTTAAGCCGCTATTGGCTGCAACACCGCCACCAATTGCAATTGTGTCTAGACCATAGTCTAGGGCACAGGCGATCGCTCTTTTGGTTAGCGATCGCGCTACGGTTTCCTGAAAGCTAGCTGCTACATCTGCCACTGGTACTTGTCCACCATCTTTCTCTAACTGTTGCACTAAACGCAATACAGCCGTTTTTAATCCACTAAAACTCGCATCATAACGATGGAATCCCCCACCAGGTAAAGAAACTTTTCCTTCTGGTAGAGCAAAGGCTTGGGGATTCCCCTGTTGTGCCAACTTGTCAATTATTGGGCCACCCGGATAACCCAGCTTTAATAATCGGGCCACTTTATCAAAAGCTTCACCCGCAGCATCATCACGAGTTTGTCCTAGCATTTCGTAAATACCACAATCTTTGACAAAAATCAAGCTTGTATGTCCGCCAGAAACTAATAAACTCAAGAAAGGGGGGTTTAAACTTGGTTCGCTCAAATAAGTTGCGTAAATGTGACCTTCAAGGTGATGAACTCCCAAAAATGGTTTGTTGTGTACCATTGCCAGGGTTTTGGCAGCAGTTAACCCTACCAACAACGCTCCTACGAGTCCAGGGGCAGAAGTGGCAGCAATTGCGTCAATTTTTTCCCAGTCTAGTTGGGCTTGCTCTAAGGCTTGAGCGATCGCAACATTTATCGTTTCCAAGTGTTCACGAGACGCTACTTCTGGCACTACCCCGCCATACTGCTGATGGACTAGTATTTGCGAGGCTACAATACTGCTGCAAACTTTACGATTGTTAACAATTGCGACTGCTGTTTCATCACAACTGGTTTCTATTGCTAAAACGGTTGTCATTGGGAGTGGGGAGTAGGGAGTGGGGAGTAGGGAGTTCCAAGTTATGAGTTATGAGTTTTGAGTAGCACAAACAAAATCTTACTTGTTTACTACCGTACAAGGAAAATTCTTATACTCAAGACTCCATAACTACCCTACTACAATCAATTATTATCCTCAGACTCTCCATTTTCCACTCCCTGCTCCCCATTCGCCACTCATTTTGGTTGAGAAGCTTTAACTTTTATTTACTTAAACTTTACTCGGTTCCCACCCAAGAGTATGATGACTTCCTAGTTATGCAAATAAACACTGTACAAGCCGCTTCGTTTTGTACATAAAACTTTTTGTTTTGTAGTAAAAGGAAACAACTCTATGCGACGATTGTTTGCTTTGATTTTAGCGATTTGTCTTTGGTTCAATTTTGCCTCCCCAGCAAAAGCTTTAGGGGCTAATTTGACACCGTGTAGTGACAATCCCGCTTTTCAACAGCTAGCTGCTAATGCCCGTAATACCACTGCCGATCCCCAATCTGGGAGAAAGCGGTTTGAGCGTTATTCTCAAGAGCTATGTGGGCCTGAGGGTTATCCTCACTTGATCGTTGATGGCCGTCTAGATCATGCTGGTGACTTTTTGATCCCCAGCATTCTGTTTCTATATATTGCTGGTTGGATTGGCTGGGTAGGTCGTGCCTATCTGCAAGCGGTCAAAAAAGACCCGAACCCTGAACAAAAAGAAATCCAAATCGATATTGGTTTGGCACTACCGATAATAGCGTCAGGCTTTACTTGGCCAGTAGCAGCAATCCAAGAGTTGTTATCTAACAAATTGGCAGCTAAGGATACAGAAATCCCCATTTCTCCACGCTAAATCATCTTAACTAATTCATTTGTTTTGGAGACTAAATTCATGGCAGACAATAACAACCAATCATCTTATTTGGTTAAGTTTATTACTACAGCGCCAGTGGCAGCTACGATATGGCTGTTCATCACAGCCGGTATCTTGATTGAGTTCAATCGCTTTTTCCCCGATCTACTTTTCCACCCACTGCCATAAGTGGAGAATTGGATTTGGGACAGTTGAATGAATGTCTTAATTTTTTGCCTAATATTATGTAGTGGATGTATTCTGCCTAAATAGCCGGAATTATCACGAAGATACGCAGCAAAAATAGTTTTTTGAAACTCGTGATTCTGTTTACAGATAACGAGTTTCACTGTTTTTAAAGTAGCTAAATTAATTTTTCTAAACTTATTACGCAAAAAACATCTTTAGCGACAATTATTATTAATATAAAAATGCCACCATTTTAAATTTAGAGGCGAACATAAAATATGGCACAAGCAGTAGATGCATCAAAGAATTCCCCCAGCGATCCGAGAAATCGGGAAGTTGTTTTTCCTGCATTCCGCAATCAACAAATCGGTAATCTAGAAACCCCGATTAATTCTTCTCCCTTAAGCAAGTGGTTCATTAATAACTTGCCAGCTTATCGTCCTGGTATAACTCCTTCCAGACGTGGGCTAGAAGTTGGTATGGCTCATGGTTACTGGATATTTGGCCCCTTTGCCAAATTGGGCCCACTGCGGGATACAGCTAATGCAAACTTAGCTGGATTATTGGCAGCTATTGGCTTGATTGTTCTTCTAACTGCGGGACTATCCCTGTATGCGAATAGCAATCCTCCGAAAGCACTTGCTAGTGTTACTGTACCCAATCCTCCAGTAGATGCTTTTAACTCTAAAGAAAGCTGGAACAATTTTGCCAGTTCTTTCTTAATTGGTGGTATTGGTGGTGCAGTAGTTGCTTACTTTTTGACTAGCAATTTGGGAGTAATTCAAGGTTTATTTGGTTAATTTAGAAATGAGGAGTTAGGGGTTTAAATTCCTAACTCCTCTACAGACGCGATTAATCGCGTCTCTCCTAACTTATTTAAACAAAACCGTTTCAATGTCATTTAAAGCAGTTTCAAAATCGTCATTAACGACTTGAATATCAAATTCATCTGCGGCTTGAATTTCTTCTTGGGCGCGGAGTAGGCGACGGGCGATCGCTTCTTCAGAGTCGTGGGCGCGATCGCGTATCCGTTTTTCTAATTCATCAAAAGAAGGCGGTAAAATAAAAATGCTCAGGGCACTGGGGAAGGAAGCACGAATTTGTCTTGCTCCTTTTAGCTCAATTTCTAGCACTACAAACTTGCCAAAATGAATTTGGTTAAGTACAGCTTCACGGGGAGTGCCATAATAGTTCCCAGCAAATTCTGCCCATTCCAAAAATTCACCTTCAGCAAGTAATTGTTCAAACTTACTGCGGCTGATAAAGTAATAATCTTTGCCATCGATTTCTCCTGGACGAGGAGAACGAGTAGTTACGGATACAGAATAATAAAGTTCTGGATGACGTTTTAGAAGCGATCGCATTAAAGTGCCTTTACCGACCCCACTGGGGCCAGTTAAGACAATCAACCTGCCTAAATGTAAGCGTTCTTCGGTAGTAGCAATACTCTGGATGGGTAAAACTGGCATCATCCCCTCAATCTGTGAATCAATCAATAGATATTATTCATTAGTTTTATGTTCCTGGCCAAGTCCACTACTAACGCTTTGCGTAATTCGTAAAGGTTTTAGACATTTCAAGCGGGTGGTTTATTTGCGCCGCACTGTACTAGTGACTAAAGAATTTGTAGCAAGGGTGACATAAAACTTGTCTAATTCACATGGTACTACCGATACGGTGCAAATAAAAGTGAGATTGTTAATCCACACTTAATCAATTATCTACAGTTTGATGCTCGCGGGAAATCACAAAGCGATTTGCTACCGTTTCCGGCTGAATTGCCGACAGAATTACGTGGCTGGAATCGGTAATAATTACAGCCCTAGTCCGCCGACCGTAAGTTGCATCAACCAGTTGACCCCTGTCCCGTGCATCGGTAATAATCCGCTTAATCGGGGCAGACTCTGGACTGACAATGGCAACTACTCGATTGGCAGACACGATGTTACCAAAACCGATATTAATTAACTGAATCTCCATAAAAAACTGACGCCAAACGCGGTTTGAGAAGCTTAAAGTAAACTTATTTACATGTTATCGCCAAAAAACAGGAGTCACAACGATTAAATTCAAGCCAGCCTTCGTTTTTAAATAATGTCTGCTTTTTTTTCACTATTTATCAGCTATTTTTCCTCAAAATCCTCCCATAGATACAGGCGTAATTACACTGATACAAGCTAGTTGGGTGGTGTACTTTATCAATAAATAAATGGTGGTAAATAATCCACATCTAAAATTTGCTCAATGCTATAAAGGCAAGTTTGTGGAAAACAATTCAATCCACTTTTCTTTTTGTGATAATCCTATTCAGAAATAATTTGAGCGAGTATTTTAGACATTATTTAATATTCTCCTAATTTACGAAGATTTGGAATTAGGTTTTAGGGCAATAAAGTTCAGTTAAATACCAAATCCAATGCAAGAGACGTTGCAATTGCTAGTCTCTACATACCTAAAATCAATACCAAAAATCTTTAACCCAAGCGTATTGATTTATGGGGTTCTTTCCCCTGCTCCCTGCCCCTTTTCTTCTTCAATGACGTACACTTCCAGCTTGACAATCGCGTAACCAAGTTTTTATTCCTTGGGCAATATTGCCGTTACTACTATCGCGTGGCGGAGATAGTGGCTGCTGTGCTGAATAGGAACCAGTTTGAGAAAACATCATTACTAAACGCCAACCAATTTTAGTTTTAGTCAACAATAGCCAGTGGAATTCCTGCAATTCTACCGCTTTCTTTCCTATGTACTGCCGTTCTAAGGTAGTAAAGAAAACTTGCTCAATTCCTGATGCTGAACTTTTAGAAGCGTCTGCACTATATTCTTCAAGGTTAAGGGGCAAAGGAATAAACTCAGGTCTTCCTGCTACTAGCATATAACTGTAAACATCACTGCTTCTGCTGAGACGGCGGGCGCGTTGACTAGCACGATTAGTATAACTAGGTAAATCTTGCAGTAGCTGTATAGTTAATGTTTCTAAATTTTGCTCAGAACATAAAGACTTCACCCTACCGTTGACATTTTCCTTTTCTGCTAGCGCAGAAGGTTTAAGGGTGAGGTTTATCGAGAAGGCTGGGTAAGCAAGGCTATTTGATACTAAAACCCAGAAGCCACAAGCTAAAAGCAAACTATAATTTTTCTTTTTGAGCGAAGAGATAAAATTCTTCTCCCCTCCACCCTGCACCTTATTCCCCGGCTTCTTACTAACTTTTAGCTTCATGCCACCGTGGTTAACTCCTCAGAAATCCTTTTCCAGGCTAACTGCGGCTCGGTAGCAGTAGTAATGGGACGCCCAATCACGAGATAATCTGCACCAGCAATAATTGCTTGTGCTGGAGTGAGCGATCGCTTTTGATCGCCAATATCAGCCCAAGTTGGTCTAACCCCCGGACAAACAAGCAAAAAGTCATTTCCACAAGTTTGTCGTAGCTGTGCCACCTCTTGAGGCGAGCAAACTACCCCATCCAAACCAGATTCCTGAGCCAGCAGGGCCATTTCTAGAGCATATTCTGGCAATTCTAGGGGTATTTTTAAATCAAATGCCAACTGCCTAGCAGAAATGCTCGTTAGCAGGGTAATCGCAATTAATTTTGGTGGTTGTATACCTGCTTTTACAGCCCCTTCCTGTGCCGCCTCAGTTGCAGCTTTCAGGGCATCTCTACCAGCAGTAGCATGAATTGTCAGTAAATCCACTCCGTATGTAGCTGCACTCCGGCAAGCACCAGCAACGGTATTGGGGATATCATCAAACTTTAAATCCAAGAAAATGCGCTTTTGCCGAGACTTTAACACTTCCAGAATTCTCGGGCCAGTACTGGTAAATAATTCTAAACCGACTTTCCAAAAACCGACTTGCGGTAGCTGATCTATAAGAGCGATCGCACTTTGTTCATCCGGCACATCCAAAGCCACAATAACTCGTTGTTCTACCTGTTCCCTATTCCCCATTCCCTACTCCCCACTGCCCATTTAAGGCACTAAACGCACAAACTTATTTTTCCCAACTTGTAAAACCTTACCTTGTAACTGAGCGGGTTCAGCAAAAGTAGTATCAACATCGGTAATGCGATCGCCATCTAAACGCACTCCACCTTCTTGAATTTTCCGCTTTCCTTCACCCGTACTTTTGCATAAGCCAGTGACATTGAGAATATAGGCTAACTTAGCGGGGAACTGCGATACCTCAGCTAGAGAGAATTCTGGAACAGCACCTTCCTTTCCGCCACTTTGGGCAGCTTCTTGCGCCTCTTTAGCTGCTTGTTTGCCGTGGTACTGTTTGACAACTTCATAAGCTAAAAGTGTTTGGCGATCGCGGGGATTTTCTGGCAGATTATCCAAAGGTAAATCTGTCAGCAGTTCAAAATATTGTTCTAGCAGATGATCGGGAACTCCTTGTAACTTCTGATATTTTTGCCCCGGATGTTCTGATAAGCCAATATAATTGCCTAAAGACTTAGACATTTTTTGCACCCCATCCGTGCCAATCAAAATCGGCAGCAGCATCCCAAACTGTGGCTTTTGACCAAAGTGGCGTTGCAAATCTCTGCCCACAGCAATGTTAAATTTTTGATCAGTACCTCCCAATTCCACATCTGCCTCAACAGCAACGGAATCAAAACCTTGCATTAACGGGTACAGGAACTCATGGATAAAAATTGGATTCTCTTTTTTATAGCGATCGGCAAATCCTTCCTTAGCTAACATCTGCCCTACCGTCATCGTGGAGAGTAACTCCAAAATTTTCTCTAAGTTGAGTTTAGAGAGCCATTCGGAGTTATAGCGCACTTCTAACCTTCCTGGTGTGTCAAAATCCAAGATAGGACGTACTTGGTCAAGATAAGTCTGAGCATTTTGGGCTACATCTGCTTCTGTAAGCTGACGGCGCACTTCAGATTTACCTGTCGGATCGCCAATACGTGCGGTAAAATCGCCAATAATCAGAACTGCTATATGTCCTGCATCTTGAAACGCTCGCAGTTTCCGTACTGGTATGCTATGACCAAGATGAATATCGGTACCTGTGGGATCAATGCCCAATTTGATCCTCAAAGGTTGGTTTGTAGTTACCAAGCGCTTTTCTAGAGTTTCACTGTTAACATCAGTTGGTTGTGGGAAAACTTCTACCACACCACGACGCAGCCAAGCTAAATCTTGCGTCATACTAGAAAATCCACTGTTAGCTATGTTTTGCACACCAGAAGTTAAGTTGGTTATAAACACTTGCAATTTATCCGCTTTCTCATCTGCCAAACTACTATAATTGCAAAAAATTAACCGCCTTGCTTCGTCCAATCAATTATCAATTACAGTTAAATTTACAAGTGAGGAAGTGAAATCGCCGTGTCGTCTTCTAGAACTTTTGAAGATAAGCAGCCACAACGTCAGGCTTCATCAGGTTTTGAGTTTTTGAAAGGAGTCGGTCAGGTAGCTGGCGGTACTCTCCTCTCAATGACCATGCTGGCAAGTTCCATTGTAGCCGGAGGACTGGTTGGCTTAGCCATTAGTTTCCGCAATTTGCCAGATGTGAGACAGCTACGTAACTTTTTTCCCTCAGAAACAACTTACATCTATGACGTTAAAGGTAAACTTTTAACCAGTATCCACGGAGAAGCCAACCGGGAAGTCGTGCCCCTGGATAGAATTTCCCCGAACTTAAAACGGGCAGTATTAGCAAGTGAAGATAGTCACTTCTACGATCACCACGGTATTAACCCCACTGGTGTTGGTCGGGCTATAGTAGTTAACGCTGTAGCAGGTGGAGTCAAAGAGGGTGGCTCTACTGTTACTATGCAATTGGTAAAAAACCTATTTTTGTCTCAAAAGCGTGCCTTTACCCGCAAGTTAGCCGAGGCGGTGCTGGCAATTCGGTTAGAACAAATTCTTACCAAAGACCAAATTTTAGAAATGTACCTCAATCAAGTTTATTGGGGTCATAACAATTATGGTGTACAAACGGCAGCTCGCAGTTACTTTAATAAGTCAGCAGAATATTTAACCTTGGGTGAATCAGCAATGATGGCGGGTTTGATCCAAGCACCAGAAGAATTCAGTCCGTTTGTGAGCATGAAGCTGGCCAAACAGAAACAAAAAGAAGTGCTAGGACGGATGCTGGAGTTGAACTGGATCAACCAGTCAGAGTATGACAATGCCCTCAAACAAGAAATCAAACTTGGTAAAATCAAATCCTTTCAAGGTAGTGCCCTACCTTATGTAACCAATACTGTAGCGCAGGAGTTGGCTAAAAAGTTTGGGCGTGAGACACTACTTAAAGGCGGGATGCGGGTACAAACTACGGTTGACGCCAACTTCCAAATTATGGCAGAAGAAACCGTTAGTAAGTGGCATAAAACCCTTCTGGAGCAAGGATTATCTAAAAATCAAATGGCTCTGGTGTCAATAGATCCGCGCACACATTTTATTAAAGCATTGGTGGGTGGGATAGATCCTAAAACCAGTGAATTCAATCGTGCAACTCAAGCTCAACGCCAGCCAGGATCTTCTTTTAAACCGTTTGTATATTATACTGCTTTTGCTACTGGTAAATATGGGCCAGACACAACAGTAGTAGATGCTCCAGTTAGTTATCGAGATGGTAACGGTTGGTACTTTCCCAGAAATTATGATAATAGTTTTAGGGGAGCGATGCCAATCCGCACAG
Source organism: Nostoc sp. CmiVER01 (assembly GCF_034531135.2). Lineage (NCBI taxonomy): Bacteria > Bacillati > Cyanobacteriota > Cyanophyceae > Nostocales > Nostocaceae > Nostoc > Nostoc sp. CmiVER01. Next base: position 88,953 of record NZ_JAVRBU020000019.1, read on the forward strand.
CTTTAGCCCAATCGCGTAACATTCCCGTGATCAAGATTGGTAAGGCTGTGGGCATGAATAGAGTCATAGAAACCTGCCGTACCTTGGGCATTATGAGTCCAATGGAACCTGTGTCTTCTTTGCCTCTCGGTGCAATTGGTGTCACACCTTTGGAAATGGCTAGTGCTTACGCTACCTTTGCTAATTATGGTTGGCAATCTCCACCAACTGTAATTGCCCGTGTCACCGATAGTAGTGGTAACGTGTTGCTAGACAATACCCCTAAACCACAGCTAGTTCTCGATCCTTGGGCTTCAGCAGCAATTATCGATGTGATGCGATCGGTAATTTCTGAAGGTACAGGTAAAGGGGCTGCTATCGGTCGCCCAGCCGCAGGTAAGACGGGAACAACATCATCAGAAAAAGATATTTGGTTTGTTGGCACTGTACCACAACTAACAACTGCTGTTTGGGTGGGGAGAGATGACAACAGACAATTAGCTGACCATGCAACAGGTGGTGTTATGGTTGCTCCCATCTGGAAAGATTTTATGGAGAAGGCACTGAAGAACACACCAGTAGAAAACTTTAAGCCACCTTCCCAGTTTCCTCGTCCCAAGTCAAATTAAAGTTAAGAGTGATAAGTTATGAGTTATGAGTTTATCGAGAACTCCTAACTCTTAACTACTAACTTTTTTTAGGCTTGTTTTTCTAGCTCGGCTTTCATCCGTTCTAAAGTGAGGTGCATTTGGTCAAACATTTGTTGTGGGGTGACACCAAACTGACCTAATTGTGTTTTCAGTTGTTCTACTGTCATTTGTGCCATGAAATCTTCTGATAGCTCGAAGCGCTTCATAAAGATGCGATACCGATCCATCATGGCTTCCATTTGCTCAATAAATAGCTTTTTGCCATCGCGGTCAAATTTGCCGTAGTTATTACCAAGCTTGATTAGTGCTTGATAATCCTCAAACAGCTGTTTTGCTTCTTGCTGAATTATCTCAGAATCGAAGAATCCCATATTGCTTATATTAAACTGAGTGTCCAGACTCAGGAGCTTAATAGTTTTACTTCTATTATTATTTTAGTCTAGGAGAGTAATCTAGTAACAATGCTTCGGTTTTAGTACGGTTTGTTACCGAAATTTCACCACTTGACTTGAGAACCTTTCTTTTGACTAAACCGATTTAATAAAGCCGCAATACTTATAGCTGTAGCCATTGATTTGGGATTGGTGTTTTTACCAGATTGAATTTTCATTTCGGGAGCGTATTTCAAAGCTAGTGAATTTTGCGGGTTCAGTTTTAATGCTTGATGGATGTAAACCCTGGCCATGCCGAGAAATTTTTGTTTGAAATGTACCAAACCTAATAAGGCATAATAGTCGCTGTTATTTGGCTCTAATTTGATGGCATCGCGCAATTCTTGCACGGCTAAGGGCCACTTGGCTAGCTTGACGTACTCAATAGCTCGCTGGTAGTGACGTTGAGCGTATGTCACAACTGGTTTGACACTAGTTTTTTCATTTAATGTCAATTCAACTGGCTTAACTTCTACCTCAGAAACGATGCTAAGAGGTTTTTGTGTTGATTGTAGGTCTGGTTTATGTAACCGTAAGTATACTAAATTTAGTGTATTAATTTGTTGCGTCACCCGATAAAACTGATCTAATGATTTGTATTGATCTTCTGCATAGGTGGCGATCGCTTCTTCGTAAAACAATTCTGCTTGGGGTGTAGACATTTCCATAATTTTCTGAGCTACGGCACTTTGAGAAGACAAAGGCTTCTGTTCTAAATCAAATGCAAGCGATCGCAGCATAGCGATCGCCATCAAGCGCTTCTGTGGATGTTTCAGTTGTTCATAAGCTGGATTGATTAAATGGCTAAATATTGCCGTTGCTAATTCTTGGTCTGGATTGCAGTTTTTGGTATGGCGATCGGGATGTAGTAGTTTCGCTAAAGTGTGATAGCGTTTTAAAACCTGGCGATCGTTAGCAATTACAGAAATTCCTAGCACAGCGTAAGGATCACAAAGCTGTTCAAGCCATTTTGGCGGTAGGAAGGTCTGTGACATAGTAGTAATTAAGCTGTTAAAAACTTAAAATTAGCATCAAAGCTCAATGCACAGTCATGTGAAACTTACTCAAATTTCTGCAAATACTAAATTATGTCTGGGACTTCCTATCTAAAAGTCTCAAGGACAAGACAGGGTAGTTGACTGCTGATTGTAGGAACTATGGTATTGGTATATTTATTAAAAATATGTTGACTAAGCGCAAAAGTCGAAGTGTTGCTGCTGTTTTAGCTTTTTCTGGCACACTTGCACCAATTTCAGGATTACATAAATTCTATCTGGGACAGAGGTTATGGGGCGTTTTGTATGTGTTGCTTTCATGGACACCGATCCCCAAGGTAGCTAGTGCCATTGAGGGAGTTTGGTATTTAGCTCAAGATGAAGAAATTTTTGATCGTAATTTTAATCTAGGCAAGTCAGCAACAAGAAACTCACAAAAAGTGAGTAATCAGGTAGGAGCGATCGCTGACGCAATGCGGGAATTAGATGCTCTGCGCCAGGATGGGTTAATTTCAGAGTATGAATTTGAGCAAAAGCGCCGCCAATTGCTAGACCAGATTTCTTGAGGTAAGCGACAATCATGAATAATTGGCTACCTTTGAATCCCAGACTGCAAAAACTTCGGGCCAAGCTCCTCAACGATCCTTACTATCGCCTACAATCTGGAGAAGAAATTCAGCTAGCGGCTAAATTAGGTATCCGCATTGATGCTAATCAAGCGACTGTAGATGATTGGTTACGCTTACCAGGTTTGTCAATTCACCAAGCGCGATCGCTTGTAGAACTTTCGCGTTCGGGTGTTAAATTTTACTGTATTGAAGATATTGCTGCGGCTTTGGCTGTACCAGCGCCGCGTTTGGAACCATTAAAGCCTCTGCTGAATTTTATTTACTATGACCACGAATCTTTAGAAAGTCCAGCCCATTTAATCAACCCAAATACAGCAACAGTTGAAAATTTAGCCCAAATTCCATTTATAGATTTGTCTCTAGCGCAAGCAGTGATTCAAAATCGGCAATCAGCCGGGCCTTACCGTAACCTGGCTGATTTCCAACGACGTTTGGAGTTAACTGGTGATGCGATCGCTCAACTGATGTATTATTTAAGGTTTTAAGTTAGAAGTTTTAAAATATAGGGCTTTTCGTTTGTATGCAATATATTTTGACCTTTCTCCAAACCTCTCTCCTTACAGAAGAGAGGTTTTGAATCTTACTCCCCAACCCTTGTAGCGTTGGGGTTGGGGGTTAAGTCTATATAACTCCTAACTCCTAACTCCAAATTCTTAACTCCTAACTATTTAAATAAACCCAATGCGATTAAGAGGCCAAAAGCGAAACGCTGCTCGACCAATGACATTTTCTCTGGGTAAAAAGCCCCAATAACGAGAGTCATTACTATCGTTGCGGTTATCTCCCATAACAAAAAACTCATCCTCTGGAACTTTCACTGGCCGATATGGCTGATTTGGGGGTTCAGCGATGTAGTCTTCTGTCAAAGGTTGACCGTTGAGATAGACTTTGCCAGAAGCAACACTAACTACCTCACCAGGCTGGCCAATAACCCGCTTGATGAAGGCTTGGTCTTTGGGATATCCTCGACGTTGTAGTTCTGCGGGTGGCTGAAAAACAATAATATCCCCAGTTATGGGAGGGTGAAAATGGTAGGATATTTTTTCAACTACCAAGCGATCGCCTGTATGTAAGGTAGGCAGCATCGAATCAGAAGGTATATAGCGGGGTTCGGCGATAAAAGTCCTGATAAAAAATGCCAAACACAATGCGATCACAATTAAAATCAGATTTTCTTGCCAACTACGCCATACTTTTAACGACGGACGATCTTCTTTTGCATCACTTTCGTGAGGAATCATAAAAGTTTCTAGCCAGTTTAAGAAGTGGAACAAATACCTTGATTATTTTGACTCAAAAGGTATACTAATAAACAAGCTGGATTCTGCATAAATCCATACTAGATATTAAATAATACAATTATCGCATCTACCAAAGATAAGCAAAACTACTGTAAATCAACTATGACCTGTTTAAGGCAACATAAGGTAATAATTAGGATTTTTAAATAGATAATTAAAAATTTTAATTCTAATTGCTGCAATTATAAGGCAAGTTATGAGATGATTTTCAATTTTGCTTCTTACTGCTAAAAAAGTAGTTACCGATTGGTAGAGCGATACAGCCAGTCGGTTTTTTCTTTGAGCAGAAAATTGCTCATTGAATGGCAAATACAGTTTAGGGACTTCCAACAAATAAATTACCCAATTTTGTAAGGTGGTTGTCTCGCCTGCCGATAGGACAAGGCGGTATTTTCAGCTCACCCTACAACAAATAGCCGAGTATTTTTTTTTGAAAGTCCCTTAGCGAATGCTTTACTTAAATATAGTGATCTAATTTGATTGGGTGAAAAAATCTAAGTATATCTAGTGACGTGAGCCACCTAAAATTAGTGCAATAAATTTTGTCGGCTGGGTCGTTTGCGTCAGCTTTGCACAGCGAAGTATGAGATGCAACTCCGATAAATGTTGGGTTTTGCGTTTCATAATTTTATCTGTATCACGCGATTACGTGTATTTCAAAAATTTTACATATTCTGAATTTTACGTCAACTAATTCTACTGAGTTTCAACATTAGTATGTTTTATACCAATTAGGTACTGCTTTAACAGTAGGGCTATCAAGATTTGAATAAATTGCGTAATTTTACTGTGACAGTATATACTAGATTGTACTATTAATAATATATAAATCTCCCTTACTATCAAGAAGAAAATTAACAGACAAAAAGCTACTAGGAATTTAGGCTTAAGTACCAGCATCAAAAACAGAGTTAAGCTGTTGAATAGAATCATTTTTGCTGAATGCTTTAAAAGCATCTAAATTAACGAATAAATGCCCCTTGGCAATGAGAAACTATATTTAATGGATTTTCGTCTGTCTATTTCATAGAAAGTTCAAGGCAACATTCTAAAAGTTAAAAATTTAACTTTTTCTTAAAAAGGAAGGAATGCTAGTAGGCAGTAAGATATATCTTATCAAGAATAGAGCTAATAGTTTATTAGACTCTTTTCTGAAAGATACTCCAGCCTTTATAAGTAGTTTTGTATGTTAATTAAATAATTTACTCAGCTACAACTTATACAGCTTTACTGTCAGAAAGTATTGCTCTAAAAACTTCAGCCCACAAAAAATGCTAATTGTAGGCATTGATAGTTAAGCTACATCTTATTTGGAAAGCTATAAAATTTGAAAGGATAATCCTACCTTAGCGGTGAAGAGAAAGACAGAAACTAATTCAGAACTGTGATAAAGAAGATTTTGGGATGTCATTAATTATTCGATTGCGCTTTTTATTAAAGCTAGGGGTAAGAATCTTGTTTGTTATAAATGGGTTGACATTAAACAGTATTAGGTATTGTATAAGCGATGGCCCAAATCTAGAGCATCTAGATTTCAGTTAAAGCTGTATAGTCTGTCTTCTAAATTGTGAATTTTCATTATTCCCAATTCCAGTTTTCAGGATTACCAAAAAGCAAATGGTATCTAAAATATCTAAAAAAAGTGTGCTATAACGTACCGTCATAACGTGGCTGATGGTTCGATATTTGAAGGAGCTATGAGGTGGAAAACAATAAGTCGTTTCTGTGGCCAGAAGGAATATTAGTTGCACTGCTTGCCTTATGTGGTGTTTTTAGCCTTGCTTTCATGATGCTTCTAAGGCCAAATCTTTCGGAGGCTCAGAGTAGACAGAGTATAAATTTCAAGGAGGTAGCTGCAAACGCAGGAACTCAGCAGCGCATTGAGAAATTAAAGGCGGCGATGCTTACAATTTGGCAGCAAGAAGCACAAGTAAAGGGACTAGCCTACTCTGTACCATCACGTTTTCAAGGGGCAATAATTAACGCTGCAAAACTTACTAAGGGGGAAAAAGTAATTGCTCTCACCTTTGATGATGGCCCTTGGCCCAAGACCACAGAACAAGTGCTAGATATTCTAAAATCAAATAATATCAAAGGGACGTTTTTTGTCGTCGGGCAGAACCTAAAAAATTATCCAGAGTTAGGAAAGCAAATTGTAGCTCAAGGTCACGTCATTGCCAATCATACTTGGCATCACTGGTATCACTTCATGAATCCACAAGCTGCTGCTTTTGAAATAGATCGCACAGCAGACCTCATTTATCAAGTTACAGGTGCTAAAACAAACCTCTTCCGACCGCCTGGTGGCATTCTGCACAATGGATTAGCTGCTTATGCGAAAGGCGAAAAATATGCTGTGGTGATGTGGTCAGCTGACTCCACAGATTACAAGTTGCCGGCTGTACCAAAGTTGATAAATAATGTGATTAGAGATTCAAAACCTGGTGGTATTGTCCTAATGCATGATGGTGGCGGTAACCGTTCTAGAACTGTGCAAGCTTTACCAGAAATTATTAGCAACTTTAGAAAGCAAGGCTATCGCTTTGTTACTATTCCAGAACTTTTAGAAATGGAAGATGCAGACCAAAAGTTCATTGCTAAAAAAAAGTAATAATTATTAATTATAGGTAATTAGTTAATAGTAATTGGCTAAATACTAACCATAATTCATATCTTCGTTCCCAGATTTGTCGATAGTCTGCTACTTCCTGCGATTATTCAACAAGATTCACACTTGTTAGTTACCGATTTTTTTCCACCTCTAGATATCATTATTATTTTTATCTCGTTGTATGAAATATCCTTGCCTAAGAGCAATCAAGCTATCTGTTAACCACATTTTTCTTAATATTGGAAAGCTTGTTTGATAAGTATGTTGAACACTTAAGTTTCAGATACACTTGACCAGCTCTTAGTTTTATCGCTAAAGTTAGATTTTTATTGAGAATGAATAACGAACGAATAAAGTTTAGAAAAAACGAGAGCGATCGCTATTACAAATGTTGAGAAATATTCAAGTAATAGATAAGCAAGCGAGGAGATGGCGCACTGTGAGAGTAGAGCCTGTATAACAGTAGAGCTATTTTCTGAAAAAATGTAACCGTTCACACTCCTCTCCACCTCTCAACAAGAAATCAAGGTTTTTATAGATTTTGCTGGGGAGTGAATGATTGTCTAAGAATCTAAACTTTATTCTTAAACAATTATGCTTATACCTCAAGGGTATTTCTCTTGAGGTATTTTACTTATTTGGGGTATGAGAACCTTGTTTTATCAAAAGGCAGGCTTTCCGGCCTGCCTCATAAGATTGGATAATTTATTTGTTGGAAGTCTCTTAATGACTGCTTACTAAACTAAACTTAGTTGTTTTTTGCTCAGGATCGGCTTCTGGACTATCAGCTTCAGAAGGCGGAACTAACTGCCAGAATTTCGGCAAAAATTCTTGCCAGTTTTGCAGAATTTTCTTCGCCTTTGGTGAACCAGTGCGTTCAGCATGAGTTTTGATTAACTCTTGCAGTTGTTTTGCACCTGCTTCTGTAATCACCCGTTGGATTTTGACAATTTCCGGGTTGACTAACTCACGAAATGAGTCGTTTTCATCTAAGAAGTACGCCAATCCACCAGTCATTCCAGCTGCTACGTTACGTCCTACTTTGCCGAGGACGACAATCACACCACCAGTCATGTATTCACAGCAGTGATCTCCAGCGCCTTCAATCACTGCTATGGCTTTGGAGTTTCTCACAGCAAAGCGCTCTCCTGCTAAACCGTTGGCAAATAACATGCCACCAGTAGCACCATAGAGGCACGTATTGCCAACTATGACGTTTTGTGATGCGTTATAGGTAGCATCGGGTGAAGGTTTGATGATGATTTGACCACCATGCATTCCTTTACCTACGTAGTCGTTTGCCTCTCCTGTCAGGGTCAAAATTATACCGGGGAGGTTGAACGCACCAAAGCTTTGCCCAACACTACCTGTAAAATTGAGATTAATTTGTCCTTCAAAGTCGCTGTCACCGTATTGAGAAGCGATCGCTCCCGCTAATCTTGTACCTACTGTTCTGTCAGTATTGATAATTGGGTAAGTCTTGGTAACAGTGGACTGATCCCTAATGGCAGTCTGAATGTCGGAATCGGCAAGCATCTTGTCATCCAAAACCACGCCGTTGCTGTGGACTTCTTCATGCAGTAACCAATCACGATTGTCTCTGGTATCTGGTAGCTTCAGTAAACAATCTAGGTTCAATGACTGCGTTTTGGTGAGTTTTGCCTCTGGGCGCAGTTTCAACAAATCTGCACGTCCAATAATTTCTGACAAAGAACGGTAGCCAAGTCGTGCTAACAAACTACGCACTTCTTCGGCGATGAAGTAGAAGAAGTTGACAACCTGTTCCGGCATTCCGGTAAACCGCTTGCGGAGTTCTTCTTTTTGCGTAGCAACACCCACAGGGCAGGTATTCATGTGGCAAACTCGCGCCATGATACAGCCTTCAGCAATCATGGCGATGGAGCCGAAACCGAATTCTTCACCGCCCATCAATGCACCTATTACCACATCCCAGCCACTCTTGAGTCCGCCATCTACGCGCAAAATCACGCGATCGCGCAGGCTATTTTCCATCAAGACGCGATGCACTTCACTTAAACCCAGTTCCCACGGTGAACCAGCATGTTTAATCGAACTTAGTGGCGATGCACCTGTACCACCATCATGTCCAGAAATCTGGATAATATCAGCGTTTGCCTTGGCTACACCAGCTGCGATCGTGCCAATGCCAACTTCTGCAACTAACTTCACCGACACCTTGGCTTTGGGATTAATTTGGTGCAGATCAAAAATCAGTTGTGCTAAGTCTTCAATGGAATAGATATCGTGGTGCGGTGGTGGTGAAATCAGCGTGACACCTGGCTTCGAGCGCCTTAACATCGCTATGTATTGGCTCACCTTGGGCCCTGGTAGCTGTCCACCTTCCCCAGGTTTAGCACCTTGGGCAATTTTGATTTCAATTTGTTTGGCGTTGACTAGGTACGCTGGCGTGACACCAAAGCGTCCTGATGCAACTTGCTTGATGGCACTATAGGCTTGATCGCCATTCCGCAATCCTTTTAAATGAGGTAAGGTTGGCGAGTGACCAGACTCGTCTACATCATCTAAAACCGTATAGCGCACTGGATCTTCGCCGCCTTCTCCAGAGTTAGATTTACCGCCAATGCGGTTCATGGCGATCGCTAAAGTTTCATGGGCTTCTCTTGACAAAGCACCCAAAGACATGCCACCGGTGCAGAAGCGCTTAACAATTTCAGTTACCGACTCAACTTCTTCTATAGAAATTGGGGTGCGATCGCCTTGGAAGTCTAGCAAGTCGCGCAAGGCTGTTACTGGCCTACCTTGAAGATGCTTCTTGTAAACTTCGTAGTGGTCGTAGTTTTTGCCATCTAAAGCCTTATGCAGCGCCTTAACCATTTCTGGGCTATTCATGTGGTACTCGCCGCCAGGGCGATACTGCACAAAGCCGAGGTTTTGTAACTTATTGGCCGTCACTTCTGGGAAAGCTTTGCAGTGGAAGGAAAGCACTTCATCAGCTAGTTCGTTAACACTCAAACCACCGATACGGGAAGTCGTACCCCGGAATCCCAGTTTGATTAAATCTCCACCAATGCCAATAGCTTCAAAGATTTGGGCTGCTTGATAGCTGGAGAGCAGAGAAATTCCCATTTTGGAGAGAATTTTTAGCAAACCTGACTCTACTGCTTTGCGATAGTTTCCTAAAGCTTGTTCTAGGGTGAGGGTGGGAATTTTTTCTACACCCATTAACTTTTGAGTTTTGGGATCAGACCACCAATCACGCACTGTATCCAAAGCCATATACGGACAAACTGCACCAGCACCGTAGCCAATGAGACAAGCAAAGTGATGAGTACTCCAGCATTGAGCAGTATTGACAATTAGGGATGTTTTCATTCGCAACCCTTCCCGAATCAGGTGATGATGTACAGCACCCACTGCTAACAGGGGAGGAATGTATGTATCTTCTGGGCTGATACCGTCATTTGCCTTATCGCTTAAGATTAAAATTTTTGCACCTGCGCGGACTGATTGGGCTGCTTGTGCTTGTAAAGATTGGACTGCGGCCTTTAATCCTTCAGGGCCGGTAGCGATCGCAAATCGGGTTGACAACTCAGCCGTGGCAAATCCTGACAGCTTAATTGCCTCTAACTCACCATCTGTTAATACTGGCGATTCAAGTTTCAATCTCCGAGCATATTCGGCTTTAGGTTCTAATAAATTACCCCGTTCACCCAGTTCGACTTTCAAAGACATCACTAGCTTTTCCCGCAGGGGATCAATCGCTGGGTTAGTCACCTGAGCAAAACGCTGTTTGAAATAGTCATACAGCAGGTGGGGTTTTGTTGACAGCACTGCTAAAGGAATATCATCCCCCATGCAGAAAGTTGGCTCTGAACCTGCGATCGCCATTGGATGAATCACCATTTCTACATCTTCTGTGGTGTAGCCAAAGGCAGTTTGCAGCTGAAGCAATGTTTGCTTGTCAATTGTCACTTGTCCTTTGCCATTGCCATTTGCTAATGACGGATGACCAACTAATGACTTTAGTTCTTGACGGTACTGTTGCAGCCATTCACCATAAGGGTGCTGCTTGGCAATGCGCTGCTTAATCTCCCAATTTTTCAGGACTTCATGATTTACTAAATCCACGGCAATCATTTGTCCTGGGCCGAGCCTACCTTTCTCGACAATATCAGCTTCTGGAAAGTCTACTACACCAGCTTCCGAAGCTACCACAATGTAGTCGTCTTTGGTGATCAGGTAGCGAGCTGGTCTTAAGCCATTACGATCTAGTGTTGCACCAACTTTTTTGCCATCGCTGAATACTAAAAGTGCTGGCCCGTCCCACGCTTCTTGCAGACCACTGTAATATTCGTAGAAATCAACAATTTCTGGAGAGTTAGCTAAAGAAGGCTGATTTTGGTAAGCCTCTGGAACCATAATCATTAAAGCTTCCAAAGGGCTGCGTCCAGAGCAAACCAGCAATTCCAGCACATTGTCTAGGGTAGCTGAGTCGCTGTTATCAATATGAACTAATGGCTTGAGTTCCTTGATGCGATCGCCCCATACAGGATGGTTTAGGCTAGCTTCTCGTGCCATCATCCAGTTGATGTTACCCAACAAAGTATTGATTTCGCCGTTGTGGCCCAAAAGCCGCATTGGTTGAGCTAGGGGCCACTTGGGCATTGTGTTGGTACTAAAGCGGCGGTGATAGACAGCAAAGGCGCTTTTGTAAGCTGGATTTTTTAAATCGTCATAAAAGCTGCCCAATACGGCAGAACGCACCATGCCTTTATAGACAATTGTGCGGCTTGACAACGAGCAGATATAAAATTCTTCTGAGATATTAGTTGCAACTTTACTAATTCGGCGGCGGGTAATGTACAATTGCCGTTCTAATTCATCGCCGCTTTTGTCAACAGAAGCTAATAAAACTTGTTCAATCTGGGGTTGATTTTCTCTTGCTTGTACCCCAAGCAAATCAGGTTGCACTGGCACAACTCGCCAACCCAGTACAGTGAATTTTTCTTCAGCAGCCACTTGCTCAACTGCCGCCCTAGCTTTTTGTGCTGCTTCCTGGTCTTGTGGTAGAAAGATCATCCCAACAGCTATATTATTGATGGATGGAAGTTCCTTTCCACTTTCGGCAAAGTCTTGTTGGAACAACTCCCAAGGGATAGCTGTCAATACTCCAGCACCATCACCAGAATCTTGATCGGCGCTACAACCTCCCCGGTGTTCTAAGCAAGTTAAAGCAGCTAAGGCTTTTTCGACAATTTCGTGGCTGGTATGATTTTGGCGATGAGCAATAAAACCCACACCACAGGCATCTCGTTCCTCTACTAACCACTTTTGCCCCTGATAGGTATCTCTTGAGTTGATATTCGCTGTGATTTGTTGGTTTTGATTCATCGGTTTATTATTCATACCCTGTTCCTGAAGTATTGAGTTACCAATTTTGCCACTACGTTATGGAAAAAATTTCTAAATTCAGCGATGGAAAAATATAAAAGCACCGAAATTTAGGGAAAAAAAATTTTAACTTCGGTTTTACTTTCTTAGTTCACCCGTGTTAAAATTTATGCGTACTTTTTATGTATTTATGCGGTGTTAGACAACTTACCTCCGCCAAGACATTATTTTTGCCCTGACAGTTTCTTTTTTATATTGTGAAGCTAAATATTTTCTCAATTCTCTTTTTCCAGATGCACGCTAGCTACTCATAGAGCCTATTTCGGCTCACCTGAAACAAAACTAAACGCTGTAGTATTTTTTAAAGCCAAAGTCGAAATAATTCATAATTGATCGTGACAATCAAGGACTTGCTTTAAACGTTGGCGCTAGCCTCTCTCCTTCTCCCAAAGGGAGAGGCTAGCGCCAAGGCAGAGAGAAGGCTTTAAGTTACGCTACCTTAATTCGTAGTTGTAATCAGTGGGGGGTCGCACCCTCCATTGTCTTGTTAACCACTAAATCTTTAATTTAGTGTGGGCTGCTGTACCCTTATTAATTACGAATTAGTAATTATTTAGTTATCCCGATCCAGCAATAAAATCAGCGTATTACAATATATACCCATTTGACAATTCCCAAATATCTTTGTTATCTAGAGTTTTTCCGCTTACTAGTTAGCGCATGTATTACTATTAACTAGACCCTACTGAATTAGCAACGTTCAGTCAGGATTAAATATCTTAATCCAGTTTTGATAATCAAAACTACCGTGTATAGTGTGGTTAGAATTAGTGCCAGTTAAAACACTTCATTGCAGTTGCTTTAGCGTCTAAATAAACTTCTTGGCTTTTAAAAGAGATAACTAGCCAATATATACAATAGCATGTTTTTTCAAAAATAAACTCATGTTTTTTTTATATTTCCAAATAATTAGTTAGTTTATACCTTGGCTGATAGTTTTCAAAAAACCTAGTAAATTATGGTAAAAATGCCGAATTATTGCCAATCAGAGAATGGCGAACGCAGATTTTTCCGGGCTACTGTGTCATCAATATTTTTAATAACACTATGCTTAACTACTACATGTGCTGCGATCGCCCAAGAGTCCTCAAAAAACGCCCAATCAAGACCCAGGCTTATCTCCCAGTCACCTACACCTGCTTTAACAGGCGTAGTATCCTCTGGTAATCAAATTTCCCTCAATGGTCGTACTCTACCAGGAACTTGGTTACAGCAATCTGGAAAAGCTGGTCGGATTACAACTCATCTCAGTGATGGGGCATTTAGGCAGTTAATTGGAGTAAATTTCTTAAACAGTAGTAACTCAGCAACGCAACCAATACAGTGGTTTTCATCGGTGACAAAGCCACTGATTTTATCCACTAAGCTACTAGGCGCATATCGCTATCTTGATATTACTAATTTTGCTCAAACATCTGGATGGGAAATCCGAACCAATGGCAACATTTTGGTGATTGCTACCCCAAAAGTGCAAATTACAAACATTGTTCAAAGCCAGGAACCTCCAGAAGCGAGTACCCCTTTGCAACAGACTCGGATTCTTGTCAATTTAGATCATCCAACTCCCTGGCAAGTTGCACAAGGGTCAATTATTAAAAAAATTGAAACTCCATCCCTCGATCCAGATACACCAACCCTAAAACCCACTACACCTCCAAATCGAGAGTGGACAATTACGCTGGATGGAATAGCCGATCCCCTTTTGATAGAACGCTATACCCCCCAGCCACCACCAGCACCAGCAGTACCACCAACATTGCTGCCAAACTTGCTCAAACAATTATTACCAGTTACACCAACACAACCAATACCACCAGCACCAGCACCTGCACCAGTACCTGAACCACTAATTCAACAAGTGGAGGTCGTGAAAAACCAAACCATAATTAGTCTGAGCGTTCCCTTCGGTCTATCGCCTCAAGTTAGTACTGTAGATAACCCCAATCGCCTGATTATCAATATTCGACCCGATCCCTTAGAAGAAAGAGATATTACTTGGGCCCCAGGATTGCGCTGGCGACAGCATTATGTCAGCTTAGGTACAGAACGCTTTCCAGTAGTCTGGTTAGAAGTTAATCCTCGTAAATTTGGGCTAACTCTAAAACCTATGTGGGCTAGTTCTGATGGACTTGCGGGTACTGCTCCCTTAATTCAAACAGCACAACGTTACTTAGCAGTAGCTGGAATTAATGGTGGTTATTTTAACCGCAATAACAGATTCCCCTTGGGTGCGATTCGTCGGGATGGTCAGTGGTTATCAAGCCCCATTCTCAACCGAGGTGCGATCGCTTGGAATGATTCTGGTCAATTTTACTTCGGTCGTCTCACCTTAGAAGAAACTTTAATCACGGCAAATGACCAGCGCCTACCAATTCTGTTTCTCAATAGCGGCTACATCCAGAGTGGTATTGCTCGTTACACGCCAGCTTGGGGATCAACTTATACGCCCTTGACGGATAACGAAATTATCCTAGTGGTAGAGAAAAACCAAATTACTCAACAATTACCAGGCGGCAAAGTTGGTGAGACAGCCGTTCCCATTCCTCAGGATGGCTACCTACTAACCTTACGTGCCAACGCAGCTAGTGCTGCCTCACAGCTACCTATTGGAACCGCAGTAAGCATTTCCAGCACCACTACCCCGGCTGATTTTAGTCGTTATCCCCACATAATCGGAGCCGGGCCGCTATTAGTCCAAAACCGTCAAATTGTCCTCGATGCCAAAGGCGAAAAATTCAGCAATGCTTTTATTGCCGAAAAGGCTATTCGTAGCGGTATTTGCACAACAGCAACAGGTACATTGATGATTACTGCCACACATAATCGTCCGGGCGGTTATGGCCCTAATTTGGGAGAACATGCCCAATTGCTGCAACAGATGGGCTGTGTGGATGCCCTAAATTTGGACGGCGGTAGTTCTACCAGCCTTTATTTAGGAGGACAACTACTTGATCGCTCCCCTAGTACAACTGCTCGTGTTCATAATGGAATTGGTATTTTCCTAAAACCACGATAATCAGGGAGTAGGGAATGGGGGATAAGGGAGATAATCCTTCGCTCCAACTCCCCACTCCTCACTTCCTATTTTTTTAAAGATTAGAACAAGCTGCCATTTTGCTTGATGAAGACTTAGTGTAGATGCAAGAGTTTTAGGAGTGATGATTTACACCGTCACGTTTGATTTTGCTATCTTTATCAAGGTGCGACAAAATTGCTGGTTTCCAACGTTGCAAGATAGCGCCAGATTTTTTATCAATAGTAAGAGTACTAACGGTTTGTTATGTCTTCAAATGAGGTAACTATGGCTCGATATCAAGAAACTACACAGACTGAAACTCTACATCTACCTTCAAATATCACTTCCAGAGGCATTGCTGCAACAGAGCTACGTCCTTGGGGTGCTTTTACAGTTTTGGAAGAAGGGCGCGGATACAAAATCAAGCGCATTGAAGTTAAGCCCGGACACCGCCTCAGTCTGCAAATGCACCACCACCGCAGCGAACATTGGATTGTCGTATCTGGCACAGCTAGGGTAACTTGTGGCGAGAGAGAAGTACTACTGAGTAATAATGAGTCAACTTATGTACCCCAATGTACATCTCATCGTTTAGAGAATCCTGGCGTGATCCCTTTGGTGTTGATTGAAGTGCAAAATGGCGAATATTTAGGAGAAGATGATATTATTCGCTACCAAGATGACTATGCTCGTACCAAAGATTAAAGCTCTAATCTAAAAACTGAATACATTTTTGTGCAAACTGTCTTTGGGAACCACTACACCCCAGAAGTCCCCACCTTAACTAGGTGGGGACTGAAATATTTTGTGCTATAAATGTAGTAGTAGTGATCACCCTCATAGCTTCGATGATTTGGAATTTTCAAGAAGCTAGGATTAATCCATCCGTCTGTAAAATCAAGATAGGGTTTTCAATTATAAAAAACGAGTTCCATGATTCATCTGAGTCAAGCAGCCGCGAGTGAGATTGGGCGAATAAAGTCCAAGCAGCAACCAAATGTCTTATTTCGATTGGCAGTAAAACCAGGTGGTTGTTCTGGGTTATTTTATGATATGTCCTTCGATAAAGCAATAAAAGTTGACGACCAGGTTTTCAACTTGGATGAGATTCAAGTAGTCATAGATGCCACAAGCTTAAGTTACCTCAATGGTTTGAGGATGGATTATTCAGAAGACTTAATGGGTGGTGGTTTTCGCTTCCAAAACCCTCAGGCGATCGCAACCTGTGGCTGTGGTAATTCATTCTCCATAACTAGTCAATAGTCCAAAATTTAGCGATCGTTTGCCAATAATAAAGGAAAAATGACTAACTAATTAAGGAAAAATTACAATTGACATAAAACCGTAAAAAACGATATAATTAGGATTTGTTAAAACTTAGACATATAAGCAGCTTTACGCGCTGTAACTCATGCCAACAATACAGCAGCTAATACGTAACGAGCGCGAACAAGCGCGTCAGAAAACCAAGTCCCCAGCTCTGAAACAATGCCCCCAACGTCGGGGAGTTTGTACCAGAGTATACACGACTACACCAAAAAAACCTAACTCAGCTCTACGTAAAGTAGCAAGAGTCAGACTTACCTCTGGATTTGAAGTCACAGCTTATATTCCAGGTATTGGTCACAACTTACAAGAACACTCAGTTGTAATGATTCGTGGTGGTCGGGTTAAGGATCTACCAGGTGTGAGATACCACATTATCCGTGGCACCCTAGATACAGCCGGAGTCAAAGACCGTAAACAAGGGCGTTCCAAGTATGGAACCAAGCGTCCGAAAGAAGCGAAAAAATAGGATCGGGCGATTAATCGCATCCAACACGATTAATCGTCTAGCTTACAAGCGCTCAAAGACAAAAATAACTATCAAGGTCTGTGTACTAAGAGCAGTTACGAAAGCTGCTCAAGTCTGTTAAAAAAATCAAGCAGGCTACACCTACACTAAGCGAGCAAGTGTAGAAGTTCTGAGGAGAATGCTGTAACCCACAGCAGAATTCTAATCTGGACATTAAAGTTTAGAGTCTTGTCGCCTTGAGTATTTAGTTGCAGCTAGTAATTCAATGAATTTTAAATTTTAGATTTGCACTTTTGGATTGGTCGAACCCACAGGGGGATGAGGCTTACAGACTTTTGATTTTTTCCAATCCTTGTGGTCGGAACATCTACCAAAAACTCTAATCCAAAATTAGCAGTCAATTTAAGTCAGCCTTGCTGTAACAGTCGAAAACAAAATTGAGAAAGTCTGAGGGTTTAGTTCCACAGCTTTTAGTTTCCGGTGTCTGATAGCATATAATTTCGTTGCCAATTCCGAATTAAAGGTGAAGTATGTCTCGTCGTGGTGTTATTCAAAGGCGCCCAGTTCCGTCTGACTCTGTATATAACAGTCGCCTTGTGAGCATGATTATCAGGCGGATCATGCGTCATGGCAAGAAATCACTTGCCGCACGGATTGTTTATGATGCATTAAAAACTATTGAAGAACGCACTGGTGCTGGTGCTTTGGAAACCTTTGAAAGAGCAGTGCGAAATGCCACGCCTTTAGTAGAAGTAAAAGCTCGGCGAGTTGGTGGAGCAACCTACCAAGTACCAATGGAAGTGCGTACAGAACGGGGTACTACCCTAGCACTGCGTTGGTTAGTGCAATATTCTCGCTCCAGACCAGGCCGGACAATGGCAAGCAAACTGGCAAATGAATTAATGGATGCTGCCAACGAAACTGGCAATGCGATTCGGAAACGTGAAGAAACGCACCGGATGGCAGAAGCTAACAAAGCATTCGCCCACTATCGTTACTAAGTAGAAAAGCGATATATCGCCCTTCAGAAGCGGTATATCGTATGATTTACAAAAAGAAGACGGTTTTCCCTAAAAGTATAGAATCTTAACAAAGAGTAATATACAAGATATCATGAGGCAAAAACTATAGGAGGTAGCTGTGGCACGCACGATCCCGCTAGAGAAAGTACGCAACATTGGTATTGCGGCGCATATAGATGCGGGCAAAACAACAACAACAGAGAGAATATTATTTTACTCTGGGATAATTCATAAAATTGGCGAAGTTCATGAAGGAACTGCCGTCACAGACTGGATGGAGCAAGAGCGGGAGCGGGGAATCACCATTACAGCTGCTGCTATCAGTACCAGTTGGAAAGATCATCAAATAAACATTATCGATACTCCGGGTCACGTAGACTTCACAATTGAAGTTGAGCGTTCCATGCGCGTGTTGGATGGTGTAATCGCAGTATTTTGTTCTGTGGGCGGCGTGCAACCGCAGTCTGAGACAGTGTGGCGGCAAGCAGAACGCTACAAAGTTCCTCGGATCGCCTTTATCAACAAGATGGATCGCACCGGAGCGAACTTTTATAAAGTTCATGAACAAATTCGCGATCGCCTACGGGCGAATGCGATCGCTATTCAACTACCGATTGGTAGTGAAAACGACTTCCAAGGTATCGTTGACTTAGTACGGCAACGTGCGTATATTTACGCAAATGACCAAGGTACTGATATCCAGGAAACCGATATCCCGGAAGGATTGCAAGCGCAGGTAGAAGAATACCGCACCAAGCTAGTAGAAGCCGCAGCAGAAACCGATGATGCTCTGATGACTAAGTACTTCGATGGCGAAGAACTTACAGAAGAGGAAATTCGGACAGCCCTGCGTAAAGGCACAATTGACGGGACAATTGTACCAGTACTTTGCGGTTCAGCATTCAAAAACAAAGGCGTACAGTTGATGCTGGATGCCGTTGTAGATTACCTGCCAGCGCCCAGTGAAGTACCGCCAATTCAAGGCTTACTGCCCAATGGCGATACTGTTGAGCGGCGGGCTGATGACGACGAACCTCTAGCTGCTCTGGCATTCAAGATTATGGCTGACCCTTACGGTCGCCTGACATTTGTTCGCGTTTATTCTGGTGTCCTGAAAAAGGGCAGCTACGTTCTCAACGCTAGTAAGAATAAAAAAGAACGGATTTCCCGCTTAGTTCTAATGAAGGCAGACGATCGGCAAGATGTCGATGAACTGCGAGCGGGTGATTTGGGAGCAGCTCTGGGATTGAAAGACACCTTGACAGGTGACACACTCTGTGATGATGGATCACCAGTAATTCTGGAATCCCTATTCATTCCTGAGCCTGTGATCTCGGTGGCGGTTGAACCCAAAACCAAGAACGACATGGACAAACTGTCCAAAGCTCTACAATCTCTCTCAGAAGAAGACCCCACCTTCCGAGTCCGCGTCGATCCGGAAACAAACCAGACCGTAATCGCGGGAATGGGAGAGCTACACCTAGAAATTCTAGTAGACCGGATGTTACGAGAATTCAAGGTGGAAGCGAATGTAGGTGCGCCACAAGTAGCTTACCGAGAAACAATTCGGAAAGCTGTGAACAAAGTTGAAGGCAAATTCATCCGCCAAAGTGGTGGTAAAGGTCAATACGGTCACGTTGTGATCAATTTGGAGCCTGGAGAACCCGGTACTGGCTTTGAATTCGTTTCCAAAATTGCTGGTGGTTCAGTACCTAAAGAGTACGTTGGCCCCGCAGAACAAGGGATGAAAGAAAGCTGCGAATCCGGTGTTCTAGCTGGATATCCTTTGATTGACGTTAAAGCGACCTTAATTGATGGGTCATACCACGATGTAGACTCTTCAGAAATGGCTTTCAAAATCGCCGGCTCAATGGCGATGAAAGAGGCTGTGCTGAAAGCTTCACCTGTCATCTTAGAGCCTATGATGAAAGTTGAAGTTGAAGTTCCTGAAGACTATATGGGGAACGTCATTGGCGACCTCAACACCCGTCGAGGGCAGATTGAAAGCCAAAGCACCGAAAAGGGACTCGCTAAGGTAACATCTAAAGTTCCACTGGCGAGCATGTTTGGCTACGCCACTGATATCCGGTCAAAAACGCAAGGTCGGGGTACCTTCACGATGGAGTTCAGCCACTACGAAGAGGTGCCTCGCAGCGTAGCTGAAACTATCATTGCAAAAAGCAAAGGGAACGCTTAGTTAAAATAAGGAAATGAGCATTCATGGCACGCGCAAAGTTTGAAAGGAATAAACCCCACATTAATATCGGTACAGTTGGCCACGTTGACCACGGTAAAACTACCTTGACAGCAGCCATCACCATGACCTTGGCAGCTATGGGTCAGGCTGTAGCTAAGGGCTACGACCAAATTGATAATGCTCCAGAAGAAAAAGCACGGGGTATTACCATCAATACCGCTCACGTAGAGTATGAAACTGCAAATCGGCACTATGCTCACGTAGACTGTCCAGGCCACGCTGACTATGTGAAGAACATGATCACCGGTGCTGCTCAGATGGACGGAGGTATCCTCGTAGTTGCTGCTACCGATGGCCCTATGCCCCAAACCCGCGAACACATCCTGTTAGCAAAACAGGTAGGCGTTCCCAGTCTGGTTGTCTTCTTGAACAAAGAAGATTTAATGGATGACCCAGAACTCTTGGAACTAGTAGAACTAGAACTTAGAGAACTGCTTTCAAGCTACGATTTCCCTGGCGATGATATCCCCATTATCAAAGGCTCTGGTCTGCAAGCTCTGGAAGCAATGACCAAGAATCCTAAAACCCAACGCGGTGAAAATCCTTGGGTAGACAAAATCTACGAATTGATGGATGCTGTAGATTCTTACATCCCCACTCCTGAGCGGGATGTTGATAAACCCTTCTTGATGGCTGTAGAAGACGTTTTCTCAATTACAGGTCGTGGTACTGTTGCCACCGGTCGGATTGAGCGGGGTGTAGTCAAAGTTGGCGATAACGTTGAACTAGTGGGTATCAGAGATACTCGCGCCACTACCGTAACTGGTATTGAGATGTTCAAGAAGAGTCTCGACCAAGGTATGGCTGGGGATAACGCTGGGGTACTACTCCGGGGTATCCAAAAGGCTGATATTGAACGGGGTATGGTCATCGCTAAACCTGGTTCGATTAAACCTCACAATGAATTTGAAGGTGAGGTTTATGTCCTAACAGAAAAAGAAGGTGGTCGTAAGACTCCATTTTTCGCTGGCTACCGTCCCCAATTCTATGTGCGGACAACTGATGTAACTGGTACCATCAAAGCTTACACCTCCGATGAAGGCAAAGAAGTAGAAATGGTGATGCCAGGCGATCGCATCAAGATGACAGTAGAATTGATCAACGCGATCGCTATTGAACAAGGAATGCGCTTCGCTATCCGCGAAGGTGGCCGTACCATTGGTGCTGGTGTCGTCTCCAAAATTATCAAGTAGCATTTCGCTCATAACAAAGGAGCAGAGATGGTCTTTATTGTGCCTCTCTGCTCCTTTCTCTTCCTTTTTAATTAAAGGGAGTAGGGAGTAAGTAGGAACAAGCCAAGCAATTTTGTCTCCTTTAACCCCACTTACCACTCTTGTACAGACGCGATTAATCGCGTCTCTCCTTCATTCACCATACCCCTAATTACGCAGAACCTGGAAAATTAAAGATGGCAACTCTACAGCAGCAGAAAATTAGAATTCGCTTACAAGCTTTTGACCGACGTTTATTAGACACATCTTGCGAGAAGATTGTAGACACAGCTAACCGCACCAATGCTACAGCCGTAGGCCCAATTCCTTTACCAACAAAACGCCGGATCTATTGTGTGCTGCGATCACCTCACGTAGATAAAGATTCACGGGAACACTTTGAAACCCGTACTCATCGCCGGATTATTGATATTTACCAGCCCTCTTCTAAGACTATTGATGCCCTGATGAAATTGGATCTACCATCGGGTGTAGATATCGAAGTCAAACTTTAATTTAGTGATTAATCAGTGGTCATTAGTCATAAGTACTCAAACAAAGTACAAAAGACAAATGACATTAGTATGAATTTTTACATTGCCCTGAAGAAATATATCTCAGGGCTTTTATTTAGCTAGGAAACAAATGATAGAATGTAGATAAAGTACGGGAAAAGCAGAGAAAAACAAATTTTAAAGATTAAGTTTATACCAAGATAACAATGACATCATCTTCTAAAATTGCAGTTCGTGAACTACCTCTGTTCCCGTTACCCGAAGTAGTTCTGTTTCCTACCAGACCATTGCCTCTGCACATCTTTGAATTTCGCTACCGAATCATGATGAACACGATTTTGGAGAGCGATCGCAGGTTCGGTGTTTTGATGGTCGATCCTGTTAAAGGTACAATTGCAAACACTGGTTGCTGTGCGGAAATTGTTCATCATCAACGGCTGCCAGATGATCGCATCAAGATGTTAACTTTAGGGCAGCAAAGATTTCGGGTATTAGAGTATGTTCGTGAAAAACCATACCGCGTTGGCTTAGTTGAGTGGATTGAAGACCAACCACCTGCTAAAGATTTGCGACCTTTATCAACTGAGGTAGAACAACTACTGCGAGATGTTGTGCGTCTATCAGCCAAATTAACCGAACAAAATATCGAACTGCCAGAAGATTTGCCTGACCTACCAACAGAGTTATCTTATTGGGTAGCGAGTAATCTTTATGGTGTTGCCGCAGAGCAGCAGTTATTGCTAGAAATGCAAGATACTGCAACTCGTCTTGAGCGAGAAGCGGAAATTTTAACCTCTACTCGGAATCACTTGGCCGCTCGCTCTGTTCTTAAAGACACGTTTAATCAAAAGTGAAAAGACGCGATTAATCGCGTCTGTACAGGGGTGAGGAGTAAAGACGCGATTAATCGCGTCTGTAGAGGAGTGAGGAGTTAGGAATAAATAACAAAAAATAAAAGATTGGCAACTTATAATTTATATTCCCTACCTGATAATTAATAACTGATAACTCCAAAATCCTAACTCCTAACTTATGAAGTAACAGCGCTGATCGGCAAAACATTGTAAGCGCCAAGAACTTTTAAAATTTCTGTGTGCATAGTTAATTCTGCTAAAGCAGATTGCATTTGTGCTTCTTTGGTATCCGCTTCTAAATCCATGAAAAACAAGTATTCGCCTAATGATCGCTTCGTCGGACGAGATTCAATCCGGCTGAGGTTAATTCCTCGTTGAGCAAATATTTGCAAGGGTTTGAGCAATGCTCCGGGTGTATTGGCAGGCATACTAAAAGCTAGCGATGTGTGACTGGCGCTTGTTGTTGATGCCTGATATCCAATATCTGCTTCACCCTGACTTACTACCCAAAAACGAGTACAGTTTTCTGGATAGTCGTTGATGCCACTAGCAAGTATGGGCAGGTTGTATAGTTGAGCTGCTCTACTAGAAGCGATCGCTGCTGTTGTTGTCTCATGCTCCAATCGCTGTAATGCTTCGGTTGTAGAATTGCTAGGAATAATCTGTACAGTCGGGAGAAACCTCTCTAACCATCCCTGACATTGTGCCAAAGCTTGCGGGTGAGAGTAAACAGTTTTAATTTTATCTAAGCTAGAAGCGCAAGAAATTAACGTATGGACAATAGGTAATACTAAGGCTAACTGAATTTGCAAACTGTCCAACTGCCATAGTGTATCTAGTGTCATAGTCACACTCCCTTCAATAGAATTTTCTACTGGCACAACAGCCAAGTGGGCTTGACCATCAGCAACGGCGTGCAGTGACTGGGAGATGCTGGGATAGGGACATAGACTAGCTTCAACTGCCGTATTTTTAGTTAGCCAGTTGGCATAAAAAACAGTTGCTTGTTCTGTATAAGTGCCGGGAGGCCCTAAATGTGCGATCAATAAAGTCATGCTTTTAGCCTTGATTTGCGAGTTTAATCGGTAAACAGAAATAGGACTTACGCACACTCTACGAATTCTCGGTGCTCTTGGCGTCTTGGCGGTTCGATAAATTAAGCTTTTTAGAAATTTTTGCGTAAGTCCTAAGAAATTATAAGGTTTTGGTCTTAGCTAATATATCCAAATCTACTCTTACTAAACACTGTTATCTCTAAAATTTACGCACTAAGCGAATAGAGCGAAATATGTATCTAAGAAAACAATTTATGGAAAACAGCACTTCTATCAGATAGATTTCCTAGTAGTTTTTTTTGCTAGATTCCTCTAAAGATTTAAAAGCAATTATTATATTGGTTTCTGATATTATAAGTATGCATATTATTGTTTTCCTGTCAATAGTTAAATTAGAATATATATTTTTTGAACTAAAGATAGTAATGAGCGTACCAACTTTTTGCTAATAATGTATAGCTGATAAGCAACAATCATTTTTATAGTCAATAAATTTTGTAGTTTTCTAATAATCAGATTTAATTTATTAAAAAATATTAAAATTAAGAAACATATATTTTTATCCGCTCATGGCTACCCGGTTTACTGCCTCCCAATCGGTTGAAATCGCTGTTCCAGAGCAGCCTATTCCCATTCAGCACTACTTACGCCAGCCTCAACGTCTAGTTAAGGCTTTGGCTGACAATAGTAGAATTGAGCAGCTTTCTGAGGAAGTATTTCGTTTGAAAATGCGTCCGTTAAGTTTTATGTCATTGAGTATTCAACCTACTGTAGACATGAGAGTTTGGGCAGAATCAAATGGAATAATTAATTTGCGATCGCTAGGCTGTGAAATCCTGGGCTTCGAGTATATTAACCAGCGTTTTGCTCTGAATTTAAAAGGACATTTGTCTCCCAAAGAGTCAAGCAGTGGTACTCGCCTGCAAGGAAGGGCTGATTTAGAAGTGCTGGTCGATTTGCCACCGCCATTTTCTTTCACTCCCAAGCCGATTTTAGAAACTACTGGTAATGCTTTGCTCAAAAGCGTGTTGTTATCAGTCAAACAACGGTTATTAAATCAACTTTTGGCGGATTATCGCTATTGGGTGATATCACAAACCAAAGATAGAGGACTTAGCGGTAACAATACTGAATTGCCAATCCTGAATGCTGAGTAATTATTTAATCACTCAGCGTTTAGTATTTTGATTTGGCAAGGACGAAAAGACTGACGATGTAGAGGCGAGGGCCCATATTGTTGCAGAGCCAGCAAATGCTGCTGGCTACCATAACCCTTGTTACACTCCAGGCTGTACATAGGGTATTTTAATGCTAGACGCAGTACCAAATTGTCACGCCAAACCTTGGCAACAATACTAGCAGAGGCAATGGCGAGCGATCGCTCGTCCCCCCTAATTATTGTTTGTTGCGGCAATAGGAAATCTTTGATTGACTGATTACCATCAACCAGGCAAAGTGCAGGCTGTACCTTTAACTTCAGTACAGCCCGCTTCATTGCTAAGAGCGTTGCTTGCAAAATATTTATCTTGTCAATTTCGGCAGTAGAAGCAAACCCAATTTTCCAGTCTATAGCCAGCTCACAAATTTGGTGTGCTAGCTGAGTTCTACGAGAACTAGATAACTTTTTACTATCTTTGATTTTAGCTGCCATTAGTATTGGCAAAGCATGATCTGGTAGGATCACTGCTGCCGCCACCACAGGCCCAAATAGAGCGCCTCGCCCTACTTCATCTACACCTGCAACCAACCCTGGCAGCCCTGACAAGGTAGAAAACTCCAGCCAATTGGATTGTTCCAAGGACGTTGGCGACATTTCTACCATAAAGCAAACTAATTATCCTCGATAGCTGAGGAACGACGGCGACGGCGACGGCTAGCAGTGGCGGCGCTGTTAGCATCACTTTCATCTTCGTTAGCAGAAGCTTTCGCAGACAAGCTACTCGTTGGGCTAGCAGTCTCAGATGGTTCAGTTGTCTCTTCTATCAAAGGTTTTGGTTCTGGCTCAATAACTTTTGGTATTGGTATCTTGCTTGGGATTATTTCAGGTGTTGCTTTTTGGACAATAGTTGATTCTGAGGTTGATTCAGTTGGAGTCGTTGGCTGTTGGCCAGGTTGAATCACGTTAATAATCACAGACTTGGGATTTTTAACCTCTTGCTCTAACTTCACCAAGGGAGATATTCCCATCAAAGCAAAGATATCCTGTTCCTGGAGGCTCATTTCTACAGTTCTAATCTCCGGTGGTTCTACCACTGGTTTGACTGGCTCTGCTTTGATAATTTTAGCGCGTTCTACAGTCCGGTCTATAGTGCGATCTACTACAGTGCGCTCTACTCTTTCACTCCAACCTGGTTTACCAAGGGTAGGTGAGGAAATCTCTGGTGCAACTCCTAGTTCTGGTTCAATATCAAGGTCTAAGTCTGGCTCGTTAACAAAAGCCAGTGGATTGGCTACAACCCTAGCTTCATCTTTTCCGTTTAATCCATTAATAGCAATTCGACTACGGCGAGTGCGGGTACGACGCTTATTATCATTAAGGTCTTGATAACTAGGATGATTGATCAGATTTAAGTTACCCGATTCTAGATCGCTGTCAAATGCTTCCCCAAATCCATCATAAGTTTCTCGTGGTTCTGGGATGCGGGCAGTAGGCTGACGTGGTTCTCGATGAGGCAATGGTACAAAACGTTCACGTTCACGCTCTGGTGTTTCTGCTGGTATTGGTAATCGGTTTTCGATTTCTCCAGGCAGACGCACAGTATGTCCTAAACCGCCACAAGTGGGGCAAACTTCACCAAACAATTCGTAAATATTTTGACCTTGCCGTTTGCGGGTCAGTTCTACTAAACCCAGTTCGGTTAATTGGGCAATCTGCGGACGAGCTTTGTCTGCTTTGAGTGCTTTATTAAAGTGTTCGAGAACTTGTAGTTGATCGCGTCGTGATTCCATATCAATAAAATCAACAACGATCACTCCGGCGATATTCCGCAGACGCAACTGGCGAGCAATTTCTGTTGCAGCTTCGCAGTTTGTCCACAAAACTGTTTCTCTAGCTGTTGCCGATCGCGTGAAGGAACCTGAGTTAACATCAATTACGGTTAATGCCTCTGTCGGCTCAATAATGATGTAACCTCCAGAAGGTAGGTCTACTCTCGGTTTGAGGGCTTCTCGAATGGCGGCACTGATACGGAAGTACTCTAAAATGGGGGAGCGATCGCGGTGATGGTCAATTAACAATCCCTGCGGTGTTTGACCTCCGCTCCAGTTCTGCAAGTACTGCTTCACGCGCTTCAAACCAGTACTGGAATCCACCACAATCCGATTTACATCGGCGCCGTACATATCCCGCAATACGCGCTGAATGAAGTCA
Source organism: Nostoc sp. CmiVER01 (assembly GCF_034531135.2). Lineage (NCBI taxonomy): Bacteria > Bacillati > Cyanobacteriota > Cyanophyceae > Nostocales > Nostocaceae > Nostoc > Nostoc sp. CmiVER01. Next base: position 116,077 of record NZ_JAVRBU020000019.1, read on the forward strand.
TCGTCACGGTTGAGTAGTGCTGGAGCACGGGTGGAATGCGCTTCTTGCTGAATGGCTTCCCATTGCTTTTGCAGCAATTCCAAATCTTCCATAATCGCTTCTTCGGGTTTGCCTTCTGCTTCTGTACGCACAAGCAAACCCATTCCCGCCGGTTTGACCAAAATTGCTAGTGCCCGCAAGCGGTTGCGCTCACTTTCACTTTTAATCCGTCGGGATAAATTTACACCTCTACCATAGGGCATCAGTACTACGTAGCGTCCAGGTAAAGTAATATTACCCGTAAGTCGGGGGCCTTTTGTCCCCGTTGGTTCTTTCATTACTTGCACCAAAACTTTCTGCTGTGGTGCTAGTAATTCTGTAATTGCTGCTGCGGTACGCTTTAGCTTTAATGGCCCTAAGTCGGTGACGTGAATAAAACCGTTGCGCTCTGGGTCGCCAATATTGACAAAAGCCGCATCTATCCCAGGTAATACGTTTTCTACTACTCCTAAGTAGATATCACCTATTTGATGATGACCCGTAGCAACAACTAGTTCCTGTATTTGATCTTCAGAAAAGACAGCAGCAATTTGGTGCTGCTCCGCGATGATAATTTGTTTTGGCATTCAATTTCCTCAAAATTGGCAGCACCAATAGGTCTGGAGGTTTGTTATACCTTTGTTGCCCCTGCAACCCTCAAAAGGTGCTACTGATAATAAAAATCGCAAACCTGAGCTTCTAAATTAAATAGCTATTGGCGCTCTTAAGAGCATTTTTACGGTGGATTATTCCAGAACGGCTGCATGTTTAAGCAATTAAATCAACCATCCGTGGTTGATTTGTGATGCAATACTCTCAATAAAGAGAGTTCTGAGTTTAAAAGTTCTGAATCCTGAGTGAGTTTTTAACTCAGGAAGCTTTATTTGAGAGTAACCTACTGATGTCGTTAAGAAAAAGAAACTATTTCTATTTTCCATTCCCCGGATTTCTCCTTAGGGTTATACTCAGCAACGCCAGCTGCTACTCTACTTTAAGCCGCGCTTTGCGCGTCTAGTGAACGTCTGCAAATTCGACCTAACCGAGAGCAGTTGTTTAACCTACGGGAATGCCAAAGGCGAACAACTCTAGAAAAGTAGCTCACTAGCTCTTTGGCACTACTGGGGATTAAACATTCAGCAGCTGTTTAAAAAGCATGGATTTAGAGAATTTAAGCGAACCTGCTGTTAGTTACTGATTCACAAGGTAGCTATAGAGAGAGTGTGGGTTCTTTAATCTGCCTCAGTTTATCTGGGATAAAATCCTAGAATTTGCACTCTAAATATCTTTGCTTTCGCCCCCTGAACACCAGGGTAGTGAACCAGCTAAATTCAATGCAGCGCCAGAAAATTTCTCTTCACCCCATTCTAACGCAACCTTGCTAAAAATCAATTCCAACGATATAGCCATGTTAGGACAACTACTAGCAAGCTGCCCTACAGGGATTATACCCCTAAAATTAGCCGATTGCGGTGGATGTGCAGGAGTTGGAATTCTCTACTAGCCACCATGCCTAGCATAAACAGGATTTGTTCAGGACGCAATAGAAAACCATCTTGGCGATAGCTACCTACATAACGGATAACAGATATAGATTCTGCAATGCCTTTGTGGGTTTCTACTAATTCCAGTTCAAATAAGCGATCGCGCAGATTTATTAACTGGCTCTTGCCTGACTTTGTTGTATGCTCGTACCACAGTTCATCTTTTGCTTTGATGGTATTAATCCATTCTTGCCATTGTATAAGTGTTACTTCTTCAAGTGCTGCTACGGTAATTAAATATTCTGCTGTTTCCAGCAGTTGAGTAGCTGCCGGAGTTTTTAAATCTATCTGCTCCACATTATATATAGGTATGTCTGTGGGCATTTCCCGAACCAACTGTTCTCGAAAAGTATCGACTGCCACTGGTACAGTTAACTCAAAATCTGCAATTTCACCACTACTAGTAGCTCCTAAAGCTAAAGCAGTTGCTACAGAAATTCGCGGCATTGGATGAAATCCACCAGTGAAAGCGATTGGTAAGCCTGCTCGCCGCACAACTCGGTCAAAGAGACGGATTAAATCTAGGTGGCTTACCAGAGCCATATTATCCTGTTTCCCAAACCAAACTCGCAGTCTTTGTACCTTAGTTGTGTTGGGGACAAACTCGCCAGCGAACTTCGCAATAGCTGGTGATTCAATCACAACGTTATGGCCAAAGTCGGTTCCACATACGCCACAGTGGGAACAACCTTCAAAAGAGCAATCGGGTACAATTGCAGCTTCTAAGGCGCGTTGCAAGTCTTCTTTGAGCCACTTTTTGTCAATTCCGGTATCAATATGATCCCAAGGGAGGGGAGTATCGAGGGAGTGGGGAGAGACGCGATTAATCGCGTCTGTACAAATTTGGGTATTTTCCGCGTCTGGCGATCTTGTCTGATCTTGTGCGTGAAACAAATTCCATTCGCCATTTTCTACTTGGCGGTATTTCCAGTCTAGATCGGCCCCAGCGATCGCATCTCCCCAAGCGCTAAAAGCCTGATCTAAATTTTCATACCAGGAATCCATACCTGCACCCAATTCCCAGGCACGCCTGACTACTTTGCTCAAATTGCGATCGCCTCGTCCCACAAAATCTTCCATTGCCGAAATGCGAACATCGGTAAAATTTACCTTCACTCCCTTTATTCGGCGGAATTCTTGCCGCAACAGGTTTTGTTTGCGTTTAAATTCAGTGGTAGAAACTGAGTGCCATTGAAATGGTGTATGCGGCTTGGGCGTAAAGTTAGAAATCGTCAGGTTAAAGTTTAGAGGTTTTCTGCCCTTGCCCCGACATTCTCGCTGTAGCCAGCTTACTGTCTCGGCAATGCCTAAAACATCAGTATCCGTTTCACCCGGCAAGCCAATCATAAAATACAACTTGATTTTATCCCAGCCTTGCTCCCAAGCGGTTTTCACCCCTCGCAATAATTCTTCATTTGTCAAACCCTTATTTACAATGTCTCGCATTCGCTGAGTTCCAGCTTCTGGAGCAAAAGTCAGTCCACTTTGCCGCGTACCTCCAAGGATATTGGCAATATTTTCATCAAATCTGTCTACCCGTTGGCTTGGTAGAGTCAGAGAAATATTTTCATTTTTTAAGCGATTTTTGATTTCCATCCCCACTGCTGGCAGGGACAAATAATCAGAACAACTCAGAGATAATAGGGAGAACTCATTGTAACCAGTTGCCCGCATCCCCTGTTCAATTGCATCTACAACCTGATTGGGTTCTACGTCCCGTGCTGGTCGAGTTAGCATTCCTGGTTGACAAAAGCGACAGCCACGAGTGCAACCACGCCTAATCTCAATGGTCAAGCGGTCATGCACCGTTTCCACGTAGGGAACTAACCCAATGGAATACGCGGGTATGGGAGTTGCAACCCTTCGCAAAATTCGTTTTGGTACGTCTAGGCGACGAGGATGAACTGAGCCATCCTGTGCCATGTCGTAAAACTGAGGCACATATACACCTGGTATCTGTGCTAAGTCCAGTAACAGATGTTCCCGACTCAATCCTGCTTGTTTACCTTCTTCTAGTACCAAGCCAATTTCTGGCAGCAGTTCTTCTCCATCTCCAAGGGCGATAAAGTCGAAGAAGTCGGCATAAGGTTCAGGATTAGATGTTGCTGTTTGCCCACCGGCAAAAATCAATGGAAACTGGGATTGGAGATTCGTAAGTTCTCCCCCTGCGTCCCTTGCTTTTTGCCGTTCTCGCCATGTCAAGGGAATTCCAGCTAAATCCAACATTTCTAGGATATTAGTAGCACCCAGTTCGTAACTGAGGCTAAAACCTAAAATGTCAAATTCTGTGAGCGATCGCTTTGACTCTACAGCAAACAATGGCGTATTAGTTTCGCGTAGTTTGGCTGCCAGGTCTTTTCCTGGCAGGTAGGCGCGATCGCACAATTGACGCGGTTGGGCATTCAAAATGTTATAGAGAATGATGTGCCCTAAATTGGATGCACCGACTTCATATACTTCTGGATAAGTTAATACCCAGCGTATTGCTGCCGTATCCCAAGGTTTGTGTACTGCTAAACGCTCATTACCCAGGTAACGCCCTGGTTTTAAAATATCCGATGTTATTAATTTTTCAACTGCAACAGCCACTGTGCTATCTTCTAGCTACCTTAATTACAGCTACTCAAACCCAACCTTAGCATTGAATTAGGTCTTCTAACCGAGTTTACCGTTGCAACTTATAACTCCTTTACATAAAGTCCCTTTCATATCCAAAACTTGGTGCTTTTATATAAAGTTATGTTGCAGCCAACTCAACTTCACCATCCAATATTTCAAACACCCTATCGAGTTGCGTTAACTCAAAAATAATTCTTATTGACGGAGCAATAGCGCAGAGTCGAAAACCCCTTCCTAAACTAAGAGCCAGCTTGTGTATAGATAACAATGCCATCAACCCAGCGCTGTCTAACGATTCTACTGCTGCGAGGTCTACTACCAAGATGGAAATACCATTTTGTGCTAACGCTGTGGTCATGTCTCGTTCAAATTCTAAGGCATTTGTAGCATTCAAAAAGCCTTGGGGGCGAATCACTGCAATCTTCGGATAGTTCAGCACTGCCTGCATAGTTACATCCTATTGAGAATTATTAAAGCGTCAAGCTAAGAATTATTTGAACATAAACTTTATTTTGTTGCATCGCCCATATGTCTTACTTCTCTTTGCTGAATCTTTATTGCTTTAGTATCTCTGTTTAAAGATTGTCATAATTTCAGGTTAAAATGTGCTTATATATACTTTTTTTTTATGCTAGTTCAAAAACAATCAACTATAGACAGCCGTAGAAACAATAAATCATCAGTAAGTATGCTGATAAAACTTGCTTAGTCTATAACCAAAGCTAATTTAGCCAAGTCTTAACGGTAAGTTAAATTCCTCACTTTAGCGTTGCTGATGGCATTCGATATCCTCATAGCAAATTATTTCTTTAACTAGTTAAATTGTGATCTATATGACTTTTAAATCACTATTTTTGCTTAGAAAAATCGGAAATAATTAGTATTATATAAACTTGGGTTATGATTTATGAGAACTAAGTACGCTATTCGTAAACTAGTAGAAAAAGCTCTTGACATTAAAAAACTAACTCCTGAGATAGAAAATGAAATCAACTCAGAATTGACGGAACTGGGTTACATTTCTGACGTTGATTACGAAGCTCTGGAATTATTAATGGCAGAGATGGATGCTGGTAGAATTCAGTTGGTTCCTAATTTAGGATATGCCTAATTGCTTAGGTATAGAGATTTATTGCTTATATCAATTGAATTTGATTATGGCTAAAGCAATTAAAATTTCAAGTAGGTAAAACATGTTTTAGTAAGAGGATATTTGAAAAGTATTGTTATTAACATCAAAGCTTCAGAAACATCTTCTCTAAAAGGGAATGGGGAGTCGGGAGTAGGGAGAGAAGAATTAATAACCAATGCCCAATTCCCAATGCCCAATGCCCAATGCCCTAATTCTTATTGGTATGCTTGCCAAAGTTGGTGAATAAATTGATTGAGTTGCTGCTTGGCGGCTGAGTCAGGTTCCGTTTTTGGTTCTTTTGCTAAAACTTGGCTCAAGAAGGTAATTACTTCTGTGTCTAATGCTGGTCGAAATAAGTTGGCAGGCCAAAGCAGGTCAGACGCGTCTCGCAAATCAGTAATTAGCGGCGATTCTTGAATGAAAGTAACCATTAATAAAGGACGCACCCAGCATAACTGGCGGGAAACTACAAATTGAATGACTTCTGCATACAGATTCCTGTCACCATGCTCTAAAGACACAATTTGTCCTGGTTGAAGAAAATTTAGGCTAATGTCCATCATTATGCAGTTTGGGCAGCGACAACGATTGTTTTGTAACTTGTTTAATTTAAAAGTGAGAATGCGCTACTTTTAAAGGAGCTTCTGTTACATTAGGGTAGCACTCTCACGGCAACTATGCCTCACAAGTGCCTACACAAAACTAATACGACCAATCCTTGCCAGCAAAGGGTTTTCTTAACATAGGATTTGGACAGAAATACTATAGAATAGGTAAATAACTGTTAAGCGATCGCTACACAGATACTTTGTAGTAGTGAATCAACAAGAAAAGAGCAAAGAGCCGTGTCAGTTGAAACCATTGAAAAGCCTTCCACAACCCGTAAGCTCGCGCCTCGGTATCGCGTTTTGCTCCATAACGACGATTACAACTCGATGGAGCATGTTGTACAATCACTAATAGCCACTGTACCTAGCCTTACCCAACCCCAAGCTGTGAGCATCATGATGGAAGCCCATACTAACGGGCTAGCTTTAGTTATTACTTGCGCTCTAGAACACGCTGAGTTCTATTGCGAAACATTGAAAAGTCACGGTTTAAGTAGCACGATTGAACCTGACGAATAGTCATTGGTCATTGGTCATTAGTCGAAGTATAGAGTATTGGCTGGTGACTCACATTGGTATGAAAGAAAACCTTGTCCGTTTAGCTGAACGCCCTGCCCCTATCAGGCTGGGCTGTTTTATTTTGATTTTATTGCTGCTATGGTTGCCATTGGCTGCACCAATATACTTTCTAGTGCATGATTCAAACTTAGAAAGTATATTGACATTGGTATTGTTATATGCGATATTTATTTGCCTCCTGAGAATATGGGGTAAATATGTCTATCAACAGTCCCAAATTCTGCGGCATTATGGTTTAGAATTCACGCGACAAAACGGTGTGGATTTACTGCGTGGCTTGGCTCTGGGAATAATTAATATTCTGATACTTTTTGGGGTAGAAAGTTTGTTGGGTTGGTTGGTGTGGCAACAACCGAAAGTTTTATTGCTGAAAGTTATTTTAGAGGGTTTACTTGTTGGCTTAGGTGTTGGATTTGCTGAGGAATTGTTATTCCGAGGCTGGTTGCTAAATGAATTACAACGAGATTACAGTCCGCGTGTGGCATTGTGGACAGATGCGACTGCCTTTGCTACATTGCATTTTATTAAACCTTTGGAGGCAATTATTCATACACTGCCGCAATTTCCAGCTTTAGTACTGCTGGGATTAACGCAAGTATGGGGAAAGCGTTGGCGGAGGGGACGCTTGGGTTTTCCAATTGGTTTACATGGCGGTTTAGTTTGGGGTTACTACATTATTAATGTAGGTAAATTAGTGAAATATTCTGGCCAAGTTCCTGATTGGGTAACTGGTGTGAATAATAATCCCCTGCAAGGAGTGATGGGGGTGTTGTTAATGAGTGTACTAGCTTTGTGGATACGAGGAAGGACTGAGCGATCGCCTCTCTGATAAGATCAGCACTGGCTTACATACACACTCACCATTTGTGGAACCCACTCCAAGAGCAATACTTAGTAATAAATGCCCTAGAAGCTCTAAATTTACTTGTTTGGAGATTATTATGATGAAGACACAGGGTATTGGCACATTCAAACTCCTAGCACTGTTTTACCCTTGGCAACGATATTACAAAACGGCGAAGTAGTGACCTTCGGATGGGAATAAAACGATGACGCAACCTAATGCCATTAGACAGCAGCAAGCGCAAAGAATATTAGAACTATTTGCGATCGCACGTCAGCGATATTTGGATGCAGGAGGAAATCCTCGACATACCCCAAGAGGACTCAAGGGAGATGATTATATGACAGATGAAGAAAGGCAAGAAGCGTTGGTATTAGGAAGGAAAATTTTCCCACAAGAATATATTGATAATACAGCACGTAGCATCAAATATCCTCCCGTAGAAAGCTAGCCCATTTTTCACTACGGGCTTAGATAAGCTGTTCAACTTACAGCTTGTTAAGTGTATCATCAACTAACAGTTGAGGTAGTGTTTTCCATCGGAGTAAGAGAAATGGATTTACGAAAGTTCCATACGAACTTGTTTGTTGACGATAGCAATGAATCTACTGAATGGGAGTGAATCGCTGATTTAAGTGATGAAGCAGAGTTTCTGGAAAACCTGCGATACTGGCAAATTGCTAGATATGAGTTGAACCAAACTTATTTAGTCAGTCTTGATTCAGATTACCAAGTTAGTTTTCTGGACTTTCTGTGTATTACTGATAGGATTTTTAATATATACAGGTGGGCAACACCAGAAAGTTTTTATGAACTCACAGGGCTGGTATTGTGTTTATTATCAATTCAAAAAAAGTACATATTACATAAGCAAAATCCTGATAGAGTTGCTTTAATATCAGAATTGCCACAAGATTTATTAGAAGATATTTTTAAGGCACATACAACTTTGCAAAAGCGTTTCAGTTCAACCAAGTGAAACCCAACAATTAACGCTTAATACCCATCAGTTATTTCGACCGTGCAGCATAAAACTTGATATGATATTGTAAAGCAACACACTGCGGCGAAATAATTATAATTTTAAGAAGATTGCTTGATGCCAAACTCATATCATGTTTACCTATTACGGGATGGGCAACATCAAGTCCTAACCATTCCTGATGAATTTGCTCTATCCAGTACAGAAGTTTTGTTACGCAAAGAAGGTAATCGATTAATCATCGAACCCATTTCTTCCGGTTCTCTACTTTCACTGCTTGCTACTTTAGAAGACATTACAGAAAATTTTCCTAACATAGATGAAGGGTTACTGCCACTCGATGATATTGTGCTTTAATCCTACCCAATGACCTATCAATACCTGCTAGACACCAACATCATTTCAGATTTGGTAAGACATCCTCAAGGTTTGGTGTTTCAGCGACTCGCAGCCGTAGAGGAAAACTGCATTTGTACCTGCATTATTGTGGTGTGTGAACTGCGATTTGGTGCAGCTAAAAGTGGCTCTCTCCGTCTTCTTCAGCAACTAGAGAGCATTCTTGAAGTGTTACCTATTTTGTCGCTGTCGCCTCCAGTGGATCGGCACTATGCAGTAATTCGTACACACCTAGAGCAAACAGGAAAGCCCATCGGCCTCAATGATTTACTGATTGCTGCCCATACCCTAGCCCTTAACCTGACGCTTGTTACAGCAAATATCCGCGAATTTGAGCGTGTACCTGGTTTAAGTGTAGAAAATTGGCTACTTTGAGGACATACATTTGGGTAGTCTAATATATTATTCATTGCAGTTTGTATAAATTAACCCCTATTTAAAACGTAGCCTCTACAACTGTCCCCACCACACAAGCTTTATTCAAATTAACGCCGCTCAAATTTGTACTTTCTAACTCTGCACAGAGTAAATTCGCCCCCGTTAAATTCGCCCCCGCCAAATTCGCCCCCCGCAAGTCGGCTTCTTCGAGGTTTGCTTCACTCAATAATGCCCCTTGCAAATCGGCGCGGCTCAAGTCTGCACCTTTGAGATTTGCCCCAGTCAGGTTTGCACCGCGCAAGTCAGCACCGCGCAAGTCAACGCCTTGCAAGTTCACATTCATCAAATTGGCACCACTCAAGAAAGCACCCACCAATGACACATCACTGAGTCTGGCTCCCATCAAGTTAGCACCACGCAAATTGCTACCTCGTAAGTCAGCGCCTGTTAAATCTGCTTGCATCAGGTTCGCTCCCATGAGGTTCGCCCGCAAGTCAGTTTCTTGGAGGTTGGCCCCCATCAAATTTGCTCCCTCCAAATGCCCACCTTCGAGTTTGGAAGCAGCGAAATTAGTGCCAACAAGGGTAGCACCAGCAAGATTAATCCGGCTTAAATCTAGTCGAGAGAGTTCCTCGTCTTCTAAATTTGCCCCTGGAAGCTGTTTGAGTTTTCCTAATTTAATGGCTTCAATATTCATGTAAAGTAACTACCAATCTCCTCACTGATCTTGCTGTGGCTATCCCATTGGGAATCAAGTATCCAGATACCGGCGCTGACTTTGGGTGTCATGATGGGTAAGTCGAGTCCCTGTTGTAAACCCATAACTAATAAAGTTAGGGTATCTACAAGTTTAGGGTCAAAGCGGTTAGATTGTTGCTGTCTGCACTCATCTAAAGCTTGAGTAAATATCTGTTCCCGGCTTTGATTTGACGATTTTAGCTCATTGACTCGCCACTGAAAGTCTGCCAATAATGACAAAATTCTCGACTCTAAGGGAATTTCATCTCCAGCCAAACCGGCTGGTTCTCCTGTACCATTCCACCACTCGGTTTGGTGAGTGATAATTTGGGCAACGGCTCGTAGTCGTGGCATAGTTCGCAATACTTGTGCCCCCGGTACTAAGGGACAAGTTAAGGGACAACTAGGAGCATCTTCTTGATAGCGTGTGGATATACTATCTGTGAGAACGCTTTCTGCTTTTTGTAACGGATCTATGCGATGTAACAAAGCCGCTAGCCGTAATCTCTTAATCTGCCATGCAGGAAGATCCAAAAGCTGGCCGATCGCTTCAGCAAGAGCTACTACTTCCGCAGCTGCCATTGGATTGTTGACATCTGCCATATCCATCAGTTGCGCCATTCGCAAAAAGGCTTGGATTTCGTTAGAAACCAAGTTGCGATCTAGGGTTTGTTTCTGAAGGGCTGTAGGGATGGATAAATTATCTTGCCCAGCCTGGAGGTAATCTACTACACGGGAGACAACTGCACCTAAATTTTGGGATCTGTCCATTGACGGTACAATTTGCTGTTTATCTGCTGTGAGTTTTTCCGCCAGTTCTGGGTTGTATTTTTTGATGTGAGCGATCGCTATTTCTGCTGTCTCTTGCACTAACTCTGGCTCAAATGTCCACAAGCCATAGAATTTACGCTCTAAGTCTGATGTCGGAACTCCAGTGCTGCCATAATCAGCCTCTGATAATTCTTGACAAATTACCATTGCTGTGTATTTAGGAGATAAAATAATTAAGTGCCACTCCTGAGCGACTGGATCGACTGAATCTAATGCCACTAAGTCTACATTGGGTAAAAGGCTTGTAGGATGTTCAGCAAAGCCAGATTCAGTAGCAGCCATAATGGCAATTTCGGCGCTGCGCTGGGCGATATCTGCATATCGCCCGGCTTCTTGTAGATACCATTTCCCCTGTTGGAAGGCTGTAATTACTAGGGGCGTACCGTCGTCGGTTAAAATATGGTCTTCAAGAGCATGGCACAGGGCAACTAAGGTATTTTTGTAGTAAACACCGAATCGAATTGGCCTAGTGCTATGGCGATGGGCTGTTTCTAGTTTTTGTAGGATTGAACCTTCTAACATGGGATTGGGTAGAAAATAACCGCAGAGGGGGAGTGATTAGGGTAGGGAGTAGGCGCGAGACAAGGAGATAGATGAAATTTGCTCTGATCTAGTTTTGCAAATTTTATCAAACAGCTGCTAACTGTTTGTCTTTTGTCTCTATTGGTGCAGAAAGGGCTGCTTCTAAGTCGGCACAACCTAGCTTTTCTTCTAAGATTTTCATGACTTCGCGTCCGAAATCGTTAGGGTTTTGTTGCCAAGCTTGCAAACAGACTTCTCCAAAGAATGAACCAAGAGGTTCGGGATTCCAGAGGAGTTTTTTGGCTGTCCACGGCATCAAACTCATGGGATCATATCCTGGTTTGAGGATGCCTTCTTTGAATGCGTATTCTTCTAAATGGGTATGGGGTTGCAATCCAATAAAGAAAATAGCAGGTTCAACTTTATTAGCACCAAAAATCCGTTCTAGTTCGCGGTGGTAGGCGATGGTTTGGCGGATAGTTTCGGGACGTTCGTCAATAACGTTAAAGGAGTAGTTGACGGAAACTAAATCATTAAAACCAGCTGCTTTTAAATCGCGGCAGTTTTGCAAGACGGTTCGCAAGTTATACCCCATCCGCATTTTCCGCACGAGTTCTTGAGAACCACTGGTAATGCCGATTTCAAAATAGTTCATCCCGGTTTTTGCCATCAAGTCGCACAACTGGGGTGTCAAATTGTCAGCTCTGATATATGCTGCCCAGTGGATATCTGTCATACCAGAATCGACGATTTTTTGCAAGAGTTCTATGGCATCGTCGATAAACTTTCGTGCGGGGATGAATTGGGCATCGGTAAACCAGAAGTTGCGAATGCCGCGATCGTATAATTGGCGCATCTCAGCCACTACTTCATCTGCTGGGTTGATGCGGACTTGTTTACCTTCAACGACAGTGTAGACGCAATAGCAGCAGTTGTGAGGACAACCACGCTTAGTTTGTACACCTATATAAAAGTCTTCTTCTTGCAGGTAAAAGTTAAATTCCGGCCAGATGCTTTCGATATAGTCATAGTTACAAGCTGTTTTTTCTAGTGGAGTGGGTTGTTCATGAATTAGCCTTTTCCGTGGTTGAGTTTCTCCCGCAACATAACAGCGTTCATCTCGAAAATCTCTGCCACTTAAAAGTTTTTCTAAGAGGGTTTCCCCTTCACCCACAGAAATAATTGTCCCTTGAGGTAAGCTTTTACCCAACTGCTCGTAAAAGACACTAACTGCACCACCACCGACAATTACACGGGCATTAGAATTATATTTTTGGGCACGCTTTAAACCGCGTTTGATTAAGCCTTGGTTCCGCCATAACTCTACATAGTAAGCGATGAAGATTCTCAAACCGCCTAATCCCCCGCGTAGTTTCAATAGAGGATTCTTCGCGTAGTAGAATTCAAAGGCATTTTGTAGTGGGTTCCCACCGCGTCCACCAACTGGGGCATAAATTTGAATATCCCGCCACGAAAATACTAGCAGTGTCGGTTTAAATTCATCGATACAGCGATCCAAAGCAGAACTGTAATCTAAAGGTGGCACTGTTCCTAAATCAAAAATTCGCTGTTCGATATTAGGAAACTGTTTATGGACATGATCGCTCAGGTAGACAACCCCAATGGGAAAGATAGGGTTACAAGGAAGGCGAACGTAAAGAATTCGATTTTCCATCATGGGTGTTTTGACTTCCATCTTGCCAATCTTTGGGGAAAGCGAGATAAATTCCAGTTTTAAAGGGTGTTTTTGTTTTAGCTGCTCTTAATCTCTGACAATTTTGCTTGACATTGAAGCAAATTATTGATATGCATGAAACTTGTGTTCACAGATGCAAAAATCAATAAAATTGCTTTCTATACCAAACGCATGGGATCAAGAGAAGTTTTATGAAGACATTTTTCATATAGCTTTACGATAACATCGAGTTCATTCATTAAGCGATGATCTCAGGGTTTTAATGCTGCGATAGATGAAACACAAAAATACACTTCTGAACTAGGCTCAAGCTAAGGGGATCTTCGCCATAGCTATCTTGTAATTATCTGCTCTGAGGAAGTTAAAGATTTTTTGCCAGAAATTAAAAATTCAAAGATGTTCACATAGTGTAAAATTGCAGACAAGGCGTAAATTTTTACAAAATTTTTATAACCTGCGATATATCTTAAGGGTGAAAATAATCTATAAAAGTTCAGTTGGTAGTCGGAGCTACAGCAACTGGGGATCAGGCAATGCTAGGCTTGGCTAGTGTAATGTAAAATTGTGGCGTAAAGCTCCTCCGCAGTTATGGCTCAAATATTAGATCCTCTACCACCTAAGCAATCGGGAAAAATTCTCTGCTGCTACATTAATGCCACGAGCAAAATACAGATAGCTCGCATCTCCAATATTCCCAACTGGTACTTTGAAAGGGTTGTTTTTCCTGGACAACGTTTAGTGTTTGAAGCTCCGCGAAAAGCTCAATTGGAGATTCATACAGGGATGATGGCAAGTGCAATTTTATCCGATAAGATCCCGTGCGATCGCCTAATGCTCGACGAACCCAGTGCTTATGAGTTTGATGCAGACTCAGCAGATGAGAATGACCTTATTAACACCAGACCTATGGTGCAGCAAATTAATACAAAAATCGGAGATACTACAAAACCCTTACAATTCCTTGGTTTAGCATCGGTTGATTAAAAAAAAAATTTACTACATTTAAGGGTTGCTAATTCAGCAGCCTTTTTTATTTATTGAAAATTGAGAATTAGGCATGGGGCATGAAGCATTAAACCTCTTGCAAAAGTGCTTTTTGCACTCTTGGGGAAAAGGGTTCATGTTAAAGGGGAAAAGGACGATACAGAACTTTTTCCCCTTCCCCCCACCCCTTATCCCCAGAGGGGGCCCCACCTTCCCCTTTTCCCGACTTATGCAAGAAGTCTATTGGTTATTCTCCTTCCTCCTCATCTTCCCCTGTTTCCCCTGCTCCCTGCTCCCTGCCCCCCTGCTTCCCCGTCTTCCGCATTTCATTTACAATCAATCTTATGAATCTGCCTTCATTTCTTTGGTTGTGGAAAATTGCCGCCTGGTCAATGGGGTTGTCTCTGCTGGCATATCTGATGTTAGCAGTCACCGGCGTTTGGATGTTTCGGGCGAGAACTTCGCAGCAATTTCCTTTTATTACGCCATTTATGGGCGGAAATAAAGGGGTGCGATCGCTCCACTATACAATGGGCATCAGCATGGTAAGTTTAGTATTACTACTGCTAGCGATCGGCGTTGTTGGCACTTTCGGTCACTTTGGCTCCTTGGGTCACTCATCACATTTAGTTGCTGGATTGATAGTAGTAGCATTAGTTTTACTATCTGCTTTCAGTGCGACACAAATTAGTCCCAGACGACCTTGGGCTAGACCCTTACACATCGGCGTAAATATTATTCTTTTTATAGGATTTGCCTGGGTATCCCTTACTGGTTGGATTGTAGTGCAAAAATATTTACCCTAAAAAATTACGAATTACGAATTATTAAAGTGGCATAGCTTATATACGGCAGGCGAGGTAGGACATAGACCTACCGTACAATGAAGAAAAGCATTGTAATTGAGCCGTGACAGCAAACTCAGCCAATATTTCAGCTTCTATTTTTCGTCTGTCTCCTTTGATTCGGATGACGCTGCTGAGTCTATACATAGCACTCACAGTTCCACTACCCTTCTTATCGCAGGTAACAGCTGCACCAGTATCCCCAGAATTATTGTGGATAGGGATTAGCATCGGCTTCGTTGCCTTGTATGCTGTATTGACTGAACGAGTAACGGTAGATGACCAGGGAATTCAGGTTACTTACCCCGCCTGGGTACCTAGCTTTTTTCGTAAAGGCTGGTTTTTACCTTGGTCAGAGGTGAAAGAGTTAAAACCCCGCACCACTGGTCAAGGAGGAATAGTTTATTACTTTGTCAGCCAGGATGAGAAAGCTTATTTACTACCGATGCGTGTAGTTGGATTTGCCCGTTTCGTGCAAATTGTCCAAGCAAAGACAGGCATTGATACTACAGATGTTCGTCCTTTAGCGCAGCCGTGGATGTACTTGATTTTACTAGGATTCACACTGCTATTATTATTGGTCGATGGCTGGGCGATCGCTACAGCCTTAACTACCAAACAATTAACCTAAAATTGGGCATTGGGCATGGGGCATTGGATATTGGGAATTAGTTATTTTTTCTTGCCTCCCCTGCCTCCCCTGCCTCCCCTGCTTCCCCATCTCCCCACTCCCCACTCCCCTTGAATACAGCAAAAGCCACACTCAGGCTAGAGCAAATTAATCTGTTTACGAAGCTGAAAACCCAACTTCCAGGCAATCAGCAAGGATACCCCATATTGCAAGATATTTCCTTGGAGGTATTCCAGGGCGATGGCTCCGCCAACGCCTGCGGCGAACGCATTGCAATTGTAGGGTCAGTAGGCGCTGGAAAAACTTCTTTACTACGACTCATCAACCGTCTCATTGAACCCACTAGTGGCAAAATCTATCTAGAAAACCAAGAATATCGCCAAATTCCCGTCATCCAGCTACGCCAAATGCTTGTACTTGTATTGCAAGAATCGAAGCTGTTGGGGATGACAGTTGGGCAAGCCTTGGCTTATCCTTTAGTTTTGCGTGGTTTGTCCAAACAGACAATTGAGCAACGAGTCAGTCACTGGACAGAACAACTGCATATTCCCAGTGAATGGTTGGGGCGAACAGAGGTGCAACTTTCTGCTGGACAACGACAACTAGTAGCGATCGCTCGCGCCTTAGTCATCCAGCCTAAAATATTGTTATTAGACGAGCCAACCTCTGCCCTTGATGCTGGTACAGCTTCTCATCTAATGCAAGTTTTAACCCAGTTAAGTCAAACTCATCAAACCACCATTTTGATGGTAAACCACCAACTGGAACTAGCCCAGATGTTTTGTACTCGCTTATTACACCTACACCAAGGTCATTTATTGGCAAATCAAAGAGTCTCTGAAATAAACTGGGTTGAATTACGAGAAAGCTTAATTCAAGCAGAAGCTCAAGACGATTTTGGATTTTAAATTTGGATTAGTCAATCGTCATTGGGCATTAAGAGTGCTGAGTTAAAAGTTAAGAGTTAATAATTATCCCCTCATCTCCCTCATCCCCCACTCCCCATTCCCATCACACACTACTAAGCGTTGAACGTTGATTATTAAATCTCTCTCTAGTTAACTTTGTTGTTTGTGATTGTGAAATATTGCTATTCAAAATTTCCATGTTAAAACGGTATCCTACATTGCGGATAGTTTGAATCAAGTTAGGTTGGCGAGGATCAAGTTCAACCTTTTTCCGCAGCGATAAAACATGAGTATCAATGGTACGAGGATTATCGATAGCATCAGGCCAAGCACGACGCAGTAATTCTGATCTACTCAGAGGTACTCCCCCAGCTTGTGCCAAAACATACAGCAAACTGAATTCTTGGGGCGTTAAGTCAATAAACTCCCCTTGGAAACGGACACGGCGCTGAACTAAATCGATTTGCAAAGTGCCATAATCCAAGTAAGCTGGTGCAGTAGGTGTGCGCTTCCGGCGAATTAGTGCTTCTACCCGTGCTAAAAACTCTTGCATTCCAAAAGGTTTGCTCAGATAATCATCTGCACCCGCCTTTAAACCTGCGACAATATCACCTTCACTATTACGGGCAGATAGCATTAAGATTAGAGGTTGCTGCTGACGATGCAACCAACGACAAAACTCAATGCCATCACCATCAGGCAGGTCTGCATCTAAAACTACCAGTGTTGGTTGATGGCTTAAAAATACTTCCCTTGCTTGATAAATGCTGGCAGCTTGATGCACACGGTATTCTAGTTGTTGCAAGTGCCAACCCAGCAACGACCTCAGATGGGGATTCCCCTCAATGATTTCTATACAAACCGAACCCACAGTGGCAAGACCCCTTAGCGTCGATGACTTTCAAAGTAACAAGCTCATCTCTAAGGTTTTGTAGCCTTTGTTACTTCAATTGCGATCAACTTTACATTTCCTCATAACAAGAGTGGCAAGATGTTTAATTTATGCCTTGCCTATAAGCAATTAGAAATATCCTTAAATTTTTGTTAAATTTATCTAAATATTTGTTAAACTTATAGAAAGTTCTTCTAGCTTAACATTCTGCTTTTAGATGGATATTATTTGCCAAAAAACTATAGCCTAAGCAGCTAGCTTTTACCACAACAGTTTCTTACCATGATGATATAGTGGATTGCTATCTTGCAGAAATTAGTTTCTACACCCACGAATATATCACCAATACAATTGGGCTGCTGAGTGTATGAAAATCATAAAAATAACTTAGCAGATAACTAGAATCGATGTTTTCTGGAATAGGATTAGAGTAGCTTGTAGCTGTTAGGAGGGTACTGTCCAAAATAGATGTATTTACTTTGAGTTAATGCCAAAGTGAAATTACAGTTCACATTTGAGCGTAAATCATTTACAATTCTCATTCCAAAGAGTTTAATACAGCAGTTATGCTCCAAGACACACAAACCATCCGCTATTACCAAAGACTCACCGACGCCTTCGTCGAGTTATGGAATCGCGGTTATCGCACGGATGACATGCGGATGTATTTGGATGGATATCTAGCCGCATTACGACATGGTAATATTCTTGAACCTATCCTGATTCATCGCTTAGAAGAGGAAGCCAGCCGCTACTTGTACGATGGATCAAATTTTGCAGTGCCACAACCACAGCCACAACCCGATTACTACTAAGTACTATTTACCTAGTCCTTGATAGTAACCGTTAATTACCGCAGGTGATTATAGCATATTATCTGTATTGGTCAACTAGTGCCGTGGTGTGAGATTTGGAGATATTGTATTGATAAAACGCATCCCCTCAGCCCTATATTGGTCTTGCCAATACGACTGAGGGGATTGTTGACTATCTCTGAAATCAATTCCAACACAGAATCAAGTATTTTTTTATGAACCCATAAAAAACCCTTGAAAGAGGAGATACCAGTTCTCTGACCTTCAAGGGTATTAAAAATGGGAAATTGCCTTGATTGCGAAGCGCAAATTTAGCAGTATACCCTTCGGTTTGCGTAAAGGAATATTACGAGGCTAAAGCTACTTCTACCTTTTGCTGTAATTCACCTTTTTGGTACATTTCAATCAAAATGTCGGAACCGCCAACAAATTCACCATCGATATACACTTGGGGAATTGTCGGCCAGTTAGAGTATTCTTTAATTCCTTGGCGGATTTCAGAGTCTGATAGAACGTCAATTGTCTCGAAGGGAACACCCAAGGTATTGAGAATCTGCACAACGTTGTTGGAGAAACCACATTGGGGCATTAATTTGTTTCCCTTCATGAAAACTAAAATCTTGTTCTGTTGTAGCAAGTTATCAATTTTCTCTTTGAGTTCTGGCGTCATGGTATTTGTGTTTCCTATGTTACATTCAACGATGACGAGTGAGAAGTTAAAAATTCATAACTCCTAACTCCTCTATAGACGCGATTAATCGCGTCTTTACTTTAGGAAGCTGGTGTTGCTTGCCAAGATTCAGGAGTATATGTTTTTACTGCCAAGGCATGAATTGCTTCAGTTGACATAGCTTGCCCCAAAGCACCATAAACTAACTGGTGCTGTTGCACTAGTCCCTTACCTGCAAAGTGCGATGAAACTACTGTTACCTGATAGTGGTCACCGCCACCAGTCAAGTCTTGCACCTGAACCTGGGCGTCTGGCAGTTCCGCCTTGATCATTGCCTCAACCTGCTGCGGACTAATCATCGCTATTCCTGAAAAAACTTACTTTTCTATTATTAACAGATATGGAGCAATGGCTGTGCCAAATTCAGGTTTTGGCAAGGCTAGAAATAAACGCAGATCTGAGATGGATTTTTGAGGACGATCGCTCAAAGCTACGGTAGATAATCCTATCCTAGCACTGGGAACTTCTCAAGCTACTGCTTTAGGAGAGGTAGAAATGCGGGAGGAGGGGAAAAACTTATTTTTTTGGGGATGAGGAAGATGAAGCACCACCTTCTCTAGGATAGGGAGAATCAACAAAACCCAATTCAAATAACTGTTTATAGGCTTTTTTACCTAAATCTCGCGTCGGGTTTTGACTCTTAATTATTTGAATCAACAACGGTACAGCTAATTCTGGCTGATTTTGGGCGCGATGTACCAATGCTAGCTGAAAGGTAGCTTCATCTCGCTTTTGCGCTGTTACTAGAGCTTTCTGACGCTGAGAATCAGAAACCCTATTGTCAATTCCCGAAAAGCTAGAGTTTAATTCTTGATAAAAATTAGATAGCTGATTATAAACCTGACGCGCTTCTTGCAGTTTCTTGACAGCTAAGGGGTAGTTTTGAGCAGAAACAGCTTGGTCTGCCTCTTTCAGTAAGCGATCGCCACCTTCAATGCTCAAAAGGCTGTTACTTTGGGTTATGGGGCGCAGGTTATTGGGATCGTTGGGGTCAATAGGTTGTGGGCTATTAGTGCCTGGTAACTGTGATACCTGAGCATTCACAGGTGATAGCAGGCTGAGGACTGCTATGACTGATAAAAGAGTACGGCGCATCAAGGTAACAGCGACAGCAGTGTTCATGGGGTCAAGTAGTGCAACGACTATACAGAAAAGTTATGGAAACTTCGGGTATCTTAACTCTGTTTTGGTCTTGGACAAAGCAAAGCCCTATCCTAAGTTTCTTTGATTTAGACTGAAAATCGGTTTAATAGAGTTCCCATTGCCCCTGTATACTAATTAACTAAAATCGTTGTTATGAGCGATCGCGTTAATTCCTCTGATTTTTTAATCATCGGTTTACCAGCAAGCAGCTTGGGAATAGTTTGACAACGCCGTGATGAAGAGTTTTTTTAAGAAAAAATTGAGACTGCTTCACCATCCGTCCCGCTACCGACTTTCCTTTGCAATAATTATCTCAGGTTAAGTGGAATATTTGGCACGAGAATCTTTTCACGCTGCTTGAAGTATTTGCGATCGCTGCCATCGGGCGTGAAAGGCGATCGCACCAAACCATTTAAACATGGCGATGTTTCCAGCCCGCGCTTCCCAAAATTTTGTTTTTACCAGTCATGGTTACAAAATCATGGAAAATCTCAAGACTTTCATTTCATTATTTGACCAAATAGTAAAAATATTTATCATCAACTAATTCAGTTGTTTCGAGACAATTATTAGCTATTGGCTCAAAAAAATGCCAATTTGGCTAAATGTTCCATTAAAAGAGGGTAATCTATTATGTATACATCCTCAAAGGTTGCAAACAAGCCCTAATATTTTGTGACGTTTTCAGGATGAATATACCAAGTAATCAGTGTCAAACCTTGAAAACGTCCAGTTTCTTAATCATCATGCACAGTTAATACTCAATGGGTAAGAGCCAGTCATTTGGACATTTGACCTTTGAGAATATCAAGAATTAGTAATTTCTGCAAATGCACGATTAGTAATTTTTGTTTCTTGATGGCTTAACTGTTGCAGTGCCTTTGCTAAATCAACTGTGATACTTTTAGCATCTTGTTTCATGCAGCCACTCATATAATCCTTGACTCTGATTGGGGAGCCAATGTTAATACTCACATCTGTACCCCAATTTGGATAAGGTTGGCTGTAATTGATGCCTATGGGTATAATTTTCACTCCCAGCCCCGAATGACTAGATTCAGCACTCAAAGCAAGACGAGCAATTCCCGGCTTCAACTGGTGAACTTGACCATCACGAAAAATATTACCTTCTGGAAAGATAACCAGGGTTTTTTGCTGCTGAAGTAGCTCAACTCCATGTCGCAGCGTGCGGATTGACGGATGCTTAGAATTTACAGGGAACCCTCCCAAACGTCGGACAAACCAGCCTTGCAAACCTTGGCATTCGTCGATAGTCACCATAAACCGCAGGTCTTGTTCTCTCCGACAATCAACGGTAGCGTAGGGTACGAGCAATGCATCCCAACGCGCCCGATGAGTAGGCGCGAAGATAACAGGCCCGGTTGTCGGGATATTTTTTTGTCCGGTTATGCTAATTTGCCCAAAGAATAATGGTAATAGGCACTGACGCCCTAATAAATATGCCAGAGGACTTAGCCAAGGAGAAACCCTTGAGGTAGTACCAGTCACCTGATGATTTGCTGGTGTCTCCTGGCAGGTATCGGATGAAGAGTAAAATTCCATCATGACGAATGCAGCTGATTGACGGGTAAAATTTAACGAAAAGTCTGATTAGTTACACCGTAGATTCTCTTGCGTGACTTGTCTGGTACTAGATGGACAGTTTTACCTCTGTCCGTTAGTTTACACTACGCCGCTTAGTAGCAAACCAAGCTTGTAATTGTTGACGACAAGCTGACTCTAGAACGCCTCCAATTACCTGTAAGCGGTGATTAGAAGCAGCACTATCGAGTATGTTAATAACTGTACGAACTGCGCCAGTTTTGGTATCGTCTACTCCGTATACAAGTAGTCCTAGACGCGCTTGGACGATCGCACCTGCACACATCGGGCAAGGTTCAAGAGTTACGTAGAGGGTGCATTCATTAAGATGCCAATTTTGTAAAGTTGTTGCTGCTCTTTTGAGAGCGAGAATTTCCGCATGAGCCGTAGGATCTTTATCACGCTCTTTTCTATTTTCTCCTTGTGCTAGCAATTTGCCTGTTGAATCAATGATAACAGCACCTACAGGGACTTCACCTGCTTCACCTGCTACTTTTGCTAATTCTAAGGCAGAACTCATCCATTGTTGATGTATAAGATATTCTGAGTATTTAGTTAACATATACTTATCAATATAAAAAATTAGAAAACGCTATATAGCTTACAACCTAGAAGTCTTGTCATTACTTACATTTGACAATATCCGCTTCGTTGTTATCCCGCCTTGGAATAAATTCCAAGGCTAATAGCTAAAGTCCTCTTAAGAGGACTAAACAAAGATTTCAGTCCACTTGAGTGGAATGCAAGCTATTAGCCTAGAACTTAAGTTCTAGGGGGGATGTGCGTCATTGCAATATCTTAACTTTTATAAAAATTGGGGTAATGACAATGACTAAAAATCTGAAGCTAAATAGCGGCTTGGGCTAAAAGGGGATCGAGTTGACTTTGTGTGTCTAGTTTATAAAGATCATCGCAGCCGCCAATGTGCTGGTTATTGATAAAAATTTGCGGTACAGTACGGCGTCCATTAGCGCGTTCTGCCATTTTCGCTCTAGCTGCTTCGTCGCCGTCGATTTTATATTCGGTAAAATTAACACCTTTCCACCACAGCAGCATTTTGGCGCGAATGCAGTATGGACAAGTTTGCCATGTGTAAAGTTCGACATTGGCTTTAACTCGCTCTGGATGGCGATTTAAAAGGGGATTAAGAAAGTCCAGCATGTTTTATTAAGCAAAGTTTTAACTACGTCTCTAGCCTAGATCATTGCTTACCGCATCGGCGCTGGAACCCACTTTTGAAAACCCTCTAAATGATTCCAGTAAGACAAATATCCCGTTAATGCCCAAATTAGAGCGGCTACTATCAGTACTGCTACGCCAATTAGTCGCCAGGTTCTATTGGTTTTCCAATAGAGAGTTGGCGCTGCAAAAATACCACCTAAGCCGGTTAAAATAAAGCCGATTCCCGATAAAATCGGTTGCTTTGTCATATTCAAGTTGATGATGCGGATACCTACTACGATCGCAACTGCACCAGCAAAGAAGCCGTAAATTGCTATTGTCAATAAATCCCAACCTTGAGCAAGTGCGATCGCTGCTGCAATAAACAAGATACCAAATAAAACAGTTGTCTCACCGAAGGCAATGTTAAAGCTACCCATGACTGGCCAGGTGAAGCTCATGTGTAAACCAGTTGTTAAGGCGATCGCACCTGTAATTCCAAAGCCGGGAATCCACTGTCTTTGATTAGAACTATCTATACCACGATACACATAGTCAGCTAGTAGAAATAGCCCAGCTACCATATTGATTAACATTAGTGTGATGTAGTCGATAAACACGATTAACCTCTTAATGTCCTTCTGGATTGCTCTTCAGTTTTGAGAGAACTCACCAGCTTTTTTTCTTTATTATTTTATACCTAAAGATAGATACTGAAGAAAAGCAATGTTCTGGATGGTTCAAAACTTAGTTACTTTTGAACACGCTTGATGCTGGAATAGTTATGATCAAAAAACAATGTCACAAATGGCACTTTTTTAACGAGTTAGCAGTAAAACTTAACTTTCTTCCAGGTGTATCCGCCCTTTGGTAGACTTGAAGACTGAAATAGCCAGATAAAGCGGCAGAAATTCAAGCAGTTGAGAGGGCAGACTCTGTGGAAAATACACTTGGGTTAGAGATTATTGAAGTAGTGGAACAAGCCGCGATCGCATCCGCAAAATGGATGGGTAAAGGCGAAAAAAATATCGCTGACCAAGTAGCTGTGGAAGCTATGCGGGAGCGGATGAATAAAATCTATATGCGGGGTCGCATTGTGATCGGGGAAGGCGAACGCGACGACGCGCCTATGTTATACATCGGGGAAGAAGTTGGTATTTGTACTCAACCAAATGCCGAAGCTCTCTGTAACCCTGATGAATTAATCGAAATTGATATCGCTGTTGACCCTTGTGAAGGTACGAACTTGGTAGCTTATGGACAACCTGGTTCGATGGCTGTGTTGGCAATTTCTGAAAAGGGTGGCTTATTTGCTGCTCCTGACTTTTACATGAAGAAGTTAGCAGCACCCCCCGCAGCTAAAGGCAAGGTAGACATCAACAAGTCAGCAACAGAAAACCTGAAGATTCTCTCTGAGTGTCTAGAACGTTCTATTGAAGAACTCGTAGTTGTGGTTATGAAGCGCGAACGCCACAACGATTTAATTAAAGAAATCCGTGAGGCTGGAGCGAGAGTCGCCCTAATTTCAGATGGTGATGTGGGTGCAGCTATCAGCTGTGGTTTTGCTGGAACTAATATCCACGCTCTGATGGGTATCGGTGCGGCTCCTGAAGGTGTAATCTCAGCAGCCGCAATGCGTGCTTTGGGCGGACACTTCCAAGGTCAACTGATTTACGATCCTGCAATAGTAAAAACAGGTCTGATTGGAGAAAGCAGAGAAGCCAATATTGATCGTTTAAAGTCTATGAATATCAATGACCCCGATAAGGTCTATGATGCTCATGAACTGGCATCTGGTGAAACTGTTCTGTTCGCTGCTTGCGGCATTACCAGTGGTAATCTCATGGAAGGTGTACGTTTCTTCAGTGGTGGAGCAAGAACTCAAAGCTTGGTAATTTCCAACCAATCGAATACGGCTCGATTTGTTGATACAATTCACATGTTTGGTCAACCCAAGACTCTCCAACTGAACTAATTTTTAGGGAATGGGGAATGGTAAAAGTAGAGGCGAAGCATTTGGAAATAAATCTTTCTCTAAAACGGAAAAATATTCACCAAAATGCTTTACCCTTACAGTAGTTAGTAGTTAGTAGTTAGTGATTAATAGTTGTTTGTTGCTGGGGATAACTACCAACCAATAAACAAAAACTCCCCATTCCCTATTCTCACTCAATGCCCTATTATCAACTACCAACTAGTAACTACGATTTAGCAAATGAATATAGCAGTAGTGGGGTTAAGCCATAAAACAGCCCCAGTCGAAGTCCGGGAAAAATTGAGCATTCCAGAACCACAAATTGAAAGTGCGATCGCTCAACTGGCCAGCTATCCCCATATTGACGAAGTTGCAATTCTTAGCACTTGTAACCGCTTAGAAATTTACATTGTTGCCAGTGAAGCAGACCAAGGTATCCGGGAGGTAACACAATTTCTTGCAGAATACAGTAAATTACCCGTACTTTCTCTACGACAACATTTATTTATGCTGCTACATGATGATGCAGTAATGCACGTAATGCGCGTAGCAGGTGGTTTAGATAGTCTGGTACTAGGAGAAGGTCAAATTCTGGCTCAGGTGAAAACTACTCACAAACTGGGACAGCAATATAACGGTATAAAAACCATTTTAAATCGATTATTTAAACAAGCGCTGACTGCTGGTAAGCGGGTTCGCACTGAAACTAGTATTGGTACTGGTGCTGTCTCTATTAGTTCGGCTGCTGTAGAGTTAGCACAGCTAAAAGTAGCAAATTTAGCAGCTTGTCGAGTGGTAATTCTCGGCGCTGGTAAAATGTCGCGGCTGCTGGTGCAACACCTAATTTCTAAGGGTGCTGTGGAAATTAGTATTGTAAATCGCTCACGCGATCGCGCCCTAGAATTAACTAAGCAGTTCCCTCAGCAACCGATCGAAATTCATCCGTTATCAGAAATGATGACTGTAATTGCTAATAGCGATTTAGTATTTACAAGTACTTCGGCAACAGAGCCAATCCTTGACCGGGCCAAATTGGAAATGGTGTTAGAAGTTCAGCGTTCTTTAATGTTATTTGATATTTCTGTGCCGCGTAATGTTCATGCAGATGTAAATGAATTAGAAAATGTGCAAGCATTTAATGTGGATGATTTGAAGGCAGTAGTAGCGCAAAACTACGAAAGCCGTCGAAAGATTGCACAAGAAGCAGAAAGACTTTTAGAGGAAGAAGTGGAAGCTTTTGATATTTGGTGGCGCTCTCTTGAAACTGTTACCACTATTAGCTGTCTGCGAAATAAAGTCGAAACTATCCGCGAACAAGAGTTAGAAAAAGCTTTGTCAAGATTGGGTTCGGAATTCGCAGAAAAACATCAAGAGGTGATTGAAGCATTAACGCGGGGAATTGTCAATAAAATTTTACATGACCCGATGGTGCAATTGCGATCGCAGCAAGATGTGGAAGCCAGACGGCGCTGTATGCAAACTCTACAAATGCTGTTTAACCTGGATGCAGAGGAACAATTTAGTTAAACTTAACAACAAGTAATACCAATTCTGTATGAAGATGCGCTAAACCATATTTAAGTACAAGGAAGAAAAACGAACCGCAAAGGACGCATAGACACGAAGTGGCTTCCCGCAGGGTAGGACACAAAGAAAGAATTTAAGAAGGTTTGGCGCAGCCTCACAAAGAAATGGTATAATATCCCCGACTTCTTAAAGAAGTTGGGGATCTGAGCTTTCAATTAGATATACTTCTAATTAGATAAATGTCTAATTAGAAATTATTTATGCAACCAGAGCAATTTAACATCTTACTCCGCTTTTTCAAGGCATTAGCGGATGATAGCCGATTGAAAATTGTAGGTATCCTGGCGAATCAGGAGTGCAGCGTCGAAGAATTGGCGGCACTACTGCAACTCAAGGAACCTACGGTATCTCATCATTTAGCGAAACTTAAAGAGCTAAATTTGGTAACTGTGCGCCCTGAAGGTAATAGCCGTCTATATCAATTGGATAGCGAGGCTTTACAAAGCATCAGTAAGGAAATTTTTACACCTGAGAAGATAGCATCTTTGATTGAGGATGTGGATACTGAGGCTTGGGAAAGCAAAGTGTTGAAAAATTATTTCGAGGACGGATACCTTAAGGAAATCCCTGCTAGTCGCAAAAAGCGCTTAGTAATTCTCAAGTGGTTAGCAAACCAGTTTGATAGAGGAGTCAACTACCCTGAACGCATGGTAAATGACATTCTTAAACGCTACCATCCCGACTACGCCACCCTGAGACGGGAGTTCATTGCTTGCCAGTTAATGCAGCGAGAGAATGGGGTTTATTGGCGTACAACATAGATATGAAAGATAAATAAGCAACCGTATAATCATAGGTCGTATATTTAACTATTTCGTACGATCGCTGTTAATTAGGTTTTGTGGATTTCCCCAAATCTTGATTTGTTTATCAAATCCACCACTGGCAAGAATTTTACCATCAGGACTAAAAGCGATCGCACTTACCCAATCTGTATGTCCGCTCAGTGTATTTATTAACTCACCTGTAGTTAAATTCCACAATTTAATGCCATCTCTGCCAGCACTAGCAAGAGTTTGTCCATCGGGATTAATAGCGATCGCATTTACCCAGTTATTATGTCCTGTGAGGGTGCGGACTAATTCTCCAGTATTAATATTCCATAGTTTGACTGTGCGATCGCGGCTAGCAGTAGCTAATGTTTGTCCATCTGGTGTAAAGACCACACTGGTAACAGCATTATCATGAGCGACAAATTCACTTATTAATTTACCAGTACTCAAACTCCACAGCTTGATTACACCCTTATTGTCACCACTAGCCAAGGTCTGCCCATCAGGACTAAGGGCTAGGGTATAAATCAAATTGTCAAAACGTACTAGAGTACCAAGCGGGCGCTGCTGTAGCAAATCCCATATCCGAATCCCATCTAAAGCTCCACTGATGAGAACTTTACTATCAGGAGACACCGCTAAAGATAATACATTACTGGTATGTCCAACAAAAGATCGGGTAAATTTAAAATTTTTCAGGTTCCAGAGGTTAATCGTGTTGTCATCACTACAGCTAGCGAGGGTTTGCCCATCTGGTGAAATCACTAAAGATTCTATGGCTGTTTGGTGTGCTTTATTAATATTCGCCAACTTTTTGCCTTTTGCTAAGTTCCACAGGCGAATTACACCCTCGTTTTCTGCGCCTCCACTCACCAGAATTTTGCTATCTGGAGTGAAAGCGAGGGATTTAACGGTTCCGGTATGTCCTATGAGTGTGTAAAGTAGTTGGGCATTAGCAAAGCTGTTGGTAGTTTGAGAGTTTGGTGTTACCTCAATGGCAGCATGAGCTTCATGAATATAAAACCCTTGCCAGGTAGTCACTGGAAGGGCAACAGCTGCCATAAATGCCAGGATAATATACGGGCGTAGAAAATTATCCCCACCTCTTCCCTCACTACTCACTCTTTTTCCTCACTTTTATAAATACGGTTACTCAAATCAATTTTGCAGAGTTATTTAAGTAATAACTCTGCACTTCCTAGAGAGGTGGTTTTTTCTTAGAAACGCTTAACATTGGTAAAGGCGCACTAGAAGAACGAGGGGGCAAATAGTGTTGCACTACAGGTTCCTCTGGTAGAGGACGACGCTGCTGCAAACGCCACAACTTAAAAGCTAGTGCTATCCCTGTTGTTCCCAAACCAAAAGCAAACAACGACCAGCTATCATTCAGTCCACCAATCAGGGCATCTATAGCGCCCATTGTTATTAATACACTGATTAGTGGCTCTTTTCGGTAGGTTAACTTCAAAAAACGAGGTAATACAGCATTCATCACAGCTTGGTTGGTTCCAGTTCACCTTTTGTGTATATTTACCAAGAATACCTCACCCGTAATTTGCCTTTCTCATGTAAGGCAGATACAAATTATGATTTTCTTTAGTAGGGGAGGAAGTGGACTCATTAATCGCCTTGTATATATTAGTAGAGTCTGGCGAAACTTTGCTTACCTTTAACTATGGGATTTTACCCCTTGTCAAGTCTTGTTAATTGACATAGTAGCTGGATTTCCACCCGACTGTACTAGTTGCAAGTTTATAATATATATATCACTGATAAATATTTCAATTCCTCTCTTGCTTACATTCTAGGGCAATAATTTACGAATAAGTTTAATTAAAGTATCTAGGGCGAAGTAATTGGCTATCAACTGTTAAAGTCAAACCAACTGGTTGTTCCAGCTGGTTGCAACTCCTTTAATTACTAGCTTACAACTTCTACCTTGTGCTTGTTAATGGCACTACTTCAGACCCAGCCATGATAGCACCCCTTGATTGGTGACGTATTCAATCACCAGCAGCAAAGCGAAGCCAATCATTGCCGCTCGACCATTCAAGCGTTCAGCATATTCGTTAAAGCCAAACTTAGGCTCCTCTAATTTAGGTGTAATCGTTGGTTGTGTTTGTGTCATTTTTAAGAAACCTTTTTTCGGCAAACAGGACTTGATATTAGACTTAGCAGCAGTTGTCGAAGATAAGCGACAAAAGTTAAAGGAATAGACTTGTTCTTTTACCCTTAACTTTTACCTTTGACTTGGTAGCTTATCTAACTTTTCAGGGTGGAAAACCTCACTTCTATTTCTCTGTTCCTTTAAGGAGAGAGACTTTGAATTTTCCCTTTCTCTATCGGTAAGGGAGTCAGGAAGTTAGATTTTTCCTGGGCTTTTCCAGATACCGTGAAAAGTTAAGGTAGCTTAAAAGCTGATTGCGTACTTGAATGTCAAGATAACTTGATAAATTCAGCAAAAGCTTCCTAGTAGGGAGCTATACAATCGGTCTTTTAATAAATTGTTACTATTCTTTATATATTGTATAAATACTGGGGCAATAGTCAAGGGCAAGAGTTTAGAGCTACTCAGATTAAATTGAGAAACTTAGGACACAGATTAAATATCTCTAATACAGCTATCTGTAATAGACCAGTCGTAAGACGAAAGTAGCAAGCTTGAAATTCGCAGGCTACAGTTAAACAAAAAAATTATCAGAGGCGATATATGGAAATTGGCGTTCCCAAGGAAAATAAAGATCAAGAATTTCGGGTAGGTTTAAGTCCTTCTAGTGTGCGGGTACTGCGAGAAAATGGTCATAGTATCTTTGTTGAGACGCAAGCCGGTAATGGTGCTGGATTTTCAGATGACGACTACAGAAGTGCTGGAGCCGAAATTGTCCCTACATCAGAAACGGCTTGGAATCAGGAATTAGTTGTTAAAGTCAAAGAGCCTTTGACATCCGAGTATAAATTTTTGCAAAAAGGGCAGATATTATTTACTTATTTACATTTAGCAGCCGATCGCAAATTGACAGAGCATTTAATTGATTGTGGCACAACTGCGATCGCTTACGAAACTGTAGAACAACCAGGTGCTAACAGACTACCCTTGCTCACACCCATGAGCGTGATTGCCGGTCGGCTAGCAGTACAATTTGGGGCGAGATTTCTAGAACGTCAGCAAGGTGGTAGAGGAGTTCTCTTAGGCGGTGTCCCTGGAGTCCAACCAGGTAAAGTAGTAATTTTAGGTGGCGGCGTTGTCGGCACAGAAGCAGCTAAAATTGCTGTGGGCATGGGTGCTAGCGTCCAGATTTTAGATGTGAGTGTCGAGCGTTTATCTTATTTAGAAACCTTGTTTGGCTCTAGAGTCGAATTGGTTTACAGCAACTCTGCTCATATTGAAGCCGCAGTCAAAGAAGCCGATTTGCTCATCGGTGCAGTTTTAGTACTGGGACGAAGAGCGCCAATATTAGTATCCCGCGAATTGGTTAAACAAATGCGTCTTGGTTCTGTAATAGTTGATGTAGCTGTTGACCAAGGTGGTTGCATAGAAACCTTACACCCCACATCACACACCAATCCGGTATATGTTGAAGAGGGTGTGGTGCATTATGGCGTTCCCAATATGCCAGGAGCAGTACCTTGGACAGCAACCCAGGCACTCAATAATAGTACATTACCTTATGTTGTCCAGTTGGCAAATTTAGGAATTAAGGCACTTGAAGTTAACCCAGCATTAGCTAAGGGTGTAAATGTGCAGAACCATCGCTTAGTGCATCCTGCTGTGCAAGAGGTATTCCCTGATTTGGTAAATTAAGGTGTGCAAGGATTAGGCGATCGCTTATTTTAATAGAGGTAGCGATCGGTAATTAGGCTAATTTCCTTGCCAAATGCGCGGATGGGTAGGTGTACAAAATGATAAGGAGCAAAAAAGGCTGTACGCTCCATCTATACAAGACTTTCAGAGCAATGGTACTTTCAAACCATCCGCGCTCCTTATGGAAACTGGGTTTCAGCGATTTGCATATTGTTGTATAACTATTCCTTGTGGTATGATTCGTTCATTCGCGCAACTGCACCTTGAAAACCAAATACAACAGGGCTTTCAAACCCCAGCATTGCAATTCAATAAAATCCCTATCAGGGATTGAAACATTGAAACCACCCTCTGTCGCCCACAACAACCAAAATTGCAATTCAATAAAATCCCTATCAGGGATTGAAACTAAAACCCTCACCGAACTCAAAGCCATTTACGACCAAATTGCAATTCAATAAAATCCCTATCAGGGATTGAAACTTTCATGTCAGGTACGCTTAATAAAGTATGCAATATTGCAATTCAATAAAATCCCTATCAGGGATTGAAACGATGATATAGGTGAGTGTGCAACTGATTTAAGAAATTGCAATTCAATAAAATCCCTATCAGGGATTGAAACATAGCTAAAGACTTGGGATGCAGTTTTTCTGTTGTATTGCAATTCAATAAAATCCCTATCAGGGATTGAAACATAACAGATTTTGGTTGGCTTGATAAAACCTTTGTATTGCAATTCAATAAAATCCCTATCAGGGATTGAAACACTGGGAATCACAGGGAATCAAGCCGATTGTCATCATTGCAATTCAATAAAATCCCTATCAGGGATTGAAACTATACAAACTGATAGCAGCTTGATAAATCTTCTGATTGCAATTCAATAAAATCCCTATTAGGGATTGAAACTTGTTAATATATCTATGTAAGATATTTAGTACTTATTGCAATTCAATAAAATCCCTATTAGGGATTGAAACAAACAACTTTTAGAATCAGCATACACATCAGGTATATTGCAATTCAATAAAATCCCTATTAGGGATTGAAACACAGCCTCCCTGATTATTAACGCCAAATATTTTGAAATTGCAATTCAATAAAATCCCTATTAGGGATTGAAACTAATACATTATCTGCGATAGATTTACATCATGTACATTGCAATTCAATAAAATCCCTATTAGGGATTGAAACAGATGGTGGCCCTATAAGTCGCGGTACTAAATTTAGATTGCAATTCAATAAAATCCCTATTAGGGATTGAAACTTATGCCAGACCACCTCCGAAACAACTCTTTCATATTGCAATTCAATAAAATCCCTATTAGGGATTGAAACTTCCGTGGGAATAGAATTATAAAAGTTTGTAATAGATTGCAATTCAATAAAATCCCTATTAGGGATTGAAACCCAATAGTATACCACCACAATGCTTTTGTGCCGTATTGCAATTCAATAAAATCCCTATTAGGGATTGAAACTCCAAACTCATGCAAACGTGTAGATAAAACTAGTTATATTGCAATTCAATAAAATCCCTATTAGGGATTGAAACGACCAGGAAAAATACACCAGAATCCACCGCCAACTGTTGCAATTCAATAAAATCCCTATTAGGGATTGAAACCAAGAATGGGGCAACCGTGTTACAGACATTGGATGATTGCAATTCAATAAAATCCCTATTAGGGATTGAAACAAAGCCAATTTGTGTATGAGCGGAGAATGCTTATGATTGCAATTCAATAAAATCCCTATTAGGGATTGAAACTTTACCTTTGGACAGATACTTACTGAGGTATCGTGCATTGCAATTCAATAAAATCCCTATTAGGGATTGAAACACCCCTTGACAAATTAGGCAAAGTAAGTGTGAGGAAATTGCAATTCAATAAAATCCCTATTAGGGATTGAAACGCCTCTAACTGAGACAAATACGGGCGAACTTTCATATTGCAATTCAATAAAATCCCTATTAGGGATTGAAACAACTGATAAGCTCCCCCCTGAGCTAAAAGAGCCGAAATTGCAATTCAATAAAATCCCTATTAGGGATTGAAACATTTGGTGGCATTAAAGCAAAGGAAATGCTAGCAATTGCAATTCAATAAAATCCCTATTAGGGATTGAAACAAATTCACAAACAAGAGTAGATGGGATTTGATATGCTTGCAATTCAATAAAATCCCTATTAGGGATTGAAACCAGTTGGGCAAATGCACCACATAAGCATTCTCCGCATTGCAATTCAATAAAATCCCTATTAGGGATTGAAACAACGCAATAATAACAGGCATCAATCAACCACAAATTGCAATTCAATAAAATCCCTATTAGGGATTGAAACAATTCAGATAATACATTTAACTTTGAAGACTTAGAAATTGCAATTCAATAAAATCCCTATTAGGGATTGAAACTACTCCTATTCTGGCATTTAAATTTATGCCACCAATTGCAATTCAATAAAATCCCTATTAGGGATTGAAACTTGAATGTAATTTGGATTCCATTCAGAGGGTTGAATCATTGCAATTCAATAAAATCCCTATTAGGGATTGAAACAATACTAGT
This sequence comes from Nostoc sp. CmiVER01, assembly GCF_034531135.2. NCBI lineage: Bacteria > Bacillati > Cyanobacteriota > Cyanophyceae > Nostocales > Nostocaceae > Nostoc > Nostoc sp. CmiVER01. The sequence goes on from NZ_JAVRBU020000019.1 coordinate 149,389, forward strand.
TTTGTAAGCCAAGTTCAATACATGCACATTGCAATTCAATAAAATCCCTATTAGGGATTGAAACAATTCGCATACTGGCTAGTCCTTAAATACCCATAATATTGCAATTCAATAAAATCCCTATTAGGGATTGAAACGCACCATTGCCTAGTAGCTGTCCCTCTGGAAAGCATTGCAATTCAATAAAATCCCTATTAGGGATTGAAACTTTATATTTGCTGATGCATTGGGGTGCTTTGGGCATTTGCAATTCAATAAAATCCCTATTAGGGATTGAAACTGGGCGATTAAAGCACCGCAATCTTGGCGCGTATAATTGCAATTCAATAAAATCCCTATTAGGGATTGAAACACAGACATTGGACGTGAAGGCAGGGGATGATGGGGTTGCAATTCAATAAAATCCCTATTAGGGATTGAAACTGCATATAGAATGCTGGGCTTTCCTCTTTAAGCCTATTGCAATTCAATAAAATCCCTATTAGGGATTGAAACAGAAAAGACTTTAACCCAAAATACGCTAGACCAAAAATTGCAATTCAATAAAATCCCTATTAGGGATTGAAACTATGTAAAAGATGGCAGAGATGCGATAACAGATGAATTGCAATTCAATAAAATCCCTATTAGAGATTGAAACAAAATATTTATTCCCAAAAAATAAAGATGGTGGGAATTGCAATTCAATAAAATCCCTATTAGGGATTGAAACAAAACTGCCTTGCTTATTCGTTGGGAATCCTGGAAATTGCAATTCAATAAAATCCCTATTAGGGATTGAAACCAACTTTACCCAAATATGAGGGATGATGAAATTCGATTGCAATTCAATAAAATCCCTATTAGGGATTGAAACAACATTACCAACTACGATCGCTTGCACAAGTTCAATAATTGCAATTCAATAAAATCCCTATTAGGGATTGAAACAAAATAAAAGCCATCGGCGCTAACAGATGGCAGAAATTGCAATTCAATAAAATCCCTATTAGGGATTGAAACTATTCGGGGACATGACCTCACTGTACAAGGATTAGAATTGCAATTCAATAAAATCCCTATTAGGGATTGAAACTTTAGATATCAGCAAAATTAGGAATGCCGAGAGAATTGCAATTCAATAAAATCCCTATTAGGGATTGAAACTAAACATTTATATATCCCATCCTTCTTGCAATTCTAGTTGCAATTCAATAAAATCCCTATTAGGGATTGAAACATAGCGATCCTTGAGCATTGATTGAGCTACTGGCATTGCAATTCAATAAAATCCCTATTAGGGATTGAAACATATAAAAATACAAGTCTCTAAATATTGCATCAGTCAAATTGCAATTCAATAAAATCCCTATTAGGGATTGAAACATAGATAGTATCAATCTTCTTTAGACTACCTTGAATTGCAATTCAATAAAATCCCTATTAGGGATTGAAACGGATTCTTCTCCATCACTTCCCATGACATAAGCAAAATTGCAATTCAATAAAATCCCTATTAGGGATTGAAACAGCTGGTTGGAATGTGGGATCTAACCATGCCGACGAATTGCAATTCAATAAAATCCCTATTAGGGATTGAAACCTTCAGTGTATTTATGAGGGATAAAATAATGCATTGCAATTCAATAAAATCCCTATTAGGGATTGAAACTGCATGAGCATTAGTTTAACAACAACTCCAACAGAATTGCAATTCAATAAAATCCCTATTAGGGATTGAAACAAGCCAGAGGAAGAGAATACTCTTTTCTGGTTTATATTGCAATTCAATAAAATCCCTATTAGGGATTGAAACGCAGATATAAGCGCTCCTGCTGCTGAGTAATTCTAAATTGCAATTCAATAAAATCCCTATTAGGGATTGAAACATCTCGTAACTTCCAGTCTGGCGAAAAGCGATTCATTGCAATTCAATAAAATCCCTATTAGGGATTGAAACGCTTCTGAAATAAATAAACCATTAAGTCAGTCGCATTGCAATTCAATAAAATCCCTATTAGGGATTGAAACATCTACGGATGAATGGAGACCTCGCAATAAAGGCATTGCAATTCAATAAAATCCCTATTAGGGATTGAAACATCAAGATTAGATATCTATCAAAAGATAGAGAAATATTGCAATTCAATAAAATCCCTATTAGGGATTGAAACACGCCTCCAGTTAGATGCAATGCATAAGATGAATCCATTGCAATTCAATAAAATCCCTATTAGGGATTGAAACCCGATAGCTTAACTTCAATCAATCAACAAAGCCAACCATTGCAATTCAATAAAATCCCTATTAGGGATTGAAACTTTGGCAGCAAGAATCATAATTGCCCTTGCAATGCCATTGCAATTCAATAAAATCCCTATTAGGGATTGAAACATCCATTGGCTGATACACCACATCTTCCTTTGTCTATTGCAATTCAATAAAATCCCTATTAGGGATTGAAACGGGAAAAAACAATTACATAGTAGTGGAAATGCACCATTGCAATTCAATAAAATCCCTATTAGGGATTGAAACAAATCTTGCCAATTGGGGAGCCGTGGCAGTGGTCAATATTGCAATTCAATAAAATCCCTATTAGGGATTGAAACTGGCTCTGGAGACTGCTGCAATGAGTGATTTTTTGATTGCAATTCAATAAAATCCCTATTAGGGATTGAAACGGAATCATTGCTGTATAAGGCGGTGACGGGTCAATTGCAATTCAATAAAATCCCTATTAGGGATTGAAACACCATCATCGGCATGTAACAAAAAAGATACTGCGGAATTGCAATTCAATAAAATCCCTATTAGGGATTGAAACAAATTGAGCATAGCCCATATAAGATGCAATGAAATTGCAATTCAATAAAATCCCTATTAGGGATTGAAACAGGTATAAACCGCCCATCCACTCCAGCTTAGATATCGCATTGCAATTCAATAAAATCCCTATTAGGGATTGAAACAAAATATTTATTCCCCAAAAGTGAAGATGGCGGAATTGCAATTCAATAAAATCCCTATTAGGGATTGAAACTAAAAAGTCGCTATTTAATTCTTTGGATAATTCTCGTTTAAATTGCAATTCAATAAAATCCCTATTAGGGATTGAAACAAATGAGTTTGGCAGGCTACCGTCTAGCTGATGTGCTATTGCAATTCAATAAAATCCCTATTAGGGATTGAAACGAAGGAATTTTAGTATTAAATGATAATTCTAAAATTGCAATTCAATAAAATCCCTATTAGGGATTGAAACTCCCATGTATTTCTTGATAACTTCGTAAGGGTATAGATTGCAATTCAATAAAATCCCTATTAGGGATTGAAACGGCGATTCAGTACTTCAGTTGGTGGTACATTCACAGGATTGCAATTCAATAAAATCCCTATTAGGGATTGAAACCCGTAGTCCCCCCTGTGCGATCGCTCGACTCTCGGATTGCAATTCAATAAAATCCCTATTAGGGATTGAAACTCAACATTGCAGCAGTTTTAAGTTCTGCTTGTTTATTGCAATTCAATAAAATCCCTATTAGGGATTGAAACAAGCTTGAAACTATCCACTTATCATTAACTTTAACCATTGCAATTCAATAAAATCCCTATTAGGGATTGAAACAGATGCTTGCGAGTACCAATGCTCGCAGATCACATTGCAATTCAATAAAATCCCTATTAGGGATTGAAACCAAATATTAGAAAATAGCAAGTTGCCAGAGCTTAAAATTGCAATTCAATAAAATCCCTATTAGGGATTGAAACGTATGTAGGGCAGTTCCCCCCAGCAGTGAATAAAATTGCAATTCAATAAAATCCCTATTAGGGATTGAAACTTTAACTTAATGCATAGATGCCTACTCACATTAATTGCAATTCAATAAAATCCCTATTAGGGATTGAAACGCCATCGTCGGCATGTAACAAAAAAGATACTGCGGAAATTGCAATTCAATAAAATCCCTATTAGGGATTGAAACATTCCCCATAACTGCTGCAATTGTTGATAATGCTATTGCAATTCAATAAAATCCCTATTAGGGATTGAAACTGGGCAAAGAGATATTGATTGGTCGTTCAATCAAATTGCAATTCAATAAAATCCCTATTAGGGATTGAAACTTCTTTGCCTCTTACCCAATCGCTATCGTAGTATATTGCAATTCAATAAAATCCCTATTAGGGATTGAAACATTCAATTGGCTATTATATGGGGTCATAAAGAGTATTGCAATTCAATAAAATCCCTATTAGGGATTGAAACTTAATTCCGATTCGCTGTATACAGTTTTAAATCCTGGATTGCAATTCAATAAAATCCCTATTAGGGATTGAAACAATCACAATAAATGTGTAGCCAATCTGCTGAATTAGATTGCAATTCAATAAAATCCCTATTAGGGATTGAAACTTTAAAAACTAAGTGACCAAATACTGAATATGACATTGCAATTCAATAAAATCCCTATTAGGGATTGAAACAACGAAACTTTAGAAATTATCACCGATTTGATATTGCAATTCAATAAAATCCCTATTAGGGATTGAAACTGCCAAGTCGCTCTTCCCCTCTAAACCCCACGCGGATTGCAATTCAATAAAATCCCTATTAGGGATTGAAACAAGGTTTATGAGTGCGAAGGTACGCCGGATGAATTGCAATTCAATAAAATCCCTATTAGGGATTGAAACAGCTAAAACGCTCAGTTGATGAGGAAAGCTCCGAGATTGCAATTCAATAAAATCCCTATTAGGGATTGAAACTTAAAGGCGAATTTATTAAAATACCATCTGGCTTTTATTGCAATTCAATAAAATCCCTATTAGGGATTGAAACGTATTTTTAATTCTTGCTTGGCAGTAAAAAGCGGATTGCAATTCAATAAAATCCCTATTAGGGATTGAAACAGGGTATCAAGCTCTATTCCTACTTTGTTTCTAAAGCTAATATTGCAATTCAATAAAATCCCTATTAGGGATTGAAACGCTTCCGCTAAAAACAAGACTTTTCCCATTAAAAATTGCAATTCAATAAAATCCCTATTAGGGATTGAAACAATTAAATGAAAGAATATTATTACGAATCCAGTAAAGATTGCAATTCAATAAAATCCCTATTAGGGATTGAAACTCTGAGTACGGAAGGTCTTAAGGCATGTTGCCAAAATTGCAATTCAATAAAATCCCTATTAGGGATTGAAACACGATTATAGCAAATAATTTTTCTTTGCAATAAGTACATTGCAATTCAATAAAATCCCTATTAGGGATTGAAACGGCAAACCAGCCGAAGAAGTAACCCACACTCAGGGATTGCAATTCAATAAAATCCCTATTAGGGATTGAAACCTATTGTTGGGAGTAGAAGTATAGCCTTTACAAAATTGCAATTCAATAAAATCCCTATTAGGGATTGAAACATTGTGCTGTAAGTGATGGGTAAAGCGGGGTGCAAAATTGCAATTCAATAAAATCCCTATTAGGGATTGAAACTGATAGCCAATGGTTTTTTGATAGTCATTTAACGAAAATTGCAATTCAATAAAATCCCTATTAGGGATTGAAACAAGCGACCAACAATGCCACCGCCAGCCGAGCCATTGCAATTCAATAAAATCCCTATTAGAGATTGAAACAAACCGTGCAGATGGTACTCTGGTATCTCCAAACAAATTGCAATTCAATAAAATCCCTATTAGGGATTGAAACCAAGCTTGACTATGATACTTGCGACCCTAGTAAGGTGAGAATTGCAATTCAATAAAATCCCTATTAGGGATTGAAACAAAGAGGAATGTTGCTGCTTGTGCCGCAGCAGGTATTGCAATTCAATAAAATCCCTATTAGGGATTGAAACACGATGGCTGGGATTCAAGCATTAAGAACTACTGAATTGCAATTCAATAAAATCCCTATTAGGGATTGAAACACTTCAATCATTGCCTTAATCCTTGGTGCAATTCTTGAATTGCAATTCAATAAAATCCCTATTAGGGATTGAAACAGGGCAATCACTCAATTGGACAGAAAGACCTGGAATTGCAATTCAATAAAATCCCTATTAGGGATTGAAACGGGTATGGATGAAATAGCAGCCCAGCTTGAAACCATTGCAATTCAATAAAATCCCTATTAGGGATTGAAACTATTGGTTACTGGTGTATCAGGTGGCACTGGTGGATTGCAATTCAATAAAATCCCTATTAGGGATTGAAACAGAAATCGGCTTTAACCCACAAACCCCAAGTTTTATATTGCAATTCAATAAAATCCCTATTAGGGATTGAAACCAAACCTGAGCAGTGTGAGCTTCTAAAGTCTGAACATTGCAATTCAATAAAATCCCTATTAGGGATTGAAACGTTTTTAAAACTTTCACTCGCTTTACTTGCATTGTGATTGCAATTCAATGAAATCCCACTCCATTCCCTCTGGGGGATTTGCCATGAAGTCTTCTAATGAGAAGATTTCGGGGATGGATACAACATCATTGTGTTTGGAGATTAACATTGCGATCGCCCACTTTATTTACGTAGAAAATAATAATTTTAATTGTCATATATCTACATCAAAATTGCTCTATTTGAGATAGAGTTTCTGGTAAAATGCATTTTTTAAAGCATTACCAAACTACTTTGTGTTTCTTCCTCTAGTTCATAACCATTAGCTAATTTTTCAATTGCTTGGTCAATCATCACCAAACCTTGATCTACTTTTTCAACTAAACTTAACTGTCCTCGGAGTTCGGCTGCACCAACGAAACCCTTAGCATACCAAGTCATGTGCTTACGGGCTTGACGTACACCGCGATCGCCTTTATATTCCCACAAGGCTTGTAAATGATCTCTTGCACATTCCAAGCGCTGAATCGGGGTTGGTGTCGGTAATATCTCTCCAGTTTTCAGAAAGTGATCAATTTCTCCCACCAAAAACGGATAACCCAAAGTTCCACGGGAACACATCACACCATCAGCGCCAGTTTGTTCTAGACATTTCACCGCCGCTTCAACGGAAAAAATATCTCCATTCCCAATAACTGGGATAGCAAGCACTTCTTTGACACGGGCAATCCATTCCCAACGGGCATTGCCATTGTATCCTTGGGCACGAGTACGACCGTGTACTGTGATCATTTTCGCGCCTGCATCTTCCATCCGTTTGGCAAAGTCGAGAATAGTAATTTCATTGTCATTCCAGCCTATACGGGTTTTTACTGTCACAGGTACATCAACAGCTTTTACCACTTCCCGCACAATTGCTTCTGCTACTTCTGGTTGCCGCAACAACGAAGAACCACCACCATTTTTAGTGATCTTATTTACCGGACAACCCATATTAATATCTACAGTATCAGCACCTTCTGCAACTGCTTTTATTGCTGCTTCTGCCAGGAAATCTGGACGGCAATCAAATAGTTGAACGCTAATTGGGCGCTCATTTGGGTCTACCTCCATGATTTTAGGTAATTGCTTGACATAATGTAACCCGGTAGCATTTACCATTTCGGTATACATCATCGAATCTGGCGCATAGCGACGCACAAGACGACGAAATACCATATCTGTCACCCCAGATAGAGGCGACTGGAGAACCCGACTTTTTACTTCAAACGAGCCAATTTTGAGGGGTTGGGAGAGTCTAGCTTGGAGAATGGGAGAGAGCGAAATCATATAAAAAATTAAAAATTAATGGAAATGGAAAATAGCAGGAATATCTAGAGGTATCTGCGATCGCTGCTAATTGTAAGTTATGTATCCTGACTTGGAGGCTGTTTTTGGATTTCTTGCTGAATCTCTTCTAGACTCAAACCTAACTCTTTCGCTGTTTCTTCAAAACTCAATCCCAATTTCAACAACAAAGGTATCATTCTAAACTTTTCTTCACGCGCTCCTTCTTGTTTGCCTTCTTGTTTGCCTTCTTGTTTGCCTTCTTGCTTGCCTTCTTGATAAACTCGTGTTTGTTTCAAATCACTTAACCCAAACATACCTTCAATCTCCTCTCGACTCATTGTCGGAAATTTGTAAACCAAAATTGTCTCTATTAATTCTAATAATTGCCGCCGTTGCGGTTCAATGTTGATTTCTTGCTGGGTTCTCTCTATTAACTGCCTAGCAGATGTGATTGCAGTCTCCTCTTCATCGACCAATAATTTCATCGTAGCAATTCCAACTGGTAATAATGCAGTTTCACCTAATTCATTAAGATAAATGCGACTAACGCGCCCACTTGTGAAAAATTCACTGTAATTTCTGATATCTGCTGTATCTAAACTGCGATTAGGATAGATAACTACTCCTCGCCAATAATTCTTAGGTTTATTTTGGCGCAAGTATAAAGAAATTTCTGAAAATAAGCGTGAATAAATTTCTGTGTCGGTTTGAAACTGAACTTCCACAAAGTAAATCGGATTTTCTTCCCCTTGGGTTGGCAAAAAAACTCCATCTATACGGAATGCAGTTTGCTTAATTTCAATTGAAGAGAATTTATAAGCCTCTGCGATTTGGGGTGGATTACCAATTAATTCAAAAAAGATGCCAGGAAGTTCTTGAAAAAGGCGATAAAAAATACTGTCAGTTTTCACGCTTGATGTATTGCTGAGATTTGCCGCGTTGTCATTTTATCGTGAAATACTACTGATAAAAATTAGTAAGCCGACTGCAAGAAGCAATCGGCATAACAAATTCATGATAATTTAGTTGCAATTTAGCCGTGAGTTGCACCTTGAGGAGGACGCGAAACAACTTTTTTGGCTAAACCCAAAGTCTGCAAAACTGAGATGCTCCACCAAGTAACATCAATCTCCCACCAAGAAAAGCCAGATTTTGCCATGTGAGGATAAGTATGATGGTTGTTGTGCCATCCTTCTCCATAAGTGACGATAGATACCCACCAAAGATTACGAGCGCCATCATTGGCATCAAAGGTGCGATAACCCCACAGGTGTGATGCTGAGTTCACAAACCAGGTTGAGTGCCAAAGTAAGACACATCTGAGAAACACTCCGTAGAATACGAAAGGCCATCCTCCTAAGACATAAAGCAGTAAGGCGAAGGGTATTTGCAACAGCAAGAAGTAGCGATCTAACCAACAATAATAGGGTTGTCTTGCTAGATCGGGGGCATATTTTTTATAGGTGTCATAGTCAAAAAATTCTGGGCGCGGGTAAAAAATCCATAGTATATGGCTCCACCAAAAGCCTCTTTGGGCAGAGTAAGGGTCTAAATTAATATCTTCTGTGTGGGCGTGATGCTGGCGGTGTCCACCTACCCAAAAAATTGGCCCACCTTGCATAGCCAACGCTCCAATCAGGGCGATCGCATACTCTAACCACTTAGGAACTTGGAAACTCCGATGGCTCAGTAGTCGGTGATATCCCAAACAAATACCAATGCTCCCGAATAACCAGTGCAGAAACACTAGCAAACCTAATGCTGACCAGGAGAAAAACCAAGGAGACAGAAGTGCTAAAGCATGAAATGTAGCAAAAAATACTACATTCGTCCAACTGAGTTGAGGTGACTTGCCTCTCTCAGGGGCGATCGCCCCAAAATTTGCGGTCATAAAAATTCCTGTTGATGGATCATGAAGCGATTTGCTTTTTCTTGGGCATAACCCCACTAGGATTTACCCACCCTGTACATCAGTTCATTACAGTAGAGTAAAGCAAGTATCACTTACATTTGTTATGCTAGCAGAACTCTGATATCCGTGCAAGTGCCACTTGCATTTCTGTATGTCATCTCATCTCATTTCAACTCGTCAACGCCTGATTCAAGCTGCACTTGAGTTGTTTTCTGCTCACGGAGTCAGCGCAACCACAACCCGCCAAATTGCTGAAAAAGCCGAAGTCAACGAAGTGACTCTATTTCGGAATTTTGGCAATAAGCATGGACTCCTTTTGGCTGTGCTGGAAGAGTCCGCAGCCTTCAAGGATTTAGGTGAGTCGCTGGTGCGGCGGGCAACGCCTCCCGGCAATGTCTACCAAGCTCTTAAAGATTATGCAAGTGATAGCTTACATGCATTAGAACGAGTGCCAGAGTTCGTCCGGTCTGTGGTGGGTGAAGCCGACCAATTCCCGGCAGAAAATCGCCGCGCACTAGGTAGGGGAGTAACAGAGGCAAACCGCTATGTAGCACAGTATTTAGCTACTGTAATCCAGCAAGGCCACCTAAATACCTATTTACCGGCAGAAAAATTAGCCAGTTTGCTGAATGGGATGATCTTGGGATATGCCGTAATTGAGTTCACCAGCGAATTTCACGAGCTTTGGGAGGATCGGGATGATTTTCTGGAAAATTTGGTGGAGTTGTTTTTAAATGGAGCCATGTCATCTTCAACAGAATCAGCAATGAACTCTTTACAAGGCGGGTTCATTAGCACAGAAGTAGCTGATTTGCCTGCTAGTTTAGTTCACGAAATTCTGCAACAAGCGAGGAAATCGGGAGTACGAGATTATGCCTTGGCTTATGTGTTATTTGGGGCTGGGTTATCCGCTACAGAAATAATTAGCTTGGAGCGATCGCACCAAATCTACGATACTCAAGGACACTTTTTGCAAATTACAATTCCCGGATTTGTCCGTCAAGTACCTGTGAATCAGTGGATTTTGGGTAAACGCTACGGTTCTTTTACTAATAATCCTTTAATCAAATGGCTGAAAAGTCGTAAAGATTCTCAAACAGCCATGTTTTTGAATGAAACAGGCAAACCGCTTTCAGAATCAGAGCTTCAGACACGTTGGCAAATATGGAGTGATGGACTGTTAACTCCCCAAGGACAAACGCCAGATATAGCACAAGCACAACAAACCTGGCGTGTAGAAATGTTAATGCGGGGGATCAGCTTGGAAAACTTGATTATTTTAACAGGTTGCGATCGCGCCCAATTACAACCTTATGTCCGCCGAGCCAAAGAAAAAGCCGCCCTAGAGCAAGCTACCCGTTTGGATCATAAGCCAGGGTAGAGAGTGGAGATTTAAATCAGTTCACTGTTAACTGTTCTTGTTTACCATTGTTGTTTGCACCATTCAAGATTGTAGCTGTACTCTCAGATGGGGATTGGGTGTTGCTAGAACGGCGTGATGATTTCTTGCGTGGCTTACCTCCCGCCTGGATATATTGCAAACTGTCTTTGCCATAATGGGTTGCCACACTCATTAACATCTTTTCAGAGTAGCCGCGCAATTCTTCTTCAATTAGAGAGAGGCGACCTGCCATTTCATCTATGCTAGAGAGTAAAGTGTTGTAGGTAGATAGCTGGGTTTGCAAGGTTTGGATGTAGCTGTCGTAGTCTTTCAAACTTAATCCGTTGCCAAATTCTAGTGTAGGGCTAATTGATCGCATTCCTGCAATTCGACGGAGAGCCTTTTCTAAATCTGGTGAACTGCGTTTTAGTCGTGCCATGAGATGCGCTCCTGAAGAAGTTATAGGATTACTGTATGTACTGTAGCCAATGCAACAATAAACTTCTCTGAGAGATAATTCGGAAAAATTAAAGCAAATTAAGATCGACCTAATTACTTTTAGTGGATTATACTTAGACATTTATTGAGAATGTCAAAAAAACTACATAAAGTGAGCAACAGATACCCCAAAGTCGTATTGAGGTACTTCAAAGTCGTGTTGAGGTACTTCAAAGTCGTGTTGAGGTACTCCAAAGTCGTATTGAGATACTCCAAAGTCGTTTTGAGGTACTCCAAAGTCGTATTGAGGTACTCCAAAGTCGTATTGAGGTACTTCAAAGTCGTTTTGAGGTACTTCAAAGTCGTTTTGAGGTACTTCAAAGTCGTTTTGAGGTACTTCAAAGTCGTTTTGAGTGAGGTACTCCAAAGTCGTATTGAGGTACTCCAAAGTCGTTTTGAGGTACTAGATGATGAGTTTTCTTGCCTTAACCCAATACAGTTCAGTTAAGCATTTCTTTCTTCTCTCTGCGTCCTTGGCGTCCTTGGCGGTTCGTTAAAAAAATTGAGTTTGACAAAGAGTTTTAGCCTTAACTGAACCGTATTGTGCCTTAACCCGATTTACGGTCAAGGCTATTCACCAAACAGTGGACAAAACTACACTCCCAAGGTTCTTGGCAACTTTTGGTGATCTTGGTTGGGGGAAGGCAAAAGGCAGACGTAATGATTTGTCCATGTTGTCAACACTGTATACATATTGATATATTCAATGTGTACATTGTTGACAAGGTAGAGAGATATGGGAAAAAAAACCAAGGAATCGCCTATTGTAAGCTTCCGTGTGCCACATTCTGTTGTCGAAAAGTTAATTACAGATGGCAGATTGAAGCCTAACCATACAAAGTCAGAGTTATCCAACCTAATCAAAAATGACTGGTTAGCCTCTGTTGATGCTGGTGTAGAACCGACTGTGAGTGTAAATACTGTTTATGAGCAACTAGTAAAAATAGATAGAGTTCTAGAAATACTTGAGGACAATAAGCCGAATGGTGTTGTTGATGCCAATGTAGACAGTGTTGACAAAATCAGCTTGCCTCAAAGCATAGACTCAATCTCGTCGGATAATCAGCTTGTAGAGGTTGCCAATAGTAATGTACACCCCGTAGAGGAAATAAATGGGGATAATAAACCGAATGGCGTTGTTGATGAAAACAGTATTGAGTCATTGAATTTGAAAAAAAATACTTATACGGCGCTTAAAGAGGCACAAGTTAACACAATAGAAGATTTAAAGAAATATAGTGTCACAGGCTTGCGAACGCTGAAAAATCTGGGAAATAAATCTGTATCTCAGATAGTTGAAGCACTGCAAAGCCGAGGGATTGAGTTACCAGTTCCAGACCCGGAATACACGCCTTCTCTGTGAGCAGTGATTCCGAAAGTTACGCGCTTTGAATTAACATCTGCCTGCATTTGGTCTAAAAGGCGCTCTTTTTGGCTTTCAGCTTGTTCCCAGCCCCCTGCTGATGTCATCAAATTCCACTTTTCCGACATCTTCCCTAACTGGGGACAGCCTCGCCAAGCTTGCTGCTGCTCCCAGGTCTAATTATTCAGTTACGTCTTTGTCATCAGTCTGTAGCGCTTTAAAACTCAGTGTTAACTTCTGCCAGAGTGACTCAATTTCCTCATAGCACTCTTGTGAAGAAAGTTTTCCCAAAGTCTGTAGATTGCACAGATAACAAACACGTTGAGAAAATTCTTGAAGATTAGCATTGAATAAAAAACTTTGAGGCGTAAACTTACCAAGATAGCGATAGCGCTCGTAGAGGAAATTGTTTTTAGCTGTCTGATCGTAGTCATCCATATAAAAATCTTCTTAGCTAAAATTGAAACTTGATTTTTTAAGGTTGTTTTTTAAATTAATATCTACATTACCTGACCTGTCCATCACTGTGATCGTAAAACAGATAAATCTCTCCTGGGAGTGAGTAATATTCACTCAAGAGTGGGACAGATCCTTTGTAATACCAACTTTTAACCGAATGTTGGTAAAACGATAAAAATTTGAGATACTGACGGTAACGCTACCCCTTGTTCCGTCGAGTTTTGTCATTTGTCTGCCCTGGATATCATAGCCGATCGCCAATCACCGAAAGTTGGTAAAACGGAAAAAATTGAGCCTGCTGCATCCAGATCCAAGTCACCAAATCAGCACAGATATAAGGGTGTGCGATCGCGGGAATATCCAAGAAGATGATAGCTGAAGGCAAGTTCCAAAATTCACATTGAGTCAAGCTGCTAAATTGAAAAAACCCCGTTGCTGGAATTTCAGTAACGGGTTTTATGTTAACTAGCTTGATTAATACGCCGTTTTAATTCAGCCTCTAATTGTTCTGGAGTGCTGACCACTACCCCCGGTTTGGCTCTCATGATACTGAGGTAATGCTGAAATGCCTCCTCGTCCTCGGGGTTTGATATCACATATTGTCTTAATTCTTGCTCATTAAGAGTTAAATAGTCTGTCATCGGATAATGTTCTCCCCGTTACTAAAAATTTCTACTTGGATGGTTTCGCCTATCAAAATTACGATCCGGCTTGTCCTCTCATCAAATCCAACCAATGCTATATCTCTAAACAAATTACTAGCCCGAACGCAAAAGTCAAAGAATGCTTTAAGTTGTTCGATGGTCGGTTCCATACCTCTTACCATTGAATAAAATTAAATCGGTTAATTCGTGACCAGTTAGGATAACATTGCTTTTGTCAATTATAAATTTCGCTGAAAAGTTAAGAGAGAATAAAGTATTAAATTAAGCTTAGTACTTAGCTTGAGCAGAAAAATGAATGATGATGACTAAAAAAGTGATGCCTCTTCCACATTAGAAAAGTGATCGCCCTTAGAGGATGTTTGAAAAGTAATGATTCATGTATCACATATTTTTTACCCCACCCTAACCCTCCCCTTATAAAGGGG
>NZ_JAVRBU020000020.1:0-144857 GCF_034531135.2 Nostoc sp. CmiVER01
GGTGTACGCTCTACTTGCGCTTCAAATAACTCATGTAGGCAACTGTTTGGGTATTCTACTTTTGTGTTGTTCCATTCCACTAATAACTGATGCCGTTCAGCTACACTTAGTAGAGGTAATTCGCTAAGACGTTGCTCTTGATTTGTCGCGATCGCCAAAAGCAAATTCTCAAAATATGCTGCCATTCTACTAATAGTAGCGGCATCAAATAAATCAGTATTATATTCAAATTTTGCTAACAACTCTTGCTCAGTTTCCCTTATTGATAAGGTTAAATCAAACTTAGCTGTTGCCGTTGGCATTTCTAAAAATTTAAGGGTCAATCCTGGGATTTTAACTTCTTCTGTTAATACGTTTTCTAGCACAAACATGGCTTGGAATAGCGGAGTATAAGCTAAATCACGCTTTGGCTGTAATTGTGCTACCAAAAGTTCAAAAGGCAAATCTTGATGATTAAATGCTTCCCAAGCGACATCCCGCACCCGCCCTAACAACTCTCGAAAAGACGGATTATCCGACAAGTCGGTACGCATCACAAGAGTATTGAGAAAATAACCAATAAGTGATTCCAAATCGCGGTTATGACGATTGGCAATGGTAGTACCAACACAAATATCTTCTTGGTCAGTATAGCGATAAAGAAGCGTTTTAAAAGCTGCTAGCATGGTCATGAAGAAAGTGGCTTTTTCCTGCTGACTGAGCTTTTTCAACTTTTGGGTAATATCTGCCCCAATTTTGATGGTAGTAGTGGCTCCTCGAAAAGTTTGAACAGCTGGGCGTGGGCGATCGCTTGGTAATTGTAAGATGGGGAGATTACCAGCTAGTTTTTGCTGCCAATAGTTCAGTTGTGTTTGAAAATCTGACTTTTGCAACTTTTGTTGCTGCCAATTAGCGAAGTCAGCATACTGAATAGGTAACTCTGGTAAAGGTAAAGGCTTACCTTGAGAGAAGGCTTCGTAGAGTGTGCTTAGTTCTCGCATAATAATCGCACTCGACCAAGCATCTGCGATCGCGTGATGGATCGTAAATATCAGCAAGTAATCTTCTAAAGCGAATTTCAGCAGTGTGGTTCGCAGTAATATTCCCTGTGCTAAGTTGAAAGACTGCTGAGATTCGGCTACAGATAACTGCCGGGCTTCTTGCCATTGCTCGGTTTTAGATAAATGCTGCCAATCTACTATCGATAGTTGCAAATTCAATTGAGGAGCGACAGCACAGAAGGCTTGTCCATCTACACTCTTAAATGTAGTGCGGAGAATTTCATGACGCTGTACGATTTCGTTAAGAGCTTGCTCCAAAACAGTTACATTCAACAATCCTGTGATTTGGATAGCAAATATCTGATTGTAAGCCGCGCTACCGCCTTCCAATTGATCGATAAACCACAGTCCTTGTTGCCCGAAGGACAAGGGTAGGTTTGCGTCCCGTGGAACTGGTTGAATCGCTTCAACAGTTGAACTAGCAGCAGAATTAACTTGTTTGAGAAATTGGATGATTTCAGCTTTGCGTTCGGCTATTTGTGCTTGCAGAACCGGTGTCAGTACTTCTTGAGGGGCATTACACCGCAAACGAACCTCTTCCAGAGGCGCTCCGCTAACGCCATCTAACCAAAGCCTGATGTCTAGATTACTAATATAGGATAAAAACTCTTGAATAGATTTCATAACTCAATTTCCACGCGATTAGTTAATGCTTTGTCGATGGGAGCTTGGAGTTTTTGAGCTGTGATATTAATCTCGTCAATGGACTTCGCCAAGCTAGCTAGAGTTGGAGTTTGCAGCAAACTTTGCATGGGTATATTGATCTGGAATTTTTCATTTACCCGCGAGACAACTTGAGTAACTTGTAGAGAATCTCCCCCAAGTTCAAAAAAATTATCGTTAATACCCACTTTCTCTATTCGCAAAACTTCTTGCCAAATACCAGCAACGATTTTTTCTGTTTCTGTTTGTGGCATGACATAAGCTGCTTTCACTAGCGATCGCAAACCTTGTAACCCAGGTAAAGCACGACGATCTATTTTGCCATTTGCTGTCAGTGGCAAAGTATCCAAAAGGACAAATTCAGCAGGCAGCATATACTCAGGCAGCTTTGCCTGAAGAAAATCACGTAACTTTTTAGGTTTAAAACTTTGCACAGTTGATGGTGCTTGAGCAACAAAAACATCAAACCCAATTAAATCAGCAATAGAACCAGACTGGTTCATAAAAACGCTGTCTGTAAATTCCAAAGCAGCTAAGATTTTCTGCCATTGTTCTTTTGACAGCACTGGATGTTCTGAGCGGAGTTCTCGATCATCAAAGCGTTCAAACCCTTGCTGTAGTCCCATATTCAAATCAAATGAGGGATGAAATTGGGTTTTTTCAATTGCCAAAAGTAAACCATTGGGAGCTAACAATGAGCGAATATTTTTCAGTGTTTGCTCTATATATTGAGTGTTATGGATAACAGTTGCCGCAATAACTAAATCGAAGGAATGTGCTTCAAAACCATGCTCGACAGGATTTTTTTCCAGGTCTAAAATGTCATAACTCACAAAAGGATAGTTGGCAAATTTTTCTTGAGCTTGCTGGAGAAAGAACTGCGAAATATCGGTAAAAACGTAGGTAGTTTCTGATGGTAATAGGGGTAGTAAATGTTCTGTAGTCGAACCATAACCACCTCCAACTTCCAAAATTCGTAGTTGGTTTCCTGGCTCTAGGTTTTGTAACATTGTAGCAATCATTTCGCTTGCGATCGCATTGCAATCAGCGAACATGATTTTGTATATCTCGCGAGTTTTTTCGGAGACATAAATTTCTGCCGAATGGATTTTTTCGGTAATAATATCTGCTAAGTCCTCAAAAGGAGCATCAGGTATTAAATCCATCCAGGTTTTAGTAAACCCATGATTTATCTGAATTTCTTTTGACAGTTTTTGAAACACCGCAATTGGTAATTCCACAACACTGGTAAAAACTTTTCCCTGCTGCTGCAACCAACCTTCTTTAACCAATATTTGCAAAGCCCGATTTAACCATTTTTGATAGCGAGGAGCAATTTGACATTGAGACATTAAATCATCTACGTCATACCTCTCTCCTGGTGAGTTATAAACACCAAGCTTTCTCAACGCCCGACACACTGAAATAGTGTATAGATAATTTTGGTATTCCCATATTGCAGCGAAAGTGGGAACATCTGCTTCCCAAAAACTATTTTCAGCTTGTTGCAGTCCTGCTTGTACCAGAGATTGCCAAATTAGCTGAGATTTCTCAGCGTTTGCACTTTCCGTTTCCAAGCAACTTAATGCTTGATCTTGCTTGGGAACCACATAAGCTACCAGATGTTGATTTTGCTCTGACTCCCCGACAGCAGTGACTATTGCATCTTTAATATCTGGGTGCTGTTTTAAAGCCGCTTCAATTTCTCCTGTTTCAATACGATATCCCCGGAGTTTGATTTGGAAATCCACGCGCCCCAAAAATTCAATGTTGCCATCAGGTAAATAACGACCGAGGTCGCCTGTACGGTAAATACGTTCTTTTGTGCGGGGATGGGTGAGGAAGTTCACAGCAGTTTTTTCTTCATCCTGCCAATAACCCTTAGCAACTTGGACTCCAGCGCAGTACATTTGACCGGGAACCCAAACAGGGCAATCTTCTAAAGCTTCATTCAAAATGTAGTATTTGGCATTTGCCATCGGTTTCCCATAAGGAATACTTTTCCAATCTGGGTTAACCTCTGTAATCAAATAACCAATATTCCAAATAGTTGTTTCTGTCGGGCCACCAATACTGAGTATTTGTACTTTTGGTATTAAAGTTTGCAGACGGGTAGGCAGGGAAACCGGAAGCCAATCACCGCCTAGAATTGCCAAACGCAAGCTTGTTGATAATGTCACAGATTGATTCTCTGCATATTCCACCAACATCTTCATCATTGCGGGTACTGAGTTCCACAGTGTCACTTTTTCCCGCACCATCAACTCAGCCCAGTGAGCCGGATCTTTGGCTGCACAAGTATCGGGCATCACAATTGCACCGCCAGCACTTAAAAGACCAAATATGTCATAAACAGACAAATCGTGATTCAAAGCCGTTAAAGCTAGGATGCGGTCTTGAGAATTAATATTAAACCGTTGGTTTGTGTGGGCAAGTACGTTAACGACATTGCGATGAGTAATCATTACTCCTTTGGGCAAGCCAGTGGAACCAGAGGTGTAAATTACATAAGCTAAATCGTCAGGCGTTTGCATTGGTGGCAGTGGTTGGCTGTTCTCGTTGGCGAATGTTTCTGTATCTATGCACAAAAGCTGTATTCCCAACGACCATGCCAATTTTTTATCCAAACAAGATTGAGTCAGAACGATTTTGGCCTGGCTATTTTCTAGAAGATATTCTCTGCGCTGTTGTGGCAATCCGGGATCGATGGGAACATAAGCCGCACCAGCAGCCAAAATTCCCATGACAGCCACAATTTGTTCCCATCCTTTCTGCATAACCACAGCTACCAGTTGGTTAGGCACAACCCCTAGTTGCCGCAGTCGATGACCGACTTGATTGGCAAGTGTGTATAGCTCTTGGTAAGTTAGGGTACGCTCGGATGAAATAACGGCGGGTTCCCCTCCTTGCTTTTGAACTTGCGCCGCAAACAAAGTATGCAGCAGTTTGTCGGGTGTTGGTGCGGTAGTTGCATTAATCACTTCCCGTTGTGCCAATTGAGCAGGAGGAATTAGTTTTCGATTCGTCTGAGTCCAAGCTAATTCAGAAGTTGCTAGTTGTTTGAGGAAACGACAATAAGCCTCAAACATATCGATAATCAATCCTTCTGGGAAAAGTTCTTCGACCACATCCCAGTTGAAGGTCAATGCTCCCTGATCTTCCCAAACTTGAATATCCATCCAAGCTTGGGAAGCTTGACTGATACCATAGACCAATTCCCCAAAATGACTAAAGGTCAACGTTTCTTGTCCAAGAGAGCTAAAACCCAGAGTGCTAGTGAATACAACTGGCATGGCACTGGGAGCTTTACCCCGTCTGCGAGCCAATTCCCGCGTTACACGCACTCCACTGATATAGCGATGTTCTAAATCTTGCCAGAGTTGTTGTTGTAGCCGACGAGAGCGATCGCTAAATGGCTCTGGAGTAGAATTGTCAACAGCTAATAAGGTTACGGAGGTAAAGTCTCCTAGAATGTCGTTGACCTGGGGATGCAATGGCAGACGATTAAATAAGGCAAGATTAATCGTAAATCGCGGATTCCCCCAAATAGTCAAGATTTCGGCAAATGCAGCTAGCAAAACTCCAGAGGGAGTTAAACCAGCATGAGCAGCTCGTTGCTTTAATTGTTGCCAATCAGCTGGCTCTAATCGTCCTTGATAACGCTGATTTTGGTGTTGTTTGATTTCTTTGGGATTTTTTGCTAGTGGTAAGTCAGGGGCTGGGGGTAAGTCATCTAAACGATTGAACCAATACTCTTGCGATCGCTTGTATAATTCTGTATCTTGCAGTTTTTGCTCTGCTAAAACATAATCCCGAAATGAAAGTTCTAAAAATGGCAATGCCACATCAGGATTTTGGTAAATTTGATACCATTCGTCAAAAAAACGAAACATACTCCAGGCATCAAATATCTGCAAATCGTAGCTGAAATGCAGACGGATGCGTTGCCCATTTAAACGTGTGGCTCGCAACTCAAACACTGGCCATTGGTCAGCCGACAGCACTTGATGAGACATCCGCTCACGAATATTCGCGATCGCCGAGGCGACAACTGCATCGTCTTGTCCTCTCAAATCTAAAACTTCAATTTCGTAAAAAGGGACTTGTTCAAGAATCACTTGCTGACCGCTGGGTAAGACTATAGCCCGCAACATATCGTGACGCTCAATCAATGCTTGCAAGGCTTGATTCAACCGTTTTAGGTTTAAATCAATACATTCAATTTCGTAATAACCATGATTGGCAACATTGCCAAGCTCTAAGATACCACTACGGCCTACCCAAAAGGCGTGCTGCATATCGGTGAGAGGAAAAGGTTCGTGCCGTTGTGCTAAACATGGCACAACCACTGGCAAATCAGTATTATTAGCTACTATATTATTCTGACGCAATAACAATAGAAGTTCAGCTTTAGACTCAGCTAGTGAGTTACGTAGTTCTGGTGTCAGTGCTTGCTGAGGAGCGCGAATGCGTAGTTGGTCGCCCTCAGCCCACAAATTCACCCCTCGCTCAGAGAGTTCAGATAAAAGTTTATATAAGCTCATAGTGAAATTTCCTCCATATTTGCACTGCTATCAGTGGATGAGGGGTTTGATAGGATGAGGTTGGCTAGTGTGATTTGCTCAAGTAATAATTCGGCTAGATGAGCGATGGTGTTTTCGCCAAAGAATTTCTCCATTGGCACTCGCACCTGGAGATCGGCCTCAATTCGCCTTTTAAGTTCAAAAATCATTAGAGAATCAACCAGTGAAGCGAGTGGCTGTTGCGGGTTGAGTTTAGCTAATGGCAGTTGTAGTGAACTGGCCAGCCCTTCTAAAAGATATATCTCTAGCATCTGCTGACGTTTCCCTAGTTCAACAGCCAGGAGTTTTTCTCTAGACAGACTGTTTTTTTTAATTTGCTGGGTGGCGGTTGGATTGAAGCTGGTTTTTTTACCTGCTTCAGTAGCACGTTGGATAATTTCATGACTTACACGCTTTAGTTGTGTATTGACAACTTCTGCTACTAGCTGTCCAGTTTCATCAAATAGGTGGATGTCTGCGGAAACTGTTTCCTGGTAATTTTCTTGCCCGTCACCAAGTCGAACAATAGCTTCACACCACAATCGGTTTCCCGAATAACCATAAAATTGCAAGTTCTCACAACCTGAAAGTAGGTAATTATCAGGTTGGTTAGTCAGATAAGGGATAGCAATTTGGAATAAAGCATCCATACTTGCCAACGGCAGATGATATCGGTTATCAAATAGCTCTGCTGTTTGGGGAAGTTGTATTTCCCCTAGCGCCCGTCCATTACCTACCCAAATTCGCTCTAAGGCTTGGCAACTTGTCCCTAAAAATATTCCCCGCTCTGCCATAATCTGGTAGAACTCAGTTCTGGAAATTTCCTTGTCGTATTGTGCCTGAACTTTTTCTAAAGAAATGCATTTTCGACTAGAGGCGGCTATTTTTGTTTTAGCGATCACAACTTTTCCGGCAGCGTGGAGCGTCCAAGCTGTCTGTTCATTTGTAAGACTAAAAATTTGGAAAGAAAGTTTGCCAGAATCTTCAGATAAAATCAACTGCACGGTACGAGCTACTTTTTCAGGTAACAGTAGAGCCTGAAAAATAAATATATCTTCCAAAACACAAGGTTTCGTACCAAAGGCTTCCACTACCCCAGCAAAAACCATCTCCAAATAAATTACAAAATTAACCAGTGGTATCCCATAGGCTTGATGATCGCGCACAAGCGGCAGTGAATCAATGCTGAATAGAGACTCAAACTGAATTTGCTGGAGTGGAGATTGCAGGCGTTTGCCCAAAAAAGGATGAGCTATTTCTGGTAAAGATGGGAGCGATTCTTGAGGCTGTAGCTTAACAGCTTTAGTCCAGTATCGTTGTCGCTCAAAAGGATAGGTAGGAAGCGACAGCCGATAACGTCGATAGTCGCAATCAAATCCAACCCAATCAACCTCTTGACCTTGGGCGTACAACGTGCATAAGCTTTGCAACAACACTTGCCAGTCTTGTTGTCCTTTCCTTAAAGAAGGCAACCAAATGCCGACACCTTGAGGTAAACACTGCTTACCCATACCAATTAAGGTGGTGTTTGGCCCAATCTCTACAAATATTTCACAGTCTTGTTCGTGTAGAGTCTGCATATTTGCAGCAAACCTGACAGTTTGCCGAATATGACAACACCAGTAATCAGCACTAGCAACAATTTCTCCCTCAGCTAGTTGCCCGGTGACATTGGAAACTAAACTAATCTTGGGGTGTGAGTATGTAACCTCAGCTGCTATCCGTTCAAAATCATCCAGCATCGGCTCCATTAAAGAAGAGTGAAAAGCGTGAGATACCTTTAACTGCCGAGTCTCAACTCCTGAAGCTTCCAGTTTAGATACTAAAGATCGGACATCTGCACTCTCCCCGGAAATTACCACATTCCCAGGAGTGTTAACCGCAGCAATGGCAATTTGTTGGCCGGATTCTACTGCGGCTAACACTTGCGCTTCACTGCCAAACACAGCCACCATCTCACCCCCGGACGGCAAAGCTTGCATTAACCGTCCCCGCTCGGCAATCAGTTTTAGCCCATCTTCTAAACTAAATACTCCTGCAATACAAGCAGCAACATACTCTCCTACACTGTGACCCATGACGATTGTCGGCTGTATTCCCCAAGATTGCCACAACTGAGCTAGGGCATACTCCACAGCAAACAATGCAGGTTGGGTGTAAGCTGTCTGGTCTAATTTGGCATTTGCAGTTTCAGTAGGATAAAGAACATCCAGTAATGATGTTTCTAAGTAGGGACGTAGAATTTGATCGCACTTGTCTATACAAGCGCAGAATGTCGGTTGAGTCTGGTACAGTTCCCGCCCCATGTTGATGTACTGGGAACCTTGTCCTGTAAAGAGAAATGCGATTTTTCTGTTATGTGGATGAACGCTTTTTACTGAGTACTCATCAACACCTGAGGCTTCTAACTGTTGCTGTAAAGACGATAGCGAATCAGCTACTATGGCTAAACGATGTTCAAAATGCGATCGCCCTGTATTGGCTGTAAAACAGATATCTGCTAGTGACTCTGTGGGGTTGGCTGTTAAGTAATTTGTGATGCGAGTTGTGAGTTCTTTTAATCCTGTCTCGCTTTTAGCTGATAGTGCTAATAGATGGATCGGGCGTTTAACTAGCGATCGCTCCAATTCTCTGACTGGTGCTTCCTCAACTATGACATGGGCATTAGTTCCACTCATACCAAAGGCACTCACCCCAGCTAGGCGACGTTGTCCTGCTGCTACAGACCAGGGAGTTTGTTCGGTAGGAATTTTTAGACAAGTCCCTGTCAAAGAAATATGAGGATTCAGCTGTTTGAAATGTAGGTGTGCTGGAATTTTTTGGTGCTGCATTGCCAACACTACTTTAATTAGACCAGCTATCCCGGCTGCTGGTTCTAGATGACCGATATTCGTCTTTGCTGAACCAATCATTAGAGGTTGTGCTGCTGTACGTTCTTTAGCAAACACGGCTTTTAATGTTTGAATTTCAATCGGGTCCCCCAAAGCTGTGCCTGTACCGTGAACTTCTACATAACTAATTTCAGTCGGCTCTATTTTGGCGTTTTTGAGAGCAGCACGAATCACTTTCTGTTGGGAGAGACTATTGGGAACCGTCAGTCCACTGCTACACCCATCATGGTTAATGGCGGTTCCTGGAATTAGGGCAAGGATGCGATCGCCGTCTGCGACTGCGTCACTAAGGCGTTTGAGAACTATCATCCCACATCCTTCTCCTCGTCCATAACCGTCGGCGGCAGCATCAAAAGTCTTGCAACGTCCATCGGCAGCTAAAGCTTTGACTTTAGACATGGCAATAGTCGTGATGGGTGACAGCATTAAGTTGACTCCACCAGCCAAGGCTAAATTACACTCTCCAGTACGCAAACTCTGGCAAGCTAGATGAACTGTGACTAAAGACGACGAACAAGATGTATCTACAGTTAATGTCGGCCCGTGCAGTCCTAAAATATAAGCTAAACGACCTGCCCCAACACCAAAGTTAATGCTACCTGTGGCTGTGTAAACATCAATGTTGCTCGGTGCAGAGAAAGCTTCTAGTTGGACATAGTCGTTATTACACATCCCAACAAATACCCCAGTTAAGCTACCGTTGAGCTTTTCTGGTGCTTGAGCTGCGTTTTCTAAAGCTTCCCAACCTACCTCCAGTAATAGCCGTTGCTGTGGATCTAAGCTGATTGCTTCTCTAGGAGAGATACCGAAAAACTCAGCATCGAACTCTTCTACACCATCCAAAAAGCCACCCCGTCGCACATACATCTTGCCCGGAGTTTCTGGATTGGGGTCGTAGAAAGCATCTGTATCCCACCTTGAGGCAGGCACTTCTGTTGTGGCATCTACACCATCACGCAATACCTGCCAAAAAGATTCTATATCTTTGGCACCAGGGAATCGGCAACCCATACCAACGATCGCGATCGGCTCACTCTGTGATTTCTCAATGGCATCAAGTTTAGAGCGCATTTCTTTGAGAGCTAAAGCCGCACGTTGTAATGGAGATAGTTGATTAATGCTTTCTGAAGTGCTGCTCACGTTAATTTCCTATACCTAATGTTTCTAACTCTTTATCAACTAATGCTGCTAATTCTTCTTCAGATAATTCTTGGATTTGTGCCAAGATTTTTGCCTGTTCTTCGGTGTTTTGATCAGATTGTTTCTGAGAATCGGGAAGTGATTCAACCAAAATAATCTCTTTCAGTAAATATTCGCTTAAAGACTCAATATTTGGGTATTCAAAAGTTAAAGTTGAATCTAGATTATGCCCTAAACTCTTTTGCAGAATATTCTTTAAATCAACAGCCATTAAAGAATCCATGCCCATCTCAAAAAAGCCAACATGGGGCTTAATTAACTCGGCATCAAGTCTCAAAACAGCAGCGACTTTATTTTGAATATAAGAAATTAAAGCATTTTTCTGTTGATTTGGAGGAGTCTTTTTTAACCTTTGTAAAATTTCCAACTGTTGATATTGCGTTGTTAATGGAGTTTCGCTAGCTATCTCAGACAGAAATGAAGATGCAAAATTACTAGGAAATAGTTTGAAGTATTTCGACCAATCTACCGCCAGTACGCCAATTTGAGGAAGTTTTTGTTTAAGTAGTTGTCCTAGAACTTGCAAACCTTGCTTTATGGCAATAAAACTTACACCTGCATCTGTCCATCGCTGTTGGTCGCGGCTAGCCATCGTTGCTGCCATTCCGACTTCATCCCAGGAACTCCAGTTGATGCTTAAGGCTGGTAATCCTTGTAATTGCCGATAGTGAGCCAGAGTATCTAAAAAGGCGTTAGCTGCGGCATAAGAACCTTGACCTAGTGAACCGTGTAAGGAAGCCGCCGACGAAAAATTAATCAAAAAGTCTAAAGGCATATCTTGGGTTTGAGTATGTAGGTTCCACGCTCCTGCTACCTTTGGAGCCATGACTTTCACAAAGCGGTTCCAATCTTGTTTGAGCAGTACGCCATCGTCAAGAACCCCTGCCATATGAATAATGCCTGCTAGAGAGGGGAATTTGCTAATGTCTGCAAAAACTCTTTCTACCTCAACCTTTTGAGAGATATCTGCTTGAGCTACTAGGACTTGAACTCCCTGGTTTTGGAGTGAGAGCAACTGCGTTTGAATATTGGCACAAACAGCACTACGTCCTACTAGTACCAAGTAACGAACACCTTGGTCTACTAGCCACTGAGCTACTTTCAATCCTAAGCCGCCCAGACCACCGGTAATTAAGTAAGTGCGATCGTTTTGAATCCTGAAAGACTGTGTTACTTTCTCGCCTTGGCTGGGGACTAGACGAGCTACAAATCGGTGTGTATCGCGGAGTGCTACCTGCATCTCAACCTCTGGATTCCTCAGCTCCTCGAATAGCATTTGGGCTGCTCCTTCTAAGGAAGCACTATTTCCTAAATCTACTAGCCCTGCGAACATTTCAGGGTGTTCTAAGGCTATAACCCGGCCGAGTCCCCAAATTGGTGCTTGCGCTACTGCTAATGAGTCTACCTCTATGGGTTGAGTATTTTGAGTTACTAACCATAGACGAGGCAACTGGGGAAACTTTACTGAGCAAAGAGCTTGTACTAAATGAAGAATGCTGCCACAGTTGCGGTCTTGGTCTGTCTCTAAGGAATCTATTGTCGTTACTTCGGTGGCTGTACTATCTAGGCTCCATAGATGCACTACTCCCCGGCAGGATGGGCGATTATCGCTTGCTAATACTTCCTGCAACAAGCTTTGGAAATCTTCCAGCTGTCTTGGGTCGATCTGCTTGTGTCCTGGCTGGGAAGTTTTATCGGCTTCGCTAGCAAATACAATGAAACAGGTTTCGCCTTGCTTCTCAAACAAAGATGCTAGAGCTAAACCTACACCACCCCGATCGGCGAAAATTAACCAACTACCGGGTTGTTCTGGTTGCATTCTCTGCCATCCTGCTGCCATGCGAGTTTTTGGCTGCCATTGCACTTCGTAAAACCAATCTTTATCAGGAGCAAGTGTCGCTGTCTGTGCCGATTTAACCGATTCAATCCAATAGTGCGATCGCTGGAATGGATAGGTTGGTAATTGTAGGCGGTGGCGCGGATAGTTTTTGTCAAATCTGCTCCAATCCAGTTCAACACCACGCAAATACAAATTTTTTACACTACTGAGTAAAGTCTGCCAATTAGAATGTTTTTTGCGTAATGAAGGTAGCCAAACCTGGTTATTCTCTGGTAAACACTGACGACCCATCCCCAGTAGTACGGGACTTGGACCAATTTCGATAAATATTTCATAGCCTTGCTCGTGCAGAGTCTGCATACTGGCTGAAAACCTTACCGTATCTCGAATGTGCCGACTCCAATATCCAGGTTTAGCAATCTCTTTTCCTGTTGTCAACTTGCCAGTGACGTTGGAAATCAGCGCAATCTTGGGAGATGAATATTTAACTTGAGCTGCAATTTGCTCAAAAGTATTTAGGATCGGTTCCATCAAAGGAGAGTGAAAAGCGTGCGACACTTTTAACTGTCGGGTTTCGATTCCTTTTGCTTCTAGTTTAGCTAGTACTGCTTGGACTGCCTCACACCTACCCGAAATTACAATGCTCTCCGGGCCATTAATCGCAGCGATGGAGATTTGTTCAGCATAAGGAGCTACGGCTGTTGTTACTTGCTTCAAGTCGGAAAATACCACTGCCATCTCACCCCCGGACGGCAAAGCTTGCATTAACCGTCCCCGCTCGGCAATCAGTTTCAACCCATCTTCTAAACTAAATACTCCGGCAATACAAGCAGCAACATACTCTCCTACACTATGACCCATGACGATTGTCGGCCGTATTCCCCAAGATTGCCACAACCCAGCTAGGGCATACTCCACCGCAAACAAGGCTGGTTGGGTGTAAGCTGTCTGGTCTAATTTGGCATTTGCCGTTTCACTAGGATAAAGAACATCCAGTAATGATGTTTCTAAGTAGGGACGTAG
Source organism: Nostoc sp. CmiVER01 (assembly GCF_034531135.2). Lineage (NCBI taxonomy): Bacteria > Bacillati > Cyanobacteriota > Cyanophyceae > Nostocales > Nostocaceae > Nostoc > Nostoc sp. CmiVER01. Next base: position 13,220 of record NZ_JAVRBU020000020.1, read on the forward strand.
AATTTCTTCGCACTGATCTATGCAAGCGCGGAATGTCGGTTGAGTCTGGTACAGTTCCCGTGCCATGTTGATGTACTGGGAACCTTGTCCTGTAAAGAGAAATGCGATTTTTCTGTTGTGTGGATGAGCGCTTTTTACTGAGTACTCATCAACATCTGAGGTTTCTAACTGTTGGTGTAAAGACGATAGCGAATCAGCTACTATGGCTAAACGATGTTCAAAATGCGATCGCCCTGTATTGGCTGTAAAACAGATATCTGCTAGGGATTCTGTGGGGTTGGCTGTTAAGTAATCGCAGTAGCGTTGAGCCAATTCCTGCAAAGCAATTTCATTCTTGGCAGATAAAGTGAGAATATGCTGCGGACGCTCAAACGTTTCAGTCGCCCTACGATGCTGACTCCCCAGTTCTCCTGCTTCCTCTAAGACTATATGGGCGTTGGTGCCACTCATCCCAAAGGAACTGACTCCCGCAATGCGGCGTTGACTATCTATTGAAGGCCAAGGGGTTAGATCGGTGGGAATTGCAACGGGAAGTTCTTCCCAGGCGATCGCAGGATTTAGCTTTTTCAAATGCAGATGCGGCGGGATTTCCCTATGTTGCATTGCTAGTACGACTTTGATTAGACCAGCTATCCCGGCTGCTGCTTCTAAATGACCAATGTTAGGCTTTACAGAACCTAAGACTAGGGGCTGATTTGGCGATCGCCCTTTGCCTAATACGCTTGCTAAAGCTTCAACTTCTATGGGATCTCCCAATGCTGTCCCTGTGCCGTGGACTTCTACATAACTGATTTGTGCAGGTTCTACCCGACCATTAGCAAGGGCAGTGTTAATTAGGGCTTGCTGGGCTAATCCATTGGGAACTGTCAGTCCACTACTACGACCATCATGGTTAATTGCCGTGCCTCGAATCACAGCTAGGATGTTGTCATTATCCGCTATGGCATCCGTAAGACGTTTAAGGACTACTATCCCGCAACCCTCTCCCCGTCCATAACCGTTGGCTTCGGCATCAAAAGTTTTACAGTAACCATCAGGGGACAAAGCCTGCATTCTACAGAGAACAATGTTTAAATTCTCTGATAACATCAAATTCACCCCGCCAGCTAAGGCAAGGCGGCATTCTCCGTTACGCAAGCTTTGACAAGCTAGGTGGACTGCTACTAAAGATGACGAACAGGCTGTATCTACGGCTAAGGTAGGCCCTTGTAAACCTAGAAAGTAAGATAAGCGACCTGCTGCGACGCTGGCAGTGTTGCCTGTAAAAGTATAAGCATTTAAGTTAGCAGCATCGCCAGACATCAGCTGAAGTTGTTTGTAGTCATCGCTATTTATCCCTACAAACACGCCACTACTGCTGTTGTGCAGTTTGTCTGGTGCTTGAGATGCATTCTCCAGAGCTTCCCAACTCACCTCCAGTAACAGCCGTTGCTGAGGATCTAAACTGACAACTTCACGAGGAGCAATTCCAAAAAAGGCAGCATCAAACTCATCTACCCGTTCCAAAAATCCCCCTCGACGGGTATAAATCTTACCAGCACTTGCAGGGTTTGAATCGTAATGGATATTTAAATCCCACCTATTTGATGGTACTTCTTTAATAGCATCTACTCCATCTTTGCATAGTTGCCAGAAAGATTCTAAATCGGCTCCTCCCGGAAATCGGCACGCCATACCAACAATCGCTATTGGCTCATTTTGTCTTCGCTCCATAGCCTCAAGCTTAGATTGCATTTCTTCTAATTTGAGAAATGCTTGTTTCAGTGGAGATAAATGTGAGAAGCGTTCTGAAATCTGATCCATCTCAAGTTTGCTACTAATTATTAATACATATCAGACTATTTTGCACTTATAGAAATTATATAAATGTCTTGATTTATGGAAATTTATCTTTTTTAAAAAGATTGCAATTTTTTGAGCAATAATGCTTCTATTTCTGCTTCTGAAAAATCTTCTATCATAGTAGCAGTTGTCTCCAAATAATTTTCATTTTGTCCTAATAAATCATTAGATTTTCCGGAAACAAAAAGTATTTCCTTGGCAAAATATCCTGCTAGAGCCTCAATGGTTGGATAATTAAAAGTCACAGTTGCAGAAACAAAATATCCAAGAGTAGTTTTTAATCTATCTCTTAATTGCACAACCATTAAAGAATCCATACCCATTGCAAAAAAGCCAATTTTTATATCTGGTAATTGTCCAGAACGCAAACCCAAAATTTTTGCGGCTTCTGTTTGAATATGGGTAATTAAAAAATCCAAGCGATCGCTCTCTGGAATTAGTTGTAACTGTGGTAATTTGGAGGCTTGTTGCTTTTGGAAAAAAGATTCTTGCTCCTTAGGAACAATTTTTTGTGGTGTGGACAGAGGATTGCTTTCCTCAAACCAATATCGTTGTTCTTGCCAAGGGTATGAGGGTGGACGAATAAACCTTCCTGGAGTTGGATAGAGTTGGAGCCAATTAACTGGATGTCCTAATGTATAAAGTTGTCCAAGAGATTTCAGCATCACTGTACGATCGCTTTGGTTAAAGTGCAGAGAGGGAAGTGTAATCACTTGCTTCTCTGGGACGCACTGACTAATTGATTGAGAAAGAACTGGATGAGGTGCAATCTCAACAAAGATGTCATAACCTTTGTTGGCGATCGCGCTGATTGCTTGTGCAAAGCACACTGGTTCTTTGATGTTTTCAATCCAGTAGTTAGCATTAAAGTCGCCAACTTTATAAGCACTTCCTGTCACTGTTGAGAAAATAGGAATTGACGGCTCTTGTGGTTTAATTCTTTGGACAAGAGAGGTTAATTGCTCCTGAAAAACTATTTTTCCCCGACTTGTTGTTTGTTGCATCAATTGGCTGTGGTAAAAAACTATCTGCACAGCATCTGCAAGAGTTAGGATATCGGCTACATAAGCCGCCGCTACTTCTCCCAAACTGTGGCCTACAACTGCTTTGGGAATAATTCCCCAAGAATTCCATAAGGCAGCTAAAGCAACTTGAATGGTAAAAATTGCTGGTTGTGCGTATGCTGTTTCCCCTAAACGAGACTCATCTTCTGGTTTTTGTATCTCCTCCAAGACAGACCAATTGAGATAACGCCGGAACTCGCGATCGCACTCTTGGCAGACAGCTTGGAACACACTTTCACCAAGCAATTCCTGTCCCATAGTCGGCCATTGAGAACCTTGAGCGGAAAACACAAAAACTACACATGTATCTTGTCGCCGACGATTCTCCCAAATAAAGTCGCGAGTGCCATCTAAATTGTCTTGTGCAAACAAATTCAGGTATTGTTTTAACTCCTCAATGGATGCGATCACTACAGCTAATCTGTGGTTAAGATGACTCCATCGGCGGCTGGCACTGTAACAAAGGTCATTAAGAGATATCTGATGTTCAGTTAATTGAATATATAGCTTTTTACTTAAATCTTTAAGTGCTACGGGATTTTGAGCTGAGAGTGGAAAAATCTGAACTTGAGGCTGACTCGTGAGTAAAGAGTTCTGAGAATCTATAATCTTTGTCTCAAAATGTTGATTGTAAACATGATGCCAACGGATAGATTTTCCTAAAGTGTATAACTGACCGAGAGATTGTAAAATCACATATCGGTCTTCTTTGCCTCTGCGTAAGGACTCTAGCACTGTGCCTTCTTGATCATAATGTTGTAAGGTTTGTTGAATCGCTGGCACCAGAATCGGATGTGGACTTACCTCCAAAAAAGTGTTAAAGTCTTTTGTTAACAAATAAGCTATGGCTTGAGAAAATAATACTGGTTTTTTCAGCAAACCTGCCCAGTAAGATGCATTAAACTGATGCCCATCCAATGGAGTACCAGTCAATGTTGAAATCATCAAAGTCTCACCTGGTTGAGGTTTGATATCTTGAAGAATTTCCAACAACGGAACATCTAAAGATTCCATCTGTGGAGTATGAACGGCAATATTCGTCTTAACTAGTCGTCCAAAAATATTATCGCGTTGTAGTTGAGCTAATAATGTTTCTAATACTGCTTGGTTGCCTGAAAGGACAGTTGAAATAGGACTGTTGTCAATAGCTGGGTAAACACTGCCTTCATAAGACAAGGTGGCTGCTTTGGCTTTTTCCCAAGGAAGTCCTACAAGTGCCATTGCTCCCGAACCACTCAAAATAGCAGCATTATGGCTAAGATGATAAATAATCCGCACTGCATCAGACAAGTTGAGAATACCAGCTACATGAGCAGCTGCAACTTCTCCTATACTGTGACCAACAACAACATCAGGTTCAATACCCCAGTGTTTCCATAAAGATGCTAGAGCAACTTCAATGGCAAAGAGAATCGGCCACATCACATCAATATCATTCAGCCGAGATTTTTCCTCAAACCAGACGGTAAGTTCTTCTAGCAAAGACCAATCTACATATTGCTGCATTAAGCGATCGCACTGTTCTAGAGTCGCCCGAAATACAGGTTCACTCTCTAACAACTGCTTGCCCATCCCGAACCATTGCGATCCTTGCCCGGAAAACACGAACACAATCGGGCGATCGCGAGTTTCAGTGCCTTTGTATAATCCCGTGGAATTTTTACCTTGCAGAAAATTCTCTAAATATTCTGCGGCTCTAGTGTGGGAATCAACAACCATAACTAATTTGTGACTTCCATCAAGTTGATGAAAAGCTATGAGTTCTTTTAATGGCAATTTAGGGGTTTGTAATTTAACTTTCAATTCTTGGCAGAGAGACTGAAGTGTTTTTTCACTGTTTGCCGCTAGAGGAATTAGTAAGGGAAAACGAGAATGCCATGATGAGATGTTGAGCAATTCTTGAACTACAACATGGCAGTTAGTTCCTCCAAAACCAAAGGAACTTACTCCAGCCAAAGCTGGCTCCTCTGGATAAGGCCAGTTAGTTAAAGATGTTTGTACTTTTAGATGTAGTTCGTCAAAAGGAATTTCTGGATTGGGTTGGTGAAAATGAAGGTTGGGTGGAATTTGTCGGTATTTAATGGCTAGAACAACTTTGATCAATCCAGCTATACCTGCCGCAGCTTCGAGGTGTCCGATGTTAGTTTTGACGGAACCCAAAATTAACGGACGTTCTACAGGGCGATCGCGACTCAAAACTGCACCTAAGGCTTTAGCTTCTATTGGGTCTCCCAATTTTGTTCCAGTACCGTGGGTTTCAACATAATGTACTTGATTGGGGTTAATACCAGCTTGCTCGTATACATCTTGCAATAAACCTTCTTGAGCTTTGGGATTAGGAGCGGTCAAACCATTACTGAAACCATCATTGTTGACTGCACTACCCCTAATGACACAATAGATGGGATCGCCCGCAGCCAATGCTAAGGAAAGAGGTTTTAGGACAACTATCCCTGCGCCCTCACTTCGAACGTAACCATTGGCATTCGCATCAAAAGTTTTACAGCGGCCTTCAGCAGATAAACCCCCAAACTTGGACATGACTGAGGTACTATTAGGGTCAATCGTTAAGTTGACACCACCAGCCAATGCCAGGGTAGATTCTCCTGAACGTAGACTTTGACAAGCTAGGTGAACAGCTACTAAGGAAGATGAACAAGCTGTATTTACCGTTAAACTCGCTCCTTGGAAACCAAAAATATAAGAAATGCGATTGGCAATGATACTTAAATCTTGGCCAGTGGCTGTATGTTGGGCAATTAACCCTGCTTGTTTGATGAGATTTGCATAGTCAGCCCACATTGCTCCCACAAACACACCAGTACGACTTCTTCTGAGGGTTTCAACTGGCAGCCCGGCATCTGCTAATGCTTCCCAAGTTAGTTTCAACATCAAACGCTGTTGAGGATCGATCTGAACGACTTCTTTTGGAGAAATGCCAAAGAAATTGGCATCAAATTTGTCGATGTCGTCTAGAAAGCCACCCCAACGGTTACTGCTCGCGTCATTATTAAAAGTATCTTTGCGCCAAAGTTCAGCAGGCAACGCGCTGATAGTATCTACTTCATCTTTAAGCAATTGCCAAAAAGCAGCAGTGCTTTGAACGCGGGGAAAACGGCAGGCAATACCAATAATTGCGATTGGTTCAGTAGCTAATTTCTGAGATTTGCGCCTATTATTACTGCCAACTAACTGACGATTTGGAGTCCCAGCAAGATAACCAGCCAAAGTTTTAATATTAGGATATTCCCAGATGAGAGTAGGAGATAACTGACACCCTAACTCAGTAGCTAAGTTTTCAATCAGATTAGTTGCTCTAACTGAATCAAGTCCATAGTCGCTAAAGCTACTTTCAAGATCAATATTTTGGAAAGTAGTTTCTAGTAGAGATGCAAGCTGCGAAACTAACCAACCTTGAATGGATTTTACACTTTTCTCAAACATCATTTTGTAGCTTTAGAATCAAAAGACGCTTGAGAAATACTACTTTCAACTGCTCATCAGTGAAAATATTTCCTTCACGCTTTTGAGTTATAAATTTATTAAATTAGTAAATTCTTCAAGCTGTTGCTGAAGTTATTTTCAGTATTTGTTTTCAGCCAATGCTGACTATGCAATACCGAAAGCTAGACATAGGGATATGTTTTGCAGGAAGTGAACTACAAGTTCAGGCTCTGGAAATCGCATCATTCAATAAATCTAGTATTTTCCTCACAGTTCTATACTTGCATAACATACTTGCAATGTCTGATTTTAGTTTGACTGCGATCGCCCAAAACTCTAAGCTTTAATGGGTAATATTCAATTTGACCGCATTGTAGATTTGAGTCAGCGATATATCCTGACTGGTTTCTAGTTTCATTTTGATTCCTAACTGGTGTTTTGATAGAACAACAGATATCAAACACTTCTTGATCAGCACCTGCTTTTTGTTGATACATAATTAATGCTCAAACTTTAAAGATACATCCTGGGAGCACGCTCTATGAACTTTTGATAGCGGTTGCTTATGGTACATTAGACTCCTCATAAGTCACTGATGACCTAATTAATGCCTTGATTTTATTCAGTACTAGCATTGTTTGATACCAATGATTACAAGGTTAGAGACAAAATTTATATGCATTAATTGCAATTTTTTTCAATTAACCTCAGCCAATATTAATGGGAAATAGTTGCATTTAGCAATAGATTTATTATAAAAATTACATATCTATATGTTTATAAAGTATTTTTTTTAATTATATTACTAAAACTTGATGACTAAAATGTAACCGTTTTATGATATGTTGTTTGGCTGATTTAATAGAAAAACAAGGTATCATAAAAACCTCAGTATAAAACTTTTAGAATATTGATTTAAAAGAGTTTTTTTGCTATAGCTTTTTTAAAAATGTATTAAAAATAACTTACCTGTAGATTCTATTACTAGTTTTTACTACTCAATAAATTTTTGACGAAATTGACAAAAAGTATAATTTATAAATCTGGCTTGTTTATGAAACTTGTTTGCAATAAAATTATTTAACTTGCAAATTTAACACTAATAAATTTCAATTATTTAAAGTCGTGTCATTAACCAACAATGAATGACGCGATGGAGCATGAGGAAAGTAATGAAACCAGAGCAATTCGTTCACAGCTTTTTGTTCACCGTCTCAGTTGTCATGTTAATTGCAACTCCTGTCCAAGGAGAGCAGATCGCACAGAAAGAGGTAAAATCTTCTTTTTCGTATACTGAAACTGGTGAGAGTGCCAACCAAGCACCACCCAAACTTTCTAAAAGCCAGGCTGTAGAACCAAGTAGAAAAATTCGGCCACTAAGTGAGATAATCCAACCGCTGACCAATGCTCAAATGTTAGAGCAGTCGTCTAAACTTAGCCAAGCAGGTTCATCAGAAGTTATACAAATCACTGGAGTCCGGGTTAATCCTACTGCTCAAGGTGTAGAGGTAATTTTAGAAACTCCTTCAGGAGACAAGTTACAAGTATTACCGAAAAGCGAGGGTAGTGCATATATTGCCGATATTCCCAATACTCAACTGCGGCTAGCTGGGGGTAATGTATTCCGCCAGGAAAAACCAGTTGCAGGAATTACAGAAATCACGGTTAGTAACCAAGATGCGAACGCTATCCGGTTAGCGGTAATAGGAGAGACAGCTTTGCCAAAAGTTGAATTATTTGACAGTGACGAGGGTTTAATTTTTGGCTTTGTAACAACTCCAACTTCTACTACTGCTCCACAGGAACCAGGAACAGCACAAACGCCTGAAGCACAGCCGCAACAAGAGCCAGAAACAGCACAAACGCCTTCATCTCAACAACCATCAGAAGGTGAAACTCCACCACAATCAGAGGGCGAAACTCAACCAGAACAACCAACTGCTGAGACTGATGAGCCAATTGAACTAGTGGTAACTGGCGAGCAAGATGGATATAACGCATCCAACGCTACGACTGGTACTAGAACCGACACTCGTATCTTCGATATTCCTCAATCAGTTCAAGTTGTGCCTGAAAAGGTGATTGAGGATCAACAAATAATTCGGTTGGATGAGGCATTAAACAACGTCAGTAATGTTATTTCTGGTGGTTTTGATACCGGCTCGGAAGCTAGATACACTATTCGAGGTTTTGATAATGCTCCTGTCTTGATTGATGGCTTCAGGCAATACGATTTTCAAGAGGTTCCAGAAACAGCAAATATAGAGCGTATCGAAGTTCTCAAAGGCCCGGCTTCAGTGCTGTATGGAGAAATTCAGCCTGGTGGGATCGTTAATGTTGTTACCAAAAAGCCTTTGACAGAACCTTTTTATGAGGCAGAGTTACAGTTTGGCAACTATGGTTTGATTCGACCCCGGATTGATATTTCTGGGCCGCTGACTACGAACGGACAAGAGTTTTATCGATTGAATCTGGCGTATCTAAATAGTGATGGTTTTCGAGATTTTGACCAGAATTTTGAGCAATTCTTTCTCGCACCTGCTTTAACTTGGAAGTTTAGCGATCGCACAAATCTAACCATTGATTTGCAGTATTCATACCGCAGACGACCACAAGATACCGGTTTGGTTGCCCTTGGGGACAGAGTAATCGATTTGCCTCGCGATCGCGTTCTCAATGAACGAGACGATTACATCGAGCGTAATTTCGTCAATACCGGATATAGCCTAGAACATCGTTTTAGCGATAACTGGACAATCCGCAATGCATTTCGATATGCAACAAGTAGTGTCTTTAGCGATCGATTGACGATTCCAATTGCCTTTGATGAGACCACTGGCGATCTGACTCGTGTATACGCTTATGATGATTTCAATTCGGATGACTATTCTCTACAAACAAATGTAGTTGGTAAATTTGCTACAGGTTCGATAAAACATACTCTGTTGTTTGGTGTTGATTTAAATCGAAACAACTCTACTAGTTTTGCTAGATCGAATTTTTCTAACCCAGTATCAATTAATGTCTTCAATCCAGTTTACGACAGTTCTCCAAGGCCAGAGCTAAACGATTTACTCTTCGATAGTAAATCTACAACAGATAGGTTCGGTATTTATATCCAAGATGAGATTGCCTTTTTTGACAATTTCAAATTACTAGCAGGTTTGCGTTATGAAACTGTAAATCAAAAAGTACAAAACGAGCCAGCATTTTTTAATTCTGGCGATGACACCAGTCAATTCAGCGATGCTTTGACTCCAAGGATAGGAATTGTTTATCAACCGATCAAACAAGTTTCCCTTTACGGGAGCTACTCACAATCATTTAATCCTAACGTTGATGTTTTTAGTGTCGATGGAAGCCCACTGGAACCGGAACGAGGTGAAGGTTATGAAATCGGAATTAAAACTGAATTACTAGAAGGTCGAATTTTTGCCACCTTGGCATATTTTGACATTACTAAAACAAATGTTGCTACAGAAGACCCGAATTTTCCTGGGTTAGGCTTTTCAGTGGCAACAGGTGAGCAGCGAAGTAGAGGATTTGAATTCGATATTAGCGGGCAAATTTTACCAGGATGGAATATTATTGCCTCCTACGCATACACAGATGCCGAAATTACAGATGACACTGATAGATTTATTGTTGGCAATACACTTACAGGTGTTCCCAGAAATAGCGCTAGTTTGTGGACGACCTATGAGTTACAAAGTGGTAGTTTGCAAGGTTTAGGCTTTGGAGTGGGATTTAATTTTATCGGCGAACGTGAAGGAGACTTGCAAAACACTTTTAACCTAGACAGTTACTTTCTCACCAATGCAGCTGTTTTTTATCGCCGAGATAATTGGCGGTTTGCTCTCAACTTCAAGAATGTTTTTGATGTCAATTATATTACTGGTGTGCCTTTCAGCAGAATCAGCGGTATCTACCCAGGGGAGCCTTTTACTGTGATTGGTTCAATTTCAGTGCAGTTCTAGCCAAAACTCTCCCCCAACAAAAGTTGCACTCAACATTACAGGACTTTATCTGTTGTGATTAGCATTAAAAGCTTAAAAAAATTTGTGTTGCTCGGTAGTTTGTATTTATCACAGTTCATGCCATTTTGGTTTTTATACCAGGCTTTACCTGTGTTTATGCGTCAAAAGGGGCTTTCTTTGGAAGCGATTAGTTTACTGCCATTGCTTTCGCTTCCCATCACATTGAAATTTCTTTGGTCGCCCTTGATTGACCGCTATGGTTTTACACGCTGGGGACACTATCGCTTCTGGATTATTTGTTTTCAAATCCTGATTGCTTCCATCACTGCTGTTAGTGCTTGGCTTGATGTGGAACACAACTTTAATGCGTTGCTGGTCTGTATGACAATCATATGTTTATTTAGTGCCAGTCAAGATATTGCTACCGATGCTCTGGCTGTAAGTTTACTAGAGCCGCATGAACGAGGTTTAGGGAATGCAGTGCAAAGTGCAGGTGGATCTCTTGGTGCAGCTATCGGTGGAGGAGGAATGCTAATTTTGCTTAATTATTGGGGGTGGACAGCCAGTCTGCAAATTTTGGCAGTAATAATGTTTGTCGCACTGATACCACTTTTTTGGCATCGAGAGGAGGTAAAGAACAAACAAATTGCATTAGATAATGCCATAAATGAGCGATACACAAATCTCACAGATCGGGTATCTGCTGTATCTTCATCTGTTACCAAGCCTACTATCACCCTTAGTACCAACTTTTTACTTCCTATTTCTTACTTTAAAATATTTATCAATTTTTGCCGTAGTCCAGGTATGAGGAACTGGTTGTTGGTCTTACTGTTGTATTCAGCAAGCAGCAGTATGGCAGGTACTATGTTTCGTCCTTTGCTGGTGGATATTGGGCTTTCTCTAGCAGATATTGGTTGGTTGATGGGAATTGTAAATACTGTTGCTGCGATACTTGGCGGAATTATCGCAGGTTTTCTGATTGCTCCTTGGGGACGAAAGCGTTCACTAACTATATTTAGTTTACTATGGGCAATGAGTATGGCGGCTTATCTAATTCCTGCATTTGGTGTGACTAGTTTATTTATTCTTTATTTTGTGGTAGTTAGCACAGAGTTTGCTGGTGGTATGATTGGCACAACTACGTTCACCATAATGATGGATAAAGCCAGGTCAGAATCGCCCGGCACCGATTATACAATCCAAACATCAGTCGGCATCTTTGGTAGTATTGTTGGAGCTGCAATTAGTGGCTTTCTTGCCCAGGCAACTGGTTATTGGGGAGTCTTCGCAATCAGTTTGGCACTCGCCATAATTAGCGTTTTAATGATTTCCAAATTCGTAAGGATTCAGGTCTAATATTGTGGAAGCAAAGAACAGTAAACCAAAAAGTTTTTAAAAGAAGAGCGATCGCTAAAAGGCTTGTAGCTTATGATACTTATACCAATTCTCTATGAAGATGCATAGAATAAAGCTTCGTGAAATAGAGCTTCAAGAATGAGCGATCTGAAGTACTCAGATTCAACTGTACTTTAGTTTCATTATTTCAACTTAAGTTGAAATAATGAAACTAAAGGCTAGCAATTCCTCGCTTTAAAGCGATAATGGTTGCCTGGGTGCGATCTTTAGCCCCTAACTTGCTTAAAATCCGGTTGATATTTGATTTGACCGTGCTTTCGCTAACATTCAAAGCAGTAGCAATCTCCAGGTTGCTCATACCCTGTGCCACCAATTGAAGCACCTCTAACTCACGCTGGCTCAATTCTGGATGATTCATGCGCTGTACTAATTTGGCAGCAACATGCGGTGGAATATACTGCTGCCCCTCATGAACGGTACGAATAGCGGTTCGCAATTCGCAAGGTCTACAGTCCTTGAGCAGGTATCCCTTTGCCCCTGCCCGTAGCCCTTGATAAATATCCTCATCTCCGTCATAAGTCGTCAATACCATGATGCGAGCCGCTTTAAATTGGGCGCAAATCCTACTAATCGCTTCAACACCTCCCATTTGGGGCATTCGTAAGTCCATGAGGGTGACATCGGGTTGCGTTTGGCAAAATAACGCGATCGCCTCAATCCCGTCCTTGGCTTGACCCACAACAGTCATATCGGATTCTTCATTGATGATGGCTGCTAATCCTTGCTGAACTATGGCATGATCTTCAACAATCAGAACGCGAATGACTAGACTCATGACATTACTCCCGATTCACAATGACAATAATTTCTGTGCCCCAACCAGGCTGACTGTTGACGATTAGTTCACCGCCAATACGCTCTGCCCGTTCGCTCATCCCCAATAAACCAAATCCGTGATTCATCATTATTTGGTTAGTGTCAAATCCCTGCCCGTTGTCTTTTATTCGTAAACAGCACTGCATTTGCTCGTAAACTAATTCAACTTGAATCTCTGTGGCATGGGCATATTTAATCGCATTGGTTAGGGCTTCTTGTCCAATGCGTAGTAGATTATTCTCTACATCAGGTGATGCAGAGTAAGCTATACCGATGACTTCACAGGTAATATGGGTATCGGTAGAAGATTTCATTTGCGTGGTTAGGTGTTTGAGGGCACTTATTAAGTCTCCCGACTCTAACAGGAGAGGTCGCAGCGCCGCCACTGATCGCCGTGCTTCAGTCAGTCCAGTGCGGGCTAATTCATCCACCGTTTCCATGTGTGCCTGAGCTTTCTGTGGTTTCTTTATCATTAGCTCTATCGCTGTGCCGTTATGCAGCACAATGCCTGTAAAGGCTTGCGCTAACGTATCGTGAATTTCCCGTGCCATCCGGTTGCGTTCTTCCAAAATCGAAGCTTCTTCGGCACGTTTGCGATCGCTAATATCTGTAATCACACCTTCCATATATCCATCGGTTGCATTCAGATGAAAAGAGTTAAGCCCCCAAAACTTTGTGCCGTCTCGTTTTCGCATCTGAATTTCAACGTTTTGCAGATCGCCATGACGCTGTAGCAATTCAACGACTTGTTGGCGCTCGCACAGATTTACATAAAAGTCTGGAAAATATACGATCCCAATTATCTCATCGGGTGAATTAAAGCCAAACAACTCTGCAATGCGTTGATTCGCATCGAGAGCTAATCCATCCGAGAGTCGCGAGCGAAAGATGCCGACCTGTGAGTTTTCAAAGATGTTGCGGAACTTAGTTTCACTGCGCTGTAGGGCTTTTTCTGCTTGTTTGCGCTGGGTGATGTCATTGCCAACCGATAAAATTTCAACTAATTGTCCCTTTTCATCCAAAATGGCTTGATTTGACCAGGCAACCCAAACCCGTCTGCCATCTCTGCACAGGTTTTCATTCTCCATTTGCAGGTAAGAGGTAGGGTCGAGACGATGATAAAATACATTGTGGATGAATTGTTTGAGATTGCGCCCAGAAGTTTCGATTTCTGGAACGATTGTTTCGAGTAAGGTACGCCCTAAAATCTGATGTTCCTCATAGCCAAAAAATCTCAGCCCGTAATCGTTCAGGTATTGAATCCGTCCTTTTGCATCACAGCGAAGAATGATTGAGTTTGCGGTTTGAACTAAGTTGCGATAATTCGTTTCACTTTTCTGTAACGCTGCTGTTCGTTCGACGACCTGTTGCTCTAAAGTCCGGTTATAGTCTGCTAGCAGTTTCTCGGCTTGTTTGCGCTCGGTAATGTCTTGAAAGGTGGCGATCGCATAGGCTACATTGCCCCGTTCGTCATAAACTGGAGTTCCCCAAACCTCGACTGGAATTTTGGCGTTGTCGGAGCGAATTTCTACGTCGTCAACCCTAGTGCGTTCGCCGCTCAATGCCCGCACAAGCGGCATTTTCTCAGTCGGATAGGGTTGCTCTGTTCCCGCTAAATAAATTTGATAAACTTCTGCAAGCCGATCCGATGTCACCTCAGGATCGCTTCCTTTACCCAATAGCTGAATTGCCCGTTGATTGAGGTACGATGGGTGACCGACCGCATCTACGACTCCAATTCCCACTGGGACAGCTTCGAGAAATTGAGTCATCTTGCTTTGGCTAGCGTGCAGCTTTGAGTAGAGTTTAGCATTTTCGATCGCGATCGCTGCCTGAGTTGATAATAAATGCAAAACTTGCGCTCGTTCGGGTGTAAATGCCCCAACTGCTAATTGATTTTCTAAATACAATACGCCAACTAACTTAGCTTGATTGAGTAGCGGCAAACAGAAAATAGATTTAGCTGTATTTTGTTGAATATATGGCTCATTGATAAAAGCACCTTCACAAATTGCGTCGTTTAAGACAACAGTTTCATGAGTCCGAATGACATAATTAATAATTGATTCAGGCAGGCAACTTATAATCGGAACGGATTGCAGCACTTGTGTAGTGTAGACATTCTCATCATCATCATTATCATTTAGTTGACCAGCCGCTTCAATTACCCATTCTCCTGCGTTTTCCAAAATTAGAAATCCAGTTTGAGCACCAGCATTCTCAATTAATATCTGCATTAAGGAACGAAGCAACTGCTCTAATTCAATTTCACGATAAATCGCCTGGGATGCTTTCATCACCGCCGCTAAATCTAAAGCGATGTTTGAGGTATTAGAGGTAGTTTTAGAAGTAGTGGGGGTTAACGTGGGAGCTTCTCTATAAGACTGAGAAAAAAACTGTCCATAGCGATTTTCTAAGTCTTTAACTTTAGCTTTTGCACCCCAGCGATCATAGCAGTAGTGGGCTTCTTTCATGTAAGTTTGAGCAATTTTTTCCCGACCTCGCGCTAAATAATGTTTAGCCGCTAACTCATAAGCTAATGCTTCTTCTTGGATAAACTCATTCTCAGAAGCACCTGATATAGCGCGTTCATAAAACTCCTCAGCCTCAAAAAATTGCCCTAATACTCGCGCTTTCTCTGCTTCGACTAGATGAAATTTATGGAGATAATTCATTGGAGCATGATCTGCCCATTTCTGCATCTCTTTTTGGTTGGTGCTCACACAATTTAGCCAAGCTTCTTTTTGAGAGTTTGAAGCCTCAATCCATAGGTTTAGAAGCACCAGAGAATGGTAGAAATAAAATAAAGGTACAAACGTTATTGCTGTTAACTCTTCTAAAGACTGCCTTGCTAAAATAGCAGTTTGTGCAGCTTGATGATACTCCCCAAATAGATAACACAATATAACTTTGAATAAATAAAAGAATTGAATTTCATGTCCGTCTTTAACGGCAATAGCGTGCGATAGCGCTTTCTCTTCATCATAAACACAACCCATTAAACGGCTGGGATTCTCAGACTTATCTAACAGATTAAGGATTGTCTGCCATAACAATGCAGTCCAATTAGAGGGGTTTTCCCGTCTGATTTGTCTGATTGCTTTGCTGTAGGTTGCCGTTTTTTGTTCCAGTTGGATAAGTTCCTTACCAACAAAAAACGAGCGAAAACATGCATGATATGCAGCATAGCTAGCAAATTCAAAGTCTCCAGTTTCTACTCCGTTTTGATAAGCATCAACCAGCATTGGTATTGTGTTCTTAAGATGCACCTTCCAATGCATGACGTGGGCACTAAATAACACTAATGCTTTAGCATTCCCTTTTTTAGTATTCAATCGTTCTGCCAAGCTTAGAGCCAATTTGCCAAATTTATAGCCGAGTTCAATGTCTTGAACAACTGCACATAGAGAATATCCGTAGGTAACATAACTCATTGGTGACCAGGTAGCGTTACCGTAGTTGATTGATAAATTTACCATTTTGCACCCAATCGGCACTATCAGTGCTGGTGACACCATACATGCAGTAGCCGTGATATTCGCCAGGATATACATTGCTGCCAGCGGTTCTGGTGCAGTCATCCTTGGCAGATTAATTAAGTCTTCAATTTCTCGTCCAGCGAGTATTGCAGATGTTTCCTCCAATTCTCTTTCAACGTCTAACTGACTTGGAGTTATTATTAAGTCTACTTCCAGGAGCTTTAACACTTCCAGCCCAGTTTTAAGTGCTTCTTTCAGGTTGCTCTGTGACAAAAATGCTTGAATTCTGCTATCATAAACCTGCACTTTGTCAACCACTGTCTTCGCCTGGTTGAGTACCACTTCTACGAATTGTTCCATCTCATCGAAGCAACCGTGAAGATACGCTGCTTCTGCTGCTTGGGAGTACAGTGCTAAGGTAAGGTCATACTTGCTCTGCCAACTGTCTGTATCTATGAGTTTCAGCCCTGTCTTAAAATACTTAAGAGATGCTTCATAAGCCGTTGCTGCCTTTGCTTTCTGACCTGCGATTAAATTCAATCTGGCAATTTCCGTTCGTTGGGCGTGATCGGTGACAAGCTCAATTCCCCGAGCAAAATGATCGACGATTTCAAACAGTCGTTCGGATCGCTGCTCTTGTGAATTTTTTTCGAGTAAATTACGACCGATTTGAAGATGAACAACTTGTTTGTGTGACTCATCAATTAAGGCATAAGCAGCTTGCTGTACGCGATCATGCAAAAACTTATAGTCTTGAACTAACAAGTTTTCGTCTAATTCAGATATAGGTTGAATTAATCCAGCTTGGATTGCTGCTAGTAAATCTTGGAAAATCTCTTTAGGTGATTTTTCACAAGCGATCGCTAAAGTTTCTAAATGAAATTCAGAGCCAACACAAGCGGCTAAACTGAGAATTTGCCGTGTTTCTTCTGGCAGTTTCTTCAGCTTGAGTAGCAGCAACTCCACCACATTATCAGCAATATCTTGGGCTTCAATCTGAGCAATGTCCCACTGCCAGCATAAGTGTTGTGCATCAAAAGAAAACAGATTTTCGCTATGAAGCATTCGCAAAAATTCATTGACAAAGAAGGGATTACCCTCGGTCTTACGTAATACTAATTGGGTTAGGGAATGAACGGTGTCAATATTGCAATCTAGCGTCTCGGCAATCAATTGACTCAACGGTTCGGGCGTTAAGGGTGCTAAGGTAATTTTCTGAAGCACTGTTCCTTGTTTTCTGAGTTTCTCCAGCGTCAATGCTAATGGATGCGTTGGAGTCACTTCATTATCTCGGTAAGCTCCAATCAAAAATAGATATTGGGTTTGCTCGTCGAGTAATATTAGCTCGATTAACTTCAGCGTGGCGGAGTCGATCCACTGTAAATCGTCTAAGAAGATTACCAGGGGATGTTCTTTTGAACAAAACACCCGCACAAACTTTTGAAACGTTAGATTGAAGCGATTTTGTGCTTCAGTTGCTCCAACTTCCGGTACAGGTGGCTGTTTGCCAATAATTAACTCAACTTCAGGAATGACATCAACGATCAGTTGTCCATTGCTTCCCAATGCCGTCAGCAGGCGATTGCGCCACTGTTGCACTTGCTCATCTGGTTCCCTTACTATTTGCTGTATTAATTGTTGCAGGGCATGGGCGATCGCGCTGTAGGGAATATTACGCCCAAATTGGTCAAACTTACCCCAAACAAAATAGCCCCACTTTGCCGTGATGGGTTTGTAGAGTTCCTGCACCAATGCTGATTTGCCTACTCCAGCGAAACCAGAAACCAGCATCATTTCGACGTTGAGTTGTGAAGAATTGTCTTCGTGTTTCGTTTTAGCTACTCTGTCAAATGCCGCTAATAATGCTTCAATTTCCGCTTCTCGTCCGTACAGTTTTTGGGGAATTTGAAATTGCTGGGAAATATCTTGAAGACCTAGTTGGAAGTAGTCAATTTGACCAATTTCTGCTAATTGTTGGGCGCAGTGTTCTAAATCCGCTTTGATACCCCAAGCACTCTGATAGCGATCTTCCGCATTTTTCGCCATCAGTTTCAAAATTATCTCGGAAACAGGTTTGGGAATCTTTGAATTCAGTTCGTGTGGTGAAACAGGTGTTTTGGCAATATGGCAATGAACTAGTTCTAGGATGTCTGTAGCAGGAAACGGCAACTGTCCGGTCAAAAGTTCGTAGAATGTTGCACCCAGCGAGTAAAAATCGGTGCGGTAGTCGAGCATCCGGTTCATACGTCCGGTTTGCTCTGGAGATAAGTAGGCAAGGGTTCCTTCTAGAAGATAGAGACTTTTAAATCTTGGATTGGTGCGGCTGAATCGGGTGGCAATACCAAAATCAATCATTTTGACAACGCCAGTATTTGGATTCAGGACGATGTTGCTAGGATTAATATCTTTATGAATAATGTTAGCAGCATGGATTCTGCCCAGAATCTCTGTAATGGCGATCGCCAGCCCAAGAAAATTCGATAAGGGCATGGGGTAGAAGTCCGATTGCTGCTGCCGCAAGCACTCTAAAGACTCTCCACCAAAATCTTCTAGAAGGATGACGAGCGTGCGCTGATAGTCCTGCTGGCTGTATGCCTTAACTACACCTTCAATGTTGAGAGAATGGGTAATTTCATATTCCTGTCTGTAGCGAGTTAATTCTTGAGGAGAGGGATAATCTTGCTTGAGGACTTTCGCGACAACTGCACAGTTATCTTGCTCTCTAATACCCCGATACACTAGAGTTGCTGGACTTTCATAGATTTTGCTTAAGATGACAACTCCAGGTAGGGTAATCATTCATCTCTCTCCCAATGAGTGTCATTAACAACTCTAATTTTAATAGACTTACTGTTGTTAAAAGTAACTGTTAGTATGTTGTTGAGTTGTTGATATTATGTTGTTTAACACAGTACCATTTTGGGTAGTAACTTGTTTATGTATCCACGGGAATAAATCAAGTTAATTTTTTTAACCCAAGTTGCGGCTTATCGACTGATGTTTGGTTGTTACCAATCAATTCATGCGAGACCTACGGTGGTCACTGAGCTTGTCGAAGTATGGACTATGCCTGCGCGTGCAACAAAGTGGCGTTGGCGGGTAGCGCCAACATACCAATGCCGTTGTTGCCAGTCTTCAAATACTTAAAAAGTTTTCTGTGATTTAAATTACATTTTACATAAAAGCTTGTGAAGAGTAAAAGAAAAAATGAATGCTTATAGCTTAAGTAAAAACCTTTTATAAGTGACTGCATGTCATTGGTGACAAGTTAAGGTCATTAACTATTTGTCAATAAGTAATAATGCTTAAATTCTTGCCAAAATTTAAGGTTGCAAACACAAGTTTTTAGCCAGCGATGCCTTCGGCTGGCTGCGCCTACGCGTCAAATTCAAAACCATTGTTCATTCTTACTTCCAAACCTCAGTACAAAGCTTAATTAGATACTCTGTGATAGCATATATGGCAATTATTTCGTTTAGCATGTAGCCCTCCTAATTTTCTTCTTGGAGGGCATTTTATTGCTTAACACACTCATTGCGATCGCCTTCAATGCCTTAATCATCTTTCCACTGCGGTATTGGCTAAAAATCAGGGCAAGCAGCTACGAATGATCTGTACATGATTTCTGTGTTGGCGGCGGCTCACCCAAACTCTTCCCTCTGCTAGAATCCATCTGTCAAGAGGGTTTGAGACACGCTAACCCTGGTAAAGAGCAAACCTTATGCCCTTAGCATAGCTGCCTTCTTCACTCTCATTATTCCAACTTAAGTTGGAATAGATATGAACTTAAGTACAGTTGAATCTGAGTACTTTAGATCGCTCATCGCCAATCTTTTTATCACTTAAAATATGGACTCAGAATTGATGACAGCTTCAAGCTAACTCCATATATTAGGTTGTATAAGACTCAGATTTGATTTTTGAAAACATATTGAGGCTGAAAAGCCCATTTTACCAGGATTTTATCTAAAATCCTGTTCAGAAATCAGACATAAGTCCTATACCAATTAACAATCAGAAGGCAAAGCTAAAAAACCTCTGATTCCTAGCCGTGAATAAACTGATCTCACTGCTATCAATTAACAATCAGAAGTAAGAAAACAAGCTTACCTTCAGTTCAAACCCTAATCTAAAACAATGTCTAACATCAACAACGGAGTCGATATGAACAACAAGCAAATCAAAGACCTCTACAGCATCGAAGCTGTGCAAGACCTTGACCATGAAGCCGCAGCCACTATTAGTGGTGGTAGCTTAGACTTGTCCGACCTGAAGGGTGGTAAAGGAAAGCGGCTAGATAATATCGCAAAGGCACGACCCAGTTTAGGCAAATTTGACAAAAAAGCATCTTGGTACGAGGTGACGGGTAAAAGAGATTGGATTGTCTACACTGGTAAGAATTTCACGGGTGCATCAAGGACTCTGAAAGCAGGTACAAAAGGTAACTTCTTCAGTCCTTTTAACAACAGCATCGAGTCTGCCAAACCCGCATAATCAGCTCCGGTCTATTTCATACCGTGTACTCGAATCCTTCAAAACCTCAAAGAAAAAAGAATGCTCTCACATAAGCTTTTAGCTGAGTAACATTCTTCTCTTGCAGTTCGTAGGGGCGAGGTCGTTTTCGCTCCTACTTTTTCATTCATATCAAGATAGCACAAATAAACGTAAACGGTGTTAAAAATTATCAGTTATCAGCAATACCTTTGCCAAAATAAGAGCCTAGAAAAATTTTGGCAAAACTGGCAAAATTACCCATACATAAGCGTTTCACTTAAAAGGTAGTTTGTCATCTCAAACCCTTATACTGCGGTCAATACGTTAAAAAAAACCTTGTAGGAAACCTTAAAGGAATTTTTAGAACTTATTGTTTTTGCCAAACCGAGCGAGAATAGCGAGTTAATAGTGAAAGCGTCATCAACTCACCCTCGTAAATTGGCGAAGGTATTGATCAGAAGACAAAGTTAAAAACTTCTGATTCACCGCTGTGAATAAACGAAAATACTGCTACTAATTAACAATCAGAAGGAAGAAAACAAACTTACCTTCAGTTGAAACCCCAATCTAAAACTTAGGGGAAAAACAATGTCTAACATCAACAACAACGGAGTTGATATGAACAACAAGCAAATCAAAGACCTCTATAGCATCGAAGCTGTGCAAGACCTTGACCATGAAGCCGCTGCTACTATTAGTGGTGGTAGCTTAGACCTTTCCGACAAGCAGGATGGTAAAGGAAAGCGGCTAAATAATATCGGAAGACCACGAGTCAATTTATACAACTTTAAAAATAAAGCATCTTGGTACGAGGTGACGGGTAAAAGAGATTGGATTGTCTACACTGGTGTGAAATTCTCAGGTAAATCAAGACGGCTGAAAGCAGGTACAAAAGGTAACTTCACTGGGCCTTTTAACAACGACATCGAGTCTGCCAGACCTGCATAATCAGTTCTGGTCTATTTCATACCGTGTACTCGAATCCTTCAAAATCTCAAAGAGAAAAGAATGCTCTCACATCAGCTTTTAACTGAGTAACATTTTTCTCTTGCAGTTCGTAGGGGCGAGGTCGTTTTTGCTCCTACTTTTTCATTTATATCAAGATAAGACTTCTTGCATAAGTCGGAAAAAGAGGAAAAAGTTCTGTATCGTCCTTTTCCCCAAGAGTGCAAAAAGCACAAATGCCAAGAGGTCTATAGTACAAATAAACGTAAACGGTGTTAACAGTTATCAGTTATCAGGTAGGAAACGGACTTGTCCAGCCCTTGTTAACTGCGGCTGGTACTGATTTTTTAAACAATGAAATACCACAGCATATTGCAACACAGTGAAGAAGATTGTGGTGCAGCAAGCCTAGCC
Organism: Nostoc sp. CmiVER01; assembly: GCF_034531135.2. Classification (NCBI taxonomy): domain Bacteria; kingdom Bacillati; phylum Cyanobacteriota; class Cyanophyceae; order Nostocales; family Nostocaceae; genus Nostoc; species Nostoc sp. CmiVER01. The sequence goes on from NZ_JAVRBU020000020.1 coordinate 35,114, forward strand.
ACGATCGCCAAACACTACGGACGCACCTTTGCCCTCAATCGCACGCGAGAAGCAGTGGGTACGGGAACGCGAGGAACTACACTATTAGGCTTAAGGCGGGGAGCAGAAACCCTGGGATTTCATGCCCGTCAAGTTCAAGCTACCCCAGAACTGTTTGAGAAATTAAATGAAATTCCCTTACCAGCGATCATTCACTGGAAAGGTTACCACTGGGTAGTGTTATACGGGAAAAAGGGGAAAAAATATGTTGTATCTGACCCTGCCGTTGGTATTATGTACCTCACCTCCCAGGAGTTAATCGCGGGTTGGAGTGATGGTGTGATGCTGCTGCTGATGCCAGACGATAGCCGCTTCTATGAGCAACCAGAAGATAAAATTGGCGGTTTTGGGCGCTTTATTGCCCGTGTTATGCCCTATCGCAATCTTTTGGTTCAGGCGATCGCCATCAACTTTGCGATCGGGCTGTTGTCTTTGGCTGCTCCTTTAATGATGCAACTCCTCACCGATGATGTGCTAGTGCGGGGAGATACCCAACTGCTAACAACAGTGGCAATTGGTGTCATTGCCATGAACCTAATTGAAAGTGCCATTGGTTTGGTACAATCTCACCTGATTGGTCATTTTGGTCAACGGTTGCAATACGGGCTAATTCTAGAATACGGTCGAAAACTGTTGCGCTTACCCCTATCATATTTTGAAGCACGTCGCAGTGGGGAAGTTGTTAGTCGGATTGCAGATGTTCATACCATCAATAATCTAGTCTCTCAAATTGTCCTTGGTTTACCCAGTCAATTTTTTGTGGCTCTGGTTTCCTTGGGTTTCATGCTTTTCTATAGTTGGCAACTGACTCTGGCTTCCGTTGCCGCTTTTGCGATCGTCACAGGAGTCAACCTGCTTTTTCTTCCCGCCTTGCGCCAGAAAACCCGCAGCCTCATCGTTAAAGGTACAGAAAATCAAGGCTTTTTAGTCGAAACCTTTCGCGGTGTTCAAGTCCTGAAAACCACCCAAGCTACAGAGCAAGCTTGGCAAGAATATCAGACAAATTTTGGTCGCCTTGCTAACTTAGACTGGACTACGATGAAGTTAGAGCTTTACAGCGGCACAATCACTAGTATTCTTTCCAAATTGACGAGTATTAGCATACTTTGGTTAGGTTCTAGCTTGGTGATTAATCAAACATTATCCATCGGTCAACTGCTGGCGTACAGTGGTATGAGTAGTAGCTTTCTTGAATTTTTAGAATCAGCAGTCGGGCTAATTGATGAATTTATCACTGCTCAAATTGTCGTTCAACGTTTGACAGAAGTGATCGATTCTACCCCAGAAGATGAAAATGACTTTAAAAAACCTTGGGCAGAAATTCCTGGCAATGCAGAGATTAGTTGTTCTCAAATTAACTTTCACCATCCTGGTAGAACTGACCTGTTAGAAAATTTTTCTTTAACTATTCCTGGTGGTAAAGTAATAGCCTTAATCGGTCAATCAGGCTGTGGAAAAAGCTCCCTTGGCAAATTAATTACTGGTTTATATCACGTTCAATCTGGTAATATTCGTTATGGCATATATAACCAGCAAGATTTATCTTTGGAATGTTTGCGGCAGCAAGTCGTATTAGTTCCCCAAGAACCTCATTTTTGGAGTCGTTCAATTGTAGAAAATTTTCACTTTAGTTATCCTAACATGAGTTTTGAGGAGATAGTCCTTGCTTGTCAAATTGCTGGTGCAGATGAATTTATTAGCAAATTACCTGATAAATATCAAACTGTTTTAGGCGAATTTGGTGCAAATATTTCTGGCGGACAAAGGCAGAGATTAGCTATAGCTAGAGCAATTGTGATTGACCCACCTGTATTAATTTTAGATGAATCTACAGGCGCTCTTGACCCAGTAAGTGAAACTCAAGTTTTAGATAGATTACTTAATCACCGTCAAGGTAAAACCACAATTATGATTAGCCACCGTCCTCAAGTTATTAAACGGGCTGATTGGATTGTATTGCTTGAAGATGGGCGCTTAAAAATTCAAGGGACTCCAGAAGAATTACGTCATATCCCTGGAGAGCATTTAAGCTTTCTTGATGAGATTTATTCTTCTAATAATGGTAATGGATTAAAATCTTCTTTAATTTTTCGGAATTAGTTAATGTTTATCAAACAGAATTCAGAAATCAGAAGTCAGAATTCAGCTTGGGAATTTTGTACGACTGGCGGATTAGCGAGTTAGACGCTTCTGGGCCGCTAACGCTGCGCTATCGAGCGTCTTGATTCTGAATTCCGAATTCTGTATTCTGTATTCTTCTTCAAAACTTATGATTAGTAAGTCTCAAACAAATTTTTTACCCTTAGTTCAAGACAACGAATTTCTTCCACCAATTAGTCGTTGGACTACATTTGGCGGACTATTTATCGTGTTTGCCTTGGCGTTAGCTGTTCCTGTGGCTGCGGTTGCTAAATATAAAGTTACGGTGAGTGGACAAGCGGTTGTCCGGACTGCGGGTGAATTGCCAATTGTGCAGGCGGCGACAGAAGGACAGGTAATGCAGATTTATGTTAAAGAAAATCAAACGTTGCAAAAAGGAGATACAATTGCTACTCTTGATGACTCTCGACTGCAAACCAAAAAAAATCAGCTGCAAACTAATATTCAACAAGCTAGGTTACAACTAATTCAAACCGTTCCTCAAATAAATGCAATCGAAAGTCAAATTCGAGCCGAAAGCGATCGCACCAATCGGACTATCGCCTCTGCTAAAGCTGAATTGCAGGGACGCGATCGCGATCATCAAGACAAAAAAATTACCAGTATCACTGAACTTAAAGAAGCATCAGCCAATGTCAAAATGGCTCAAGAAGAATTATATGCAGGGCAAGCACAGTTACAATCAGCATTAGCTAATCTCCACGCAACAGAGGCGGCTTTAGGAGCAGCGACATCAAAACAGAACCGATATGAAAGTGTTGCTAAACAAGGGGCATTATCCCGCGATCAATTAGAAGAAGTACAACTGGCTGTCAAACAGCAACAACAAGCTGTACAGGCACAAAAAGCCACTTATAAAGCCCAAGAAAAAACAAATGAACGGCTAAAACAAGCTGTTAATGGGGCTATTGCGAAACGCGATCGCGCTATTGCAGCTCTCAACCCAAGCAATGCAGAGGTAGCAATGGCGACTGAACGTATTGCTCAAGAAAAAGCCTCTGGAGAAGTAAATAAAGCATCTTTAGAAAGGGAACTTCAAGCACTTATAAAACAGAAAATTGAAACGGAAAAACAATTAGAGCGCGATACTAGCGAATTCAAGCAAGCTGAAATTGACCTGAAGCAAACTACTATTACCGCTACAGCAGACGGGATTATTTCTAAGCTAAATTTGAGAAACCCCGGTCAAACTCTCCGGGCAGGGGAGGAAGTTGTGCAAATTGTTCCTAGTGATGCACCTTTAGTTATTAAAGCAGCTGTTGGTTCTGGAGAAAAAGGTAAGATAAAAGTCGGTCAAAAAGTGCAAATGCGAGTTAGTGCTTGTGCTTATCCTGATTACGGTACTCTTAATGGCGTTGTCAAAGCAATTTCCCCGGATGCTGTTAAGTCGCAAAAAAACGATGCAGATGCTGATACGAACTCTATCCCCAAAGCAACTGCTGTAGGTGCTTTTTACGAAGTCACAATTGAACCAGAGAAACTAGCATTAGGTCGCAGTACAAAGAAATGTCAAATTCAATTGGGTATGGATGGCAGAGTTGATATTATTACCCGCGAAGAAACTGTACTGCAATTTGTACTCCGCAAGGCGAGGTTAATGACAGATTTTTAAGATTGACAAATATGGGTACAAACAAGAGAGAAAAACGAGACTTGTGCTAATCAGGCTTAAATGTACAGTGGAGTTCCATCTTTACTAGAAAAACCACCCTTTAAAATTTTGCCTCCCTGTGCATATAAACGTTGATAAATTTTTCCTAACCAAAGAAGTTGACAAACTCGTATCGCATTTATTTGAATAAATATACCTCCTGCTCCAGAAAGCATTGCATCCAATTGGCGCTTCTCGTATACCTCTACTTCGATATTTGCGTCTAGGCAGGCACGGGCCAAAGTTAACCCGCCAATTCCACCCCCGATCACAATTACCTTCGACACTGAGGACTTGATTCCTTTCCCTAATGTTTGCATCCCTTGTTCCAGATGGGTTGGTATCTTTTTTGAACACTTTTAAAATTATTGCACGTACCTTATCTTGATATCCCTGCTCCCCTTAAGCCTTCATAACTTTCACGAAAACGAGGATACAAGCTCAGTCAGTATGGAATTAATGCTCTGTCCACACCCCCCCATTATTGTCTAAGCCATGACTGAAAATTAGCTGTATCTGGTATGAATGAGAACTTTGGCTCAACCGTGCCAATTGATTTTCATTGTCCCAACTGTATACCCTGTATCACAGCGTACATCCGATCTAAGCCCCAGCGCTCGCCGTTTCTACGTCAATTGAAACAAGTTTATTTAATTTTGAAATGGCTATCTGGGGCAGGTGCAGAAGGAGCGATGCTCCAAAGTTAGATCGGACTTTAATTCTCAGTTACAAAGGTAGATTCTCAATAAAAACTTAGCTGCGGTCGCCCAATTACACCTGATCGTGGTTCAAACCAGGGCATGGGAAAATTCGGAACCTGAAAGCGGATTGAAAATCGTCCCCATGTGTTGCTCAATTTGCCTGACGCATCTTCTCGTGACGTGTCACATTTGACATTGGATTTACCAACCCAATAGCCGTGATAAATTCCACGATTGCTCGTTATTCCAGCTAGCCCTTCAATGAAGATAGTTCCTCCTGGATAAGTCCATATTGCAGTTTTACCACGTTCGCTTTGATAGACCACCCTGCCATAGCTGCTATCCCACACTTCATCTGCAAGCGCAATTTTTGGCACAGATGCCAAAACAAATACTGCACTGACCATTGCTAGTTGCTGAAGCTTCATTAGACCTCCTGAATAAATAGTGAGACGGTGTGCCAGTTGGCGCTCGCAGATAGCACAATGAAGATACTAGTAGCATAGTCATGGAGGAGAAACAATGGCATACAGCGAACTACAAACGCTACTAAAAAAGTAATAGCAATTGCTGTTTGAGAAGTATGAGACAGTTTTGTCATCACTCGATTGAGACTAAATCTTCTTTTACCTTGTCCGAATTTTCCCTCAATACAATTACGAATGCTCTCGGATTGTAAATCTTGTTTCTTTTTTTCTTTACTAACATTGGCTGGTGGTCTTCCCAAAGGAGGGCCACTCATGATAATACCTCTTTCTTTGCACCAAGCTCTATTCTCTCTTGTGCGATAAATTTTATCTACATGAACCGATTCTGGATAATAGCCAGTATAATTTTTATCAAACAGAATTCAGAAGTCAGGAGCCAGAATTCATACTGAATTCTGTGCGACTGGCAGATGAATCAACGGGTCTAAAACCCCCTCAGAATCATAGATTTGGAGGTCTTCAATCAGTCGCGGATCTGAATCCCCGACTGATTAATTCTGACTGTTGAATTATGACTTCTGAATTCTTCTTCAAATACTTATACTCGTGATTTTAAGTCCCCCGATTCATTAAAATTATCCCAATTAATATGGTCTAAAAATACATATCCATCAAAATAACTGGCTGATAGTTTTGCCCCATATCTCACGGCTTTCCCGGCTTTTCCACGGACAATAGGACGGATATGTGGTTGGTTTAAACTAACGATTCGGTCATCAATACTCTGTTTTTTATTTTCATACAACTATAGTTGTTGACGATAAGCTTCTACAATTATCAGCAACTTTTTATATTGTTTAGTGCTTATTTTTTCTAGAGTTGCTCCCGCTCTGATTAGCTAGTCAATATGAGATAAGCTTCTTTTGATATATTGAAGCTGCTTTTTAATCGCTTTTTTCCTATCTTTTTGGGATACACAACGCTTTTTAGCGACTTATAAGTAGTCTTTTCTCGCTACTTCTCGATAAGTCCTTGGTTTTTTCTCCAATGTACTTTTTATCTGTTCATAAAAAAGGTCTATGATTCGTTATGTCTGTTTTCTGGCTTGATTTAATAGCTCTAAATCTGTTGGATAGCTGATGTCTGCTGGCGCACAAGTCGCATCTAATATTAATTTTCCTCGATTTCTTGGCGTGTTATATTCTTTTTCTAATTCTTCTGTTTTTTTTGAGTTGATTCAGTTGATTCAGTTGCTAAAGTCGAAGATGTTGTCTCTAGCATCCTTTTAACAGTTTCTTGATTCACTCTGTTTACTAAGTCTGCACTAATTCTTAGCTAGACCCTCGCGCAGTAAGTTCACTGCTGCTTTTGCCAAAGCTTTTTGTTCCCGACTAATAACAATTTACATACTTGCAATTAGCGGTGAGAATTGTCACTCAACCCAATCGTGTGCAGTCTCTACGAGTTAACCAAATTTAATTGGCTCAATATTGCTATTTGTTCAATATCTTTTTCAAGTGGGCGAACCTATCGGTAAAATTATGCCTTGGTGTAACTGAAAATATTGTAGAGTATAGAATTGTCCTCAGTATTGCCCGACGCAACTCACCCTATGACTACCGCACCCTTAAGCTGGGAAGAACTAGAAACCCTCACGGACTATCATCAAATAGATACCGTTAATGGTCTTACCAACGCTAGAGCCAGGTTGCGGTTGTTTGGTCAGCGAGAATCTGATGTGCGGGTAACGCTATACCGCGATAACCACGCCTGGTGTCCTTACTGTCAAAAAGTTTGGTTATGGCTAGAGGAAAAACAGATCCCCTACCGGATCGAAAAAGTGACAATGTTCTGCTACGGGGAGAAAGAAAGTTGGTATAAACGTAAGGTACCGTCAGGAATGCTTCCTGCAATCGAGCTAGATGGACGGATTATAAAGGAAAGCGATAACATTTTGATCGCTTTGTCAAAAGTTTTTGCTCCATTAAGCCAAGGGATGGAAGATCCCACGGTGCTTCCACTACGTCAATTAGAACGACTTTTATTTAGAGCCTGGTGTGTTTGGCTGTGTTCTAAAGCCGGTTCCTCTCAACAAGAACAACGCAACCGCGAACAATTTATCGCAGTAGTGGCTAGGGTAGAGTCAGCTCTAGGTCGCACCCCAAGCCCTTATTTTTTAGATAGCTTCGGCATCGTCGATGTCATTTTTACGCCATATCTCGAACGGATGAATGCGAGCCTTTACTACTACAAGGGCTACTCACTGCGTTCGGAAAACTCTCGCTTGAGTGCATGGTTTGCGGCAATGGAAAGCCGACCTACCTACTGCGGAACCCAGAGCGACTTTCACACCCACGTACATGATTTACCGCCCCAGATGGGGGGCTGTTGGGAAAACGGCGAATCCCAGATGCTTCTTAATAAAGCGCGGGTGGATAACGGCCCCTGGTTCGGGCTACCAGATGTGACTTATCCAGAACCCGAAAACTCCCGTATGGAAGCTCTTCAACGAACTATCGACCACCGCATTAATATTATCCGAGTCAACCCTTTAGATGATAAGTTGTTTGATCAAGCCCTACGTTGTGCTTTAACACACATGATGACTGGTGAAGACTGTATACCTCCATCGGGATCTGATGTCGCTCTCCGATATTTACGCGATCGCATTAATGTACCACGAGATATGTCTATCTACGCAGCCAAGCGATTGAGGGAATCCCTGGAAAAAACCGCAGCCCTTGCGGGTGATGGGCAACCAGCCCCCATTCCCACTCAGCATCGACGAGATCAAGACCCGTCTAACTTTGTCATCAAGTAGAATTTAGGCACCCGTATTAACAGATCGCGCAACTCTCCTAGTTAACAGTTATCTTGGTTTCAAGCTTTGACCGATTCACTCCATCCATCTACTGCACCCAATCGGGAGTCTCCGCTACCAATTGAGCAAACATCTGTGGATCGGTCTCCTTTATTTCTACCATTACTCACAATCAACACATTCTAATTATTAATAAGAATTAATTAGCCAAAGCGAATTTATCCCTCTTCTGTCACTTTCCGGGATAAGTAAGTAGTAAATAAGTGAAATCATCTAGAAACATAACAGGGTTTAAATTGATTCATGGCAGCAATTAAATGATTGAATCCGAGTAATAACTGTGAATTAGGCAAAATATCTAACCAGGGATAAATCAACCAAAATAGTAAGAGTGGTTGGACAATTAGACGCAGATTATTTAAAACATTCTTCCATCCAGATTCATGATTCCATTGTTGATGAGTAGAAAAATCAACATGACTAGTTTCTTGCTCCTCAGTCTTAATTTGATTAGCTTTATTTAAGCCTAAAAATGCCGGAGAATTTAAACTAATCATTGTTGTATATACACAAAAAATAATCTCCCACCCTTCGGGTTCGCCAGTCGCTCATGGGGGAAACCCCCAAGACCGCGCTGGCTCACCACCTCTCAATATGTTGAGAATTGGTAAAACGGTAATCAGTCCAGCCAAGTTCCTGCTTACATTGTCGAAAACCATATTCTACCCAAGTTCTTAATCCATACAAATCTCCTAAAGTCTTCTTCAGATTCCCTTGAAGGTTTGTCATTACGAAAGAAGTAGAATTCTCCGGCATGGTTTTTGTGTCGGTAGTTATTTCCCAATAAGTTATCGCTCTTTTTTTACCATAAATTATTTCCCTAATGTATCTAGTTTCTGATTTATTGTTATCACGTTAAATTAATGCGTGTGCGTTCTAATCGACTATTGTATGGTGCAGCGATGGCAGAACTTTTCGAGTTTTTGCTGTTGTGTCCAGCTCTGTTGTGGTTGCACAATTAACTCCCCATTGTAATAAGTGGCTCCTTCTAGTTCCCATAGTTCTACTGGTTCGGCGTTGGGATCTTCTCGAAAGTCCAAGCATCTGTCAGCAACTGATCCATTAGGGTGGACGGTACAGACAAGATAAGGATTATGTGAGTATAAGAGACAGCAATCGCACTCTGGAAGTTTTTGCATAGTATCAGTTTACTGTCTGTTCCAAGCGATCGCTTGTTGGTTCAACTGTATGGTTGTTTCGAGCGTCACTGCGAATAGGGAATTGTTGGGTCACTAATCAACTACAGGTAATCCTGCTAGGGCCATTGCCACTTCTTCTACACTATATTCAGTATCAACAAGCCGTCCAGCTTGATAATCGATATAAGCTTGCATATCAAAATGTCCATGACCGCAAAGATTAAACAGTATAGTTTTAGTAACATCTTCTTCTTTGCAGAGCAGAGCCTCGTCAATTGTTGCTTTGACAGCATGATTAGCTTCTGGTGCTGGTAAAATCCCTTCTGCACGGGCAAAAGTTAATCCAGCAGCAAAGCAAGCGAGTTGGGATTCAGCACGCGATTCAACTAGTCCCAAATTCACAATATGGCTAACAAGGGGAGCCATACCGTGATAGCGCAAGCCTCCAGCATGAATTCCTTCAGGAACAAAACTACTACCTAAAGTATGCATTTTGGTAAGTGGGGTTAAGTGGGCAGTATCACCAAAATCGTAAGCATATTTTCCACGAGTCAATGAGGGACAAGCAGCAGGTTCGACAGCTATTACTTGTATATCTCGTTCTCCTCGCAGTTTAGCACCGATAAATGGGAAGGCAATTCCAGCAAAGTTGCTACCGCCACCAGTGCAGCCAATAACAATATCAGGATAATCTCTTGCCATTTCTAATTGAGTCAATGCTTCTTGACCAATCACGGTTTGATGTAGCAGTACATGATTGAGAACACTACCTAAAGTATACTTAGTTTGTTCATCAGCAGCAGCTACTTCTACAGCTTCACTAATAGCAATCCCTAAACTGCCATTACTATTGGGATGTTGTGCAAGAATTTTACGTCCGGCTTGGGTTTGAATACTTGGGCTAGCAACGACCCTCGCACCGTAGGTTTCCATTAAAGCTCGGCGGTAAGGCTTTTGCTGGTAGCTAACCTTTACCATATAAACTAAGACTTCTAAACCGAATAGCGCACCGGCAAAAGCTAGAGATGATCCCCACTGTCCGGCTCCCGTTTCAGTAGTTAGCTTTTTGACTCCAGCTTGTTTATTGTAGTATGCTTGGGCGACCGCAGTATTGGGTTTGTGGCTTCCAGAGGGACTAACACCCTCATATTTGTAGTAAATTTTGGCAGGCGTATCTAAAGCTTGTTCTAAACGACGGGCACGATAAAGAGGAGTTGGTCGCCACTGGCAATAAATAGAGCGGACTGCATCTGGTATTTCAATCCATCTTTGTTGGCTAACTTCTTGCTCAATCAGTGCCAATGGAAACAAAGGTAATAATTCATCTGGTGTAATTGGCTTACCAGTAGCAGGATTTAAAACTGGTGGTAAGGCTTGTGGTAAGTCAGCTTGGATGTTGTACCAAGCATTTGGCATTTGGTTTTCAGTCAGAACGTATTTAATCATGTCCATATAATTAGGTGATGCACAACAGTAAAATTGTACATTTACGATTCTTCAAGAAAAAAGTTAACTTTTATTGTTATCAAGCTTCATCCCAGCAATAGTAAAATCATTTGGTTGCATGTTGGAGTGATAACCCGCATTTCTTACAAGCTTGATGAGGTGCAGGGGAGCGGGGGAGAGTTTCTGTACAAGTGATTTCCTATTTTAAATGGATTTGATGCATGATACTGTGATTGGTTTGTTCATCAATTGGGAAGAGTTTGGGCTTGCTATTTAATACCCAAATTTCCTTGTCTAGAGCGTTCCCCTGCAATGTAGTTAACTTGATGACACTTCAACAACATTTTGGGCAAAGCTCTTATAAGCATCGCCCATTTGTTTAGCTATCGGGTCAGGAAAGACGTGAAAATCTCCAGCTTTGATAGCTTTTATTATCCCCTCTGCCACAAGTGCAGGTGGCTGTGAAACTTCACCTATTCCTGCCGCATCGCCCATATCCGTGGCAATCGGGCCAGGGTGAACACTTAGCACAAGCGTGTCCTGCTGGCTCAATAGTTCTCGTAATGTCTGGGTAATTGAATAGGCCGCAGCTTTTGAGGCACAATAAGTGGCAGAGTCGGGGAAACCCTTGAGCGAAGCAACAGAATTGATTTGGGCAAATACACTACCTCCATTGGCTTTGAGTACCGGGGCAAACGCCTGAGCCATGTAGATCAATCCATATACATTGATGTTCATCTGAAATTCGAGAGCGGCGATCGCATTCTCAGCGAAGGGAGTTCCAGCTTGAAAAACTCCTGCATTATTGACAACTATTTGTACATCTGGGGCAGCTTGAGCAGCAGCAACAATAGATTGGGGATCACCTAAATCAACCTGAATTGGTACTACCCGATCACCGTATTGTTCAACCAACGAGGAGACACTGTTGATCTGACGAACAGCCGCATAGACTTTGGTAGCTCCGTGTTCAATAAACGACTCAACTATCGCCTTACCGATGCCGCGATTTGCGCCCGTAACCAAAATGGTTTTATCTTTAATGTCGTAGTTCATTTGGATTTCTGCTTATGGTTTTCCATAATCTGAAAAACCTTGGACAATCGCTCTAAGTTAGGGTAAAGAAATTTAGCTGCTCTCTTGAAGAAAGAATGCGGCTTCCACCGCTCCTTCTAGCATGGTATCATCAGACATCATGCAAATCTAGCAACATCGATTTTTTAGCCGTCTTTGAAGTTTGTGCTTTTGGACACCTATTTTATATCTCTGCACAACGAGGATTTGGGGGATTGGTCTGAATTAGGCGTACTGAGTGTTCTGTCTTTTTTGCAGCAGGAGTTCCATCGTGCGCGGTTGGTTCAGTCGTTGGCGAATGCAGCGATCGCTAATCAAACTCAGGAGCAGGTAGAACAGGGTAATCCCACTTCGTTGTTGGTTGAAAATTCAGTTTCGGGTGGAGAAGTCAAAGCAGTTGATGAGGGTGAAAGTTCCGCCGTGTCTGTGCCAAATCCTGAAAAATGGCTGCATGAGGCGATTGTTGCTTTTGTCAAATATGCGACCTGTAAAAAGGGAAAAACTGAATCGAGCGGTGAAGCTACGCGGACAATTGATTGAAAGGGAACGGCTACGGAAGATTGCTGTGGAACTGGAGCGAAATCGCCTCGCCCATGCGTGATTTACACGATTTAGTGTCGCAGACTTTGAGTAGTTTCAAAACGTCAACCATTAGAAAAGCTAAAAGATAATTTCCCAAAAATCTGACACTATACTCAAACCACAGTATTAGGGATAACATTGTGTAGAAATTGAAAACTCTTTTTAAATTTTTAATACTGCCTACTGACTGATGCTGGATATTGACGTATGACTGATATCTTCATCTTATAGTGGTAAATCATAATTATCATAAAGAACTTTCATGTGTCGGCTAAACTGTTCCTCTATAAAATAACTGCTAGAAAATTCACTTGCAAAAGAAACTTGATGAAAATGATAATCTAAATTGAGCAAATTATAGACTAATCTCAATAAATAATCATCTATCCAGAAATCTACATCAAACAGTGAAATACCATATTTTCCTTCCAACCTGCGATTTAAAGTTTTCAACAACCAAGACCATTGCGGTTTGAGGGTCGGGTCGATGCGATTACCAAATACAGGATTAAAGAACTGATTGACTTGAGATTTTCTCACATCAATCACTTTAGTTAATAAGTCTGTCGCCTTAATTGGAGATGAATTAAACCAATAGTTAGCAACTAGTAAATCATGTAAATAAGCAACAACAATTTTGGGATTTTCTTTAATGAACTGCGAACGACAAACAATTCCTCTAATTGATGGAATCCTTAAACTATCTGTTTCAGATGGAGGGAGCTTTCTCACAAAAGCATAAGTCTCTAAAATTGATGCAAAAGTGTGACAACAAACGTAGGCATCTATAGTTTTGTTAGCCAGACTCCTGCTAGCTCTCCGAGGATCTTCATTCACTAATCTGCAATCTTTACTGACATCCATATTATAGAGATCAAAAAGAGTAATGATGAACCTATGAGCATTTGAACCAAATAAAGTAGAAATCCGTTTCTCTTTAAGCTCCTGGACAGTGTTTATAGCAGAATCTTTATGGAGAACAATGTTAACATCCTGACCCAAAATATTATACGAAGCAATCCCAATTAGTTTAGAACCGAAAGTTAAATCATTGAAAAATTGACTACCATTATTCAAGAGAGAAATATCATCTAAAATACAAATATCTAGTTCTTCCCTTTTCATCTGTCGGTTCATTTCTTCTCCAGAAGAAAATGGCAGAACTTTTAACTCAAAATTTCGATTAATTCCAATATTTTTGAAAATAGGCTGTTCAAGTGATGAAGATGATCTTTGTAAATCAAAAATATATTTAGTTCCATAACCAGCAATAAATTGTCCTATGGAATCACTCTGAATACCTATCCTCAGAACATTGTCCTCTTTGGAAGAATAGTTACCTAAAATTAAATTTACGTTAGGCAAACTTGCCAAGTTATTTTGTTCAAGTCTAAAACTTCTGACCAAACCCTCTGCGGATATTAACAACTCACTAAAGCGGGGAACATGAATATAAATACCATATTCATTAACATCTTGTATAGTCAGGGTTACTACTTGATTTTGAGATATTATATCAGCTTGACAAAAGTCAGGTAAAATAGTTAACCTTTGATTCTCTGAAGCATATTTGAGTACATCTTGATAACTGTCTAGTATCTTGATACCACTTAATTTATTCATCAAAAATACATTTTTAGATAGTTCTTGATGGATTTCATGTAAAAGTACAATATCAGCCAAATCAATATCATTTATTTTAATCAAACTATGCTCATTAAAATATTTATATGTCCCAAATGAGAACAACAGCATTTTATGAGTTGTTAATCTAGTGCAGTGGTGTTCGTCCTTATAGCCAGGGAAACTGTTGAGTAAGAGATCCATATCTAAGAGTTGAGACGTTGAAGAAAAACTGCTATTTTGCACCACAATCTCTTTAATATTTCTACCTGGAAAACAAAGCTGGAATCGCTGCAAATATTGTTTGAGCCAGACTTCTAGAATTAAACTTGTAGCCCCCAATATCAAATCTTCGCCCTCAGCGCTAAATGTTGCATGAAATTCTTCTCGCAGATTTTCTACAGTTTCTACGACATTAAGTGTCTGGGAAATCAATTTCTTGCCTTTATTAGTCAAGCATATAGAGCCAGGAGAGCGATTTAGCAAAATTACTCCGAAATAATCCTCTGTTTGCTTTACTTTTTTACTAATTAAGGCTTGACTATACCCTAGTTTTTGTGCTGCTTTGGAGAAGCTACCACAGTCATCTACTGCTTTTAATATTTTGAGGTGATTTAGGGTAATATCTTCGAGTTTAATCTTATTCATGCTGAGTAGGGCAAGATTTTTAATTACAACGAAATTAAGCTATTTTGCTGTGTATATTCGGAAATCACTAGTTGGTTGAAGCGAATAGTGTCTTCTAACATAGATTCAAATTTGAGTACGATTAAGTTAACGCCAACGGCTTCGTATTCTTTCAGACGTTGAATAATAGTATAGCGATCGCCAACCAGTTGAGCAGATAAACCGAGATTGGCTTCAATGGTTTGACTGATATCTAGTTTGTTGTGGGCAACTACGTTAGGATCGATTTGCTCTTGAAAGTATTTGATTTGTTGCTGATCCGCAGAACGATAAATCGCTTCTAATCTAGCTTCGGCTTTGGCGGTATGTTCATGAACGATCGCAAAAGCACTCATTGCTACTTTAATCTGACGACCGTAGCGATCGCTAGCCAATCGTTTTACTTTCTGCACTAATGCTGCCGTTTTTTCAGGAGCATCAGCATTAATAAATAAATAATCTCCCAGACGAGCCGCTAGATTAATTGCACGATCTGATTCACCAGCAATGAAAATGGGTGGTGTTGGTATAGGCTTATCCGCGAGAATACCACCCTTAATAGTGTAGTATTTGCCAACGTAATTAAAGCCTTCGACTGTCCATAGCCCCTTGATTACATCAATGTACTCTTCTAATCGTGCGTAGCGATCGCTGTGAGGTAGCCAGATATCTCCATAGCTTTCTACTTCTAACTTCCACCAACCTGCAATACCACTGAGAGCAAATCTGCCGTTACTAAGCTGATTTTGAATGTTTGCACTCAGCTTGGCAACCACAGCAGGCAGTTTAAAACCAGGCTGTACAGCCGCAACAATCTTGATATTTTTAGTGTTCAAACTTGCTAAAGCTGCTGTAATCCATGCGTCAGCGACATTATAGTTAGGCCCATGAACTGCATTCAAGTAATGTTCAGGAATGTAATAGAAGTGATAACCTAACTCGTCTGCCTGAACTGCCAGTTTTACCAAATCTTGAGTGGATAAATTAGCCTCATGGTTGGCAACTCGCAACCATCCACCACAGACGGGCGACCAAATTCCAAACTGAAGTGGCATAAATCTTCTCCTATAACTTTTTTTACGAGAGATTGAATTAACTACGGTATTTATATAGGTTTGCCGTGGTTTAATAGTTCACACTACCATATTTATTTCTGCTGTGTATAGTTGCAGATGATACATGATAAGCATTTACTTATCACGATATGGAATAGTATCGATACTTTATCGAGTCCTGATTTCTGGTTGCTCTGACTAAATCAGGTTAATAGCCAGCAAATATCAAATCATAATTCAACACCCAGCAAAATTGGGCTGTATTCCAAAATGGAATATGAAAATGGAATTTAAGTATATCGAATCACGACATTAGAAAATTTATCGTGATAAAGTCTGATTCATAAAAAACTACGGTAGCAACGGTCGGGCTATGGTATATTGTCACAATCAGATCATAAAATTGTCTATTTGTAAACTTAGAAGACTTCTTGCATAAGTCGGGAAAAGGGGAAGGGGAAAAAGTTCTGTATCGTCCTTTTCCCCCTTCAACCTTTACCCTTTTCTCCAAGAGTGCAAAAAGCACTTTTGCCAAGAGGTCTAGAGTAGTAGTCTGCCAAGTGAACTTGGTGGGGTAAAGGGTAAGGAGGAAAGCTTTTAAATCCTTTCCCCTTTCCCCAGACCTCACAAGCGGATTTTTGGGTTGGCGGACTAGTAGTTTACAGCCGTTCTCAAGCTTTCGATTTTGACTAAGATTTTGCCGTATCAAGTTTTAGCTGATTTGTTAATGATGAAAAATTAGGCTTTGTTGCTTTACTTGCAAACTTAGATAAATAACCAAGCAGTTTCAATTACAAACGCACAATTATGGTAGATATTAAGTTCGCATACTGGATTCCTAACGTCAGCGGTGGGTTAGTTGTTAGTAAAATTCCCCAACGGACAGATTGGACTTATGATTATAATGCTCAACTAGCTCAAACAGCTGAAGAAGTTGGGTTTGAATATGCTTTAGCACAAGCTAGATTTATCGCCAGCTATGGTGCTGAGTACCAGCTAGAAGCATTAACAACTGTGTCAGCCCTAGCTCCAGTCACCAAGAAATTGAAGCTAATTGCAGCAGTTCACCCTGGATTGTGGCATCCGGGAGTAGTTGCTAAAATTGGTGCTAGCATTGATTTTCTCTCTAATGGTCGGTTTGCTTTAAATGTAGTTAGTGGTTGGTTCAAAGATGAATTCACTATATATGGTGAACATTGGTTAGACCATGACGAACGATATCGTCGTTCAGAAGAATTTATCCGCGTTCTCAAAGGTTTGTGGACTGAGGATGAGTTTCATTTTAAGGGCGACTTTTACCGCATTAACGGCGGTTGGGTGAAGCCTAGACCAGTTAATCAAAATCCCCACCCGGAGATATTCCAAGGTGGTAATTCCAAAGCAGCGCGGCGGATGGCTGGCCGTGTCTCTGATTGGTATTTTATGAATGGTAACACCATAGAAGGTGTGAAAGAGCAGATTGCAGAAGTATCTGAATTAGCGAGTATTGAAGGACGCACAATTAAATTTGGTCTGAATTCCTTTATCATAGTGCGAGATACGGAAGCAGAAGCCCATGAAGTATTGCGTGATATTATTGCCCAAGCTGATGTAGAAGCTGTGAAAGGATTTGGCGAAGCGGTGAAACAGGCAGGATCTTCGACTCGTGAACGTCAAGGAATGTGGGCAAATTCCAATTTTGAAGACTTGGTGCAGTATAACGATGGCTTCCGTTCAGGCTTGATTGGCACTGCTGAACAAGTAGCAAAGAAGATTCGCCAGTTTCATGAAGCGGGAGTTGATCTAATTCTTGGTGGCTTCTTACACTACACAGATGATTTGCCAGCATTTGGTAAAACAGTAATACCCATTGTGCGCGAACTTAAATCTAATCGTCGGACAGCTGATGAGTTAGTTGTAGTGTAGATTAACAGGAACATCCTTTGTAAGAGTGGGTTTTGTTGGGCCAATCTGTTGAGATCATAGCTAAACCCACTTCTACTGCAACAGCGAAACGCTACGCAGATGTCAACATTAACAAAATCGATTCGCCTAACTCAAATCATCTTCATAATTGCATAAATTTCGTAGCAAATTAAATTAGGGTTTGGGATTGCAGATTTACTTTCAGTCTGGACATAGATAATTGGTGTTTTATTGCCCATTTATGTGACGTACAAATATGGACTATCAGGACTGTGGTGGTTTACCGTACCAATGGTTTATCAGTCGTTGCCGTCATTGCATTCGCTCAAAAGGCTAATGCCTCATGGCTACACCATTAGTGAATTTGTATCTGTGCGTTATAGCGGTACAAAGTTGGCGCGGATTGTCGTAGTTGCAGGTATCCTTTTTGGGTTGTGCAAATTGTGACAGTGAATTTGAAAGGTGTTTCCCTGATGGTGGCAGCGATTTTTGGGATGAATGAGGGAGTTGTGGCAGCGAGCGCATCTTTTATAGCTGCAAACTCCTTCAAATTCAATTTGAAGGATGGCCATCTTGCCCATCTAAGTATTAGTGATGGACAAGATGTCCATTCCTCAAATGGGATGTGCTGATCAAATACAGATATTTTGTGTTGTCTCATAGTAGTGGCGATTATGAGTCACTCAATCACAATCAAGGAGTTTTACTATGACATCAGTAATTAATACTGACCAGAAGGCACATATAATTCAGAATGACCAAGAAGCGATCGCGATCGCTCACGAATTAGCAGCTGAGTTTGCCAAGGGAGACTCAGAACGCGACCAAACTCGGCGTTTACCTGCTGAAGAGGTGGAAAAGTTCTCCCAGAGTGGATTATGGGGAATTACAGTCCCTAAAGAGTATGGCGGTGCTTTTGTATCGAACGCCACCCTCGCAGAAGTCATTAAAATCATCTCTGAAGCTGACTCTAGCCTTGGTCAAATTCCCCAAAACCACCTCTACATGGTAGAAGCAGTCCGCTTGGATGGTACAGATGAGCAGAAGAAATTCTTCTTTGATTTGGTTTTACAAGGCAAGCGGTTCGGTAATGCCTTCTCGGAAATTGGCACAAAATCTGTTATTGATGTGCAAACAAAGTTACAGCCAGATGGTTCTGACTTCGTACTCAACGGACGCAAATACTATTCTGCTGGGGCATTACTGGCACATTGGGTTCCCGTCATTGCCAGCAATCCAGATGGTAAAACAGTGGTGGCATTTGTCGAAAGAGATGCCGAAGGACTAACCCTACTTGATGACTGGACGAGCTTCGGACAGCGTACCACAGCCAGTGGTACTACCATTATTGAAAATGTCAAAGTCAAGGCAGAACACGTCATACCGCATTACTTAGCCTTTGAACGGGCAACACCAATGGGTGCGATCGCACAAATCATCCAAGCCGCTGTAGACGTGGGAATTGCTAAAGCCGCAGTCCGTGACACCATCCACTTTGTTCGCAAGCATACCCGTCCTTGGGTTGACAGTAATTTAGAAAAAGGCTACGAAGACCCCCTGACACTGTACAACTTAGGCAATGTACAAATTCAGGTTCACGCTTCAGAAGCATTGCTGCGTCGTGCAGGCGAATTTCTTGATATCGCTAACGAGTCAGGTTTAGAAGAACCCAAGGTAGTTGAAGCATCAATTGCAGTTGCTGAAGCCAAAGCCTTAGCCACGGAAGCAGCATTACTAGCTACCAACAAACTGTTTGAACTAGCAGGTACTAAGTCCACATTGGAGGAATTTAACTATAATCGCCACTGGCGAAATGCCCGCGCTCACACACTCCACGATCCTGTGCGTTGGAAATACTACGCTGTTGGTAACTACTTCCTCAATGGTATTTATCCCCCACGCCATCCTTGGCTGTAATTGCCCCATTCTCTGTTGGGGTGAAGCATTCAGAGGGAATGATTACCAGAATGTTTTGCCCCTAATAAATCCAACATCACTTAAGTTGATTCTATGAGCGTTACGAACTCAACCCAGAGACGGAGCATTTGGCAAAGCCAGCCATTTAAGGCGTTGCTTTCTATTGCTGTCATTGCAGTTCATTAGCTATATTTTTGAACTCATCTTTGGTCAAATTCTTCAGCTAAATATGGGTACAAAATTAACTTACATCACTATTATTGTTACCCGATTTTGATAAGCATTTACATAAGTCAAACCAATACCATAATTTTTCTTGCAGTCTTTGTAAGGTAGTTAAGTTTTTTTTGGTAACTAACTCAGATGTAGCTACTAATTTTGCAATAATAAAGATAGCTTTAAAAACTTATTCTGAATCTATTTATTTTATCAAAATTATATTTACTCCTTAAAAATGTATTCGCAGGAGAAGTTGCAAAATATGCAATTAATCAAAACTAAAGAGTCTCAAAATTATCTTGAGATAGCTAAGTCTTTAGCAAAGGAATTTGCTGCTACTGCTGTAGCACGGGATACAAAAGGGGGAACACCAAAGCATGAACGCGATCGCCTCCGCCAAAGCAACTTGCTGAAACTGATCGTACCTATAGAGTCCGGTGGTTTAGGAGAAAGCTGGATTACTGTTCTGCAAATTACCCGCGAGTTTGCCAAGGTTGATAGTTCTATTGCTCACGTCTTTTCTTACCATCATTTAGGTGTAGTAGTTCCTCACATCTTTGGTTCGGCAGAGCAGAAACAGCGATACTATTCAGAAACTATTCACAACAATTGGTTTTGGTGCAATGCTCTCAACCCTTTAGATAAAAGAACTACTTTGACACCGGAAAGTAATTATTTCCGTCTTAACGGCATCAAAAGTTTTTGCTCTGGCTCCCACGATTCGGATATATTACCGATCACTGCCACTGATCAAGAAACTGGTGAATTGAGTATTTTGGTAATTCCTACTCAAAGGCAAGGCATTACTGTTCATCATGATTGGGATAATATGGGGCAACGCCAAACAGACAGTGGTAGTGTGACATTTGAAAATGTGCTGGTGTACCCTGACGAAATTCTTGGTAGTAGAGATAAACCCAGTCATCCCTTCAGTACTATTCGCGCCTGCTTAACTCAATTGAATCTTGCTAATATCTACCTGGGAATTGCACAAGGAGCATTTGAAGCTTCTAAAACGTATACTGGCACTAGCACAAAACCTTGGCTGACATCAGGTGTAGAAAGTGCAACCCAAGATCCATACATTATCCAGCATTACGGCAATATGTGGGTTGATCTTCAGGCAGCCACTTGTCTAGTTGAACAGGCAGGAGAATTACTACAAACAGCTTGGGAGCAGGAATGGTCACTCACCGCAGAACAACGGGGAGAATGTGCGCTGTTTATCGCTACAGCCAAAGTCGTCGCTACTAAAGTCGGCTTAGACATTACCAACCGCATCTTTGAAGTTATGGGCGCACGCGCTACTAATGCCAAATATGGTTTTGACCGCTATTGGCGTAATCTCCGCACATTCACTCTCCACGATCCAGTAGATTACAAAATCCAAGATATAGGAAATTGGGCGTTAAACGATCAACTGCCAAAACCCAACTTTTACTCTTAAAAGGACAAAACTTGACAGTATGGCGAGCGATCGCTAGTGGTGAATTAGCCAATTTCCAAGGCGACTATCTGAATATAGTTGAGGTTTCATCTGACCCCAACCATAAATATTTATGGTGTGTTATCAGCAGCGCAGATAAGTCTTCTCTATGTTCTTTAAAGTTGTCTACAAAAGTTAAGAAAACTTGATTGAGCAAATTTAAGTTTGACATTTTTTGATCTTAGAAAGATTAATCATGTTATTATAATAAACAATTTAATATAATAATTAAAACTTACAAAAGCTATTGATATTATATGGAATCGTTATAATAAATTTTTCTTTAGACCTTTGATAGATATTGGATGTTTCTTAAAGAGGATGCAGGTATTAATACTTACTAACATAATTGATAGTACTCTATTGAATAAAAAATATCGAAGCCAGATACAAATTTTTAACTAATGTTATTATGCAATAACCTCATAAGGTAATGTCAATTAAGATCGATTATGAAACTAGCCACACAAACTACAGTAAAAACTCTAGGGGACTACGCCTACCAAGCGATTGAAAAACACTTTAAGAAAACCTTGAAGTGGGAAAAATTAGTAAAGAAAGATGAAGATCCAGAAGCGTTGCATCAAATGCGAGTGGGAATGCGCCGCTTACGAACATCTGTAACTAGCTTTGGGCTAGCGGTGGATGTGCCGAAACCAGTCAACGATAAAAATATTGGTAAAATAGCCCGTCGTCTTGGTAGTCTGAGAGATTTAGACGTACTTAAAGAAAGTTTGGAAAACGATTACAAACCAAACTTACCCTGTAAAGAGCAAGAATCTCTAAAAACAGCTTTCAACGCTTTAGCTAAACAACGTGAAGATGTAGAATCAAGGGTACAGAAAACGTTAAAAGATGAATCTTACAAGTCTCTAAAAGATGCATTAGATAAGTGGTTAGAGAAACCTAGTTATCAACCGTTAGCATCTTTTACCATTCAGCAGGTACTACCAGATTTACTTTTACCAGAAGTAAGTAGTTTTTTACTGCATCCGGCTTGGTTAGTTGGCACTGAATTTGTAGAATCAGAAGTGATAATCCAGAAAAACTGGAAACCAGAAAAGATAGAAAAACAATTGACCACAGAAGGTGAAATTATTCACAGTTTGCGAAAAGAAGCAAAACGTCTACGTTATCAAATGGAGTTATTTACTGACTTATATGGCGAATCTTACGCAGCTTATCTTACAGAAGTGAAAAATATCCAAGAAATTTTGGGTACGATGCAAGATAGTGCTGTATTAACTGACTGGCTTACAGATGTGTTCAAGTCAGAAATCCAGACTGAACTCCCTACCCTTGCTGCTTTGTTAACTGAAAATCGCTACCAGTCGTGGCAGAAGTGGCAACCCTTACAAGAACGGTATCTGAAAGCTGAAACTAAGCATAGCTTTCATTTAACAATATTGCACCCGCTTTCCGGAGTAATAGCGTGAACTACCCACATTGGCTTGGACTCCATCAGGGTAAAGGTATCTAAATATATTAAATATATTATTTAATATATTGACGATTGACGAGCTTGAATACGAAGCGGATTCTATTTGTCTAATACTTTTAAAACAACTTTTATGGTAAAGGGAGACACGTTACTGTGTCTCCCTAGCCAACAGAAAAAGTAGTCTCCTTCAATCTGCTTTCTAATGTCAGTACCTCTTAAATTGATAAAGTTCTTATTTTGTAAAACCAACTCCTAGCGTATAGGAAAAATCAGGTTCAGAGTTTGTACCAAAGAAAGCTCCATTATTTTGAGGCAAGAAAGAATCTTTACTCACTGAAACTGAGTATACACCTGCACTCACTAAACCAGTGATTGATGACGAATTTTGACTAGTCACTAAAGTCCCATAGTTAAACAGTCCGATATTTGCCTTTCCCGATGTCGCTATGTCGATAGTGACGGTTCCTGAAGTTGGTAAATAAAATGTAAAAAAGTCAACATCGGGATTGCGACTCGATTCAACTGTTGCTAACTGGCCTGAAATATTAATTTTTGAGCCTGATGAGAAAGAACCTAAATTTTCAGCGTTTCCTAGTGTGTTGTTTGTAGCTTGTTCAGCATTTTCCCGCTCATAGAAAAGAAAGTCATCGCTACTAAGTCTGAGATTGTTTTTTCCCTGCACAATACCTATAAGTTCATTTACCTGTCCCGGTTGCTGTGAGAATATTCGTGTGTTGCTTCCAGCAACTTGCAGACGGTAGTCTTGTGGAGTTCCTTTGAGTTGAATTTTATCTTGGCTAGAGTCAAAGTCAGTAATAGTAGCAAAATCCGCAAAACCAGTATTCGTAGAGTTGTTATCGTCGTAGAAAATATTTGCAGCGTCCCCTAAGACAAATGTATCTGCGCCAGTCCCGCCAGTTAAACTATCAGTTTCCCCTACTCCAGGTGGAAGTAGACTACCAGGATAAACACCGATGAGAATATCGTTTCCAGCCCCCCCATTGAGTACGTCATTGCCGGGCCCGCCTTGTAGGCTATCATCGCCGTCCTCACCATTGAGGATATCATCGGCTAAATTACCATCTAGTGTGTCATCGCCCGCTCTTCCATTCAGCGTATTGTTAAAACCATTACCGTTGATAAAGTTGTTAAGACTGTTACCTGTACCGTTGATGGCGTTACTTGAGAATTGCAGTATTAAGTTCTCCAGATTTGCGCCCAGTGTGTAGGTGACAGAAGACCGAACGCTATCTGTGCCTGAATTAATCGCTTCCCGAATAGTGTCACTAACACTGTCAATAATGTAAGTATCGTCGCCTGTTCCCCCATCCAAGATGTCGATACCAGTGCCGCCATTAAGTATGTCATTGCCACTGCCACCAATTAGACTGTCGTTTAGCGTCCCACCGGCGAGAGAATCGTCACCAGCTAAACCATTCAAGGTATCGTTACCGGACAGACTAGTGACATTACCACCATTAGCCCAACCAACTATAGTGTCATTTCCCGAAGTCCCATTTATCTTGTCAGGACTTGTAGTGCCGAAAGTAAAAGCCATATTATCTCTCCTGAATTTCTCACCAATACGTAAGTTGAGCCTCAGTCCAAGAACTATTGAGCACTTAGATACAGATTATTTGCTATTTGCGTAATCTAAGTTAGAAAACATTAATTATTTTGTTAGAAACTTCTCAAGAAAAAATATCCAACTAGTTATTGTAGGCTGACCCAAAAAGCTTGCCTCTGTTTGCGGACAAGTTAAGATGCCTACTCTAAAAAATTAGATAATTTATTCTCTGAAAATCTCTTAAATAAATGGTAAGTAATTAGGTCACGCCGCTTCTATACGAGACGGTGTGTGCTTGCTTAAGAAAGTGGATACGCTCATAAGTCAAAATTTACACGTTACAATCCGCATAAATAGATTTAAGAGCTTGTCATAAGGATACCGTATTTTCCTCTATTTTTTGAATCTATCGGTAAATAAATTTTTAATTAAATATCTATCATGAATGCGCTTAAAAAACATTGCTTTGTCTCAATCAGTCATAGTAGAGGTTACTGCTACTAAATACAAAGGCTGCTCTAATGTGTCGTCAGAGTAACTAAGTTGTATGTAAAATCAACTAGCAGCTAAGATAAGGTTTACAAGCGTCAAATATGAATGTTTTA
This sequence comes from Nostoc sp. CmiVER01, assembly GCF_034531135.2. NCBI lineage: Bacteria > Bacillati > Cyanobacteriota > Cyanophyceae > Nostocales > Nostocaceae > Nostoc > Nostoc sp. CmiVER01. The sequence continues at coordinate 59,699 of NZ_JAVRBU020000020.1, forward strand.
CTTCTATACCCCCGTTTTCCAAAAAGTTTTTGGTCTTTTGAAAAAACACTGGCTTTATTAGACCGTAAAGCAATGCTACCGCCTTTAGGCTTGGTAACTGTAGCTGCGATATTACCTCAAGAATGGGAGTATAAGTTAGTAGATCGAAATGTTCGCGCTTGTACGGAAGCAGAGTGGGCTTGGGCAGATTTGGTTATTATGTCGGCAATGATTGTGCAAAAAGAGGATTTACTCTTTCAGATATTAGAAGCAAAACGTAGAGGTAAACGGGTAGCCGTGGGTGGCCCTTTCCCGACAGCGCTACCAGATGAAATGACATCCGCCGGAGCAGATTACTTGATATTGGACGAAGGGGAAATTACCCTACCCTTATTTGTAGCAGCGATCGCACGGGGCGATCGCACAGGTATATTTCGCTCTGGTGGTGAAAAACCAGATGTTACCAACACTCCAACTCCTCGCTTTGACTTGCTAGAATTTGAAGCCTACGCGGAAATGTCGGTGCAATTTTCGCGTGGATGTCCCTTCCAGTGTGAATTTTGCGACATTATTGTGCTATATGGGCGCAAACCCCGCACCAAAAACCCAGAGCAACTCTTATCAGAACTAGATTATCTCTACAAACTGGGTTGGCGACGCAGTATTTTTATGGTGGATGACAACTTTATTGGTAATAAGCGGAATGTCAAATTATTTTTGAAGTCCCTTCTGCCCTGGATGGTAGAACATAATTATCCCTTTTCCTTTGCCACAGAGGCTTCAGTTGATTTAGCCCAAGATCAAGAACTGATGGATTTGATGGTAGCGTGTAATTTTGGTGCTGTTTTTCTGGGAATTGAAACCCCAGACGAAGAAAGTCTTACTTTCACTCAGAAATACCAAAATACCAGAGACTCACTCAGTGAGGCGGTAAATAGAATTACCCGCTCAGGGTTGCGAGTTATGGCAGGCTTTATCATTGGGTTTGATGGCGAGAAGGCGGGAGCAGGCGCGCGAATTGTCAAGTTTGTTGAGCAAACAGCAATTCCCACGGCCTTATTTAGTATGTTGCAAGCCCTTCCAGACACAGCGCTTTGGCATAGATTAGAAAAGGAAGGACGACTCCGCAATAAATCAGCCAATATCAATCAAACTACGTTGATGAACTTTGTCCCAACTCGACCGTTAGAAGACATCGCTCGTGAATATGTGCAAGCATTCTGTGATTTGTATGAGCCAGAGCGGTTTTTGGAGCGTACATACAAACACTTCCGGCTTTTGGGCGAAGCAACCTACCCCAAAAAAGGCAAAGCTGCTAAGAAACCATTGAACTGGAAAGTCCTCCGAGCGTTTCTAATCATTTGCTGGCGGCAGGGTGTACGTCGTCAGACGCGCTGGCAATTCTGGCGTAACTTGTGGAACATGTATCAGCATAATCCGGGCGGGGTGAGTAGTTACTTAGCTGTTTGTGCCCAAATTGAGCATTTCTTGGAGTATCGCCAAATTGTCCGGGATGAAATTGAGGCTCAAGTGGCTGAATTTCTGGAAGCAGAAGCTAGGGTAAAACCCAAAGCACAAGTGATGGTTAATTCGTAGCGAATTAAATTTGGCATTGCAAGGCATTGCCAATGCATCCCGATGCAATCTTAATGCGTTCGCCTGCAATGCCAATGCATCTCGATACAATCTTAATGCGTTCGCCTGCAATGCCAATGCATCTCGATACAATGTTAATGCGTTCGTCTGCAATGCCAATGTATCCCGATGCAATGTTAATGCGTCGCCCTGCAATGCCAATGTATCCGTCTGCATTAGAAACGCTACGTTTTTACCAAGCTATCCGCGCCGAGAAAGCCCCTAAATTTATTTATGGGGTTCAAAATTATTAACTTTTGACTTCCCCAAAGGGGCTACTATGCCACCCAATAAATTGGAGATAAATGAAACGACTGCGGCACAATTTGCTCAATTAGTGCTGGATTGTATCGGGCGGGAATATCCCCATAGTGGTCTGTATTGGGCTGATAGCGACGAGGATATAAAACCACCGCGTGAATTGACTCCTGCTTTTTATGGCTGTTTAGATTGGCATTCAGCCGTACATGGTCACTGGTTGCTGGTACGTCTGATGCATCACTTTCCTGAAGCCTCCTTTAATGCAGCGTCAAAGCAAGCACTTGAGCAAAGCTTAACACCTGAGAAGATTCAAGGAGAGATTGCTCATTTCCAACGAGTGCCCTTTTTTGAATTTCCTTACGGTGTGGCATGGCTTCTGCAACTGGCTGCCGAACTTCACGAGTGGAATCATCCTCAAGCGAAACAATGGCGGGTTGTATTGGAACCGCTAGAAAAGTTAATTTCAGGTAATTTACAGCGCTGGATTAACGGACTGAAACTCCCAAATCGCACAGGGATGCATGGCCAAACAGCTTTTGCACTTGGTTTGATGCTAGATTGGGCAAGGATTACCGAAAATACTGAGTTTATTCAGTTAATAGAGAACAAGGCACGGCAATTTTATCTTAGCGATCACAACTACTCGTTACAATTCGAGCCGCTTGGTTACGATTTTCTGTCTCCTGGCCTTGCTGAAGCAGACCTAATGCGGCGAGTCCTGCCAACAACAGCTTTCGCTGACTGGCTGACCGATTTTCTTCCCCAAATACCGATTGAGAATTCAGCAAATTGGTTACAATCACCCGGTGTAGATAATCCTAAAGATTATATGCAAGCCCATTTCTACGGTCTTAATCTCAGTCGTGCTTGGATGCTTGAGGGTATCATATCTGGATTGGCAAATAGCGATCGCCGCATCGAAACACTTCGCTCTACTGCCCTTCACCATCGTCAGCATGGATTAGTAGATATTGTAAGTGAACATTATGCAGCTAGTCACTGGGTAGGTACTTTTGCTGTTTACCTCCTAACGAATCGTGGGTTACAAAGGCAAATTGTTTAAACATTTAGCGCAAAAATCATGATTTTGTCAATGAAACTCGTGATTTTGTCAATGAAACTCATGATTTTGTCAATGAAAATCGTGATTTTGTCAATGAAACTCATGATTTTGTCAATGAACCTCTTGCAAAAATCCTTGAATCACCCCCAATACCGTTCGGATAAGCTCTTGAGGCAGGGGAGGCAAGGGGACAAGGTGACTTGTGAGAACTTGCAACAAGTCTTTCCCTTGTCCCCAAGTCCTCTTCCCAATCCCCAATGCCCCAATCATTAAAATATGCCAAGCAAATATGCCTTAGCTGACTGAGACTGTCACGATCATAGAGTAAAGAGTAAAAGGCAATCTATTTTGACTTTTAACTTTCTCCTTTTGTTCAACTTTCCACAAGGGTAGGTTTAATCTTGACTAAATTGAAGGTTGGTATCAATGGCTTCGGTCGAATCGGGCGACTTGTGCTTCGCGCTGGCATCGATAACCCCAACATTGAATTTATAGGTATTAACGATCTAGTACCACCAGATAACCTCGCTTACCTATTAAAGTACGACTCAACCCACGGCAGATTAAAGCATAAGGTTGAAGCCAAGGAAGATGGTATCCTCATCGACGGGCACTTCATTCCTTGCGTGTCGGTGAGGAACCCAGCAGAGTTACCTTGGGGAAAATTAGGTGCAGATTATGTGGTGGAAGCTACCGGACTCTTCACTGACCACGAAGGAGCCGCAAACCACCTGAAGGCAGGTGCAAAGCGAGTGGTAATTTCCGCTCCTACCAAAGATCCAGATCGAGTTACTACCCTGTTAATGGGTGTCAATCATCACCTGTTTGACCCCAGCAAGGATATCATTGTCTCAAATGCTAGCTGCACTACAAACTGTCTAGCTCCCATAGCTAAGGTCATCAATGACAACTTTGGGTTGACTGAAGGGTTAATGACTACAGTTCATGCCATGACCGCTACTCAACCAACTGTAGACGGCCCCAGTAAGAAAGACTGGCGGGGTGGTCGAGGTGCAAGCCAGAATATTATTCCCTCCTCCACAGGCGCAGCTAAAGCTGTAGCGTTAGTTTTACCAGAATTGAAGGGTAAGTTGACTGGTATGGCATTACGAGTTCCGACTCCTGATGTCTCTGTAGTTGATTTAACTTTCAAAACTGCCAAAGCCACCAGTTACAAAGAAATCTGTGCTGCCATGAAGGAGGCTGCCACAGGTTCGTTTGCAGGTATCCTGGGTTACACAGATGAAGAAGTAGTTTCCACAGATTTTCAAGGCGATACCCATTCTAGTATCTTCGACGCAGGTGCTGGGATTGAGTTGAACTCAAACTTCTTTAAGGTAATTGCCTGGTATGACAACGAGTGGGGCTACTCGAATCGCGTAATTGACCTGATGTTGTCTATGTCACAAAAGGAAAAACTTGCACCGACAGCTGCTGTGGTTTGATTGGTCATTAGTCATTAGTCATTAGTCATTAGTCATTAGTCGTTAGCTTTTGACTGCTGACTCTTGACTAGGGACTTTTGGGATTTGGGTCAAATGGTAAATACCGCGAAAACAAAACGCCATTTAGTATCTTTATTTAGCAAACCAGTGATATGAAGCACATGTGAATTTGGATGCGAAGTCTCTTAATTACGAATTACGAATTACGAATTGGTATAAACCATCCAAATTTGCAGGTTACTCCTCAACCCCTAATCCCTATGCGTCGAACCAAAATCATTTGTACTGTTGGCCCAGCTACATCTGCACCCGAAAAGCTGCAAGCCTTAGTAAAAGCTGGAATGAATGTGGCACGGCTGAATTTTTCCCACGGCGCTTATGAATTCCACGCCCAAACTGCTCACTATCTCAGACAAATTAGTAATGAGCAGCAAAAGCCGATCGCAATTATGCAAGACCTGTGTGGGCCGAAGATTCGTTTGGGAACTTTGCCACCAGAAGGATTAAATTTAGAGGCTGGTACTGAAGTCACCTTTGTTTTGCAAGAAAAAGGTGAAAGTATCGACGAACTACCTTTACCATTGCCGACTTTGTTCGCAATGGTGCGACCAGGTGAACCGATTTTAATTAATGATGGTCGCGTCAAGTTAATTGTTACTGATCGCGATGCCGATCGCATTCGGGCACAAGTGAAAATTGGCGGGTTAATTTCCACACACAAAGGAGTAAACCTACCACAAACTCCTTTACCTGTTAGTTCCATCACCGAAAAAGACTTGCTGGATTTGCGCTTTGGGATTCAGTTGGGTGTAGACTGGGTAGCGGTGTCTTTTGTGCGATCGCCACAAGACTTAGAACCCGCCAAACGAATGATTGAAGCTGCTGGTGCTTCCATTCGCTTAATTGCCAAAATCGAAAGAGCAGAAGCAGTAGAGAATTTTGACTCCATTCTGAATGTTGCCGACGCGATTATGATTGCCCGTGGCGATTTAGGGGTAGAAGTGCCAATTCACGAAGTACCCTTAATTCAAAAAGATATTATTCGTCGTTGCAATCGGGCTGGCAAGCCGGTGATTACAGCCACCCAAATGCTAGAGTCGATGATTAGCGCCCCTGATCCCACCCGCGCCGAAGCCACCGATGTAGCCAACTCCATCTTAGATGGTACAGATGCAGTAATGCTTTCTGGTGAAACAGCTGTCGGGCAATATCCCATCGCCGCCGTCGAGATGATGCACAATATCGCTGTGCGGACAGAACAGGCTTTAGATGAGGGTAGCAAACATGCCTGGTGTCATGAAGCAGGCAGTCTCAGCGTTACTGAATCTGTAGCAGAATCCGTGTGTCGCATCGCTTATGAAACAGGCTCACGGGCAATTCTCTGTAACACTTCATCAGGAAGTACGGCGAGAATGGTGTCTAAATATCGCCCTACTTCTCCCATTATTGCCCTTACCTCTGACATCACCGCTTATCGCCAACTAGCCCTTTCTTGGGGTGTAGAAGCTTTGCTGATTCCACCAGTCCACAATGCTGAAGAGATGTTTACCAATGTAGTGAACACAGTTGTAGACATGGGTTTAGCCAATAAGGGCGATAAAGTAGTAATTACCTCTGGTGTTCCAATTGGTAAATCAGGAACAACTAGTTTAATTAAAGTGCATTCCATTGGACAGCCAATTTCTGCATAAGGCACTTAGAATAGGGCTGTGGCTGAAGATAGTAAGCAAAATTGGGCAATGATTAAGAAAAATTGCCAGAATCAGAATTGAAGGAAGAGTAAAAAGTGTAAAAAACTGGGGAATAAGTAAATCCTGTAACATTCATCACGGAGTATTTTATGTCTAAGAATTTACTGGAACAATTGCGACAAGTGACTGTTGTGGTCGCAGATACAGGGGATATCCAGGCAATTGAAAAGTTCAAACCCCAAGACGCTACCACCAATCCTTCGCTGATTACTGCTGCGGCGCAGATGCCAGAATATCAGGGAATTGTCGATCAAACTTTACTGCAAGCGAAGAAAGATGCTGGAGCCGGAGCCACCCAAGCACAGATAGTTTCTCTAGCTTTTGACCGTTTGGCAGTTGCCTTTGGATTAAAGATTTTGCAAATTATTCCCGGTCGCGTATCTACGGAAGTGGATGCTCGTTTGTCCTACGATACCGAAGCTACCGTCACTAAGGCACGGGAATTAATTGCTCAGTATAAAGCAGCTGGAATTGGCCGCGATCGCGTTTTAATTAAAATCGCTAGCACTTGGGAAGGTATTCGCGCTGCGGAAATTCTCGAAAAAGAAGGTATTCACTGTAACCTTACCTTGTTGTTTGGTCTTCACCAAGCGATCGCCTGTGCAGAAGCCGGCATTACTCTAATTTCTCCCTTCGTCGGTCGGATTCTCGACTGGTACAAAAAAGATACCGGACGTGATAGCTACCCAGCAGCCGAAGACCCAGGAGTTTTGTCCGTCACCAAAATCTACAACTACTACAAGAAATTCGGCTATAAAACCGAAGTTATGGGAGCTAGCTTCCGTAACATTGGTGAAATTACTGAACTTGCCGGTAGTGATTTGCTGACCATTTCGCCATCACTTTTAGCTGAATTGCAAGCAACCATTGGAGACTTGCCACGCAAACTCGACCCCGCTAAGGCAGCAAACTTGGAAATCGAAAAGATATCCATTGACAAAGCTACTTATGACAAGATGCACGCCGCAGACCGCATGGCAACCGACAAACTAGATGAGGGTATCAAAGGTTTCACTAAGGCACTAGAAGACCTTGAGAAACTTTTAGCAGACCGACTAGTTCGCCTTGAAGGAGAGGTAGTAGCAGCTCATTAGAACATAACAATAATTAGTGGTTAGTGGTTGGTGGTTCAACCACTAACCATTAGTTAGTTGCATAAATTTATTTGCCCTAAAACTCTTGTGGCAGGTCTAATGAGCGTATCTTTCCCCCTGCTCCCCTGCCCCCTGCTCCCCTGCTCCCCTGCTCCCCTGCTCCCCTGCTCCCCTACTCCCCTGCTCCCCTGCCCCCCTGCCCCCTCTGGCTTCACTTCTAAAACCCATCATTTTTTGGCTCAATTATTCCTATGTTCATCTCAGAATAAAAATTTACGTGGTTTCACGGCAAGAAGCGAAATTATTTGGCTTAATACCTTGTGTTATTTGGTTGAGCCAGCCCACCGACTTTGTTTGCACCTGCTCAAATCCGGCAGTTTTCATCCATACATCTAAATTACCAGCAGCATACAATTTTGAATAAGGTTCTTGAAAAATTTTGATCAACCATTGGAGATGAGAGAGCCTTTTTTGATTCCCATCCAGAAGAATTAATTGTCCTCCTGGTTTAACTAAACGGAAGCATTCTTGTAAAATTAATTGAGCAATTTGAGGTGGTGTTTCGTGTAATAAAAAAGAGGCAGTTACTAAATCAATTGTAGCTGTCTCAAAACCAGTGTCCTCAGATAAACCATGTAGCCAGCGAATATTCAATTGTTGCTGCTGTGCTTTATAGTTAGCTAAAACTAACATATAAGGGGACAAATCTAAGCCAGTGACAACCGCGCCACGAAAAGCTTGTTTTAATAGTAACGTTGTAGAACCAGTACCACAGCCTAAATCAAGAACAGTTTGTGGCTGACCCAAAATATTAGAAATTAGTTGTTGACGAGTCCAGGCTTCATGAGGTGGAGAAGCCAAAGCTGTTACAAAATCGTAAGTGATAGCAGCCACAGGATTTAAGTAACCGCCTGAAATACCATGAAAGTTTTGGCTGCTGTAATAAAGTGGGTAGTTGAAATCTGTTTTATGGAAGCAAGCACTTGACTGTGACCAATCAATAGTCTCATAAAATCTGAGTTTATCCTTGCCAATTAATAAGCTTAACAGTGATTTTAAGAAAACCTTCTTAATATGATTTGGAATTAATGACATAGCAACAAACAAAGAAATTCCAGCCAATTAGATATACTAGATTAACTTATAACCAGAACTGTCGATAGTCCTCGATATACTGCTGTATGGTCAGAGGTGAACGATTGAGTAATTGCTCTGTCTCAGGTGTGATGTTGCCGGAAAATCCTAAACGGGCGCTAGTGTAGATTGCTACCATTATAAAAATAAAGTCTATTGGCAACTTTTTGGAGCGCATTTGTCGAACAAAGTTTATCACAGAGGGATTATAGCGTACCCGTTTACCTAAAACTGATGTGAAGATGTCTGCAACTTCGTAATAGGTTAAGGCTTCTGCACCCGTAAGGGGATATGCTCTCCCCTCATGCCCATCTTCAATTAAAGTACGAACTGCAACGGCAGCAATATCCCGCACATCAATGAAACTTGTTTTACCATTACCAGCCGGAAGAAGCAATTCACCACGAATTTTGATGTCTTCTTTGTGTATGGTATTAAGATTTTGCATAAAAAAGCTGGGGCGTAAAAAGGTAGCTTTAATACCTAATTGATTGATATAGCGTTCAATTTGGGAGTGTGGCAGAAAACGGTTGTGTTCGGCTCCAAGTATTGAAAGAAACACGATATGCTCAACGCCTGTGAGTTTTGCAGCGTTTAGGGTTGGGACAATTTGAAGAGGAATATTAGCAAGGGCAGGCGGACGCACTAAAAAAAGTTTATTAAGGGACTTCCAACTAAAAAAATATACAATCGCTTTGGTGAGCAGGGGAAGCAGGGGAAGCAGGGGAGGAAGAATCTAACAATCATCTTCGCTCAGAAAATTGAATAATTTAATTTCTGGAAACGAACACACAATTGTAATTGTCTTTTTCGTGCAAATCCCTCAAAGCGTGGGCGCTTTGAGGGATTTTGGGTATTAATATTTGGTATTGGGTTTTTTGACTGTTAGGTTAAATTATTTGCTTTTTCAACTGCTGACTTTAACTCTTCAAAGGTAATACTACCGTCTTCGTCTGAATCATAATTTACTATTAATTCCTGGGGAGTACTGATATTTGTTTCTGATGAAATGACTGTACTTAAGCCAGGACTTAAAAAAAGATCATTAAGGGAGATTTTGCCGTCTTGATCGGTATCTAATTTATTAAAAAGAGATTGAAGCTCTTGCTCGGTTGCCATAAGTTTCTATCTGAAGAACCATTTTCAACTTAATATCTCATTATTTCAGAGATTAATCTCTCAAAATTAAATAAACTTGTTTCAATTGACGTAGAAACGGCTATCGCTAGGGCTTAGATTGAGTGTACTCTGTGGGTTATGGAGTTTACAGTCTAACGATGAAAATAAATCGACATGGACGCGCCTTCTTTCTAACGTAGTTAGACAGGGCAAACGCATCTAAAAGTATAAGAATCTTTTAATAGCAAGGGTTTTGGCGTTTTTTAATTTAGCCTATTTTTTCGTCAAGATCCTTATCCAGTAGGGGTTTCAGAAATGCCGTGCGATCGCCCTGAATCTGGAGGACTGCAAACTGAGATTCGTTCCATTGCTACTTGCACGCGGATTTCTCTTAAGTGGGGGCTTGACATTCTTCAAGAGTGCATTTAACCTAGTAGTTAATTAACCATTAGGTTAAATAAATATGTCTAACGAACAACTGAGCTTTACCTTTGCTGCCCTAGCCGATCCTACACGGCGTGCAATTCTGGCTCACCTTGCCAAGGGTGAGGCATCGGTGAGTGAGTTAGCAAAGCCTTTTAAGATGAGTCTTCCTGCAATCTCCAAACATATAAAGGTACTAGAGCGTGCCGGACTGATTGTGCGGGGTCGCGAAGCTCAATGGCGACCATGCCAGATTCAAGCACAGCCGCTCAGGGAGGCGGCGGATTGGATTGAGCAATATCGTCAATTGTGGGAACAGAGGCTTGAGAGGCTTGATGATTACCTGCACGAATTACAAACTCAGGAGAAACAAAATGAGCAACATTGAGGATGACACTGATGCTCAATCTCAACGTGAGATCGCGATCGTCCGCATCTTGAAAGCGCCGCGCGAAGTTGTGTTCCAGGCATGGACTGATCCAAAACACATAGCGCAGTGGTGGGGGCCCAAAGGTTTCACAACCCGTGTGATTGAGATGGATGTGCGTCCAGGCGGGAAATGGCGCTACGTGATGACTGGCCCAGACGGCAAGGAGTACCCGGCCAAAGGTGTTTTTCGTGAAATCGTACCCTTTGAGAGGATTGTTACCACTGATGAATTTGATGAAGGCTTTGAAAAAGTCGTAAATGCTGATTTACCAAAGGGAATGGTTGTAACAGCCATTTTCGAGGATTTAGATAGCAATACCAAACTCACGCTCCAAATTATGCATGAGTCTATTGAGGATCGGCGTAAGCATGAACAAATGGGTGTGATCGAAGGGTGGAACTCCACTTTTGACTGCCTAGATGAGTTTTTGGCGAAAGCTTGAGTCTCTCTTACTAGTAGTCTGTCAAGGAAACTTTGCGTTGTGGTCAGCAGAGGAGCGGAGGGGCAGAGGGGCAGGGGGGAAAGACTTACTGCAATTGTTCTCCCCTGCTCCCTTGCTTACCTCCACGTAGCAATTTTGGGTTGGTACACTACTAGGGATGAGGTTTGTATGTTTATCTTCATCAAGCCGAGAAAAAGTTGATGCCTTTGAAAGGCGATCGCCACATGTAGAGACGCGATTGATCGCGTCCTCAAAATATTTAATGTCAAGGTGAGCTAAAAAAGCCCACCTCAATTTAGATTAGACCAACAAAGCCTGCTCCTCTTTAGAAATCATTCTTCCTTCATCCTCAAAACCGACGATTTGATCAAAGTTCAAATACCGATATAAATCATCTGCAAAAGGATGAATTCGACTCGCCACAATATCTAAGTATTCCTGCACTGTCGGCAGCCGTCCCAGCAGCGCACAAACTGCGGCTAATTCTGCTGAACCAAGATACACTCGCGCATCTTTACCCATGCGATTATTAAAGTTGCGGGTAGAGGTAGAAAACACTGTTGTGCCATCAGCAACTCGCGCCTGATTACCCATGCACAAACTGCATCCTGGCATTTCTGTTCTAGCACCCGCAGCCCCAAAAACGCTGTATACACCTTCTTCTTTTAATTGGTGTTCATCCATGCGGGTTGGTGGTGCTATCCACAAGCGAGTTTTCACTTCACCTGCACCTTCCAAAACTTTCGCTGTTGCCCGATAATGACCGATATTTGTCATGCAAGAACCGACGAACACCTCTTGCACTGGATCGTTAGCAACTTCCGATAATAATTTAACATTATCGGGGTCATTGGGAGCAGCAACAATTGGTTCTTTGATTTCGTTTAAATCAATTTCAATTATTTCGGCATACTCTGCATCGGCATCGCCTTCTAATAACACGGGATTTGCTAACCATTCTTCCATTTTTGCCACACGGCGCAGCATGGTACGTGCATCTTGATAGCCCCGTGCTATCATATTTTTCAACAACGCAACGTTAGAACGCAGATATTCCGAAATTGTCTCTACACTCAGCTTAATTGTGCATCCGGCACAAGAACGTTCGGCACTAGCATCGGTGAGTTCAAAGGCTTGTTCAACTTTTAAATCTGGCAAACCTTCTATTTCCAAAATTCGCCCGGAGAAGACGTTTTTCTTGTTCTGCTTCTCTACTGTCAGCAAACCTTTTTGAATTGCTACGTAGGGAATGGCATTCACGACATCGCGCAGGGTGATACCTGGTTGCAATTCACCTTTAAATCTTACTAATACTGATTCTGGCATATCTAAAGGCATGACACCCAAGGCGGCTGCAAAAGCTACTAATCCAGAACCGGCGGGGAAGGAAATACCCAAGGGGAAGCGGGTGTGAGAGTCGCCGCCAGTTCCCACGGTGTCGGGTAGTAGCATCCGGTTTAACCAAGAGTGGATAATACCATCACCGGGACGCAGAGCGACACCGCCACGAGAAGCAAAGAAATCGGGGAGTTCGTGATGGGTTTGGATGTCTACTGGTTTGGGATAAGCTGCTGTGTGACAGAAACTTTGGATCACTAAGTCTGCACTGAAACCAAGACAGGCGAGTTCTTTTAATTCGTCGCGGGTCATGGGGCCTGTGGTATCTTGAGAACCAACGGTGGTGATGATGGGTTCGCAGGATGTGCCGGGACGCACACCAGGTAATCCGCAAGCTTTACCTACCATTTTCTGTGCCAAGCTGTAGCCTTTGCCTGTATCAAAGGCTTGCTGAGGACGGGTAAAGACTGTGCTGTGTTCTAAACCTAGTGCAAGACGGGTTTTATCGGTGAGGGTACGTCCAATAAGTAGGGGGATGCGTCCACCTGCGCGGACTTCATCAAGGATGGTGTCAGGTTTAAGGGCAAAGGTGGAAATAACTTCGCCTGTTTCGTTGGTGATTTCGCCTTTGTAGGGATGGATGGTAATTACCATGCCGGTTTCAAGTTTGGTAACATCGCACTGAATAGGCAAAGCACCGGCATCTTCTGCTGTGTTAAAGAAGATTGGCGCGATCGCACCACCTAAAACATAACCCCCTGCGCGTTTGTTTGGCACAAAAGGTATATCATTTCCCAAATGCCACAATACTGAGTTGATGGCAGATTTCCGCGAGGAACCTGTACCAACTACATCCCCCACGTAAGCTACAGGATGCCCTTTTTTCTTTAGTTCGGCAATGGTTTGTAAACTTCCTGGTTGCCGTGACTCTAACATCACTAAGGCGTGTAAGGGAATATCTGGGCGAGTTGTGGCGCTTTGGGCGGGGGATAAGTCGTCAGTATTGGTTTCGCCAGGAACTTTAAAAACGGTGACAGTAATCGCTTCTGGGACTGTGGGGCGACTGGTAAACCATTCAGCTTCTGCCCAAGAGTCAACCACCCGCTTGGCGAAAGGATTGGTTTTAGACAACTCTAAAACATCGTGGTAAGCGTCATACACCAAAAGGATTTTGCTTAAGGCGTTGGCGGCGTAAGCGGCGATGGGTTCTTTTCCTTGTCCACCCATTACTAGAGGTGTTTCGGAAGAGTCGGAGACGGATACGGTGGGCCATTGCAGCAAATCGATTAAAGCTTGCACATTGTAACCACCTACCATTGTGCCCAGTAATTGCACCGCTTCTATGCGCGAAACCAAGGGACTGGTGATTTCCTTTTTGGCAATCGCAGTGAGAAATCCAGCTTTGACATAAGCTGCTGGATCAACACCAGGAGAAACGCGATCGCGCAATAAATGTAATAATATCTCCTCTTGACCCTTTGGCGGATTTTTCAGTAATTCACATAATTCTGAGGTTTGCTTCGCATCCAATGGTAAAGGGGGAATACCGAGTGCTGCTCTTTCGGCAACGTGTTTACGATATTGTTCTAGCATTTTTATGTTCTCCATTGGGATGTTCTATCTTTAATTATGAAATTTTTCGGCAATCCTTGGCTATAAAAGTTTAGCTTACTTTTATGATGAAAGCCTTACTGGTAATCGGTTATTCGCAACTTTTTTTATACTGAAAGTTTGAAAAGTATGAGACGAATAGAATTCGCTACTACACAAACAAAGTTCACCTCCGTGGACTAAGAGTAAATCAAGGATTTTTAACCCAGATCGGTGGGTTTTGTCTGTATAACGGCGACTTTTAGCCGCTAGGTCTATTAGATTCTAGTTAAATTAAAAGTTTTATTATATCTGTAATATCATATTCAGCTAATCACTTTTAATACAGAGCGATCGCACATAATTATAAATCAGCAAGATTATGATAGTAATTATATCTGTGCATCCATCCGCAGCCCTTCATCTGAATATGTCACCCTTAGCCTCAAGAAAGTCATGTCAGTTGTCCAAGGATTAGAACCAGGAAAAGATGTAATATTTCCGGCAGGAGATATCTACAGTGACGAACCACCATTGGAAAGCGATTTACATCTACGCCAAATTATTCTGTTATTACAATGCTTAGAATTGTGGTGGCAAAATCGCAATGACTTTTATGCGGCGGGAAATTTGACAATTTACTACAGCCAACGTCAGCTTAAATCTGAAGAATTTCGTGGCCCAGACTTTTTTGTGGTGCTAGGATGCGAAAAAAAACCGCGCAAAAGTTGGGTGGTTTGGCAAGAAGATGGTAAATATCCGAATATCATTGTCGAGTTGCTTTCGCCTTCTACAAAAGTCACAGACAAAGGCTTAAAAAAACAAATCTACCAAGATACCTTTCGCACACCAGAGTATTTTTGGTTTGACCAAGATAACTTAGAATTTGTAGGGTTTCATTTAGTAGACGGGAATTACCAACTAATAGAAGCGAACCCCCAAGGTTGGTTATGGAGTCAGCAGTTAGATTTATACATAGGCGTGCAGGACAATCAATTACGTTATTTTACAGCCCAAGGGCAGTTAGTGCCGACACCGCAAGAATTAGCAGAACAAGAAAAGCATCGTGCGGACGAAGAAAGACAGCGTGCTGAACAGGAGAAGCAACGCGCTGAACGCCTAGTCGCTAAGTTGCGAGAATTAAATATTGACCCTGATAATCTATAAGGATAATTTGCAATACTCGCTAAAGGCGAGAAGCAAGCGGCAATTCTTGGAGACGCTAAAAGCGAACGCCCCGCTACGCTAACGCAATTAAAGCTTACGAGTCTTGATTTTATTGTTGGTTCAACCAAGTTTCTAAATCAGCAACATCAGAGAAGTCTAGTAATGCCTCTCCTAAATTCTCTAATTGTTCAATCGATAATCCTTTAATTCGTTCCATTAATGACGTATCAATCTCACCAATACGGCGATTGAGTTGACGTATAACTAGACGTTGCTCTCCTGACTGTACAGCTTATTCTCTGTCTCTTTGATAAAGTGGCTCTAATCGCATAATTAACTCTTTATCAATCGAAATGAATTAGATTAATTCTTGATTTAACCAAGTTTCTAAATCAGCAACATTAGAAAAATCTAGCAATGCTTCTCCTAAATTCTCTAATTGTTCAATCGATAAACCTTGAACTCGCTCGATTAATGATGCATCAATCTCACCAATACGGCGATTGAGTTGACGTATAACTAAACGTTGTTCTCCTTGTTTATTTCCTTCTTGTACAGCTTGTTCTCTGTTTCTTTGATAAAGTGGTTCTAATCGCATAATTAACTCCCTATCATCTGCTTCTAATTCTTGGTTTACTATCAAGTTTTCACGCAAGTTGTAAACTAATTCGAGAGTTGCTTTTTGGTATGGATGATCTAATGGTAACGCTTGCAACTCGATAATCGCTTGTGACTGCACATTTCCCCTACCTAAAAGCCTTAACCATAATGTCTCTGGTGTTTGTGGTAGTTGGTGTATTGCTACAATTGCTGTTCGCAAAGCATCTGGGAGAAAATGTACTCCCGATAACCAACCTGCTTTTTGTATAGTTCCAAAGCTAGACAATCTAGTTTCAGATATGGTAGGTGTAAAAACCCACAATTTGGGAATTTCTAAATCCTGAAGTTTGGTTTTGTTGGCTTTAGCTTCTCGTCGCAGGAGAGCCTTGATTTCTAATAATTTTAAAATACAGTCGCAGATTTCATCGGTAGAAGCTGGATTGCGGTAGAGTTCTATAATTGCACGCTGTTCGGCAAATCTTCCAAGCATTCCCAGTATTTGTATATTAGAGCTTTGCTGTTTAGTAGGAGTGAATAAAACATCTATTTCTTTAATTTCTCCTGATACTTTTTCTGATGCCTTGACTTCACCGTAGTCTTTTAATAATTCTTCTAGATAGTCTTTGGCGAATTTATCATGGATAAAACGGGTCATTCAATTTGAAGATTTCGGAAGTTCTGGGTTAATGCAAAGTCTTATTATATAGCAGTCTTGAATCATTTGTGATGAAATAGATCCCCGACTTCTTTGAGGAGTCAGGGATCTGCTGGACACCTTTAATTTTCACAGATACTATTCTAAAAAAGTTAAAAGCAGATTCTATAAGCCTTTTGACTTTTGACTTTTGACTTTTGACTTACCCAAAGGGGCTGATTTACCGTTAGGGCGTGGCGGTTATTGCATTTTCATCTGATGTATCTATGTTAAATTTTAAGCGTGTCAATCTGCTTTTACGGACACGTTCGCTGTCTCTAACGCCGCCTGCAAGTTCATATTCATTGCTGTTTTTGCCGTACTTGAAACCAACCCCCATCAGCATTTTGTCTGAAACCTGACTTAAGTTTTTTTCCATCTCATCCAGCTTTTTTCTAGAAGAGTCAATCATAGCGATCGCAGCGTTATAATCATCAAGCATATTGTGGAAATTGTCTATTAAATGAGTCAGATTTTGCAAGTTGTGAGTATCATCAAAATTGATTTTTGGATCGATTGCTTTCAGCCCAGCAACTCTAAACTCAGCTTTTTCTAAAATCCGAGAACTACGTTTTATTCTAGTCATAATTTTACGCTTTTAATAGCTTTACACGGCTATTGTGTCTCAATTAACCTGATTTATGGTTAAGCAAAAAGCGCATTTTTTTTAGAAAAGGTTTTTATTTATGTCCGTGATTTCTCGGAATTTAATCATCAAAGGTTGATTTTCAGTCAAGCATTGCTCATTGGTGTCCAAATAAACAAAGGTAGCTTAACTGTTAGCTGACTCACCCGCCTGGAAATAAACTTCCAGGCTAATAGCTAAAGTCTACTCAAGTAGACTAAAGATTTTTCGGGTTATTTAGTCATCTTTAGATGACTTGAGCTATTAGCAAGGAACTTCAGTTCCTTGCGGGACATGGTTTTTACGTTAAGTTGACACCTATGAGCATTGCTATGCTTCTACAAATGGTCTGTATTCTATGTCAACAGCGATCGCTCTAACCTTAAGCCTTAATGTTGTAATCTTAAGCCTTAATGTTCTAACTCTAAGCCTTAATGTTGTAACCTTAAGCCTTAATGTTATAACCTAAAGCCTTAATGTTGTAACCTTAAGGCTTTATGTTCTAGCTCTAAGCCTTAATGCTGTAACCTTAAGAGTCAACCTTATAACATTGATGACCAAAGTTTGTTGGTGAGTGCAATCATCGCTACATAGTGTATATTGTTGATTTACAGCGATCGCAGAGTTGGAAAAAATTTCACGATGGAAGTTTCACCAAAGGAGATCAGAAGTTATTTAAGCGTTAATGGTATAAATCCTTTCTCTGAGTGGTTTGACTCTTTGCGCGATATAAGAGCAAAAGCTAAAATTAGAGCTAGGCTTGACCGAGTAGAAGCAGGTAATTTAGGTGATTGCAAATCAGTTGGTGATGGAGTTTTTGAACTGAGAATAGACTACGGTTCTGGCTATCGCATATACTTTGGACAGCAAGGCTCAACAGTTATTATTCTTTTGTGTGGTGGTGATAAAAGCACTCAAGATAAAGATATTGCTAAAGCCAAGGAATATTGGGAAGATTACAGGAGTAGAGATGATGCCTAGAAGTACAAGTTATCATGAAAAACTGATTCAAGACTTAAAAAATCCACTAGAAGCAGCAGCTTATATCGAAGTTGTTTTAGAAGAAGGCGACCCGAAAATGTTGAGTAAGGCGCTGAAAAATGTTATAGAAGCGTATGGTGGGGTTGACCTACTTTCTGCACAAGTCAAAGAACTCTACGATAAACTTGACCAGATGCTATCAGATAAAGGCGAAATTGAGTTTTACAGTCTAAATTCTTTGTTGGATGCTTTAGGGCTACATTTGGCAGTAACAGTAAAGCAATAATTCAAGTTTTTTTATTATTGAATAATAGCGATCGCTCTTCAGGTTGACAATTATAAAATGCGTAGGTGTAACTCGCCGTATGCATCGCATTCAATCCAGTCTATGATAGATTAACAGAGATACTGCCAAAAATCTCAATAGTATGACAACTACTACAAACTCTCGCTATGTTACCCGACAGCCTGATATTTTATCAGGTGAACCGATTATTAAGGAAACTAGAACGCCTGTGAGAGCAATTGTTGAAAATTGGCGTTTAGGTATTAGACCAGAAGAAATCCCGATACATTTGCCTCATTTAACTTTAGCCCAAGTCTTTGATGCTTTGAGTTTTTACTTAGATAATCAAGCAGAAATCAATGAATATATCGAGCGGAATCATGTCCCTGATGAACTAGTCCATCCAGCTATTAAAGCTAGATTAAATCAAAAATGACGATTTTTGCTCAAGTTTATATTGATGAAGATGTAGATGTTATTGTGGCTACTTTACTCTTAGCAAGAGGTTTTGATGCAACAACAGCCAGAGAACAGCAAATGTTAGGAGAACCAGATCAAAAACAATTAGCTTTTGCTGCATCTATTGGGCATCGTATATTAACACATAATCGACTTGATTTTGAGGAATTACACACAAGTTATGTAGTTAATAGTCAATTTCATGCAAGAGTTTTGATTGCTAAACGTAGAAATGCCTATGAAATTGCCGAAAGAGTTGCTATTCTTCTTGATACTTTGACAGCAGACGAAATTGCTCATCAATTATTGTATATTTAGCGCAACCACAGTGCCAGGTATCGAAATTATGAAATGTTGATTCTACGGTGCATTGGGGGTTTTTAATAAATCTTTATAAATATCTGAAAGCCTTAAATGTTACAGTTTACAAGTATCGATGCGAGAGAAGAGACGCGCCCCAGCCTCCCAACCACCACCAAAAAAGTTGGAGAAAGCATCGAATCCCAAATCCAAAATTAAACCGGGGAGGTGTGCCTTAGGAAACGCTGTATCAAAATTTACGTCTTCGTACTTTATCCAATTACTTTTCACTCTCCATCCTACGCGATCGCCAAATCTTTCCCAGGCTGCTTCATGATAATTGCCGTCAGCTTTACCGCCAACGCTCAAGTAAATTTCCTTCTGGACGCTGAATCCAAAGTGTCCATTGCTGTATTTTACCCATAAGCCGTCAATTGTGCGTAAGTCAGTGCAAGGAAATTCTAAGAGTTCGTCTGAGGTAAATAAGCCTTCCTTACTTTTAGGTATAGCCTGAATCATCACCCGATAAGTTTCTTTGTCGGCTTCTTTCCAGTTTTTTGCTACTAGTAAGTCGCGTAGTTTGGTATAGTCAATGCCTTTTTCTGATTTAAGTACGTTAAGACTCCAAATCCCTCCACCCACAACTGACGTTACTAAGCCTAAAATTCCCCAACCCACCCATTTTAAAAATTGTCTTCTGCCTGAAGGTTTTTGAGGCAGTTGAGATAAATTGATGGGTTGTGTTTTTGGCTTTTGTCCAGTAATACCCCAAATCAACTGTTCCATTGGATCGGGATTTTGTAGCCGAAAATCTACCCAATGAAAGCCTTTTAAGAATCTCGGAACTGTATTTATAAGTTTATCAGGGCATCCAGGAAGAATAACTAAGCCTATGCGAAGCTTATGATTCTTCGCAAACTCAACAAGAAACTCTTTCATTTCGATATCTGCCCACGGCCCTACACCAGAGGAACCGATAAATACAGCTACAGCTTTGACTTGAGGAATAATTTCTTCAAGTTGGTCTTGCCAATGTCGAAATGGCTCAAAGTCATACTTATCTAACCAAGCATCTATTCCTTCTTGTAATAACAGCGCTCTAATTTTTTCTACCTCTGCTTTTTCTTTGCTATTGTGGCAAAGGAAAACATCCTTTGGCATTTATCACTCCTCCACGCCTGCAATTTTTGCCAATGCCTTGGCGTAATCTTCCAACCCACCGCGCAAAACTTCCAACTCACTTCGCAACTTGGGTTCCTCCGACCAACTCTGCTCATGTTCCTTGGGACTCACCCCCACAGGTCGTCTAGCTTCCCACGCTTGCAACAACGGATGCCATTTAGCCAAAAACGGCCTTAACCCATTATTTAACACAGCGATCGCAATTCCCCCCACTGAATCACGAGCAGCACCCACATCTGGCCCGGCGGCTTTGAGAACTTCGCGGGTAGTACCAAATAAACTATAAAGAGAATTCATCGCTTCTCGTACCAAACCCTGGTCAACCTCCAAAGGTTGTACAGCAATGCGCGTCACCAATTCCACATACAGCGACCAAGCCGCTTTCTTTTGTGTGGTGTCAACTTTCCAAGACATCGAACCAATGCCAAAAGGCAGACTTACAGATACAGTCTCTAAAGAAACGCGATCGCGCATATTATTTATAATAAGCAAATTTAACTAATTTATTTGTGTATTGTATAGTAAATAATGTTACTCATCTATAACTTATTCAGAATTACTTGCTATAATTCTCACTATTTAACCTAAATTTTTATAGTAACATCTGGATATTTTTAACTAATTCAGATAAACTAATACATTTGTCCGTTGCATCACGCTTCTTTTGTATATGCCCAAAACTTACACCGTAGAAATTGATCACCAAGGCAAAATTCATACCTTGCAAGTTCCTGAAAATGAAACGATATTATCAGTTGCCGATGCTGCTGGTTTGGAACTGCCGAGTTCTTGTAATGCAGGTGTTTGCACAACTTGCGCCGGACAAATAAGCCAGGGAACTGTAGATCAAACTGATGGTATGGGCGTTAGTCCAGATTTGCAAAAGCAAGGTTACGTATTGCTTTGTATTGCCAAACCCCTTTCTGATTTGAAAATTCAGACGGAAAAAGAAGATATACTTTATCAGCTACAATTTGGTAAAGATTAATTAATCAGCGAACAGTTATCAGTATATCGGATAATTATATCATGACTGAATAACTGTTCACTAAGATTATCAAATCTAATAAGTTACACAAGCATCTCATTGCAAGTAATATCAGCTATTCTAGAAATTACAAATCAACAGGATTTACCAAAATGACGACTCATTTTATTACCGCAGAAATTGATTTACAAGAAACTCCCGCAGAGTTATTAGAAGTAATTGAAACAGAGTTAAAGAAACAAGGTGAACCTCTGCGTTGGGCAGTTACTTCTGTAGATACTGACGAACAAAAAGCTACAGTTGAAGCTGTGGTGACTAAAGTCGGTAGTTAAGAGTCATTCAATTTTAGATTTTGGATTTTGGATTTTAGATTGAAGGAACAATCTAAAATTCAAAATTGCCACAGTTAAAAGTTTAATTGATTGACCATAAAAGAGGAGGTTTCCTTGCGTTTTTTCCTCTATATTGTGCTGGTGTTGGGCATATTTTTCCGTTTTACTCACCTTGACCATAAAGTATACTGGTATGATGAAGCCATAACATCTCTGCGAGCTTCAGGTTATACTCAAGAAGAAGTTGCTCAACACTTTTTTGAAAAGTCAATAGTTAGTGTAACAGAACTTCAGAAATATCAGCGTCCTGATGGAACAAGAAGCGTTATTGATGTAGCCAAAAGCCTAGCCAAGGAAGATCCGCAGCATCCGCCTTTATACTACAGTTTGGCAAATTTTTGGTTTCAGAGTATTGGTAGTTCAGTAGCCTTAGCTAGGTTGTTACCTGCACTTCTTAGTCTGTTAGTATTCCCATGCACTTATTGGCTGTGTCAAGAGCTATTTGTTGAAACAGGTGTTTTCATTTCAAACTTGCCTACATGGTTAACGATAGCGCTAATTGCTGTCTCGCCATTTCATGTACTTTACTCTCAAGAATCAAGACAATACAGTCTATGGACTGTAACTACTTTACTTTCAACCGCAGCTTTACTATCAGCAATACGACTAAAAACTAGAATTAGCTGGGGTATTTATGCACTTACTGTAATACTAAATCTTTATACATTTCTCCTGGGTGGATTGGTGGCGATCGCTCATGGTCTTTATGTCATGATTATCTATGGGTTCCGCCATCGAAATATTCTTAAAAGTTACCTTGTCGCATCTCTGCTAGGTTTTATCATTTTTCTTCCTTGGGCTTGGGTTGTCATTATTAATCAATCTCAAGCGAAGAATGGTCTGAATTGGGCGGTGATTTACACTCTTAAAAACTCAGAACTAAGGGATATTTGGATTCAGCACCTTGGTCGGCTCTTTTTTTATCTTAATCAAGAACCTTGGGATTTTTGTGTGCATCAAGTGTTGTTACTCTTAATCCTATATGCTTTTTATTGCCTCTGTCGTCAAACACCCATATCAGTTTGGTTATTGATTATCCTTCTGGCTGGCGTTAGCACACTGCCTTTAATAATACCAGATTTGATTTTCGGAGGAATGCGTTCCACACAAGCACGATACATAATTCCTAGTTTATTAGGAGTGCAACTAGCTATTGCCTACTTACTAGGAATAAATTTAGTTAATCCTTCGTTAAAATCTTGGCATCAAAAATTTTGGCAATTATTCTTAGTTACCCTAGTTTCGGGAAGTATCTTGTCCTGTGGTGTCAGTGCTAAAGCAACAGTTTGGTATAACAAAGAGCATAATGGGGAAAATATTGCTATTGCAAAAATTGTTAATCAGACAACTAATCCTCTTTTAATTAGCGATGCAGTAATAGGTCATATTTTATCTTTAAGCTATTCACTTAACCCAAATGTACAAGTTCTCCTTCGACCTTCCAAGACATTTAAAGTTTATCTGCGACCAGCAGAAGAATTAGAACGCTTTAGTGATGTTTTTTTATACCGCTATAATCCTAATAAAGTCTGGCTTAAGGAATTAGCAAAACAGCAAAATTATAAATTTGAACCTCTTGTAGCTGGATTTGCTGAATTCGCAAAAGACCGACCTGTGCTTTGGAGAGTTACTCCTATCTTCAGAAAATTAAAGCAGCAAAGCTAGTACCGCTATGCAAAAGTCAATATGCAACGTCCATACACCGCTATATTAATCGTACCAACTGGGGTTGGGGCTGCTATTGGCGGTTATGCAGGAGATGCTTTACCTGTTGCCAAAGTTATAGCACAGGTTTGCGATCGCCTAATTACTCACCCCAATGTCTTGAATGGCGCAAGTTTATACTGGAATCTTCCAAATGCTTTCTATGTTGAAGGTTACGGGCTTGACAAATTCGCTTCTGGATGTTGGGGTTTGCGTCCAGTTCGCAGCAACAAGGTAGGTTTGCTTTTAGACCAAGCTATTGAGCCAGAGTTACGGCTACGGCATATACAAGCAGCAGATGCAGTCAGAGCTACTCTGGGATTAACTTTAACAGATTATGTAATTACAGATGCACCATTAAATGTAGAATTGCGGACTACAGCATCAGGAGCGAGTTGGGGAACAATTGGCAACCCAGATAGTTTATTACGAGCAGCTGAGATTTTAATAAAAAAAGCAGGGGCAGAAGCGATCGCAGTTGTAGCCCGTTTCCCTGATGATATGGATGAGGAAGCAGTACAAAAATATCGCCAGGGTGAAGGCGTTGATTCTTTAGCGGGTGCAGAAGCCGTAATTAGCCATTTGCTAGTGCGAACCTTTGAAATTCCTTGCGCCCATTCTCCCGCCCTTTTAAGCGAACCTCCGCAACCTGATTTATCTCCCCGTTCCGCCGCCGAAGAATTGGGCTATACCTTTTTGCCGTGCGTCCTTGTAGGATTAAGCCGTGCCCCACAATTTATAATAGAGAGAGGAGCGATCGGATTGCAGCAAGAAGATATTTGGGTAGATGAAGTAGATGTTGCGATCGTACCTGCAAATGCTTGTGGTAGCAGTGCCTTACTAAGTTTAAGCCAAAGACGATGCCAAATAATTACAGTAGAAGAAAATAAAACTCTAATAAAAGTTCCTCCTCAACCGTTGGGGATCAAATTTATACAGGTAAACTCATATTTAGAAGCAGTGGGTGTATTAGTCGCACACAAAGCAGGTATTAATCCCTCCGCTCTCCGTCCCAACTTATTACCTTTGGAGTCAATTAGTCATTAGTCATTTGTCATTAGTTTATTCCCGCCTGCCTCCCTTGCCTCCCCTGCCCAATGCCCAATGCCCCTTAAAAATTAAAAACCCGTGATTGAACAACAAAAGCAAAAGCCAGAAATTCCATACCTGACGCGCATCCAAATACTTGGGGCGATGGGAGCGACTGCAATCATTTTGTTGATAGTCGCCAAACTCTCGTTATACCTTGGCAACTTTTCCATATTTTCTTGGGACTTGAACCAAAGAGAGTTGCTGTTGGGTGTAGGGTTAGGATTGGTCATCACCGCATTAAGTGGCATAGCTTATCGCGTTTGGATTGCTTATCGTAAAAGTGCAGATTATTATCTAGAAATGGTACTAAGACCCTTAACCTTACCAGACTTAATTTGGCTGGGGTTACTACCAGGGTTGAGTGAAGAATTATTATTTAGAGGTGTAATGCTGCCAGCTTTAGGCTTAGATCATCTAGCTGTCATTGTATCTAGTCTTTGCTTTGGCATCTTGCATTTTAGTGGTTCCCAACAATGGCCTTATGTGATTTGGGCAACAATTGTCGGGATGATATTTGCATATAGTGCCCTGCTTACTGGCAACTTATTAGTGCCGATTGTCGCTCACATTATTACCAATTGGATTTCTAGCTATTTCTGGAAAATGTCGCAATTACGGCAATTAAAAAATAAATATTGAGCTTCTAGAAATTACTGCCAAGGCGTAGCCCAAGCCAAGCATTGATAACTACGAAAGAAGTTGTGTTAATTACAGCTTGAGCATTTATAATCGCAGAAGAAGCTGTATTAACTACAGGTTGAGCATTTATAAACAATGCTTAAGTTGTATTAACTCAATTTTCAATTTTACTTATAGCATTATGAGCAATTGTAACTACAGCTTCAATCTTTTATAAGTTATAATTAAGTTATATTAAATATAAATTCAGATTTGATTATATATTATAATTTTTTTGTTAAGCGTGTTTGTGTGTTCGCAGGTACACAGGTTTTTAGTCAAGTAGACTACAATAAATACACTTAAACCCTAACTTCTTTCTGCACATTCTGCCGCTACGCAAATCTAACTAAGGTGAGTAGTAAATTTCTCTCCTATCAAGCGGCTTAAAGGCTTATTATCGCGTTGTTTCTTCTCTTTTTGAGGGGTGAGGCTAACTTATGATAGGTCTGTATAGTTCTTGTTGAAAAAGAAAGATTTTTTGGCTGTTTTGTCAGAAAACTACACACCTAATATAAAAAATGAGACATTAAACAAACCGATATCTACGATGGGCTACGACTACGCCATTTTATTGTTAACAAGCCCGTTAACTAGACCTGATTTTTTGAGGTCAAAAGCAACAAAAGCTTTATGGCGCATGACGTAAAAGCTTAGTGCCGCAAAATACCCCTGAAAGACAATCCTTGTTTAATAAGTTTTGTGTAGAATTTGGTGAAGAGGTTATTTACTTGATTCTCAATTGCAGCAATCCAGGTTTCATTTATGAATCAGTCTTTTTCTCAAAACCAAGCAAGACGAAATCGTGAACAAAGGCTGCGGCAACAGAAATGGAGTTTAAAAACTAAAGCAATTATTTGGGCACTAAGTATTAGTGTCCTTCCTGTGGTTGCAATTGGAACAGCTACTTACAACTACGGCATTAATTTAATTACTAAACAAATTCCGCAAGTAAGACTTGAGAGTGCGGCAAGTTCAACAGAAACTGAACTAGCTCTACAGAGACAATTGTCGCTCTTGTTAACTGGTATGGGAGTAACAGCAATTTTAACAGGTGCGATCGCTGTTTTTGTGACTAATCGAGCTATGAGTCGGGTCAGTAAAGCTGCGGCAATTTCTAATAGTATCAAAAACAAGCTACGCCCAGATAGTGAGTTTACTCAATATTTCATCGCTAACGAAGATGAATTAGTGATGTTAGAGAGAAACATAAACTTATTTACAGAGCTACTTTCAGTTTTGGCAAAGGAAAAAGAAACCGAAGCTGATTACTCCCAACTATTAATGAAAGTTACGCGATGGGTTCGAGAATCGTTCAATGAAGAAGATGTTCTCAAAATTACCACAGAAGAAATTCGTAAAGCTTTAAGCATTGACCGCGTAACCATTTTTTGCTTTAACTCCAACTCTAATGGAACCTTTATCGCTGAGTCAGTAGCACCTGGTTTACCTAGAATATTAGGGGTTACAGTCTCTGAGCCTGGATTTGAGGTAGGATATATAGAAAAATACCGGAATGGTTCCATCCGTGCTATTGATAATATCTATCAAGCCGATCTCAGTAATAGTGATATTGAGTTGCTAGAGCAATTTGCTGTCAAATCTAATTTAGTAGCACCTATTCTTAAAGGCAAACAGCTATTCGGTTTATTGATTGCACATCAGTGTTCTAGAATTCGCTTTTGGCAGCAGTCTGAGATTGATTTGTTCACTCAGATAGCTATACAAGTAGGATTCGCTCTTGACTACACCAAACTTCTAGAACAGGTTGATACGAAGGCGGATACAGCTCAGATATTTATCGACATTACCCGCAGCATTCGCCAATCGCTTAACGAAGAGGATGTCATCAAAACCACCGTGGAGGAGGTTCGTAAAGCACTGAGTACTGACCGAGTGCTAGTTTATAGCTTTAGCGCTGATTGGTCGGGAACAGTGATTGCAGAATCAGTGGTTCCAGGTTATCCCAAAGTTTTGCGGTCTGAAATCCAAGACCCATGTTTTGCTCAAGATTATGTAGAAAAGTATCAGTCTGGTCGCGTTCAAGCCACGAATAACATTTATGAAGCCGGTTTGCTTGATTGTCACATTAACCTGCTCGAATCCTTTGGTGTGAAAGCAAATTTGGTCGCACCCATTCTCAAAGATGAACAGCTGTTTGGCTTATTAATTGCACATCAATGCTCTAGACCCCGTGATTGGCAACAGTCTGAGATTGATTTATGTGCCCAAATAGCTATGGAAGTGGGATTTGCTCTCGACCACGCCAGACTCCTGCAACGAATCGAGGCTGAGAATGTGCAAAGTCAATTGTTGGCAGATACTATTGGCAGCATTCGCCAATCGCTCAATGAAGAGGATGTCCTGAAAACCACTGTAGAAGAAGTTCGGAAAGTATTAAGTGCTGACCGAGTGATGGTTTATAGCTTTAATGCTAATTACTCTGGAACTGTGATTGCCGAATCAGTTGTTCTCACCTATCCAAAAGTTCTGCGATCTGAAATCCAAGATTTATATTTTGGTCAAGGCTATGTAGAAGATTATCAGTCTGGTCGCGTTTTAGCAATAAATAACATTTACGAAGCTGGTTTGGCTGATTATCAAATTAACCTACTCGAATCCTTTTCTGTCAAAGCAAATTTGGTAGCCCCCATTCTTAAAGATGAACAGCTATTTGGTTTATTAATTGCACATCAGTGTTCCAAACCTCGTGATTGGCAACAATCTGAGATTGATTTATTTGGTCAAATAGCGATGCAAGTGGGATTTGCTCTCGACCATGCAAGACTCTTGCAACGAATCGAAGCTGAAAGTAGGCGAAGTCAGTTACTGGTGGATATTACCCGCAGCATTCGCCAATCGCTTAACGAAGAGGATGTCATCAAAACCACTGTGGAAGAAGTTCGCAAAGCACTGAGTGTTGACCGAGTATTAGTTTATAGCTTTTACGCTAATTGGTTCGGAATTATAATTGCTGAATCAGTAGTTCCAGGTTATCCCAAAGTTTTGCGGTCTAAAATTTACGACCCTTGTTTTACAGAAAACTATGTAGAAAAGTATCAGTCTGGTCGTGTTGTAGCCACAAACAACATTTACGAGTCCGGTTTGGCTGATTGTCATATTAACCTGCTCGAATCCTTTGGTGTGAAAGCAAATTTAGTAGCACCCATTATCAAAGATGACCAGCTATTCGGCTTGTTAATTGCACATCAGTGTTCTGGCCCGCGTGAGTGGCAACAGCCTGAGATTGATTTATTTACCCAGATAGCGATGCAAGTAGGATTTACTCTCGATCATGCTAGGCTCTTACAAGCGTATCAAGCTACTGAAGCGAACTCTGGTGTATAGCTTTGTAGAAGAAGCAAGGGGCAGGGAGCAGGGAGCAGGGAGAAAGTCAAAAGCTTGATGCAGGTTCTTTTCTTTTCCCCTTTTCCCCCTGCCCCCTGCCCCTTGTCCTCTTTCTCCCTGCCCCTTATCCTCTTTTAACCCAACTGTATTGGGCTGAGTGTAGTTTTTGACGAAGAAGCTGCTAGAGCGATCGCTAATGGTAAAATTCGATGTTCCTGAATTTGTATCCTGGCGTGGAGTGTTTCTGCTGTATCATCTGGCAATACTGGTACTGCGGCTTGCATTAAGATTGGGCCACTATCTACTTCTAAACAAGCTATATGCACTGTACAACCAGTGATTTTTACCCCAGATGCTAAGGCTTGTTCTACAGCATGGATTCCTTTGAAACTAGGTAACAAACTAGGATGGATATTAATAATTTTATTAGGAAAGGCATCTATGAAAACTGATGTTAACAATCGCATCCAACCTGCTAAAATTACCCATTCCACATCATAGTGCTGCAATGTCTGCACAATTTTCTGATCAAACTCTTCTCGATTTTGATAGTTGCGGTGATTCAATAAAACAGCTTCTACACCTCGATTAGCTGCTTTTACGGCTGCTTTCGCCGAGGGGTTATTGTAAATTAAAACTTGAATTTGGGCATTTAGCTGTCCATCTTGGATAGCTTGGGCAACTATATCAAAATTGCTGCCATTCCCAGAAGCCATAATTCCCAGTTTTAAAGGGGCGACTTGTCGGCATATATCGCTAATGCTAGGAGAAACCAAGCTAAGGGTAGAATCAGGGCGGAGGGTCATAACAGCTAAGAGAAAAAATTATAGATGCCAAAAATATATACTAAGTCGTGGGTAAAGATTTAGCTCATAACTCGTCCAATTGATATATGTGATATTTTAATACTTGGTATGAAGGAAACAACACAAAGATTAAAGCCGCACAGGATTCGATCGCAGCATAGGTAAGTTAAATGGCGAAGGTAGCGTTGCTGATTGGAGTCAGTGAATATGAACCAGGGCTGAATCCCTTACCCAGTGCAGTTAGAGATGTAGAAGCAGTATACGAGGTACTGTTGCATCCTGAGATGGGCGGATTTGCTGCATCAGATATTACTCTGCTGAAAAATCCTGAGCGACAAGTTGTAGAAATGGCGATCGAAATGCTGTTTTCCAGTCGGCACAGGGATGATTTGCTGCTACTGTACTTTTCAGGACACGGCATCAAAGACGATCGCGGTAGGCTGTATCTGGCGACTCGCAACACCAGTAAAACGCCGCAAGGCGAATTGATTCGCTCAACATCGGTGTCTGCTAGTTTTATTCACGATCGCATGAGCGAAAGCCGTTCGCGTCGGCAGGTGGTAATCCTAGATAGCTGCTTTAGTGGCGCGTTTGCTGAGGGAATGTCTGCTAAAGATGACGGCACGATTGACATTCGGGAGCAGTTAGGCGGTGAAGGACGAGCCGTATTAACTTCTTCTAGTTCAACGCAATATTCCTTTGAGGAACAGGGGCAAGATTTATCGATTTACACTCGTTTTTTGGTTGAAGGTATCAAATCGGGAGAAGCCGATCGCGATCAAGATGAATTTATCTCCATCGATGAACTCCATGAATACGCCAGTCAGAAGGTGCGAGAACTTCAACCTGCAATGAAGCCGGAAATTTATGCAATTCGAGAAGGCTTTAAAATTCGACTGGCAAAGGTGGCTCCGGGCGATCCCAGACAGCGATACCGTAAAGAGGTAGCGCGATTTATTCATCGAGGTGAAATTTCCCTTGTTGGTCGTCGCACATTGGATTATCAGAGGACTCGCTTGGGGTTAGAGGTAACTGAGGCGAAAGCGATCGAAGATCAGGTGTTGGAACCGTACCGCAAGCAGTTTGGCGAAAAACTCCAGCAGTATCAGCAGGTGTTTACTGAACTACTGAAGCGAGATGAGACAATTACAGATAGCGATCGCCAGGATCTGCAAAATCTCCAGCAAATTTTGGGGTTGCGAAATGAGGACACGATGCCGATTGAGGCACTAGTAACTGCACGGTTTAAGACGCATCAGCAAAACCTGCAAATATATCAGCAAGAATTTACAACGGCACTGCGACAGGAGTTTCCTTTGAGTGCAGCAAGCCGCGATCGCTTACGGCAAACCCAGCAGCAATTAGAGCTTACAAATGCTGATATTTCCGCGATAGAATCTCAGATTACGGCTGAGGTAGAAGCATATCACCAAAAACTTCAGGACTACCAACGGCTGTTTTTTACTGCGACGCAGCAGGAATATCCTCTCAGCGAAGCAACCCGCAATGATTTACGCCAACAGCAGCAGCGCTTGGCGCTGACGGATGTAGATGTTGCACCAATTGAAGCGCAAATCACAACCCAAATTGAAAGCTATCATCAAAAACTCCAGCAGTACGAGCAGGCGTTTGTGAAGGCGACGCAGCGCCAGCATTATCCAGATGAAGTGACGCAAAAGCAGTTGCAGCAAACCTGGCAGACGTTGGGGTTGAGTGAAGGGGATGTGGGAGCGATCGAGAGGCGAATTAATGCGGAGATTGCAACGCATCAAGCAAACTTTCGGCAATACGAGCAGGAATTTAGAGAAGCTGTTGGGCAGCAATATCCATTGAGTGATGCTCAAAAAAGTACATTGAAGCAACTTCAGCAAGCTCTGAGTCTCATTGATGATGATGTTTCCTCAATTCAAAATAGCATTACATCTACAATTGAAGACTATCTGCAAAAGTGTGAGCAATATAGGCAAGTATTTACAGAGGCAATTGAGTTTGAATATCCTCTCAGCGAAGCAATTCGTGAGGAATTACGTCACTTTCAACAAATTCTTGAGCTTTCGGATGATGAAATAGTTCAAATGGAGACACAAGAAGTTGAACAGAAAACTCAAGTGTTTAAGTCGGCTAACACTGTTAAATCTGAAGTTCCTCAAACCCCGGATATGACTATAAGTATATCTAAGACAGCAGAAAAACCAAAATCTTCTGCCACCAATGATGTCCAGCCTCCAAGTACTAGTTTTATTCCCTCTACCTCTCAAGATGCAAAATGGATTACAGAATTGATTTCATGTGTATTTTGGTTAGTTTTAATTTATAATGTGGGACACTCTCGCGATTGGCTAATTCAGCGTGCAGTCGATTTATGGAATCACATTCATGGGGAGACACCTGCAAATACTTATCCTGAAAATAATTCTAATCACAGTCAGATCCAGCTAGCCAAACCATTCAAACACTAATCA
The DNA here is from genome assembly GCF_034531135.2 of Nostoc sp. CmiVER01. Taxonomy (NCBI): domain Bacteria; kingdom Bacillati; phylum Cyanobacteriota; class Cyanophyceae; order Nostocales; family Nostocaceae; genus Nostoc; species Nostoc sp. CmiVER01. The sequence goes on from NZ_JAVRBU020000020.1 coordinate 91,167, forward strand.
ACGTTGGTAAACTTAAAGTTCGCACATCCAGCCTTAAAACCCTCTTCAACAGCTTAAATCAACGATTGGGTAAAGGAGAATTAGAAGTGATCGCTTTAGAGACTGCTTTTTATAAAGTAAATCTAAGAGCTTACCCAAGCGATCGCTTCAGAAGTTCAGCTATTTTACAGCATCGATTTACTGACTATCGATGAGCTTCCATATATGCTCGCAGTAAAGTATTGATCTGCGTTTGATAACCCCGTCCTTAGCAAACAGTTCTGGTGTAATTTCCGGGCAATCTGATAAATCAATATCTTCATCGCTCATAGCATCAAGCCTTTGCCAATCAGTCTGAGAGTTGCTCGAAATAGATTCGTTGCTCATATTTGGTTGCCTTTCTTGCAGAAATAATGCGCGTTAAATCATTACTATCTGTATGCCTTTTAGGTTAATAATTATTCACAAACTACAGTCGTGCAAGCAATTGAACGGCTTTCTGGTTTAGGCTTAATTGTAATTTCTACATCATTACCTAAAATGTTTATAAATCTGATCAATCTATCTATTGAAAAATCTTTTAGTTTCCCTCTAGTTAAAGCAGATATTTTTGGTTGATCTATTCCAAGAACTTCGGCTGCTTGGACTTGATTTAATTGGCGATTAGCAATAATTTCACTAATTTTGCGTGCAAGTTCTGCTTTAATTAAGCGCTCTTCAGGATTAGACAGTCCTAGATCAGCAAAGACATTTCCGTTACTAATATAAACATCATTTTCTTTGCTCATTTTTTACTCCATTGTTTTTGCTATTTCTTGTAAATAATCTTCCTGAGCAACCTTGAGTCTCTTCTTAACTAAATCTATATAGGAATCGTATTTGATTTTTGAAATTATCTCCGTGGGCGGGGAGTAGGGAGTAGGGAATAGGGAATTAGGCTTTTAATTTTTACCGAGCTTTTTCAGAAATCAAACATTAGTCCTATATCTTGTTTTGGTGTAGCAATACCGTGTTTTGATTTCTTTTGAAATGAATGTAATAGGTAAACAAATCCTGCAAATTTAACAGTGTAAATTGCTCTGTATGTATCCTCTTCAAAATCATCTACAATTTCTAAAACCCCAGTGCCTGTAAATCCATACAAAGGTTTTGCGTTAGGATGCTTTTCACCATGTTGTGCTAAATCCAGAGCATAACCCATTACATCTTGCACATCTTCAGGGAAATTTTTTAAATCATCAAGAGCGCTTGCAATCCATTTGAGGGGTTTTTCTTGTTTTTTACTCATCTATTGCTAATTATGCTAATAATAGCATATTAAGTCAACAAGTAAGATAATGGTATCAAAATAAGTCCATCACCAATTACGTTACTTAAAGTATAAGCGATGCCTACGGCTGTAAACTACGCACCTGCTGGGCTTTGATGCAAAACTTAGTTTAAAGACTCCAAGTAGAGATAATTATGAACCAAGAGCAAACCCCAAGCGATCGCCTCAGAAGTTTAGCTATTCCACAGCATACAGATAAGTAGGGCGGCGTAAATAATTATTGTTGGCATAAGGCAGGGGGCAAGGAGCAGGGGGCAGGGGTAGAAAGAGTTTCAGCCTTATTTACTTATCTTTACACAGTGTGGTTTTTTCACGTCGTTCTACTTACCTCGAAGTCATGTTGAGGTACTTCAAAGTCGTATTGAGGTACTTCAAAATCGTGTTGAGGTACTTCAAAGTCATGTTGAGGTACTTCAAAGTCATGTTGAGGTACTTCAAAGTCGTATTGAGGTACTTCAAAGTCGTATTGAGGTACTTCAAAGTCGTATTGAGGTACTCCAAAGTCGTATTGAGGTACTTCAAAGTCGTATTGAGGTACTCCAAAGTCGTATTGAGGTACTTCAAAGTCGTATTGAGGTACTTCAAACTTTGTCGCACCGCGATCAAGTACAGATGTACGACACATTTTTATTTTTTAGGCAAAACCTACGCAGTATTGCATCAAAATTGCTGTCATTCGCACAAGCCATAATTTTCAAGGCGACTTGTTGGCATACATCGCTAATACAAGGAGAAACCAAGCTAAGGGTAAAATCAGGGCGGAGGATCACAACAGCTAAGAGGAAAAATTATAGATGCCAAAAATATATAGTAAGTCGTGGTTGGATAATGATACAGTAGCCGCCTGGATTTTTCTTACACCAGCACTAATTTTACTGGGCGTTTTTATCATTTGGCCGATCGCTTATTTGTTCTACCTCAGTTTCACAGCTGGTAGTTTCACTTTAAAAGGTATTTATTGGATAGGCTTAAAAAACTATTCGCGCTTGCTACTCAACCCCGACTTCTGGCAAGTTTTGGATAACACCTTTTATTTTACTGTTGCCACTATCATTCCCAGTTTAGTTATCTCTTTGGGATTGGCAGTGTTATTAAACCGTTCCATTCCTTTCCGGGGCATCTTGCGAAGTGCCTATTTTCTGCCTTCAATTATCTCACTTGTGGCAGCCGGGTTGGGATTTCGCTGGCTGTTTCAAACATCAGGGCCAGTAAACGGACTTTTTGATTTTTTCGGTATTCCAAACATAGCCTGGCTAGGAGACACATTTTGGGCAATGCCGATAATTATTTTAATGAGTATTTGGAAACAACTCGGTTTCAATATGGTAGTTTTTTTAGCAGGATTGCAAGCAATTCCTCCCAGCCGTTATGAAGCAGCAGATTTAGATGGAGCAAATGCTTGGCAACAATTTTGGTATATTACTCTCCCTGGATTGCGCTCGACTGTGATATTTGCAGTCATCACTACCGCGATTTTTACATTACGGAGTTTTGAGCAAGTTTTTGTGATGACTGGCGGGGGCCCACTGAATTCGACTAATTTGCTGGTTTACTACATTTATCAAGAGGCTTTTGCTCAATTTGATTTTGGTTATGCAGCCGCCGCCGCGACGGTGTTACTAGCAGTGACGATGGTACTAATTTATTTGCAACTGCAAACTTGGGGAGAGGAGTAGGGGGCAAGGAGTAGGGGAGGCAGAGGAGCAGGGGAGCAGGGGAGGTAGGGGAGGATTTTGGAAGTTGCTGAATAACCGTGTAAATATGCAATGGTAAAAGTTTAGTGCATTTAGTTAGTAACAGCTAGAGTTTTTACTTTTTTTTATATAGGCTGCGATATTCCCAAGGATTAATAAATTTAGTATCGCTCCAAATGCCAAGGCGTTGTTCCTTGGCTTTAGCTTCGGCTTGTTGAACTAAGTCTTTGCTAGGACACTTGTTTAAATAGGGACGATACACTTTTGCTAAACCTTCTTGCAATAATACCTGTTGCACAAAAGTGCCATTTTTTAAACGAACTTCGGCAATTTTACGTCCATAGCGATCGCTATCAGTAATATTCAAAGTTACGCGTTCGCCTCCTTGCTGCACCAGTTCTTGTACCCTTTCTTGAGCTTTCACACCCCAATCAAATTGGTTGCGATCGCTACTGCGTTTACTTTGCTTTTCTTTGTTAGTATGAGCTATTTCTGGCGCATCTACACACGCAAAACGCACAGTAAGATTTTTGCCATCAGCATCTTTTACTACTAAAGTATCGCCATCACTAACTCGCTCAACTGGTTCTCCAGAATTACTAATAAAGCGATCGCAGCCTATCAAACCCAAAATTAGGATAGTTGCACAAAGCCAAAATCGCACTGGTTTAGTTAATCTCTCCATCCAAAGTTACCTGCATTACCGCATTACCTATGTGGGATGATACTAGCAAAATGCAAGGATATGTTTGTTAACCTTCGACATACTGCCACAGGCAATTGAAAATTCCAAATGGTAAGAGCCTCTGGCGGCACACTATAGAAAATGCGGATTAGTATAAGAATTGTAACCTTCAAATTGTCGGCGGGAATTTCTGATGAACTTCTTGACTCACGTTCTGCATTTAGCTGGTTCAGGTGCTTTTGCCTATTACTCTGCTGCTCAAATTCGTGATTCTAAAACCCGCCCTAACATCCTTGCGGGGTTTCAGTTGGCGGAATCTGGCTCTGTGCCGTTTTTATCTGCACTTAGCGATCGCGCCGCAGCCGAAGGTGATACATGGCTAGCCGAAAAACTAGCAAAACATGCATCAGATGAAACTAGGCATGGTAAAATTTTTGCCCACGCCTTACAACAGTTGAATAAACAAGTTATAGATTTCAAGGCTCAACCCCAAACTACAACCACAAAAAAATCACAACAGCGTAGTCCCTTTTTCGCAGCATTCTTTGAAGGCTACACCCAAGAACAGCTAAAACCGGCTGTTATTGACTGGGATGTGTTTATGGCTAGCACATACATTCTGGAGTTAGATGCTAGTAAAGACTTTGCGCGAATGGCGAAAGCATTACCTGATAGCGAGTCAACCGCTCGTAATTTGAAATTAGGAATGTTAAGTATTGCCCAAGATGAAACTGGACATGCTGCTTATCTTTACGAAGCGATGATGCGACGGATGTCTGCGACTGAAGTGCAAAAACTCGTAGATATGTGGCGAACCCGCAAGGTAAACGCCTTGTTGGCAATGGTAGGCGGTATTCTCCAGCGTAATGGTGAAACGCGCTCGCTAGTCCAAGATAGTGCGCCCTCGGAAATCGATTCTGAATTGGTAGCTACGTCATAATTAAAAATTGAATTAGGAACATTCAACACTTAGCTTGAAAGGCAGGAGGTTTGTCTCTTGCCTTCTTCAAATTCACAAAACTAACTATGAAAGCTGAAGCAGAAAATAATCGCAGGCTGACTTGTGAAGTAGAAACCACCCTAAAGGTGATTGGCGGACGCTGGAAAGTTTTGATTATTAGAGAATTAATGACTGGCGTCAAACGATTTGGTGAGTTGCAACGGGCTTTACCTGGAGTTACGCAAAAGATGCTGACTCAGCAACTTAGAGAAATGGAAGAAGACGGTATTATTCATCGAGAAGTTTATCCCCAAATTCCGCCCAAGGTGGAATATTCTCTGACGCCTTTAGGAGAAACTTTACAACCAATTCTCTATGCTATGCATGAATGGGCTGTGCAACAGTTAGCTCGAAAAAATCACCATCAATATTGAGCATGGTTAATAAATAATAATTGCTAATACCATTTCAATTAATGATTGCAACCCATCCTTGGGTAAAGACGCGACGCCAGTCGCTACAACGGGGGGAACCCCCGCAACGCGCTGGCTCATGAATCGCGTCTCTACAGGTGGTCTATTTGTCGTATTCTTTTTTAAAATTGGTATAACTTATAATTTTAGCTAGCAGATTTCTCCGAATTACGAATTATTTTATTCGTTGTTTCTCAAATATTCAATCGCTGCCTCTAATTTTGAGGAATAACTTTCAGCAAACCTTTCAAACCAAAGTCCTTCTGACGAAAGTGGATCTACTTTGGCTAACCATTCTTTTGCTTCCACTTTCAAAGCTTCTAGTTGTTTGGCTTTGAGTTGTTCTTGTCGAATTCGTTCTTGTTCTAGTTCTTGCTGTCTTTTTAACTCAATAGCAGCATCCTCTTCCGCAAAATCAGCCTGAACTTCTGCCAAAAGATTATCTATGAAAGATGCCGACTTTGGCGATGATGGAATAAACGATTTGGCTGTGGCTGATTTTGACTGCTGTTGTGGTTGTACTTCTTTGTATTCAGTTTGGAGTTCAGCTAATAGCTTATCAATGGAATCCATTTTTGTAATTCCTAATAAATAATATAGCTAGTCATTAATGGCATTGAGTAGGACTTCCGATAGACTCAAATCTTCCATATCTTCCATAGTAATGGTGTCACAGATATCAAACTTAGCACCAGCACTTTGGAGTTCATCGTCTAAGACTTTGAGAAAACGGGTGGCTTGTGGATCTGTGCCGACTTGAATAAAGGAAATAGCTAATTCTTCATCTCGATCAATGCGGCGAGAAGCTTCAATAATTACCTTCATTACTGCTTTGCGATCGTCCGGTTCACCATCAGTAACTACTAAAATTGTTTCACCATTTGGCTTGGTTTGACCGGCTGCTTTGCGTTGAAGGTAATCATCAGTTGCATGTTTTAACACACCTGCTAAGTCAGTTGTACCAGAGGGGTCATTTTCTTGGAAAATCTGCGCTACCTTGCCGGATGTCACATTTTCGTATCGTTTAAATTTACCAGAAAATACATAAATAGTAATGCCGTCTGGGTCAAATTGCTCACATTTACTAGCTAAAGCTAAAGTAGATTCCTGCGCTGCAACCCATCTAGTTCTACCACCCTTTTGATCTTTGGTTGCCATGCTGCCACTTTTGTCGATAATCAAGGTATAATCACGATTTTCTAGCATTATTCAATTCTCCAATTAAGAGTCAATTAATTTTGGATTAACCGTTAACCTAAAAATAGGGTGTTGGAAATAAATTTTAGATTTTAATTTTCATAGTTGAAACTAGTTGTGAAACCAGATTTAAGTTTTAAATCTTTTAATCCAAATTTTAAAATTCAAAATCTAAAATTGGTTACTGGACTATGCACGAGCAACACATTAGTCAGTTATTGCGTTCGTCAATACATCTACAAGGCTCATATCTTCTAAGTCGTCTAAAGTAACCGTGTCACAAATATCAAATTTAGCACCAACACTTTGCAACTGATCGTCCAAAGCTTTGAGGAACTTAGTTGCTTGGGCATCTGAACCCACTTGAATGATTGAAATTCCTAATTCTTCATCACGTTCCATCTGGCGAGTCGCATGAATGATCACTTCAAATACAGCTTTGCGATCGTCTGGTTCACCATCGGTAATGACTAAAATTGTCTCTCCGTTTGGCTTACTTTTACCGGCTGCTTTGCGTTGAAAGTAATTATTGAGGGCATCTTGAAGTACACCTGCTAAGTTTGTCGTCCCAGAAGGGTCATTTTCGAGAAATATTTGTGCGACTTTAGCTGAAGTGACATCATTGTAACGTTTAAATCTACCGGAAAACACGTACACCGTAATGCCATCGGGGTCAAACTGTTCAGCCTTTCTTGCCAAAGCCAGAGTAGACTCTTGGGCGATGTCCCATCTACTTCTACCACCCACTTGATCGGGTGTGGACATACTACCGCTTTTGTCAATAATTAATGTGTAGTCGCGATCGCTCATCATAATATTCCTCTGATTGTTACCCTGTGGTTCTAGTCTAGTCTACGAATTTGACGATACCGTAAGCATTTTAAGGTTTCGTATCAATCCTGCTACTCATTTGCTACTCAAAAACGCTATGCTTTACCTGGTTTTTAGCGATCGCGCTACTCAAATGCTACTCATTTGGCTGTCAGGATTGATGTTTAGAGACTATCTTGCAATAAATTACATGCATCTCTATGGAATGTCTAATTGAAATAATCTCTTTCTTGCTTGGTAAAAAAACATAATTTCGGAAAACTTACTTGGTTAAGCGTATCCTTTTAATAAAGTTTAAAAATATAACTTATAGTGGCGTGGCATGACTGCTGTAAATGCGTTGGTGTAGCCTGCCGCAGGCATCGCCTAGTTCCCAATCCCCTGAAAAAACCAAAAGTTAGTAATTAATTTGGTTTGCTCAGGGTATAACCCATCTCATCTCTACAAAAAAGTCTTCCTTTGAGGATGAGACTGGTAATTATTTTGTCAGCTAAATACCTCCACTTCTTGAGGAACCTTCATTTGGTCGAGAATTCCCCAAATTTCTTGTAACATCGGCTCTAACCCGGTGCGGGTAACTGCTGAAATCACAAAAACGGGCGCGTAGGAGAGATGATTAAGTTGGGTGGCTAACGCTTCCAAATCGACAGTTTCCCGATCAACTGCATCAATTTTGTTCAGCGCCAAAATTTGCGGGCGTTCTGCTAAACCTCGTCCATAAGCTTTTAATTCTTCATTAATTGTGTTGTAGTCTCTAACCACATCATCACTAGTAGCATCAATCAAGTGAAGTAGTACTCGCGTGCGCTCAATATGACGTAAGAAATCGTGTCCCAGCCCTGCACCATGAGATGCTCCCTCAATTAGTCCGGGAATGTCGGCGAAAACAGTACCATCGCCAGTAGGTTTACGTACTACACCTAAATTTGGGATCAGGGTAGTAAAAGGGTAGTCTGCGATTTTTGGACGTGCAGCTGATAAAGATGAAATTAGAGTAGATTTACCAGCATTTGGTAAGCCAATAATCCCAACTTCTGCCAAAAGCTTCAACTCTAGGCGCAACTGCTTTATTTCCCCTGGTAATCCTGGGAGGGCATATTCTGGGGCGCGGTTACGGTTACTCAAGAAATGCTGATTTCCCAGCCCACCTTTACCACCTTGAGCAATCAGTAAAGTCTGCTTCGGTTCAATTAAATCACCCAACAATTCACCAGTTTCAGCATCATAAATGGTTGTACCGCAAGGAACTTCGATGATCAAATCCTTTCCTGCTGCTCCAGTACAGTTATTCGGCCCACCACGAGTCCCTTTTTCTGCCTGAAAGCGATGGTTATATCTGAAGTCCAGCAAGGTTTGTAGGTTTTCGTCGGCAACAAAAAATACTGAACCGCCTCTTCCCCCATTACCACCAGAAGGGCCACCAGTCGGCACGTATTTTTCTCGCCGGAAGGCGACAATACCATCGCCGCCCTTACCAGCTTCAACTTCAATTTTTGCTTGGTCAATAAATTGCATATTTAACTAATAGTGAGAAGTGAGGAGTTAGGAATTTAGGAGTTACAAATTATAACTCCTCACTCTCTACTTTAACTAAATATATGGTGAAACATCTTCACCACATTTATCTGCCAGGTAAGAGAGGGCGCGGAAACGTAAGCCCACTAGTTGCTCATACAAGGGGTTGATTTTACACATCGGCGGTATGTGGACAATCTTTCGTCCAAATAAGGTGACATCCCGCTCAAAGGGACACTGAGAGGGAATCATTTTACACAAAAAGCGGGCTACTCTTGGGTCTTGGATATCTAGCCGATCCAGCCAGTCGCGCAGGGGGTGTAGTGCATCAATTTGACGCTTTGTAAGCCCACTGCTGGCAATAGTGGGGGTAAGCAGTGGGTGTTCTAGGGTGTAGCGAAGGGCTTCTAGTAAGTTCTCTGGCTGTTCTAAGGCTTGGCAGAACTGATGTAAAACCTGATCTTCGCTAGGAGAATAAGTACCATCTGCGATCGCTACCATGATCGCAGTCCTTAAGAAATTTTCCGATGCTGGCGTACCTTTACCCAAGACTGCGGCTAATTCTTCTGGCGTAATTACCTCTAGTGAGTCGAATTTAATCTTAGGAGCTAATTCATTTTTGGTGATGCTGGCAATTAATTCCTGTTCTTGGGCATCAAAATTACCATCTGCCCAAGCAATGGTGAGCAGTCCACGCAACCAAGCGGCAATCTGTTCGTTGCTGTATGGGGATTGAACGGTACTTGTCATAAACTCACGTCTCAAGCTTTCCTCAGTCACTACTAAGCTACCCTACCCAGCGACTAGGAAGATAGTGGAGGCAATACACAATAATTAAGAAAGTGCGTAGGCGTAACTGCCTTCAGAAATAAACCAGAGAAGTTTTCAAATCCCAATAGTCGGTCTTGGGGTAAAATCCATCTGAGCTAATCTTGATAATTTTTCTATTTAAACTAAAAAGGAAAATTTAATCTTTAGTTATGGAGATATTAATGAATAAAAGCAAAACTCACCTCAGCATCATTGCAGAAAAACTACTAACTCCCTCTGGGCTAGAGTTTGTGAGCTTCAGGCACCATATCCAATTATAGTAGATCCTAAATCATCTGAGATGATTACAACGTACCCGCTTCAGGTTGCTGTAGGTATCGCTAACCAATTTGATTAACCTACTTCTGCAAAATCTTCTCAGATAAACTGTTATTTATGAGGAATTATCACCCACAGATGGTTACGCACCTACACAATAAAGGTATACGTGATGTTTTTATTTGGCATTGAGCATGAAGTCGCTTTTCTAAATAAAGAAGGAAAATTTGCTGATTTTTCCCATACCAAATTTGCTGATTTCAATCAAATTATTGAAAAGCTACCTACATACCCCAGCGACTATCCTCAACTACGCATAGGGGATGCGGGTATTAAGATGAAAAGATGGTACATTGAGGGATTTGAAAGATTTGCAGATTCCGATAAAGTGATAGACTGTCATGCAAAAGGTATCGAAATTAGAACGACTATACATTCTAATATTCAAGACGCTATTACTGAATTATCAGAAAGTTTTCACTTACTACGTGAAGTTGCTGCAAACTTTGGTTTCTCACCTGTTTTAGTCAGTTTTAATCCATACAATCCGGTTTTTGAACCTCATCCCCCATTAAACGATTACGAAATTAAAGAGCTACAGGCTTATCCTGACGAGCAAACTGCTAATATTCACATGGTATCGTACGGGCCAGATTTGAATATTTCAGTGGTAAATTTGTCTACTGAAGATGTGATTGATATTGGCAGAAAGTTAACTTATTATAGTCCTTATATCGTCCCTTTTAGTTATAGTTCCCCTTTTTATAACGGAACTTTATGGGATGGGCTATCGGTACGAACATTTATCAGAACCGGGAAAAGACCAGCAGCCCTAGTTTTTGTTCAAAAACAGGAACAATTGATTAATAGCATACCTTCCTTAACAAAAATCGCCCGCATTCCGGCGGAGGTGGGACGCATTGAATTTAAGGCTTGTGATAGCTGTGATGATTTTTATATATATGCAGCTTTGCTAACACTATTAAAAGGTTTGGTGTTAGATAAAGCTTTGCTGGGTAGAGCAACTGTACCCGATGCAATGTTACATCAAGTTTCTGCAAAAGAAGGGTTTGACAATGAGGATATTTTTGAGAATGCAACAAAAGTCTTGCAAGCAGCCGAAGTTGCTTTAGGAGATGACCCAGATATTCATTATTTAACGCCGTTAAAAGTAATGCTAGCGAAGCGAAAAACAAGATCCCATGAATTAATAGAAATGTTCCATCGTGTAAGTTCGATAGAAGAGGTAATAAAACAGACTTATCAAGTTTAAAATAAATTAGCAATGGTGACTCTTACAGGAATGTTTGAAAAGTTATTCAGGTTGTCTGCAAATGGTAAAAGTTGCCTCAAGCGCAGTGGCAATTTTTACAAAACCTCACTTGTAAGCGTATAAGCGAAATATCATGATGCATACATGGGCTACGCCTGTGCTGATTGCTTCACATTTTATAACAAACATTGATTATCCTTGTCTCAAAAGGTCAATTTCTACCAATTTGCTTGCAGAAACCAAACTATATTAATAAGTCGATATACCTGGAGACTGATTTTATTATAACTAAAGATATAGTAAATTTCATTCTGGAGATTGATGCAGGCATTAGCATTTTCAAAGTACAAGTAGAAACAAGGAACCTTGAAAGAAGATTGTCAATATAAAAACGTAATGATTTTGCTAAAGAATTAAGGTGATATTCTGCTTATTATCCCTTAACTAGTTCGATGCAGAAATCCTAAGACAATTTCTTCGTCAGGTTCGTTTCTAAAAAACTTTCAGATTGAAGGGTAGCTGGCTATTTTTATTATTGCTCTTTACCAAGTAAAATGTGATCTGCCACTATTTTCAGTCAAAGTTCTGCGTTGTTAAAGCTGTTATTGAGGATTTCAAATGAAAATTATTGCTTCTGTCTTAAGTCCAGTACGCTTCCTAGTTGTGGCTTTTACTTGCGCCTTACTATTGTTATCTAGTGCTTTTCCTGCTTTTGCGATCGATAGCTACCAAAGTGAACCTGAGGAAGCTACTACACAATTGCTTGACATTCAAGCAAAAACTGACGAAGCCGCTAAAGCACCACCAATAGGATTGAGAAAGACTCAAAAAGAGACCAACGAAGGACTTAATGAGGTTCAGGGAGCTGCTGATATTAACCAGCAGAAGCGTCCAGATAATTCCCAGGCTGCAACCTCAGTGGAAGAAAATATAAAGAATGCATTGGAGAAAGTTACAGGTAAGAAGTAAATTAATCGCTTTGGTAATCTTTCGGTAGTAATGGGTGATTGCGTAAATGCAGTCACCCATTACTAATTAGTATTGTTAACCTGGTGACTACAATTTAATTATAAAAATATGTTCACTCTGAGTATCTATGGCGAAACTGGGTTTGCATAGTTTTGATTAAAGATATCTTAATTAATAATTATATTTAGTGAATTTTGCTGTTGTAGGCAAAAAAATCAATAAAGTTCGCTAATTACTAGAATATTGGCTTAACACTACCTATTAAGACATAGGCATAATTATGAATTTAGTAATTAATTTAAGCTCATAATGTTACCTTTGGTTGATGTGGAATCTGTCTGAAATTTGAGAAGTTAGTAGATAAGTTTGCTTAGGGATGGAAAACAATGCGTTCGATAAACATTGGTTTGACTGAAGAACAGCGTCAAGGTGTAATTAATCTGTTAAATCAAGATTTGGCAGACGCTTATCTACTATTGGTGAAAACCAAAAAGTATCACTGGGATGTCGTTGGGCCTCAGTTCCGCTCTTTGCACCAGCTTTGGGAAGAACACTACCAAACGCTGACTCTAAATATTGATGCTTTAGCAGAGCGGATTCGTGCTTTGGGCGGTTATCCAGTTGGCACATTGGAAGGATTTCTCAAGATTGCTACCCTCAAGGAACATGCTGGTAGTGTTCCCACATCTACAGGGATGGTATCTAATCTAGTGAATGATCACGAGCAAGTTATTCGGAACTTAAGAGACCATGTAGATCAGTCTGGTGACCAGTTCCACGATCAGGGAACTGCTGACTTTCTGACTGGACTGATGGAACAGCATGAGGAAATAGCTTGGATGCTGCGTTCATTCATTGAAGGTGAAGCACTAGGCCCAGATGGTAGACAGCCAGCAGAAGGGGCTAAGACTCCCGTAGGTGTGTAGCTCACAACGTCTGAAAGAGGATGGTTCTGTGTAAAACCAGTTAGAAGGAGAAATCAATCCTCCTTCTAACTGCTGTGAAGAAATTAATCTGCCTGCATCTACCTATTCGCCATATTCATTGCAAAAACAAGATAATACAAACCAAACAGGGGGTTTTAAGTGTCAGAAGTATATAAAGCAGAACGGACTATCTCTGCTGTATTTAAGGAACAGAAGCAAATTGATGATGTCATTCGGCGCTTATTAGACAGGAGTGTGCCTAGAGATCATATTTCGGTCATGGGTAGAAATTTCCAGTCCGAAACTAGAATTGCTGGCTTTATTAGTAAAAAAGATGTGATTTTGGGTGGTTTGAGAACAGGGGCAGTTTTTGGTTCCTTGTTTGGTTCCTTTCTCAGCTTGCTCACTGGTGTAGGCGTACTATTTATTCCCTTTGTCGGCCCAATTGTGGCAGCAGGGCCTATTGGTGCAGTGCTGTTGGGGGCTGCTAGTGGAGCGATCGCAGGTAGTGCAGGTGCTGGTTTAGTATCGGTTCTAACTACTTTGGGAATGTCAGAAGATAAAGCGGCGATCTACCAAACCCGCTTACAAGCTGGCGAATTCTTAGTGATGGCAGAAGTACCAAGCGATCGCACTGGCGAATTTCAATTGTTGCTCGAAAGTGCTGGTGGCGAAGAAATTCACACAATTGAAAAAACCTTTGCTCGCCCTTGTCCTGGACAGTGCAACAGCCCAGAAGACTTGTCTCCGGAAGTTCGCGCTCATCTTTCTGATGAAGCTCAACGCACATTCATTGAACGCTACAATACTGTCTTCAATGAGAAAAATGATGAGTTCACTGCTGAACAAGCTGCTTGGGAGTCTGTTCATCAGCAATATGATGAAGATGAAAACGGCGTTTGGTCAAAAGCTAAGGTTAAAGCTTGAAGATTTCCAAAAAATAAATTATCCAATTGTATCGGGTGGGTAATCCTGCTAGATTTTTTTGAAGTTAAGGGCGGGCGAGATGCCCACCCTACAATCAGATGAATAGACTTCTTGCATAAGTCGGGAAAAGGGGAAGGTGGGGCCCCCTCTGGGGATAAGGGGCGGGGGGAAGGGGAAAAAGTTCTGTATCGTCCTTTTCCCCTTTAACCTTTACCCTTTTCCCCAAGAGTGCAAAAAGCACTTTTGCCAAGAGGTCTAATATAGATATATCTGCGGTTTTAAATCTTCATTAGGGCAGTTTATAGCTACCAACACGCAGATTTAACTGACCTTGGAGCGGGTTCTGGCTGAATATAAATGCACCTTCTTCACTTTCCCCGCTAGATAAAAAGTCGATTTGTTGCTCTCCTGTTTCTGTAACTTTGCCGTTAATTAATAACTCAGCCATAACTTGAACTGACTCGGCTGTGTCTCCTCCACTATTGACAACTTCAAAGGGAACATAAAATTGCCCATTAATTTCCCGAATTGTTTGTTTTTTGCTAACAGAAAGGATGGGAGGTTGATCCTTTTCGTTCAGCCAAGTGTAGCCCACCAAGCTTACAATGCTTACTAGGATAAGTGAGGCGACGCTGAATGTTACCCACTCTGCAATTGAACGCTTTGGTTGTTCTGTTTTAGTCATATTGCTAACCTTCCAGCTGCACCGCCAATAGTTGCAGGTAAACCCAGCATCAAGGTGTGATCTAACCACATTGTCCAAGGGTCGCTAAAAGTTAACTTTTGAAAAAACCACAGCATAAAAGCGCTCGCTAGCAGTGATACTAGGTAGGACATAATGGTTTCGCTTGATGGTCGTTGGAAAATTCCCTTTTGCTGTTTCCGCTTTTGCTGGTCTGAAAAGCCAGCCTGAAATACAATGCCATAAGAAATCAGCAAAGATGTGGCGATCATTGCCAACTGCCAAGGTGGCGAACCTGCGGCTGCAAGCATAGGAATTTCATCTGTTGGAGCAATGTTAAATGCAATTATGGTTGCACCAATCAAGGTTCCACCGACATCAGCAAAGGTAGCTTGTAATTGATCCTCTTTGTTCTTGGCTGTGCTGTTTACCCGATCGCTTCCTTGTGCCTCTGCATTCCCATTTCTAGTATCTCCTAAAAGCTGGTTGGCTAATGCTACACCGAGAGTGAAAGGCACACTTTCAAAGATGATTTTACCTAAAGATTCCTTTAAGGAAGTTTCTGGCGTCAATTCTCGCAATAGTAGCAGTACAAAGGCACAGCAAGCTAGCCCGATCGCGATCGCTTCTACGGTATCCATTGCGGCTTGAGCAGTTACCCAACTATCTCTGCGTTTCCGAAAGCCTTCTGTCTGATTCAGCAAGTAAACCACAATAAACATGAATGCGATCGCCATCATCATCAGTTGTGGTTTTACCAACGATCCAATCCACCAAACCTCCATTGTATAAAGTAAAGGTATACCAAATAAAAAACCTCCGCAAGCACCCCGAATGATGTCATTAATCTCACTCTTCCATATATTTTGTTGACGTTTTGTTGTCACTCCTTTACTTTCCTTTTGTTGAAAATTTGCTTTGACTTATACTAATTTTCTATGAAGGTGCATATAGCAGTCCTAAATCCTTCGTGAAAAGTTAGATCCCCGGCTTCTTAAAGAAGCCGGGGATCTGGACACCTATTTTCATATTTTTAAAAGTGGGTATTCTGTCGCACCCCGTATCTATCTTAAGATACATAATCTAACAAATTCTTCTTTCGGTTGATGGAAGTCAAAAATAATACACTACTGTTAGTTTGTGTAATAGCTGAATCAACTACAAGCTGGAAATAAAAACTATGAGTGCTGAAAAAAGAATAGAAGCTACTGCAAAAAATATTGAAGGGAAAATTCAAGAAGTTGTGGGTGAAATAACCGGCAATCCACAAGATAAAGCTGAAGGACAAGCAAAGCAAGCCCAAGCCCAAGCTACTCACACTGTAGAAAACATTAAAGACGAACTGAAGAAAGCTTTAGATTAATTTAGTTTTTGCAGTGTAAATATAAATATTAGACTAGCGATGATTCATTACTCGTAGTCTAACGTTAATTACTCCACTTACTTTGAGAAAGTGGAGTTTTTGTATCGGCTTCTTTTGAAATACTTTTAAGATGGGAAAATATCAAGAATCATTGGGAGGAATCAATCGTTATGACTGTTATTCTTGCTAAGTGGACGATTGACGAATATCACCGCATGATTGATGCTGGCATTTTGAGCGATCGCAAAGTTGAACTACTTAAGGGAGAAATTGTCGAAATGTCCCCAGAAGGAGAACCCCATGCTTATTGTAGTGATGAATCTGGTGAGTATCTAGCAAAGTTATTGGCTGAACGCGCCAAAATTCGTCATGCCAAGCCTATCACATTACCTAAGGACTCAGAACCAGAACCAGATATTGCCATTGTCCAACGTTTAGGACGGGAGTATCGAGAGCATCATCCCTATCCAGAAAATATTTTTTGGTTAATTGAGTATGCTAACTCCAGTTTAGAAAAAGATTTAGAGAGAAAAAGCAAAATCTACGCAGAAGCAGGTATTTTAGAGTATTGGGTTGTCAATCTCAAGAAGCTACACCTAGTGGTGTTTCGAGAAATCTTAGATGGAGAGTACGCGACAAAATTGACATTCACTGCGGGAACAATTCAACCTCTGGCGTTTCCAGATATTTCTGTTGCAGTGGAACAGATTATTAATAGTTAAGGTAATTACAATATCTTTTGATGAAAGCATATTCAATTGCTCTTCGCAAAAAAATAATATAGCGATCGCAGGCATACTTAACTACATTGATACGAAGAATGCCATATTTTTTATTTAGAGAAAAAAGCTTAACTCAACTGTATTGCACCTTAATACTCCCCTTATAAAGGGCTACGCTGTACACACAAGTCTAAAATAGTTTACTCACTGAGTTTTTGTGTTATTTTTACCCCACCCTAACCCTCCCCTTATAAAGGGGAGGAGACTAGATCGTGTTTGACAGAGTTATTGCATCAAAATCTGACAGCTTAAAATACTCATGACTTCATGTGGATTACCTGTTGGTAGTAGGGTAATCCAATCAGCAACGTTGGCATAGCCGAGAATTTGCAACAAATGAATTGTGCTAGTAACGGCTTTTGGTGAACCAATCAATAAATGTTTAATCGGTTCTCTTTTTGGTAATGGCTTTTGATCAGATAAATTCAAAAGGGGCGCGTTGTTGCCTTGGGTAGGTAAATACTGCTTTTGTTGTGATTTGGCGAACTTTTTTGATTGTGTCATCATCGTAATTGACTCCAATTGTAGGGGTTAAATGAAAGGCGATCGCCCTCGGCCAAGAGTCCGCGATCGCCTTTCTTGTTTGAATATATAGCATATTTTTATACTTGCCAACATCTTTATAAGTATTTTTACATAGAAAAACTTTTGCCAGGTTCTTATAGCGATTCTTTGGGCAGTCATTTATTGAATTCGGGCAGTCATTTATTGAATTCGGGCAGTCGTTTATTGAATTCGGGCAGTCGTTTATTGAATTCGGGCAGTCGTTTATTGAATTCGGGCAGTCATTTATTGAATTCGGGCAGTCGTTTATTGAATTCGGGCAGTCGTTTATTGAATTCGGGCAGTCGTTTATTGAATTCGGGCAACCTCCAATAATTTACATAAAGTCATCTAACATATTTGTAATAAATAAATTAATTTATACTGAATAATTCGGGTGTCAAGTAACCCTAATTCTGTCTATCTTAGTGATGTACAGTTCAGGGTGGAAGTCAGTTTTTCTCCTGGCGCATTATTAACAACAGAAAGGTGATTTATGTCACGTCCAAAACGCGGGTCTAAAGTACTTGATAAAGCGCAGCGTCGGATTGCGGCTTTGAAATCGATCAATCCCACCTTAGATTTAGGCAATGGGGTAACAATTGACTCTTTTGCAACCGTCATCAAAACAACGCAAGACAAATTGGAAGCTTATAACTCAAGCCTCTCCAGCGTAGATATGACTCAGGAAGCCTTAGAAGTTGCCGAAAAGTCGCTGATGGAACTAACAGAACACATGTTACTCAGTGTAGCTGCAAAGTATGGCAAGAATAGCGATGAGTACAAAATGGCGGGAGGCGTTCGTCGAAGCGATGTCTACGACGGGCTACGCCTACGCAAGCGTCCGGTGCGAAAGCCTAAGCAAGACGCTGTTGCTTGATAAATCTGGGTTTTACCCCACCCTAACCCTCCCCTTGTAAAGGGGAGGGAACAAGATTTCTTTTTCTCCAGATTGTCTCGCCATTGAATTTAATTCTTCGGCAAACGACATGTGTACACTTACTGAAAACATCAAATTCCGTGACTTTTTCCAATTACCCAATTACGCCGGAAAAATCGGGCTAAAGCTGATTCTTCTAAAGATAGATAAATTGGCCGTCCGTGGGGACAGGTGCGAGGGTTGCGAGTGCGTTGCCAATTATCTAAAAGTGCCTGCATTTCTTGTTGATTCATGGGTGTACCATTACGAATGGCACTGCGACAAGCGACGGCTACTTGGGCTGTTTGTAAATCGCCTCCCCAACTAAGCTCTAAAATTGCTTCTGCACAGTCGTCTCGCTGTTGCAAAGGTGCAGGTATGTTTCGCACTGCCCAAAGTTGTTCGCCAAAGGGTTCTATTTCTAAACCGATGCGTTGCAGTTGCAATACTTGCGCTGGCGACAATTGATAAAGAATAATTGACGGTTCGACCGGGACAAGTTGCCAATTATCAGACAATTGCTCATACAAAACTCGCTCATGGGCAATGTGCTGTTCCACTAACCACATACCACTAGGATGTTCCGCCACAATATAAGTGTTGCTAACTTGAGCGACAGCTTTTAAAGAGTTAGGAGAGACGCGATTAATCGCGTCCGTACAAGGGTTAGGATTTTGAGAATTGAAATTGTAGCTGCCTTTTGCTTCTGCGGCTTTGAGTAATTTACTAACTCGTGTTGTGTGAACAGCTTCTTTGAGATTGTTAGAAGAGATGCTGAGTGCTTGGTTGATTGCTTGGGTAATTTGCTCTTGCCAATAAATGATTTCGTTAAGATAAATTTCTGTTTTTGCTGGATTACGATTCCAGTTAATTTGATCGGGGGAAATGGCAAGATGTAGGAAACAAATTGGATAGCGATCGCGTGGTAATGTTCTATGAAATGCTGATAATATCGTTTGCTCTAATTCCGGTGTTTTAACCATCCGTCCGTTAATAGCTACACGTACCCAATCTGGACGATGACGATGAGTGCGATCGGGTAATCCTACTACTAAGTTTAGTGCTGAGTGGGGAGAGACGCGATTCATCGGGTCTGTAGAAGTGTCCGTAGAGACGCGATTAATCGCGTCTGTACAAGAGCTGGGAGGATTGGGTATTTCGAGTTTTATTTCTTGCAAGTCACCTTGTCGCACTTGGGGTAAAATCTGCGGTAGCAGTTGCCCAGTTGTCGAAGCTGGAGAAATGGTGAACCATTGACGGTCATTTTGCCAAATCTGCCAGGTGACGTGAGGATGACACAGGGCGATTTGGTAAATTGTGGCTTGCACGGCTTTCATTTGCTGTGCTGCTGTGGGCAATCCCTGACGACGAGATGAGCAATTACCGAAAAGATGAGAAACTGTCACCACTGTACCAGGTGCGATCGCAGTTACTTCAACTTGCACAACTTCCCCGCCATCGCCATAGCTAATTCGCCATCCTAATTTTCCACCCACAGGACGACTCAAAATTTCTAAATCTGCCAGAGTGGTTAAACTGTGTAACGCCTCACCACGAAATCCTAAACTGTTAATTTTCCATAAATCGGCACTAGAGCGAATTTTACTAGTGCTGTGGGCTGTGGCTGCTTGTTGCAAATCATCTAGGTTCATTCCACAACCATTATCTGCAACACGAATTCGCCATTGCTGCGGCCATAAAGAAACCACAATGCGCGTTGCACCTGCATCTAGGGAATTTTCTACTAATTCCCGCACCACAGATGCGAAACAGTCTATTACCTCACCAGCTGTAATGAGATATACGACTTCTGTTGGTAGAGCTTGAATAGTAGATGCCATAAATTATAGTTTATAGCTTCTGGGGACAAGGAAAGTGGAGGGGAAATCAATTATAAATTGTACCTTTACAGGGAAGCAAGATACGCGCAGCGTCTTGTAGGCAAGAAAAAGAGTAGGGGAGATGTTGCTTTAGCTTTCCGTAGACTGAGCAGATGAGAAAGCGAATTAACCAGAAATTTTTATTAATTGTAAAGAAAACTCAATTATACGGGGATTTTTGATAAATTGCTTGTGAGGTGATAAGCCAAAAAACTTATGAGTAATAATTCAGTTGCTAATGTCCATGAGTTAAAGACCCGTTTGCAATGGGGTCAACCAGGTTTTACAATTGTTGATGTGCGTGAGCGCCATACCTACAATAACGGTCGGATCAGTGGAGCCATACCCATCCCGTTAGACAATTTGGCATCTAGAGCCAAATTTGCTCTACATAAAGAACGCCATATTTATATTTATGGCGACAGTGACGAGCAATCAACCCAGGCTGCACAAATTCTCAGAAAAGAAGGGTTTGTTGAAGTAGCGGAAATCCAAGGTGGTCTTACAGCTTGGATTTCAGTCGGTGGTGCTACAGAAGGTGTTACCGCTTAAACTTAACCCAGGTATATCAATCGAAGTCTATTTATTGCATAATTGCTGGTTTTTTGTACTGCACATTAGACTTCTAACAAAAATCTGAATTAGCGAAAAGTAAACCACAGATGAACTACCGATAAATTCTCTGGGTGTATCTGTGGTTTAATCTCTAAAAAATGGGTTTTTGCAAAATATCTACTGTGCATTACAGCTTTCTCTACAGCATCAAAAAAGTCACTAACTGCAACATTAATTAGCAATTAAATCATCTTACTTTCTACTTTCTCTAGTGGTCTGTCAAATTCATTTTGACGGTTAGAGAGACGCGATAAATCGCCGTCTCTACAGGGAATTTATCCATCAATTATTTATTGACAGACTACTAGTGGTGTTTAATTACTATCCCTGGTTGCCAAAATTTTAGGTAGTTCAGGTTTCAGTAATCCATTCAACAGAGATGCGGGAGGTTGACTGTAAGGCCAAGCAAAAGCATGACGGAAAGCTGCATCCTGACAAGCTTGTAATTGTGCAAAACTGATAATGTTGTAAGTCAAGAGATTCTCATACTCAAACGGTAGACGCACATTGTGCAATCCAGCATTATCAGTACAGATAGCAATATCTACCCCAGCTTCAAAACAACGGTCAAAAACTAATTTGAGTTGACGGATATCCTGCAAAGTACCAGTTTTTAGGTAAGTTGTGGGGCAAACCTCTAAACACTGTCCGCGTTTAGCCACATCATTAAGTAACTCTGGATACAGTAGGGGAATTTGGATGCCGTGACCGATTCGCATGAGATAGGGTAACAGTTCAGGGTAACAGCCAGCAGTGGTTTCATATAGATGTCCGGTGGTGTTAACGCCCTGCGATCGCGCATAATCATATAAGCTAATCCATTCTTCTAAGCGCTCGGCATAATAGCTATCACCCCCCGCTACATCCACTGCACAGACATACTGCTTATTTTGCGCCGCCAAATCAACAATCGCCTTGTTCACCTCATAAGGTAGGCGCGTGTGCATACAGAGAATTTGGCTAGTAACAATTGGATATTCTGGCTGGTGGCTAGCAATCCCTACTACTTGTACGATTTCTGCCATTTTGTCAATTCTTTCTGATTGACTCAGATGCTCAGGTGTCCGCAAATAAGGAGTGTAGCGCAGCTCCAGATAAGCCAAATTTTCAAAGATGTAAGCACCCCGCACCAAGCGATAGATAAAGTAAGGCAAAGTCTCCACAGTTTGCACACTTTCTACCAGGGTGTGTAATTCTAGATACTCATCCAGGGTGTTGCGTGGACGGGTGTAAAAATCTTCAAATTGTGAATAGTCATCAAAGCGAGAAATCAACTCCGAAGAATGTCGCTCGAAATATCGCCATAGAACTCTTGGTACGACCGAGCCGCCTAGATGTCTATGTAATTCAGCATATAAAGCCATAGTGGTATTTTTATGTAAAAATTTCATTGATTGTAACAAAAACATAGAAGGAAAAAATCTAGACTCGAAGAAATTTAGCTTCAGAGAAATTGGAACGGAGGTTTCCCACGATCTGGATTTTTTAAAGCTTCTGCGCTAAATTAGGGATTTTATCCTTATTTTGTCAAAATTTAGCATTTAATAGTGTTTTGAGTATAAATAAACTTGACATTATCAAGATTAAATTGATAAGATTAAAAACTTTAATTTTCGTGTTATACTTAAACAAACATTGCTATTGTTGAAGAAAGTGAAATATAGCAATATATTTTTCCTTTAACGAAGCAAATTCCTGGCAAGGTTGGTATTAATTGAAAATTCAAGCGTTGGAAGTCAAGGCTGGCGATCGCATTGTTGCTTACTGCAACAACAAAATGCAAATCTGCAAGGTAAAACGCATCTTAGATCCCGGTCAAGCTAATATCACACTATCAGTATTCACATCTGAGAATTATCGCGGTTGCTCAGTTTCATCTATAGTCCGCTTTCAGAGCAACGCCTTAGTTGATTTGGTAAGTTAAAAATCAAGTAAACATTCAATCTCATAAATATCTTTAGCTATTGTCCAGCCTCAAGCTGGATATAGTTATTATTAAAGGTGCGATGGCTGGTTTGGGCTGCGCTTATGCACAGATAAATCGGTTATGGACGATTTTCCAGAAAAACGACTTCACACCATAGCAGTGCAGGCGAAAATTTTTCAACAAACTGATATTATGTTCATACGCCTCTAAGAAATGCGATAACTAGGCACAAAGTGATTAGAATTGTGCTTAGTTTCTAGTAGTTTGTCAACTTTAAATTGATGGGTAAGCAAGTTTGTACTAAGGATTTTAGTCCTTAATTCCGTTGCAACCACTCATCCAAGCGAGACATTTCTACCGCACGGTTCAACAGCAATCCATTTACCTCATTTGAGCCGGAGTGGAGGGCGAAAATATAATACTTGCCCTTTATATTACTGATAATTGCACCTCCAGAAGCACCGTGATTAGTATCACAGTTGTGGTATAGCAAGTTATCCTGATGGCGGAGGATGCTGCATCCTAAGTGAACGCCAGCAGTCATACTTTCGCCAGCAGTTAGAGTTTCATAACCTTTTTTCTTGGGGTTGGGAAAATCACCAGAATAGCCTACCAAAGCGAACTTTTTCGTATCGCCAACCAAACGTGAAGATGGTAAAGATTTCCAGCCCAAATAACCATATTTTTTACCGATAGGCTTGTTGAGCTTTAAAATCGCCCAGTCGTTTGCGTAATCAGCTAAATCACCATTTTTAAAGTCTGTGCCGTAATGAACATTAGTTGCGTAGGCTATATCATTTTTACTTTTGACAATACTATTAACTAAGTTTGGCTCAAATGCGATCGCTTGACTAACTTTTCGGGTTTCCGGGTTAACTACACAGTGAGCATTTGTCAAAACAACGTCTTCAGTAATCAACGTTCCCGTGCAACTGTAACCGCCACCATCAGCACCTATCCCCTCGATTTTACCAATGGCTGACCAAGGGTAGTCTCTGCTAGTCATAGGGATACGGTCATCTGAACCAAGGATTACGCGTCTTCCAGGGAGTTTTTCTTTCTGATTTAGCACCGAAGGCTCCCCTTTTCCTTCTAGTTTAAATTCGCCGGGATTTTCAACTTTGGTAAAGCTAGGTGGAGTTTGTGGTTTAGCTGAGACTGAAGCCCAAAACCCCAAAATTCCTAACCCAATTGTTGCTATGCAGGGAATAATAACTTGTCTGGATGTAAATATGCTTTTCATGAGAAATCACTCCTAATAAATTTTGTCTTAAAGTAGGAGTCCTCTTGTCAACCCCACTAGCCCTCTCCTCTAACTTTGCGGTTGAGAGTTGTGGTTCTGGTTTCTGTTTTTGTAACGAATTCATCGGTAAATCCTGATTTTCTCGTCCTGACGCTTCCTAACGAGAGGGGGATGAAAGGTGATAATAGTTATTGAACGAGTAAAGGTAACTTTTATATGTCGTATGAAGTTAGCATTGTTATCGAAAAACATGAATATGGATATTATGCTTATTGTCCTGAACTTCCTGGTTGTCAATCTCAAGGTGAGTCTCTAGAAGAAGTACAGGCAAATATCAAAGAAGCAGTTGAGCTTTATATAGAAACCTTGTCAAACTAAGAAAAACAGGCGCTTCAGCGCTTTTATATCCTCCACCAAAAAACCTACAGCGAAATGGGCGGTTATAAACCGCGTCTATACAAATAAAAGCTACCGATCCTGGGTTTCAAAACCTTAATTTGACCTTAGTCCGCGCAGGCGGACGAAAGCCTGTGTAGCCGCGAATTCCATTCGCCAAGGCAAAAGTAGACACGTATGAGATGCGATCGCCTATTACAAAACTCGGTTTAAATGGAGAGTAAGAGGCGATCGCTCTTTATAGTAGATATTAAACAATTACTTTGGTTCATATATGAAAGCTGAAGAATATCCGTTTGTTCAGGAGTTAATTACGGATAAACAAGGTCAAGTTCTCAAAGTAGTCTTAGAGTTTGAGGCATATCAGCGCTTATTAGATGCGATTGAAGACGAAGGACTTTATCGAGCTATGCAAGCAGTTAAGAGCGAAACACCTTTAAGCAGGAGTGAGGCTCTTGAAGAACTTGAACAACTATGAATTGCGAGTATATGCCTAGTTTTATCAAAGACCTCAAGGCGTTGAAAAGTACTCCAGTGTTCGAGTCTGTTAAATCTACCAGATGCAATTATTGCAGCAATGGCTATCCAAAATTCAGCAAGTTTGGTGACTGCCAATCAAGAGTTTGCGAAGGTAACAATTTTAACAGCGATTAATTGGTAGCCTCCTGAGTTAGCAGTCAAGTCTAATTGAGATGATCTTACCCTGGCAGAGCGATGCCTACGGCGAGCAACGCTTACGCTGCACTAAGATCACCCTCCAATTGATGGCTTTTGTTACTTCTTTTTCACATCACGAGCCATATTGAGAAAGTAGTCGTCAATTTTGGCATTAGAACGACGGCGGGTAGTGGCGGAAATTTTAGGAGTGTTATCCTGATTCGTTTCAATTTGCTCTTTTGCAGAAGCTTGTTTTATAGCTTGCTGCTGATCAGATTCCACGAAATAACCAGAGCTATTGAATCCAAACAGGTTGCCAAAAAAACCAAAGAAACTTCCGAAAAAATTAGCAACACTTTGGAATAAAACACCAAACAAGCCTTGAATCCGAATGAACAAGTTCCGAACAGTTTGAGGTAGACGAAACATAACAGCACCCTCCATGATTGCCTATTATCATTGTGACTTAATTCCAATAAGAGGAATGGTGCTATGCAAAAAATTTACCAGGCATAGGCATGAGAGCAGCGAAAATATATTACAGGTTACATTTGAAACATTTATACTTGGCACTACTAACCCGATAACTGCGTCAACTATATTTGCATCTAAATTACTGTATCAGTTTTTCTGGTACAGCAATTTTATGTTGATATGGAATGAAATATAACCAATTAACCTCATTTAGTAAGCAGAAGTAATGGCAACTCAGTTCTGGGAAAAAAGCATAAAAATTAATGCTTTAACTAACTTACTATTTAAGCCTGTGCCTGTGCGTAGAGGCTTACTCCTATGTCGCAGCAAGCTACGTAAAGCGTTTGGTATTGCGCCTAGTCGCCTCATTTCTCAAGGTTGGTGGCTTTTAAAGAAGCGCCTGCTGCCATTATTATGTCTGATATCATTCGTTGCGGTATTGCTACTCAACACTTTTGCCCCTAGCATTGCCCAACTACCTCTTCAACCTCGTCAAGAAATTCGAGGGGTGTGGCTAAGTGGTAATGATTTTAGCGTTTTTAGAAATCGCTCGCAGGTGCTTGCAGCCATGAGTCAACTGCGGCAGTTAAACTTTAACACTGTTTATCCAGTAGTGTGGAACGATGGCTATACATATTACCCAAGCGCCATCATGCAAAAAATGGGTATTCCCTTCTTCTTCAAGGGAACAGATGGACAAGATGTGATTGCAGACATTATCAGTCAAGCCCGCAGAGAAGGGTTACTAGCAATTCCTTGGTTTGAATTTGGTTTCATGGTTCCCCTAAGTTCGGAACTTGCATCCCAGCATCCAGATTGGCTGACACAAAAGCGGGATGGGACTCAAACTTCAATTAGTGCTGCGGGTGAAGTAGCGTGGTTGAATCCGTTTCACCCGGAAGTGCAAAAGTTTATCACTGAACTCGTGATGGAAGTCATTACTCAATACGATGCTGATGGCGTTCAATTTGACGACCATACGAGTTTACCTGTGGATTTTGGCTACGATAAATACACAATTAGTCTATATACTCAAGAAACTGGCAATTCTCCCCCGCCCAATCCCCAAGCCCAAGCATGGATAAAATGGCGGGCAGATAAAATCAGCACATTCATGGTAGACCTGTACCAAACTGTGAAAGCTAGAAAACCGAATGCTATTTTCTCAGTTGCTCCTAATTATTATGATTTCGCGTACAAGCTGCAACTGCAAGACTGGCTCAACTGGGTACGGTTGGGTATTGTTGATGAGTTGGTTATGCAAGTATACCGTAATGATTTAGAAAGTTTTATCGCTCAAATAACCCGCCCAGAAATTTTAGAAACACAAAAAGTCATCCCAACTGGTATCGGTATTACGACGGGGTTACGAAATCGCCCAGTTGCCTTACCACAAATCCAATCCCAGGTAGAAGCAGCGCAACAACGCGGTTTAGGTATCGGCTTTTTCTACTACGAAAGTCTTTGGGATATCGCGCCTGAACCAGCAGCACAACGACAGTCAGCATTTGCGGCTCTTTTCCCAAACCCAGTGTTGCGCGACATCTCTCAAAATATACCCCGCAAGCCAAGTTTTGATACCATATCCCTACCTTTATACACAAAACCTTCCCTTGGTCAACGTGTTCGCGGGTATTTTTTGGAAATGGCGATCGCAGGTGGTAAACCAAGGCGTATCTTGTTAGATACAGGGTCAGCAGGGCTGCGAGTTCCCAAAGAGTTTTTAGGTAATGCCCCTATTCGCAGAACAGGACAAAATATCAAGGAGGTATTAAGTGATGGTACTATCCTAGAGGGAGAATTAGTTTATACTAATATCCGATTTGGTTTGCTTCCCGCCGCAGAACCTGTTCCGGTACAGATTGTTACTAGTCGCCAATGTACTGCTAAAAAGCCTAATTGTTCAGCAAAGAGTGGTGTACCATTTTCTGGTATTATTGGTGTCGACTATTTTGAAAAGTCACTTCCCTATAATCCGTTAAGAAAATTACCAGGTAATTTGAGTAATGGATTTATCATGATTGGAAATGGTGGAAGTAACAACAATGGCAGCCTAATTCTCGGTTTAACTGCTGATAATCAAGCAGGTTTCAAAATGGCTCCTTGGAGTCAACAAAGCGAAATAAATGGTGTACCCGGTAACAGATGGGATTCTCGATTGAGCAAAGTTTGTTTAACTCTTGCTGGGAGTGCGGCTAAAAATTCTTGTAATGGCACAATGCTCAATGATACTGGAACTATTAATGGTTTGACTGAATTCAAATCAGCTTCCACAGCAGGTAAACTCAAACCAGGAATATTGCGCTCAACAAATGCTTTGAAAGTAGCAATTAATGGCATTTTTGATTACAGCGTGACACCAGGAACCCGCGACGGATTTAATCGCTGGAATTTAAGTATCTCCCCACAGGCAGAACTTCCTATATTTGTAAATACTGGCATCGCATTTTTTGATAAATACGATGTCCTCTTTGACCAAGTTAATGGAAGACAGGGTTTTCGCACTCGCCGTCAAGAAGAAAATAAAGATTTACTTCCTCAGAAGTCAAAAGTATTTACCCAGGACAAATGACAAGGGACAACCTCACTAGTGGATGTGCAATGTTTATTTGCGTAACAGCTTATTATAATTTCTGCCCTGCGTAAATCGATCGCACTTCGCCGTTACGGCGGATAACGGCTTCACCATTACTTACATCGACTAATGTCCAACCGCTTTCGCCGATACTTTCACCCATATTGATGCGGCGAGTCACGCCATCAATTTTAAACAAAGCGGCAGATTTATTGCCTAACTCGAGTAATCCTTCTAAAGTATTACTCGGAGTATCTGCGATCGCAACTGCCGGATATACTTGTTCTTGAGTAATAGTTGGTTCTGACTCTGGCGCAAGTGCTGCGCGTAATGGAACTACTGGTAATGCAGGCAGAGGACTGGGTGTTTGTCGCACGGTAATCGGTGCAGTTTTCGCAGCTACAGGTTTAAGTTCGGCTCTTACAGCCGCAGCTAACATGTTGACAGTTACAGGTTTGGCAGCTTGTCGCACCGTATTCAGGGCACTTTTCACAACATTTGGTTGAGTTGCCTGTAACGTACTCGCAACTCGTGGTAAAACTGTAGGACTACCAGGAATAGTCGGCAGTAGGTAGCGCATTGGCGACGGTGCTTGATAAACAGGAACGTAGATGCGCTCAACAACGCTTCCAGAACGGTTGGGGGCTGATGGTGTATTATTAGCTAGAAGTGGCAGTGATGGTAAATTACCAGTTGTTTGCCTGTTATCAGGGGCTATTTGGTTATTATTTGCCTGATTAGAAAATTCACGTATGGTAGATTTTTGATTGGGCGTTGCTTCTTGCTTATCTATAACTGCTAGCGATTGCAGCATGTAGTCAACTAAATCTGCCTCAATTTCTACTTTTGTTGGCAACTGTGACTGCGGTTGCGGCACTAGAACACCTGGCTGGGTCAAGTTGGTATTGAAAGGATATACGACTCCAGACTGTACCAAGTAGATAGTACCAGCGATCGCCACGCCTAAAGTTGTTCCCACCATCAGCAGTTTGCCCAAATTATGACTACTTTTCTGACGCTTTCTACTAGCTCTTTTTACGGAGGTGGAGTCAAATACAAAGGTACTCAAGTGTTTGTGGTTATGAGCAACTGACTGCACTGGCTGGTTCAGTGTGTTCGGTATAATCTGTGGTATTGTGGCTCTTTGCAGCACGTTTTCTGTAGGCGACTGGCGTTGAGCTTGGGGAGAAACCCCAGCAACAGACTGGTTCGATTTGTTCTGCCTACTGTGCCTAACGGTTTGAGAAAGCAGATTACTACTAACATCCAGAATGGAGTCGATATCGGCAAAGAGTTCATCCATTAGACCATCAGCATAGTTTTCTATCGACCAAGGCTCGTTGGCGATTAAGTCTTCTGATGGTTCCGGTACTATGAGACGGGTGCTGGCTTCTTGTAACATAGACTTTCTGGGTTGTTGCTAGGACGAGAAAACGCCGCGCCTACTGCCTGGGAATTAGGATTACAGATAAAATATCCAATCTGCCGTCTGATTGAGACGAGTTGGTTGAGCGTTGGTATTAAAGTCAACTTTAATCTGGGGATTGTTGATGATGCCACTACTAATAGTTATGTCATCTATCATACCAATCTCCCTCATTACTACTATACTCAGTCTTTATCAAGTTTGTGTTAAGCTAATGCTGGAAACTCCGGCTGGCTCTTGGTTCTACGCAATTCTAAATATAATAATAAAGCGTTAACATCGGCTGGGTTTACACCACCAATACGTGCAGCTTGACCAAGAGTGAGTGGTTTTACGTGAGTTAGCTTTTCCCGTGCCTCTTTGGATAGGGTATCAATTGTTGTGTAATCTAAATCCGCAGGTAACTGTCGGTGCGCTTGACGGGCAATTTGGTCAATCTGATTTTGTTGCCTAGCGAGATAGCCAGAATACTTGATGTCAATTTCTGCGCCTTCTTTCTCAGCACGGTTGAGATTGGCGTTTCCTAGTCCGAACCTGTCGAGGTCAACGTAATGGAATCCGGGACGGCGCAGCAAGTCGTTGAGGGTAATTGAACCTTTAATTAATTGCTGAGTATTAGATGCGATCGCTATTCCTATTTCATCATGTTCTTTGACTCGTGTGGCTTGCAATCTTTGCTTTTCTGTGGTAATGTTTGCTTGCTTTTGGGTAAAAAGATCCCAACGGCGATCGTCAATTAAACCAATTTCCCGTCCCAAGGGTGTCAAGCGTTGGTCGGCATTGTCAGAACGCAATATCAATCGGTACTCAGACCTACTGGTGAGCATCCGGTAAGGTTCGCGCAGGTCTTTTGTACATAAGTCATCAACTAGTGTCCCGATATAACTTTGCTCGCGGGCAAAGACAATCATTTCTTGAGAGCGAACAAATCGAGCGGCGTTAATTCCCGCCACCAGCCCTTGAGCTGCGGCTTCTTCATAACCTGTAGTGCCGTTAATCTGCCCAGCACAAAACAATCCAGCAATCTTCTTAGTCATCAGTGTGGGGTAACACTGAGTTGCAGGTAAATAGTCATATTCCACAGCATACGCCGGACGCAGCATCACACATTTTTCCAAACCGGGAAGAGTTCGCAACATTTGCAGTTGCAAATTTTCTGGCAACCCTGTGGAAAACCCTTGGATATAAAGTTCGGGTATATCACGTCCTTCTGGTTCAATAAAAATTTGGTGGCTTTCCTTATCGGCAAAGCGGACAATTTTATCTTCAATACTGGGACAATAACGCGGCCCTTTCGCTTCCACCCAACCGCCATAAACTGGCGACAGGTGCAAATTTTCTTGAATTAGGTGATGGGTTTCGGCAGTTGTGCGGGTGATGTAACAAGGCATTTGTTCCCGTTCTACCCACGCCTCTGGGTCAAAGCTAAACCAGCGTACATCTTCATCCCCTGGCTGGATGAGCATTTTACTATAATCTACCGATCGCTTGTCTACCCGGGCTGGAGTTCCAGTTTTGAGTCTTCCGGTTTCAAACCCTAGACGATTTAGGGTTTGTGTCAATCCTTCAGCCGCAAATTCTCCTGCGCGTCCGGCTGGCATTGATTTGTTACCAACCCAAATTTTACCTCCTAAGAAAGTGCCAGTTGTCAAGATGACTGCTTTACACTGGAACGCGACACCAAAATAAGTTTCAACGCCGATAACTTCACCGTTAGCGCCAAGCACCAAATCTGTTGCCATACTTTCGCGGATTGTCAAGTTTTCTTGGTTCTCGACAATATTCTTCATCACTGCTGCATATTCGCGCTTATCCGTCTGAGCGCGTAATGCCCAAACAGCAGGCCCCCGTGAAGAGTTGAGGATACGTTTTTGTAAGTAGGTGCGGTCTGCTACTTTACCAATTTCCCCGCCGAGTGCATCCACCTCATGAGTCAACTGAGATTTAGCCGGGCCACCCACTGCTGGATTACAGGGTTGCCAAGCAATTTTATCCAAATTGAGCGTCAATAGCAGGGTACGACAACCGAGGCGTGCAGAGGCGAGAGCTGCTTCGCAACCGGAGTGACCTGCACCGACGACTATGACATCAAAAGCGTCTTGGAATTCAACAGAATTGTGCATGGTCATACTTACAGGATCAACAAGCTGAGAGTTCTTTTCAATTTTAACTGTTCCAGTGGTTTCAGGGATGTAACTTTCTGATAAAAAAGTTATCAAATTTACTAGTACTAAATTCAAGACAAGTTTCTTTTTTTAACTTGAGCAATAAGTCAAAAATATAATGGTTTTAAAATTTGTGACAACTTTCCGGGTTATTTATCATAAGTATCGTTCACATATTTAACCCTAGCACCATTCTAATTATTACTGGTAGATATCCAACATGCATCTAACTATACTTTAATACCAATAAATTATTCTTATTTTAAACTATTGAGAATTCATCTAAGAAATTTCTTGATTTTATTTTTGAAGCAACTCAGCAATTGTTTACAAATGAAGCTCACAATTAAAAAGAGAAAAAATATTACTAGAGACATTAAACAAGCAACTTTCATCAGTATAGTTATTTTGATGATTTTTCTATTAGTAGCTAGTAATGAGATTACCCACCATAAAGTTGCTATAACCGCTCAACCATTAAACGGATGCTTAATTACTGATTCATTACCTTGTACAGATACCTCTAAAAAGACAATATCAGAACCATTTCTTCCCGATCCTAAATTAAATGCTCAACAGCGTTTTTTATCTGTGATCGCTAGTAGATTACCTACAATTCCCCAGTCTGGTACTTATGAATATATTTTGCTACGAGCTTATGGCGCAGTCTTTGTAAATCAAGATATCGGAATTAAACTCCCGCAAAAAAATATTTTTGCTAATGAACAAGAAACCCAAGAATTTCAAGATAGTTTAACAATGAGTCATGTTGACGGCACTAAAGATTGTTATTTACAAAAATCGGCGGCTGATGCTTTAAATAAAGCACGAATCCAGCAACAGATACCACTAAAATCTGGTTATGGTTCTGGTGATTGTACTCGCACTTTCAATACAAATTTAAGATTTTGGTACAAATATGCTAACAATCAAATTTTAGCAAAAGTTCAACAGGGCAAAGAAACAAAAATTCTCGGTTTAGTTGCACCTCCTGGAACTTCACAGCATCTTTGGGGATTAGCAATTGATTTACGCGTAAGTACTAAAGAACAAAGAAAAGCTCTTAATCAAAATGGTTGGTTTCAAACTGTACAACATGATGTTCCACATTGGACTTATGTGGGTTTAAGTGAAGAGAATTTACCTCTATTTGGTTTTAATAAACAAATTGTCCAAGGCATTACTTATTGGATTACGCCACTTTAATCGTTAGATAGCATGAAAACTTGGGAATACTAAACTTAAATGTGTATTGTCAGGGATTTAGCTATGCCAAACAAAGCTGCTAACCAAGAGCAAGACTTCCTAATTGATTTATTAAGAGCAACTTATCAAAATCAGGAAGTATATCCAATTCTGCAACAGAACTTAAGCAAACTCAATGATAATTTAGCTTTCATATTGCGGAAATGGGTAAGCGATCGCTTTGCTAAAGAACCTGCCATTGCTATTAATTTAGCTAGAGTCATTATCAAACTAAGTAAAATTATTCAAGAGTTTGAACAAGGCAACCTTGCGAGTAATTTAGAAATTGCGATCGCAGGTTATGAAACAGTTTTGCAAGTGTGTACCCGTGAGGCTTTCCCTAAAGAATGGGATGTCGTCCAGCAAGCTTTGGTAACAGCTTATCAGCAACGTCAGCTAATTGTCTCCAGAAGCATTGGGGAACTTCGAGAGCAGACTATCCAAACCCAAACTCAAATCAATACATTAACTGAGCAATTACAAGAAGAATTACAACAAGCAAAGCTGCAAGTTAATAACTTAAAAACAACAATTATACAGTTAAAACAGGAAGAAGATAAGTCTGAATCAAGGATAGAGATAACATCTTTAATAGCTGAGTTTAAAGAGTTAAAGCAACGTCAGAATCTTGTAGAGCAAATTACTACAGCTAAGATTTCACCTAAAACTGAACAGTTCAACACAGCTATCTTTTATGATATTGAAAACTTAACAATGGGTAGAAACAACCCTAACTTAAATTTTTCTCTAAAAGACATTCAAACAAATCTGGAAAAAACTACTTTAGTTAATAAAATAGCTATCCAATGCGCTTATGCTGACTGGAGTGATTTTCGATTAAGGCCACTCAAGAATGAAATTCAAGAACTTGGCATAGAAGCAATTCAAATTTTTGATTATAGTTACAAACGGAATGCAGCAGATATGCAACTAGCCATTGATATCATGGAATTAGCCCAAAGTCGTCCTACACTGCAAGTTTTCGTTATTGTATCAGGTGATGGTGCATTTGCTGCTTTAGCTAAAAAGCTTCATGAATATGGAAAGACTGTAATTGGATGTGCTTATGAAGGACAAATTAATCGTATTCTCAGGTCTGTTTGTGATTGCTTTATACCTATACCTGCTCCCCAACCCACAAGAGAGGATGTTCCAATTAATGAAGTGACTAGCGAGAGTCCATTAAATGATGATATTTTAGTAGTAACTAATAAAGTTTTGCAGGATTTAAAGAAGAATTATGAGCAATTAAATCAGCTTCGACAAGGTGGTATTCTTCTGCCTAAAATTCACACAATATTGAAAGATAATATCCCAAATTTTGACCAAGAAAGAGAAAAACATGGTTATAAATTGTTGAACATTTTTTTAAAGACAGTCATTGAAGGAACAGATATTTGTCTATCGGGTGATAACAATAAATTAATTTTGAGAGAAAGGTTAACTTTAAGCTCTAATGGCTCATCAAATCAAACCTTCAATAGTAATAGCCCTTGTTTAAGGTCTAGAGTACTTACTACAAACTCCGTTAACCTGTCATAATCACGCTTGGTATACTAGTACAGCATGACCACAATTAGACACGCTTACCCTAAGTATAGGAATTATATTTGATTTTTGAGATATGTATAGGATGTGCTATGCCGTAGGCTAACGCACCAAAACTGTAAATAAAAATCCAGTTAATCTTTACAAAAAGTACAGGTAGTTTGGCAAATAAAACTTTTTTATCTATTAAACGATTAAACTTTTGCAGGCGATCGCTATTGGTATTAAGGCTTACGTCTTGATAGTAAATACAAAATATAGATGTTTTTACAACACATCTGTCTAATGAATAATTTATTAATTACCCATAAAGTGTGGGTGTATTTAGCATCAAAAAATGACCCATAAAAGCCTGGAAAAACCTATTTTAGTAAATAGTTACTATAATTAATAATTTATACAGTGTGTAAGTCTTAGTCCTATTCAGTAGAAAGTAGCTTTAACAAAAAGAATAAAAAAGTTAAAGGGCAAAAGTAAAAAGAAAATCTCATCTCTTTTTATTTTCCCTTTAACCAATTTTGCAAGAACTCTGGCGTAGTTATCCGAGAGCTAACAGAAATTGGTGCTTAACACTTTACTGGCGATGCCTACGGCGGCAAGCTACGCAATCCGATTTATTTTTGTAATGTTTTATTTATAAAAAACCTTTGCGTCTTGAGACTTCTGACCCTAATCTATGAGCAACAGTGGAAGAAGGCCACCTTGAAGTAGCTCTTAAGGTAAGATTGGGTGAGTCTAACGTCAGTATCTATTTTACCCTGAGCGTTAGCCCCTGGCTTAATTTTCCAGACTGCACAGTTATTTTTACCCTGCTGCATTAGTATGTCAAAATAAAAATACTCGATACATCAAGGTGAGCGATCGCTCCAAAAGCTAGATTAAAGGATTGACCTGAGCAATGGCAGACCCAACCAATCACAATCAAGCGGGAGAAGTAGCTCCCAGCACAGTTGACCACCAAGCTCCCAGTGTGGCTGAAGAACACGCTCCTAGTACAGACTCACCCGAAGCTACAGACCTTCCTACTGCTAACACGCCAGATCCGAAAGCTGCAAACCCCGAAGATAACCCTAATGCTGCTAAACCAGCTGCTGCATCACCCAAGCGAGAAAAACCCGCAGCCGCAGCCGCAACCGGAGAAAAACCCGCAGCCGCAGCTAAAGCCGCCAAAAAGGAAAAAGCCCCATCTGTTGAAGATAAGCCATTTGTCGAGTTTATCGAGCAAGACTACTTGCCAGCTTTACAAAAAGCGATCGCTCAACAAGGCGTGAAAGATTTACAGGTGTCTTTTGCCAAGCAGAAAGTGCCAATCACTGGCTTTGAATCGGCCGAAGAATGCTGGCAAATTATCGGCAGTTGGAAAGAAATTGGTTTACGTCAGTTTAATCTGTATTTCCCAGAAGAAGATATTCAAGGGAAAAAGGGATTTTCCTGTAATGAAGGCAAAAAACCTAGCACTCTTGAGTCATTCTTAATCGATGAGCGCAAAATTACCCTCGATTTGCTGGTATATGGCTTAGTTCAGCGCTTGGGTGGTCAAAAGTGGTTAGGTATAAATTAGTCATTGTTTTTTTTTAACAAAGGACAAATGACAATTTAAAGTTCGTGGAAATGGTAGGTAACGGCTCCAGTATTAGGGTCGTTATCTATTTTTACATAACCTGATTTGTACATCTCATTGAGAGTAGCTTCCACTTCAGCAAAGCTAGCTCCGGTGAACTTTACGCCTTGAGTAACAGTTAAAATACCACCTTTGCTTTCTGCCGCTTCGATCAGTTTAACCATGAGTTGGTTACCAGTTGGGTGGTGAACTTGAGAAGTAACCACTGCTTGATTCAACGGTACACCCAAGGGAGATACACCCGCTTTTAGTCTCAGCTTGTGTTCGTAGTTGTTAACCATATCGGTGATAAAAAACAAATCTACGATCTGCCCTATACCAAGCACACCACCAGTCAACAGCCACAACAAACCAGTCCCGATCTTGCCATTATAGAAACGGTGCAATCCTCCCATCCCGATAAATCCGACTGCACACAAGATGTAAGAGACAAGAAGTCGGTCTTTATGCTGATTGTTTTCAAGATTCATCTTGCTTTTCAACCCTTTGGATTTGCTTTTGTTGTCTAAGATGGGTTTTCCATGTTGTAGTAACAACTACAGAAAATTACTGAGATAGCAATGCTTTAAGATTACAATAGATGCGTGCTACTCCACTTAATTGAAACAGTGCTAATCACTGAACTAGGTTTATTTGACTACTAATCCGCGATTCTTGGTTCCGTAAACATTGAATGATTGTTGCAACTCTTAATCTTTTGCTTGCAAATTTCTAACCCGCACCTTGGTAGACTGAACTTTATACAATTGGATTATTCTGGGCTGTCAGGCCTTGCCAGAGCTTTAACCTTGGCTTTCTGGTCTACTTAAGATAATAAAGACGAAAGAGCAATCAAGACATGGTAGATTCCCTCAAAAAACCAGGCTTTGAAGAAATCCGGCCAGGGATTAAAGTCCCGGCAAAAGAAACCCTGTTAACACCTCGGTTTTATACTACCGATTTTGATGAAATGGCGCGGATGGATATTTCCGTCAATGAAGACGAGTTACAAGCCATTCTCGAAGAGTTCCGCACTGACTATAATCGCCATCACTTTGTTCGGGATGCCGAGTTTGACCAATCCTGGGATCATATTGACGGGGAAACTCGCCGATTGTTCGTTGAGTTTCTAGAACGCTCGTGTACGGCAGAGTTTTCCGGCTTTTTGCTGTATAAAGAACTTGGCCGTCGCTTGAAAGACAAAAGTCCCGTCTTGGCAGAGTGTTTTAACCTGATGTCACGGGATGAAGCACGTCACGCTGGCTTTTTAAACAAAGCTTTGTCGGACTTTAATCTGTCCCTAGATTTAGGGTTTTTGACTAAGAGCCGCAGTTATACATTCTTTAAACCGAAATTCATCTTCTACGCTACTTATCTTTCTGAGAAGATCGGTTATTGGCGCTATATCACCATTTATCGCCATTTAGAAGCACATCCTGAAGACCGGGTTTATCCAATCTTCCGATTCTTTGAAAACTGGTGTCAAGATGAAAACCGTCATGGCGATTTCTTTGATGCGATCATGAAATCTCAGCCGCAAATATTGAATGATTGGAAAGCACGGCTGTGGAGTCGGTTCTTCTTGTTGTCGGTGTTTGCGACAATGTATCTCAATGACATCCAACGCAAGGATTTTTATGCCACCCTTGGATTGGATGCGCGAGAATACGACATCCATGTAATTAAGAAGACCAACGAAAATGCAGGTCGAGTGTTCCCATTGATGCTGGATGTAGAGAATCCAGAGTTTTATGAGCGGTTGGATATTTGTATAAGCAATAACGAGAAGTTAAGTGCGATCGCTAACTCCAGCACTCCCAAATTCTTGCAATTCTTCCAAAAATTGCCGCTTTACATCTCCAGTGGCTGGCAGTTATTACGCTTGTACCTGATGAAACCGATTGATACTGTTTCTGCTCAAGGGGTAGTTCGTTAAGTTATAACAGGTTTGCAAAAGCTTTAGTGGTTCTGCTGTTTGCAGAGCCACTTTTTTTGTCCTAAATATTAGACATCTCCCAATACTGCTCGCTTTGTGCATTCTTAAGTCGGAATTGGATTTAGGGAAAAGGTTAAAGGGTAAAGGTTAAAGGTTTTTTCTTTCCCTTTTCCCATTCCCCTTTTCCCCAAAACCCGACAAGTATTGAGACATCTCCGAAAACTGTCTAAGTATAAAAATCATTTCCCCCTGCCCCCTGCCCCCTGCTCCCCAGCCTTCACCGCCTGGGAATTAAACGATTAAGCTTGTTGTATCTCTGGACGGCCATCTTCAACCACAAATGAAGCGCGTTTACTAATTGTGCCAAATGGAGTTGTGACATTTGACATAACTAGATAATCTGATTTCCAGGTTGTAGGAGTCAGCGCACAGCGAACATATCCCCGTTGACCGTTGAAAAATTTAATGTGTGGGTTATCTGGTAAATAAGCTTCAACGGTGGGATCAGTATCTGCTCCATCGCCACCGGAGGTAATTGAGGAACAGACGAATTCACTACCAACGGTGGCGGATTCTGGCTTATCAAAGTTAGCCTTCAAGTTCATCGCCCAGTGGGAATGCACATCGCCTGCCAAGGATACTGGATTAGAAGGGCGGCGTTGTCCAAGGAAAGCCATGAGGCGATCGCGCGAAGCCACATAACCATCCCATTTATCCATGCTGTAAGTTCCGCCTGCTCCTGGTGTCATATCTCTTTGAGCGATCGGAACCTGCTGCGCCAAAACATTCCACTTGGATTGTGAACTATTTAAACCATCATATAGCCAATTCTCCTGCACCTTACCGGTAATCGTTGCATTCGGATCTAAATCTTCTGGGCAACGTTCTTTAGTACCATCACCACAGGGCTGATCGGTGCGATATTGGCGGGTATCTAGGACATGAAAGGTAGCTAAGTTACTAAAGGAGAGCCGACGGAAAAGTTGCATATCGGGGCCAACAGGACGCGAGAAGGGGCGCAGTGGCATGTGTTCGTAGTAAGCTTGATAAGCAACAGCCCGACGTTGGAGGAAAATTGCCCGATTCTGATCTGGTTCAGTATCAATTTCTGAGATGTTGTTGGCGTAGTTGTTTTCCACCTCGTGATCGTCCCAGGTAACAATCCAAGGGAACGCTGCATGAGCTGCTTGGAGATTGGTATCGGTTTTATAGAGGGCGTGACGGTTACGATAATCTTCTAAGGTGAGAATTTCTGGACTGTTGTGTTGTCTGGGGCCACTATTTGAGATTCCCCCTTCATAGATGTAATCACCAACATGCACTACTAAATCGAGGTCGTCCTGTGCTAGATATTTGTAGGCGGTATAAAATCCCTGCTGATAGTTTTGGCAGGAGACTAGAGCAAAGTTAAATTTACTCAAATAGCTATTTGCTAAAGGCGCTGTCCGAGTACGGCCAATAGGGCTAGCGTCTTGTCCAACAAGAAAACGATACCAGTACCAAGTATCAGATTGGAGTCCTTCTACCACAACTCGAACTGAATGAGCTAGTTCTGGAGTTGCAAGTACCGTACCTCTGGAGACAATGCGCTTCATATCGGGATCAGTTGCTACTTCCCAGCGAATTGGCACATTAACAGGTGGCATTCCACCTCCGTTTAAGGGTTCAGGAGCCAGACGAGTCCAGATCACTACACTGCTAGGATAGGGTTCACCTGACGCTACACCCAAAGTAAAAAGATAATTAGAAAATCTGCTTGTAGCGATCGCTCTTTGAGGTGAAAATTGGTTAGCGATCGCTAAACCAGACAATGCTCCTGCTCCGATAATTAAGTTCCGTCGTTTCATTCGACTGTGCAGGAACTGCTCAAAATTCCGGTAATCTACCATTCTTCACTCCTGGCTAACAGGTAACTTAAAACACAGCAACAGCTAACACAAAGAAGACAGGGGAATCGTAGACAAACTTCGTAAATGATTCTCTTACCAGAATCAAGTTTTAATTCCCAATTTTTCTCTTAATATCATTGTGTTAGATGTTCTTTTGCCACATAAAAGCCTACTAATAAAAGATTAATCCTTGGCAAAGAAAGCATTAATATCAACTTAACCAAGGTTAGACTTTAATTTTTTTCTTCATCATCCAGCCAAGGCTAAAAGCAAAAAGAGCGCCAATTAAAGGTGTAGATTCAGGCACTTGTGTATACGAAAATCTACCTGATATGAGTTCAGCATCTGGAGAAGTTCTAGAGAAAGCTGTAAAATCTTCACCGATGATTTCGTAACTAATAGAACTGGAAGGATTAGATTTATCATTGAACAGATAATCTAATCCAAAATATGCTTTTCCTGTTGAAGATGTGGCTGGAAAGACAAGAGGAAACTCTGGATACTTGGTATCATCTTGTTCAGTGTAAAGGGTATTACCGTCAAATTGGAAAGAGAGTGACTTAATGGCGGCTACGGGATTAGCTTCATTACTAAAAGTTGAGTCATCAAAGCTAAAAAAGCCATTTCCCTTATTTGTAGGGCTATCAACTGTGAAGGCGTAATTAATAATTGCAGCAGATGCAGATTTTGCATCTACAGTAACGAGGGCTAAAGTAAGGCTAGCAGCAGCAAGCGCTAATTTTGAAACCAATTTCATCTCAATTTTCCTCACCATAAATTTCTTTAACCAATCCACACTGCAAAGTATATAAATAGTTGATTTCTAACTTATTCTTTTCCAAATCTGGTATTTATCACTGATTAAAATAGCGATCTAAATCAATGATTTTCCCCTTGTTTTAAGAAAAAGAAATAACTTTCCAAGCAATTGGAGACACCATATTTTAGAATCAGGAGTTTAAGCAGACTTTAATTAGAGGTAAAAATAAAATCAATTATCGAGATTGCAGAGTGTCAAAATTTGCGTTCGCGAAGCGTGGGCTTTGCCCAATCGCCTACGACATGCGGGTAGGCGATCGCATTCTATGAATTTTTTTCGCGCTCAACAATCAAAAAAATTGAGCGAACTACCAATGAATAAAATACAGAAAAGAATGATGAACCAAAGATAAACACAGATACTAGTAGGGACACGGGCATTGCCGTGTCCCTCATTAAAGTGGAAATCGCTATATATTGGCTTTTAAAACATCTTCTAAGAGTACTAGCAACAGAGAATAAGTTGTTATCAACAAAGGCAGTTATTACCGCAGAAAGATTGACCTTTCTAAAGGGGAGATTTTTTAACTATTTTAGATTCTCGCTTGTAGAACAAGGGACAGACTTTTTACCTGACCAATCTGTAAGAGTATTTTCATCTTTATAATGTCGGGGAGTTTGTAGTAGCAACTTCCAAGCCTCTCCAGCATCAAATAAATTAAAATGTTCAGAATAGTGAGTTTCTAACAAATCCCTAACTATAAAATAATAGTTAGAGTTCATTCCTGGAAAAATATGATGTTCAGTATGGTGAGAAAAATTTAAATGCAACAGGTCAAATATTTGATAAACCCGCAGGGACATACTATTAATCAGTGGATCGTTAACGCTGGTCATTCTACAAAGTAAATGATTTGTATAAATATAGAAAATTATCCCACCATAACCAATTCCAATAGGTAAAAAGTAACCAAGTGTGAGTTTGAGGGGTTCAAATTGTAGATAGGCTAAGATGCTTAAATGAATTATTACCATCATCAATAATTCCCCTGCGATCGCTCGACGATCTTTAGCACTAACTGTAAATGCAGCAGGAACATAATCTACAGATTTACGATTAAAAAATAGTACAGATGTAAGATTACGAAAAGTATGTACTCCCCAAGCTGAAGTCAATCCTACTGTGAACCATATTGGATTAACTTCACTAGAAGGCACAAATAAGTCCTGAATCCATTTTCCCCAGGTTGAAGACTGTTCATATAAGTAATTGCGATCCGGATCGCCCAAATCATTAGTGTGATTATGATGTACTCGGTTATGAACTGCTTTCCACAATGTTGGTGGCATCCACAACATTGTTAGTCCTAAAAAGCTAATAATATAGGTTAACCGGGCGTTTTTAATCACGCTACCATGCATTAGATCGTGGGAACTAAATAGTAAGGCAACCACGCTATTGCCCATAATGATACTTAGAGGGAGATAAAGCCATAAAAGAGATGGCAACCAACAATCTAACCGAGCTGCAATCATCCAGCCTAGTAGCAAAATTGTCAGATTAATGAACAAGATAACTAATTTACTTGGATCTGGGATAAATGCTTCAGGTGGAATTAGAGAACGTAATTCTTTCGCATATATTTTCTGGTGAATCAGTGTTTGATCGATACTAACATTCATAAATCATTGTTACGTAAAGAATTGAAATCAATACAGTTTTGCGGTAAATCGTAGCGTTTAAAAACGCAGACAAACACAAAGTCTTTCGTAATTTTATGCATTACGGACTTGTGAAATTCTATACTAAGACATTCCAAAAGCTAATTGCTCTCCAAAACCTTTGCCCAAAAAAGAGGGTGGAGAGATAGGAATGATGTAAAACTTAATTAGACAAGGATGAGCAGACCAACAAGAGAGGCAATTCTTAAGCAGAAAAAGAATGAAAAACAATCTTTTATTGCCTTTGAAATTACTTCTTTTTTTCCAGCAATGCAGTAAATTTTGCTGTTCTACTCTTTTATTGTTCTAACATTTGGAAGAATCGGGTAAAGTAATCTGGAAAAGTTTTTGCTGTACAGCCAGGATCTTTAATTACAATCCCTGGAACCTTCAAGCCAGTGACAGCAAAAGCCATCGCCATTCGATGATCGTGATAAGTTTCAATTGCCGCCGGGGTAATGGGGCCAGGCTCAATTTTCAGTTTATCTGGAAATTCTTCAACCTGGACTCCTAATCGACGCAACTCTGTTACCACAGCTTTAATCCGATCGGTTTCCTTGTATCGAATATGTTCCACATTCCGAATGGTAATCGGTGAACTGGCAAAGGGCGCGATCGCTCCTAATGTTTGCACCAAATCTGATATATCATTCATATCAATATCGATGCCTTGCAGTTGCTTCGGCCCCGTTACTTCGGTGTATTCATCCGAATCTTTAATTTGACAACCCATCTGTTCTAAAACATTTAGCCAGAGAATATCACCCTGAGAGGATTGTTTCGTCAAATGTTTGACGCGCACCCGTCCACCGGTGACGGCGGCGGCGGCAAAAAAGTAAGAAGCATTTGACGCATCGGGTTCTACTGTATAATGTCGAGCTTGGTAACGTTGACCCGCTTTAATCTGAAATTGATTATCGCCGATTTGAATCACTTCAACGCCAAAATCGGCCATCAGACGACAGGTCATTTTGACGTAAGATTGAGAAACTAATGTCCCCTCAACCTCAATGTTCGTATCTTGTTGAGCATAAGGCGCAATCATCAGCAATGCCGAAAGTTGCTGACTTGTTTGGTTGGCTTTCAACCGAAAATTTCCGCCAGCGAATCTTTGGCTATAGACGGTGTAGGGCATAAACCCAGAGTTTCCCTCAAAGTTAACGGTTGCTCCACCCGTTTGCAGTACCGTCAACAAGTCCCCCATCGGTCGTTCTCGCATCCTGGGAACCCCATCTAGGCGATATTCGCCGCTACCCAATGCTACCAGCGCCGAGA
This sequence comes from Nostoc sp. CmiVER01, assembly GCF_034531135.2. Taxonomy (NCBI): domain Bacteria; kingdom Bacillati; phylum Cyanobacteriota; class Cyanophyceae; order Nostocales; family Nostocaceae; genus Nostoc; species Nostoc sp. CmiVER01. The sequence goes on from NZ_JAVRBU020000020.1 coordinate 134,616, forward strand.
TAAATCGTGCTGCTGTACCTGCCAAACCCACAAATAAATCTGCCTGTTTAGCTGGAATGTCGCCTCCTCTTCCCGCCACTTGGATTTGTGCCAGATCAGGATTTAGCGTAATGGGAATGCCCAATTGTTCTACGCATTTGGCAAAATACTCGCTATCTTCACTAAATAAAGCATTTTCTAAAAGGGAATCACCTTGTGCCAAAGCTGCGACAAGCAACGCTCGATTAGTAAGACTTTTAGACCCAGGAATTTCTACCGTGGCATCCACTGGCCGATTTAGAGCAGGAATTGCAATGGTATCCACGTTAAACCTCTACGTAGGCGGTTAGCTACAACTTTATATATTATTGCAATATTCTGAGCAAAAGGGGCAGGGAAAGACATTCTATACTCCCAATTACTAAGTAATTTGTTATGAATTCAAGTCTAATTTCATCTCACGTATCGATGATTTAGAGACACAGGCGCTGATAATATAGATATGTCTTAAGTGTATATACAGAGGATTGAAAGTATAAAGCAGTAAAAGCTATCAAACCTCTTCTCAAAAAGTTTGGAGAACTATGTATTGTCTCTGATGCCAAATTGATTGTACATTAAATAACTTTAATAAAGTTAATTTTGTACGCTGCTTTTCGGTCTTCCTAGAAGTAAGCGTTTATTCTTCCATATTAATGCCAGGAGGTTATACACGTAAAATTACTGAACAAAAAGTCAATTCAATACCAAATATATTTTAATGAGAAAAATTGAACTATGTCTATTAAACGCATAATTGAAGGTCTAAATGAGTTTCATGACAACTATTTTCTTACACATCGAGAGTTGTTTGAACAACTATCCCAAGCTCAGAACCCGGGAGTATTATTCATCACTTGCTCTGACTCGCGCATCGATCCGTGTTTAATTACTCAAAGTCAACCAGGAGAATTATTTGTTATCCGTAATATTGGTAATATAATTCCTGCTTATGGAATGCTGAATAACAGCGAAGGAGCGGGCATAGAATATGCTGTCCAAGCTTTAGATATTAAAGTTATTGTTATCTGTGGTCATTCCAACTGTGGAGCAATGAGAGGGCTATTACAAATAGGTAGCCTTGCTCAACAAATGCCTTTAGTTTATGACTGGTTAAAGCAATACGGTGAAGCTACTCGCCGCCTTGTTTTAGACAACTATAAGGATTATACCGGCGATAAACTATTAAAAATTGCAATTGAGCAAAATATATTAACTCAGATAGAAAACCTAGAAACATACCCAATAATTCGCTCTAAAATACATAGCAATCAGCTTACCCTTCATGCCTGGATTTATGAAATAGAAACTGGTGAAGTCTTTGCTTATGATGCAAGCGTTAGTAAGTTTAAAATTTTAGAAAACCGCCCATTTCCTGTACCTAATCTCCTGACCCGACCATCAGAATGATTGAGATAGCTACATTTAATCAATGATTGCTAGTGGATAGTAACTTTTCTATTAATTTCTATTTTGGAAAATACTTGTAGAATGCCAATATTAACATTCAGATTGCTGGATAACTACAAATAAAATTTAACGAAGTTAAACACACTATAACAATTTGTGAAATTTATGGTATCAGCGATAAATATAATTTATTCTTGTTTTAAGATGATGAAACAATAGTCATCTTTAATCAATAAGTACCTGTAAAATACATTATTTTGCAGGAAAATATGCAGCGAAAAAACTATTTGTAGGAGTATTGATTAGCCTCTCGGAAAAAGGGGTGTAATTGCATAGACGTGCAGCCTCCAGTCAGTAGACATCGCCAGATTATTTATAACTATTGAGTGATATCACACTTAAGTTATTAAGTGAACTAAAACTAGCTATAGAAGAAGAACACTGGCAAGGTTATCTTATAGCCTAATCTTGACGAGCATCTTTTTCTGCTTCAGTTTAGAGTTGTTCTCCCAAAAGCGATGGCAATTCTCAATGCACTCTGTCAGGCTCGATGAGATTAGGGAGTCAATATTGAAATGGTAACAAAGAGAGGTGTATATAAATACAGTCAATTGAAAAAGTAGGTAATCTAGATTTTTTAAAAAAGTAACAATTGTTGCTGATAGAAGCAGGCGATCGCGCTAATATTTTGAACTTAAGTCCGATCCAACTCCAATAACTCCTTAACAATTCGTAATTTATAGTATCAAGTAACTAAGTTGAGTTATGAAGGTAAAAATATAATTTTTTCTAAAACTGAAATTCAATTACATCCGAAGGACAAATGACGAACATAGACAAATTTCAAAGACTAGTAGAACTTGCAAACGATCATGGAATTATTTGCCAGCCAACACCAGAAGAATGCTTAATTGCATCCTTGCCTGGAGACGATGATTTTTTATTAGCTTTTACTTGGTCTGGTACAATTGAGGGAGAGCCACCAGAGCATGAATTAATTGCAATTAGTGTACAAGATATAGTCAAAGAAGTTACCGTTGCAGCTTGGCAGATTCCTTTTTATTTATTCGGAAACGTTTTAAGGCAAGCTCAGATGCTTGTCGCTGCTCACAAAGATTTTGTTAGCAGTTAGCAGACAAGCTTTAGCTAAAAACTACTATCCCTGTCAACTTTGGCAGGGATTTTTATTGAAAGCGACGGAAAACTCCATCCCCAGGTGGCTTAGTATAAAAAGGATGTTTCAGTGTATGCTCAGAATAAAGTCTAACATCGGTTTTTTAGTGGAAAAATTAAAGATTAATTAAGATTAATGAAGGCATCAAGTCAAGTGTGTAAAGACAAAAATTAAAATGAGACGATAGCACTTGCTCAACCCAACTATATGAGCGATCGCTTTCAATATCGTATTAAATTTGAAGCGGTAAGTACTTCAACAATATAAATGCCTGCTAAAGATATTTACCATAACGCTGTAAGATTTGCATTAGTCAAGGATGGGTAGGAGATTCTTACAGAAGATTATACTTTGGAATATGGTGGCGATCGCTTATACGTTGATATTGCAGCAGAAAAACAAGGTCAAAAAATTCTTGTGGAAGTCAAAAGCTTCATAGGTCGATCATTTATTAATGATTTAGAGCAAGCTGTTGGACAATATGTTGTCTATCGAGATATAATGCTTGAAACTGCATTAGATTTTAAACTGTATTTAGCGATTACACAAGGAACCTATAAAAGTTATTTTCAACGCCAATTAACTCAGATGATTATCAATCGCAATCAAGTTAAATTGTTAATCGTTGATGCCGAAAATGAGCTGATTGTGCAATGGATAGATTAAAGCATTATCGTCAAATTATCCAAGAAGTTTTAACAGAATATCATCATCTCAAGGAAAAATCTGGTTCTAAAATTGAAAGTGTTTTAGCTTTTGATGAAATACACGATCAATATCTTTTGCTATTGATGGGTTGGCACAAAGATGAACGGATTAAAAGTGTGATGATTCATATCTGTTTAAAAGATGAGAAAATTTGGATTGAGGAAGATTGGACAGAAAATGGGGTAGCGACAGATTTGTTGCTCAAAGGGATTCCAAAAGAGGAAATTGTTTTAGCATTTCATCCACATCATGTTAGACAATATACTGAATTTGCGATCGCCGAGTTTTTTTGAGAATGCGATCACACTTGGGAGAGGAGATTGCACTTAAGTAAGATCCATTCATACGTTTCTTTTGCTGGTGGAATCAAGGGGGCTAGGATTTTCCACTCCATATCTGTTAAGTCTGTGGGGTAAGACTTTCGTGCCATACCTAACTATGTAAATACACTATGTTTAATGTATCCTATCGTTATCAGAACTCTTTTCTTTTTACTTTTAGATTTACTTTATAAATAGCCTCTTAGTCTAAACTCCAGTTGTTGGAATACTTAGTTTGCTTGTTAACCTTTCGGTTAGTTCATATTACAGATAGTAACTTCAATAAATCGGGTTCATATTAACTATTTTTAGGTAGTAACAGAAAAGCTAATTAATTATTTTTATTTTTCATCAACTATAGATTTTTAATAAAAACTAAATGCATATAATGCTACGTCGATTAGCGTGCGATCATCGTTGCTCAAGTGCTTAAGATTTATTTTATAAACACCCTCTCAATCACTACTTCCATCAGCTTTAAAATTGGCTTACAAAAATATATTGTATAATAGAGCGTGATTCAAATTACTTTCTCAAAACTTTTCAGACATCCTCTAAAGTAACCTCACAACGTGCCCAATAAGTAGCGCTTCAAGCTTTAAAAAAATACCACCGTTTGGACAATAATTTAATATAACAACGCGATGTAAATGCTGCCAAAGTAATTTTCAGTCGTGCTCCCGGTAGGGACGGGCAGTTCCGAACTAACGCTAGTGGAGATGTTCTCTCTACTTTTACAGGACGCAAGTCCTGTAAAAGCAAAGAACGTCAGTGATGCTAGAATCCGCCACCTTTAGACGTGGAGAGTGTCAAATAATACCTTTCTATGTCCAATGAATCTCTTTAGAACGAAAAGCTCTATCCCAATCGTTAGCAATCACCTCCATCATATTGATCATGCCTTCATAGCCAAAATATGGTTTGTCAACATAAGTTTCTCTGTTAGTGGGGCTAAATACATCAAAAGTAATTTTGATTCCTAGTTCCTCTGCCATGTATTTTTCCCATGCCGAGCCAATCACGGCATCAACATCCAACTCTTGCAATGTCTGCTTAACTTGATAGCCATCTGCCGAAAATGCTACGCGGGGAGCAAGACCAAGGCTGTGCAGTTCTCGCTCCAGGATTGAACGAGAATCAGGCATCGCCGAGCGAAATAATAAGACTTCAGGAATCATCTCCAATTCTTCAAAGAGCATTCTAACCAGTCCAATGCCAAGCGTCCCATCCGCAGATACAGCAATTCTACAGTTACGATATCGGGGAATAATCATCAATGCTCGTTTGCGAAGTGTATCTATGACCCTTTCTTCGCCTTGTTTAATTAGCGGTTCGACTTTTTCTTCGATTTTAAAATGTGCCGCTAATGCCTTCAACCATCGAGTAGTGTTGTTTACCCCTACTGGTAAAGGTATATCATCAAGGATAAGGGGGATATTGTGGGTCTGTTGCATTTTCCGAGCAAACTTATACCCAACATCATGACTAAGAACAATATTGGCCGTTGCCTCACCAGCTAGCTCCAGTTCTTCAAATGAGGTATTATGAGAAAAAACAGTCTGTACTTTAATCCTCAAAGATTTTAAAATCTGCGTTACCCATTGCAAGTCAGCCCACCAAGTAGGATTGAGATTTGCCTGTGGCGCAATGATATTTACAATCCTCGGCTTTCTGCCCCTTCTCTTAGTCTGCCTTTTTTTGATAAAAGGAAGTAAAGCCTCTAAACCCATCTCCAAGCCATCATAAGTATTGCCCCGAAATCCACCAGCAAGTAAAGGAACAAGTTTGGCTTTCACATCTGGTTGAAGTTGATGGCATAATCCTGCAATATCTTCACCAATAATGTCCGCCGCGCAAGTACCAACGACAAACATGACCTTAGAATCAAAAGATTGATCCGCTTCTTTAATCATCCCCTTGAGTTTCTCAGACGCTCCCATCACAATGTCTGACTCAAAAAGGCGGGTACAACCTACTTTCCGCTTGGTGAAATCAACCTCATGAGCATCATACCCAGCTGCAACAGTGGACGCGCAACCCTGTGGAGACTGAATCACAATACTGACATCTTTAATGCCAGCAACCGTAGTTGCAATACCTTCAAGGGCGCACCCAACAACTGGGTCTTTACTATGGTCACAATTATCAAAAGTTAGTCCAGCAGACATTTTTCCCTCCTGTTTTTCTAAGGTTTGACTATGATAAAAGCGTTTCACGCAGTCTGTAGCGACTTCTGCTTTAAGGTTTCCGTGTTTTGTGCAGCTTGTAACAGCTTCCGCCTTGATATTTTTGGCTTAAGCCTTGCCCGTATCAGCCGGTCCCGGCGTTTACGTTCTAGCAAACCTACAATTTTGTCTAACGGAGAAAATTTCATTTATTACTCGTTAAAACATTTTCCCCGCTTCTTTCCTGCTGCATATACGGTACAGTCAGGCATATCTTGAGCTAATTTTCCGCTTAGTGATTGAGTAGATGCTAACCCGGAATTTTTAGGGAATACCATTTGCTTAGTCAAAGCACTCCGAGGTCTAAAGCCATATTGAAGTGCTGTTTTAATACACCTTGCGACCTTTAAGGCTCCGCGATAGCCAAATCTGGGACGATTTAAGATAGCATTTAAATCGACTACGGGAATATGGGGGAAACTCAAGGAAGAACCAAAATAAACTACCGATTCTGCATCAAGACCACCAATAAAATCCAGTAATTCATCTTCCGTTTGTTTCATGGACTCGTACTTGCCAAAGGCCAGTGTCCCTTTCGTAATCAGGATTTCTGGGTCTAACCCTGTTTCCAACAAATAATCTACACTGGTTTCTCGTGCTTCTGTACTCCAGGGATGGAAGTTATAGATTACTACACGCATCCCAAAATCACGATCCAACATGTGAGCAAGAGATAAGCACTTGATAGCATCATGTCCTTCGATAATCGCTAACTTCCCTTCTATATAACTCTTAGCTGCTTCAAATTCAGTCTTGATTGCGGCATATTCCTTTTCCATTAGGGCAGCCGCCTGTTCTTCCATCCCTAAATATTTTGCCGCCCCTTCGAGCCATTTTTCTGTAGCACTGATTCCATAGGGGAGGATAGTAGAATTTAACGGCGTACCAAACTTGTCTGACATGGCTTTGCCAATGGTATAGCCAAGATCCAAACATAAGGTACAGTTGACTGCTGCACTCGGTGCTTGCTTGAGTTCTTCTAATGTGCAATCACCTGCGATGACGCTGTGAACTCTTGCCCCCATTGCTTCTATTAATCGCACCAATTCTTTGACATCAGTTTCGACTTCTGTCCTTTCAGGGCCCATCTTTGCGCCCACAATATTGACAGCATTGGCTAGTTGTGCCTTCCGCTCTGGAGTTGGCGGCTCCATAAAGTCTACAATTTGCCGAAATACGATATCAAATCCACTGCGATATTCCCCGGCGAATCCTTCACAATGTATCGTCATGATCTCAGCATCGATTTCGCTGCGGGCTTTATTCACTACGTCATCAACACAGTCGCCAATAATACCAGACGCACAACTAGTGGCAACAACGATCGCATCAGGATGGTATTTTTCATCTACTTCTCGAATCGCGCCTTTTAATTCTTTTTCCCCTCCAAAAATTACCGCCTTCTCACTCATGTTCGTAGTCACCACGGGTTCATAAGGGGAACCACTATTGCGGCTATTAGTCAGCTTGTATGCCCGCTTAACTCCATAAGCACAGCCACTCGGCCCATGAGAAATGACGATCGCATTTTTAATCCCACTTAAAATCTTCGTTGCAGTCCAAAATTTACAGGGGCGGGTATGACTACCTTGTAAAGTGGTCTTAATCTTACCTTCTTTTGCCAAGCGATAAAGTTCGCTCAAGTTTCCGTAAAATACGACATTCTGATCTATCATGATAGTTCTCCAAATATTTCATCTTTTTTAAACGCAGAGGGTCGCTGAGGTTGGCGCAGAGGAACGCAAAGTTTTGAATAGAGGCTCAAACTCTGCGCTCCTCTGCGTTTTACTCTGCGTTCCTCTGCGTTGAAAATTCAATCTACCAGACGTTTAAGATCCACTCGTGATCGTGCTTGTTCTCCATATCTGCAAACATGGCGTTGGCGATGTTATCTGCTAGCCATTCTGCTCCTTTGTAGCCAATCACAGGATATTTCCACAGACCTGCACGGTCAAAGCTAGGAAATCCTACCCTAACCATCGGAATTTTGTTGTCGATAGAAATATACCGACCCTTGGAATGACCTAGAATCAAGTCAATTTCGAGGGATTTATCTGTAATGCGGCGCTCTAATTCCCAGAGGTCTGCATTCCAGATGACTTCGATATCACAGGCTGCTTGCTTCTCCAACTCGGTAATTCTTGGGTCTTTGGTGCAGGCTTTGTTGTCGTCTCCCAACAACATCAGCACTGGCTCTAACTCAACTTCTAAGCAGAACTCTGCTAGACCAATTACTAGATCGGGATCTCCGTAAATAGCTACCTTCTTGTTGGCGAAGAACATGTGTGCGAGGTCTGCGATCGCATCAATAGCTTTACCCCGTTCTTTGACTAAAGATTCTGGTATTGGTTTACCAGTTAATTTGCTGATATTTTGCAGCCAAATGTCGGTATTTTTGATACCAATTGGTGTTGGGCCAAGAATTGCCGGAACTTTGAACTTCTCTTCTAAAAATTCGGCTGCACTACCGCCTTCATATTTACATAAGGCAATAGTTCCCAACGCATTGGCAGAATCAGCAATTTCTTCGATGGTTGTATTCCCAAAAGCAAAACTTGTCTTATCGGGCATGGTGGGCGCATCAAAGGTTTCTGTATCCAGTAAAATATTTCCTGGAACATCCATCTCTTTTAAGATGCGTTTAACTTCAGTGACATCTCCAGGGTTAAGCCACCCAGTAATGATGTTCAACTTGCCAGTTGGTTCGCCTTTTTTTGCTAGGCTAGAAATAATTGCGTGTACGCCGACATTATAGCCTGTTACCTGGCTACCTTTGTAACTGGGGGTATGTACAGGAACAAGAATAACCTTGCGATCGGGATAGTCTTTCTTTAACTGGGCATTGAGCTTATTAATGGTTCCTTCGATATCGTCCCCAATTGTCTCAGTTGAACAAGTCGTAATAATTGGGATAATCCGTAAATCGGGATATCGTGCTACTAAGGTCTTTACGCCTTCCTCAATGCGTGGCTGTCCTCCAAGGACAGCGCTATTTTCATGGAGTGAAGAAGAAGCAATGTCGAAATTTTCCTTCAAATGCTGGGCAAACAAGAGACGAACGAACATACTACATCCCTGTCCTCCATGCACCAGGGGAATACAATCTTTGATTCCGATGGAAGCGTATTCAGCTCCAGCAGGCTGACAGGTAAATATAGGATTGATGATTCCCTTGCGTTCTTTCTGTTTTACGACTAAAGACATTCTCGCTTACTCCTATGTGGTAAAAAATTGCGTGATGAGTGTTTGGCGTTGCTGAACGAAGAGATGAAGTGTCTTTTCGAGCTTAAAAAAGTGGAGCGATGTCTGTGGCGAGCGATCGCTAACGCTGCATCCAACCAAAAAGCAAGCTACCAATAGCATTGATTACACAAGAAAAGTAGAATTGAATTTCCTGAAAATCTTGAAAGCTAGATCAGATGCTTCTATAGTCAGACGGTACGTGGACACTACGCTTATTGGAAATGCTTTTGGTGTAGCTTGTCGGTGACACCGCTCTTTACTCTGTAAGTCTCGACTCTGTAAGAAAATTTCTGCACAAACTACTAACAGGATGACTTGACTCTAATTCATACTCCAATTCAACAACGCCGTTCGTTCAGTGAGGTAGTCTGGTCTTCTCCAAAGAGAGAAGGGAGACACTAAGAGCGATCGCAAGTCCGCGAGCGTCACCCAGAGGGTTAAATTACCGATCCAATTGCTTTAATAAAGCGAATAATGTAATTCACCATTCTTCGACTTGGTTATTACAATATCGACCAGCATTGCCTTAACAGCTTCCAGTACTGCCTTCTTTTGCGAGTTCTCCATGCTATTTAACCATGAAAACCTAATTTCCAGGTCAGCCGAAAGGATCTTCGCATCTGCATAAAAACCCCTGTCAATCAAGGTTTCCAGAACTACCTTTTCTCCAGTCAAGATTTGGGCGGTTTTATTGAGAACACCATTGATGTTTTCTTCCCGATCCCATGCACGAGAGTGAAACTGCCACAAACAACGTTCTTGAATTAATTTTGTGACTTCCGCAGCTCGTTCTTGAATGTATGACGCGATTTCCTTAGCTTGCACTTGAACTTGTGGCGCAACTTCTTTAGCTTGCACTTGAACTTGTGGTGCAACTTCCTTAGCTTGTGGTTGAACCTGTGGTGCAGCTTCCTTAGCTACTTGTGGCGCAACTTCCTTCGCTGGCTGTTTGACCTGTGAAGTGGCTTCCTTAACTTGCTGTTGAACTAAAGAAACGACTTGCTCAGATAGCTCTTTGGTTGCTTTACCGTTGCCATTACCATTGGTACTTGGTAGATTTTGCCCACCACGGATATCATCCTTAGCCAACTTCATCAAAGGGGAGTAAATGGCATTGTACATATCGCGTGCCATATTCACCGCA
>NZ_JAVRBU020000021.1:0-133392 GCF_034531135.2 Nostoc sp. CmiVER01
TTCCCCTTCCCCCCGCCCCTTATCCCCAGAGGGGGCCCCACCTTCCCCTTTTCCCGACTTATGCAAGAAGTCTAATACACCAAATCTTCAAAAATAGCTTAAACCTAGATATATCAAAAAACTAAGTAAATCGGTGTCAATGTCCTTCTATATATGGATTTAAGGCTCTTTTTTGGTTAATTTTGTCTAAGTCCCGCGATGGAATACTAGTCAGAAAATTTTTTGTGAATTTTTGCGAAAAACTTGAACTTGAATTTGATAACTAGATAATAAGCTCTAATAATCTAGGTATTAAACATCAAGTTATGAATTTAGGTATCAGAAATTTAAACAGTCAGAGGCATCTCTAGACTACTTCTGCAAGTATTTCACCAGGGGATTTTCTATGACAAATGTCCACACGGTAAGCAATCTCAACCTAAAACTCCAGCATCTCGTTGCCAAAGCTTGTTCGCATCCAGCAAAAAGTTTGATGCGGCGGCAAAAACTTAGTGAGATAGTTAGAGTTGTAATGAAATCGGGCAAACTCTGGAAAGAGAACACACCCTATTATAATGATGCTCTGCAACAAACTTGGTTATATTTTTGCCGGAATCCAGAGCAGTATAATCCCCAGAGTTGTAGTGTGATCACCTGGCTCGACAATTGTCTTAAGTGGCGACTGCAAGATTTTCGCTCTAGAGAAGCCCAAATTCAAGCTAAGACTATTCCCCTATCTAGCTTGGAAATTGAAAATACAACCAAAACAATCGAAAACTTACCAGCAGCAGCTGATATTCCACCAATTTTGGAAGAAACTTACCAGTGGGCTTCTACAGATCCAGACAATGACTTAGCCAGCACTTATGTTAAAGGACGCCCTGATGTAACTTGTCAAATATTAATCCTGCGACGCTTACCTCCAGAAACCCCCTGGAAAAACATTGCGAAAGAATTCAATTTACCTTTATCAACTGCGCCCAACTTCTATAAACGTGAATGTTTACCTCGTTTACGAAATTTTGCTCTTAAGCAAGGGTATCACGAAATTTGAAATTAAGGCAGAGATATCTATAGAAGAAAACTATCTATAAAATGAAAGGAAACTTATGATTCATAGCACTAAAAACCTAGCAGAAAAATCTATTCCGGTATCTATTACCCAAGCAGCACTGAAAATAGCACGCTTTTTTGCTGATGAACAGGTAACACCAGAAAAGAAAAAGCAAGTATATCTTAATACATTGGCTGTATGTGCGGTGAATGACTACATGGAAATGATGAACATTCCCACAGATCCAAAGGCTAGCGATAGTTGGAATTGTGCTATGCACTATTATGCAGATGTGGCAGACCTGAAGTTGAGTGGATTGGGTTACTTAGAATGTCGCCCCGTAAGCTCTGGTAATCTCTGCTATATTCCACCAGAAGTACCAGATGATAGAATTGGTGTAGTTGTAGTTGAGCTAGATATAGAACATCAACAAGCAACTTTAATCGGGTTTGCTAAAACAGTAAAAGCTGGTGAACTTTTATTTCATGAGTTACAGACTATTGAGGATTTACTTGCATATATTGATTCACTTGAAAGCAACGCCAGAGAAGTCAAGTTGAGCTACTGGTTACAAAATATAATTGATGCAGGTTGGCAGCCGATAGAAAAAATTTTAGCCTCAAAAACACCACAATTAGCTTTTCGTTATCGAAACGGAGTGACGCGGGGTAAGCTGATTGACATGGGAATAGAACTTCCGGGACAATCGCTGGCATTAGTTATTACACTTACACCAAAGAATTCTGTAGAAATCCAATTGAAATTGCAGGTACATCCATCTGATGAGCAAGCCTACTTACCCAATAATCTCATCGTGAAAGTGTTAGATGAGAAAGGCATTAATGTTATGGAAGCCCACGCTAGAAGTGGGAGTACTTATGTAACATTAGAATTTAATGCTCAAATAGGAGAACGTTTTAGCGTTAACTTAGAACTAGGAAATACTAATATTATTGAAAATTTTGTTATTTAAGCACATTGCTTGATTCTTACTCATGCAGAAGTTGGTTGTTTTGAAACTAGATGGTGATTTAAACCAAGGGGTAAAAGTCACACTCGAAATTGGGGCAGAAGGCGATCGCGCCAGTATAGAAGTTCAAGGCTATCTTACCCCAAAACCAGAGATCATTGCAGATTATGAGCTTTGGCGAATAACCTATCGCAGTTTATCAAATTTTCGCCTTACACCAGTGAACATTCATGTCGGAAGTTCTCTTAGTGAGCATCTTAAAAAATGCCGCGAGTTAAACGAAAAGTTAAGTCAGCAAATGAATAGTTGGCTCAACTGTAACTCACTTCGCCCACTCAAAGAGAAGTTACTTAAACAGCTAACATTAGATGATACAGTTCGCGTACTAATCAAAACGAGTGATATTTGGCTACGTCGTCTCCCGTGGAATTTATGGGATTTTTTTGAGGATTACTCTCAAGCAGAAGTTGCTTTAAGCGCACCAGAGTATGAATATCTGGCAAAATCAAAGACAAGTACTATTGGAGGGAAGGTAAAAATATTAGCAATTCTAGGTAACAGTGAGGGAATCTTAATTGATAAAGATCGAAAGCTATTGGAGATGTTACCAGATGCAGAAACAACTTTTCTGGTAGAACCACAGCGCAGTCAGTTAAATGAACAAATTTGGGAGCAAGACTGGGACATTTTATTTTTTGCAGGTCATAGTGAGAGCTTTGAGGATGGTAAGAGCGGTAATATTTATATTAATAAAACAGATTGCTTGACAATTGATGAACTAAAGTATGGTCTTTTAAAAGCTGTCAGCAAAGGATTGCAGTTAGCAATTTTTAATTCTTGTGATGGGCTAGGACTAGCACATCAATTAGAAGACTTGCACATTCCACAAATTATCGTTATGCGGGAGGCAGTGCAAGACTTCGTAGCACAAGAATTCTTAAAGAATTTCCTCAAAAAATTTTCCAGTGGTGAGTCTATGTACTTAGCAGTACGAGAATCAAGGGAAAAATTACATGGTATTGAAGATAAATATCCTTGTGCGGTTTCCTTACCTGTAATTTGTCAAAATCCAGCAGCAGTACCACCGACTTGGAAAGATTTTTTGAGAAATCCCCAAACAGAAATTAGCAAGCCTCAAGTAAATAAATATAGAATTCAAGCCCGGTTACGGTGGCGTAGTATTAAAGTAATACTGTTATCAAGTTTGCTTATTACTGGTTTGGTAATGGGGGTGCGATCGCTTGGGTTATTGCAATCATCAGAATTAAAAGCTTTCGACCACATGATGGGATTACGCCCAGAGGAAAAACCAGACTCGCGTTTTCTAATTGTCACTATTGATGAAGCAGATATCCAGTATCAGAACCACATGAATATGAATATGCGATGGTCACTTTCAGACCAAGCACTTGCACAATTATTAAAAAAACTAGATCAGTATCAGCCAAGCACTATTGGCTTAGACATCTATCGTGATTTCCCTGTAGACTCTAATAGTGCAGATTTAGCAACTAGACTACGACAAGATAAACGCCTTTTTGCCGTATGCAAAGTTTCTGCGCCTCTTGATGGTGCGCCAGAAGGCACTCCTCCACCGCGTGAAGTTCCAGAAGAACGCCAAAGCTTTAGTGATTTTGTTGCAGATGATAATGATATAGCCCGCCGTCAGCTTTTGCATTTAACACCTCCTTTAACATCTTCCTGTGCCGCAGAATATGCTTTTAGCCTCCAAATTGCGCTTCATTATTTAGAGGCTAAAGGTATTAAGTCAGATATCAACTCACAAGGAAATTTGCAGATAGGCGACGTCGTATTTAAGCAATTAAAATCTCATACTAGCGGCTACCAACGAATCGATGCATCGGGTTATCAAGTGCTAGCAAATTACCGTTCGCTTTCTTCTCCTCAAAACATTGCTCAACAAGTATCTCTTAGAGATGTTCTTAACAATAAAATTAATTCTGAATTAGTCGAATTATTGAAGGGGCGGATTATTTTAATTGGTGTTACTGCTCCAACAACTACTGATTACTGGAAAACTCCTTATAGTGCTAAAGCAGGGTCAAATCAAAAGCTGATACCAGGAGTATTTGTCCAAGCTCACATGAGCAGCCAGATCCTTAGTGCTGTTCTAGATCGTCGACCTTTGCTTTGGTGGTGGCCGACTTGGGTTGAAGCACTCTGGGTATGGGGATGGTCATTATTAGGAGGAATTTTAGCATGGTATATTCGACATCCTATACGTCTGGGAGCAGCCGGGATAATAATGCTATTTTCATTATTTACTATATCTTTTGGGATTTTTACTCAGGCAGGGTGGATACCACTTATCCCGCCAGCATTGGCGTTAATATCTACACAAGTAGCGGTTGTGTCTAGAGATATTCGTAATCAATAACTTTCGCAAAAAACTTTTTATATATTTACATTGATAATGTTATTATATCAGTATTAACACGCTAAAAGCCTCAGAATAACACCATGCAAAATTGTAAATAAATATATAACTTGTGATTCCCAACCTAGTAACATTATGTCTGCTTAAAGACTGATAGTTAAGACTGTAGGAGACAGAAAGCAGGTAGTAAATAGGGGTTTACGATTCTTGCACAAATATAGTAACCCTGACTTATTAAACTAACATAATATAAAGGATATTTACAATTCCTTGCTTCACTCAAAATTATACATTTGAGGGGAAATAACATCAAGGATTTCATAGTTTATATCTACCTACTAGTACATCAAGTTTAAAAAAATGATAGTTGAAGAAGGCAGGAGGCAGAAGGAACAATTGGACGGGGATTCAGACCCCGCCCTATGTTGTTTGCGCCGTCTAGACGGCAAGGTTTTAGACCGCAAGTTCACTTTGATCACAGGCTTCAGCGTAGGAAGCAGTATTCCCTTCTGCCTCCTGTCCGACGCTCGCGGACTCGCTAACGCTGCGCTATCTGCCCTTCTTGATAAGCAAGTTCGTAGTGAGTTAGCGCGGTCTTCTAAGGGAGATGCCAAGGGTAATAGCGCAGCGTAAAGCCTTCTCTACGAGAGGCTGCGCCAACGCTTAGAGCGAGTCCAAGAGCGTCTGGGGGTTTCCCCCATGAGCGACTAACTTTCCCGTTGGTAAAGACTTTAGTTCTGATGTTCTAAGCACGCTTTGTGCTCACTATAAACCCTCAAAATTAACCTAGACATTGCACTACCTTTGATCAAGATGAACACTTTAGTGTCAATAAAGCTGAAAGTAATATCAATAATGTTTACTTGTTGATATTATTTTAGGCGTAATTATTTATTGTGCAGCGTGGATCTAAATGTGACAAATGTATCTTTTTATAGGGCAAGTGCTTAAGCATCGCTCTAATCATTGGGAAACAAACCAAATAAAAAACTTTAATTATTCTTATATACACAAATCATTCGTTTTGTCAATACAAATTTAGATAAACTTACTTTCCGCAATCTTATATCTTTCTAGTGTAGTTAAGGTTAGTAAATGATTGCAATGTTTTTCATAATCCCGGTAAACGCATCTCAAGAATAAAACCCCTTTAATTCGGGCATTTTATGGTTTCGGCTAGTTTAAATCATATCCTTACACATTAAGGATATCCAAAATTACATATGTTTGCACTGCTTTCATAGCTGTTTATTTTCTTTAAGTGACCTTTATATTACTTTTGTCAAGGAGTATATTGTTGATGAAACTTACTTACATTATGACATTAGTACTTCTGGGATTAATAAGTTACCCCACAAGAGTTTTAGCACAGGTAGATCAATTACCTAACCAATCTTTTGTTAATACACTTAGCCAGTCTAAACGTCCAAATTTTCCAGATAACGGCGCACCTATTGGACGTCGTAAAGGAGGTACAAGCCGTGATGGTTGCACTCCGTTGAACACGCCAATTACTGCTTTAGTTCCTGGTGAAGAAATTGCAGATGAATCAAAATCTTTTTTGGCATTTACAACTTATGAATATCCAACTTTTTGGGTTTTTGTACCAGAATTACCAAAGAATGCTGTTCTTGGGGAGTTTCAACTTCAAGATGAAAATGGCAAAAACATCTACAAGACATATCTATCACTACCACGAAAGGCTAGTGTTGTTGATATTAAGTTACCGCACAATCCACAGTCTGCTCTAAAAATAAACAAAAACTACCAGTGGTATTTTAAAGTTTTCTGCGGCAATCCCCAGCAAATGCCAGAGTATTTTTATGTGAATGCATGGATACAGCGTGTGCCGTTAAATTCTAATCTTGAAAGTCAATTGAAAAGGACACAATCAAGAAAGTATACTACTTATGCTCTTAACCAAATTTGGCAAGATGCTTTAACTAATTTAGCTACTCTGCGTCGTTCTGATCCCAAATCACAGCTTTTTACAAAGGATTGGACACTTTTGTTAAAAGATGTTGGTTTGGCAGAATTTGCAACAGCACCGATTGTAGAACTTGAGAGTGGTCAAAAAACCATTACTCAATCAAATTAGTATAATAAATATGGCTAAATTGCCAGTATTATTGCGTATGCTACAATCCTGTTTAAGATTCTTGAAATTTTTCTTGCTGATACTAGGAACAGCCATACTGTGCATTTTTAGTTCACCTGCTTTAGCAACTTTTTCTCACATCAGCTTAAATATTCCACAAACTAAGATTCAAAACTCACCTGCCCTAGATAAAAGCTTAGTAGAACAGGGTAAAGCTTTGTATGAAGCAGGTTTATTTACTGAAGCAGTTCAAGTTTTAGAACAAGCTGCTATTGGCTTCTACAACACAGGAGACAAACTGAACCAAGCTATAGTCTTAAGCAATCTTGCCTTGATTTATCAACAGCTTGGCAAACAGACACAAGCAGAACTTGCAATTAGCCAAAGTCTGAATCTGTTAAAGAATTTAGATAGTTCAAAAGACCATGCTGCAATTACAGCCCAATCTCTAGATATACAAGGAAAATTACAATTAGCCCAAGGACAAACTGAAATTGCATTGTCCACTTGGCAAAAAGCTGCTGATATATATGAGCAAATAGGCGATCGCGCCACACTAACTCGTAATCGAATTAACTCTGCTCAAGCTATGCAATCTTTAGGGCTTTATCGCCAAGCACAAAAAACTTTAACTGAAGTTCAACAAAACCTTACTACTCTTCCAGATTCATCACTCAAAGTTGCTGGACTAGATAGCCTTGGCAATGTCCTACGAGTTATTGGTGATTTCAATGAATCACGAAAAGTTTTAGAGCAAAGTTTAACTCTAGCAACAGCTATAAAATCTCCAACAGCTATAGGTGATACCTTCCTCAGTTTAGGTAATACAGCCTTTGCCGAAGCAAAAACTCAACATGAGGTAGGGAATACAGACCTTGTTCGACAAGGATTTCAGGCTGCTTTAAACTTTTATCAGCAAGCGGCTATAAACGCGCTAGGTACTACGCGTATTCAAGCACAGCTAAATCAACTTAACCTACTTCTAGAATTTTTCTCTAAAAAAGAAGCCGAAAATACGTTTAAACAAGCTTTATCGTTGTCTGAGCAAATTCTGGCTGAAATTAATAAATTGGTTCCTAGCCGAAACTCAGTATACGCTCGGATTCAATTCGCCTCTATTTTAATGGATTTAACACAGAAAACCAATGCACCTATTTTATCAAATTTAAATATTGCCCAACTCTTGTCTACTGCGATACAAGAGGCCCAAAGCCTAAAAGACCAGCAAGCCCAATCTTATGCTCTTGGAACTTTGGGTCGTCTGTATGAAAGGAATAAGCAGTTAGATGATGCTCTGGAACTAACAACACAAGCTTTATTTATTGCTCAAAGTATTGATGCATCAGACATTCTTTATCAGTGGCAATGGCAGCAAGGACGTTTACTCAAGCAACAAGGAAATCTCAACGCTGCACTCAAGGCATACAATACAGCTTATAAAACTTTAGAATCTCTTCGCGGTGATTTAGTTGCTACTAATTTAGATGTTCAGTTTTCTTTCCGAGAAAGTATAGAACCTATTTATCGAGAGTTAGTTGAATTACAGTTGCTCACAGAGAATACTCAAGGGGATCAACAGAGTAGGCAAGACAATCTTAAACAGGCACGTAAAGTTATTGAGTCACTCCAGGTTGCAGAACTGAATAACTTTTTTCGTTCACCTTGTTTAGAACCAATTGTAGAGATAGACAAAGTGGTGGAGCAGGATAAAAAGGCAGCAGTTATTTATTCAGTTATTTTGCCCGATCGCTTCGATGTTATCCTTACCTTGCCTAATCAACAATTACAGCACTATACCACTAAGATAGCTCAAGAAGAAGTAGAGAGTACTGTTACTTCACTACGGAAATCTTTAACAGATGTCGCTGGCTCTTATGAAGTGAAAGAACAGTCCCAAAAAATATATGACTGGTTAATTCGACCAGCCGAAACTGAATTATCCAAAAGTGGTATTAATACTTTAGTTTTTGTATTGGATGGGGAATTAAGAAATATTCCAATGGGGGTTCTTTACGACCCACAGCAAAATAAATATCTCATGGAAAAATATGCGATCGCTTTAACTCCTGGTTTACAATTGTTTAATCCTAAACCTTTACAAAAAGTACAGTTAAAAGCTTTAACAGCTGGAGTAGCAGAAGCGCGTTCTATAGAAGGTCAAAAATTTTCAGCACTGAAAAATGTAGCACGGGAACTCAAAGAAATTCAAACTGAGGTTCCTAGAAGTGAAGAACTGTTAAATCAGCAGTTTATCGATAGTAACTTGCAAAAACAATTGCTTGCAACCCCATTTTCTATAATTCATTTAGCAACTCACGGTGAGTTTAGTTCAGATCCCGAAAGAACTTTTCTTCTCACCTGGAATAAACTACTAAAAGTTAAGGAATTTGATAGCTTATTACGAGTTAGCGATAGAAATAGGTCTGGTAATATCGAGTTACTTGTCTTGAGTGCTTGCAAAACTGCTCTTGGTGATCAGCGAGCTGCTTTAGGATTAGCTGGTATAGCTGTACGAGCAGGCGCACGCAGTACGCTAGCAAGTTTATGGTCAGTGGACGACCAATGGACTGCTAAACTTATGAGTGAATTTTATCGAAACTTAAATACTGGGATCAGCAAAGCCCAAGCACTCCAGCGTGCTCAATTAACTGTATTTGCTAAACAAAAAAGTCCTTATTTCTGGGCACCTTATGTTCTAGTAGGAAATTGGCTTTGAGATACACAATTAACCCTATTTAATTCTGAGCTTGATAATTACTGCAAGACACATCCTTGTGCCATGAACTACGACTCTCGGCAGGTACATTAGCTGTAAGTACCACCTCTCCCTTTTCGTTTACCACCCATCCATTTGCTTCTACAATACGTTCTGATGTGGTGGTAACTGAATTAGTCGTAACAGGTGGATTGCTGCTATTACTGCTAGGTTTGAGCGCCACCCAACCTACTTCTACTGTGCCATTCGGGAGAACATCTTTGGTAGGATTAGGAGGTAAACCGCCTCTTCCGGTGATAGTAAAGCTGCTTTGGGCATAACCTGGGCGATCGCAGACTTGGGCTACTTGAGTTGCAACAGCTATTGCGGGTAGCTCAACTAAGCCACTGTTCGGGTCGATACCAGGTGTATTAAGTTCTACTGAACCGTTGAATTGAGAACTTGCTCCTGTAGCAGTGATATCGCTTTCTGATGTTGGTGTATTTCGACGCTCAATTCCAAAGATTCCTTGAGCGCTGATTTTGACTGCTCCACCACGAAAGTCAACAGAATTGGCACTAATATCACTATTTTCTTCAGGAACAGCAACGATAAAGCCATTTGCATCAATACTGATGTTGCCGCCAGGAATACCAAGACCTTTGGCATTGGTGGTGATAGAACTTTGATTGCGTAGTAAGAATAAAAGCGATCGCGCAAAGATATTTCCGCCACCTCCTGTAGTGTCAGCACTGATGGCAGCCTTGTTGAGATATATCGAGTTAGCGTTAAGTTTTAAATCACCCGCAGGCCCTGAGCCTGTACTACTTACAGTTATTTTCCCTTGATCTTGAACTGCCAAGTTTCCTGTTGTCAGTGTCAAGTCACCGCCTGCTCCTTGTCCTGTTGTCTCAGCCGAAATTACTGAGCCTTTACCAGTAATATTAATAGATTCAGGAGCATTGATATTTAGGGTTCCTCCTTTACCACTACCAGAGCTAGCAGCCGATACCCTTGCTCCTCCAGCAACATTTACAGCTAAGGTTTGCCCATTGTCATTGGGTTGAATTGTCAAGTTCCCGCCTGGTGCATTTCCTGTCGTGCCAGCTTCTAAACTGCTACCGTTTGTCAAGTCCAATTGTGTAGCTTTTACGGTCAGATTACCACCACTAGCTGCGGGGTTAGTAGAATTAGTAGCGGCTGAAACGCGCATTCCATTGGTGATAGTGAGTTTTTCAGTGTTAAGAAGCACATCTCCGGCTCGTCCACTAGCAGCACCTTCTGATGTCGCCGCCAAGATACCATTACCATTGAGGCTGATTGACTCAGGGGCGATAAGTGTGAGGTTTCCTCCATTACCACTACCAGAGGTAGATGCTGATATCTGCGCTTGATCAAAAAAATTAACCCTCAAGGTTTGTGCGTTCAAAGGTTGAAGCGTCAGTTTTCCAGCTGCGCCAGTACTGCTTGTCTGAGCAAAAACACCACTAGTGGAACCAGATAACTGTATTTCTGGAATATTTAGTGTGATGTCACCTGCTTGTCCACTACTAGAGGTAGATGTACGCAGTCGTCCATCATTAATAACATTCAAATTATTGGCGCTAAGAGCGATATCACCTGCATCCCCCTGCCCAGATGTACTGGCTGTCAGTGCAGCACCATCAGTGATAGTTACAGAGTTGGTGTTAACTGTTATGTCGCCACCCTTTCCAGTTGAGCCTTCACCGACAGCAGTTGTCAACAGGCTTCGACCTTCAATGTCGCTGGGTTTAGGGCTTTCTAGCGAAGTCCCACTCAGTTCTATAGAAGAGGCGCGAACATTTAATTGACCAGCATTTCCGGCATTAATTGTAGAAACCGATGCTTGCGCTCCACCCTGAATTAATAACCGTCCAGTGTCAATAGTCAAGTTTTGAGCATCTCCCTTACCTGTACTCCCAGAAATTACACCACTCGGATATGGGCGATTTTCTACCAAATTAGAGACTAAGGCTCCACCAAATCCAATCAATCGTTTTATTTGAGAGTCAGATAACCCTTGTTTTGAAGTGCCAACAAGTTCTACTGAATCAGTAGCGTTAATGGTTAATTCACCTCCCTTTCCAGAGCTAGAAGTACCTGCCGAGATAATTCCTCCATTGCTGACCATCAGCTTCTTAGTATTAATAACCAATTTGCCAGCATTTCCAGACCCTTGTGTTCCAGAAGCCAAAACGCTAGGAATATTATCTAATGAGGTGCCACTAAGTTCTACTGAATCAGTGGCATTAATGAGCAATTCGCCTCCTGTTACAGGCAATTCCCCTCCTGGTTTCTCGTTACCAGTACCAGTTATCACCCATGCACCATCCCGGACAATTAACCGTTTAGTATCAATAGTTAAGTTCCCCCCAGATCCCTGACCGTCAGTATCATTACGCAATGCACTAGGAAGCTTCTTTGTGATACTGAACAGAGATAAAGGAGAATCATTTGCTGAAGTACCACTGAGTTCTACCAAGTCTGCCTTAACAGTTAAATCTCCTCCTTTTCCTCTGGTTGCTGTAGCTGCCGATACCACTGCGCCATTCGAGACAGTTAAGCGTCCAGTTTTAATAGTTAAATTTCCAGCATTTCCATTTCCAAGAAAAATACTAGGGGTAATATTACTGGGATAAAGGGAAGCGGAAAACAGCCCAATAGGTACAATAAAATCATTAGAAGATCCAGAGATATTTCCAGGAATGTTAATAGGAAGTGTGGCATTTGATGAGAGATCGCCAGTTATTTCTACTGAGTCAGAAGCGTTCACAATCAGATTCCCAGCATTACCATCAGAAAAAGTAGCAGTCCCTATTACTCCATCTTGAACAATCAACTTTGCTGTATCCACAAGCAAGTTTCCACCATCACCGGAACCAAAAACGACATTGTATATCGAGCTTTTATTGAGTTCTATGTCTTTTGCTTTCACGGTCAAATTTCCAGTATTCCCTGTGGTGTTACTACCGACTGATACCCCTGCCCCATTAGAGACAAGTAACCGCCCAGTTTCAATGCTCACGTTTCCGGCATTTCCACCTGCAATAGGTAAAGAGCTTACGAAAGAAGAAACATTAGGAAGATTCCGGGCATCAAGGGAAGCAGAAAACAAGCCAATAGGAACAGGAACAGAAACAGGAATATTTAGAGTAAAAAGACCTAAAAAATTAAAAGGAACATTGATGTCAATGTCAATCGTACCGTTTGATGAGGAACTGCCAGTTAATTCTATTGAGTCAGAGGCTTTTACAACCAGATCCCCAGCTTTCCCACTAGAAATAGTAGCAGTTGCTAGTACTCCATCTTGAATAATTAATTTACCTGTATCCACAAGTAAAGAACCACCTTTTCCAGAACCAAAAACGGCGTTGTAGATAGAGCTATTTTCGATTCTCAGTGTTCCTTTGGCGCTGAGGGTGACATCTCCAGCTTGGACGTCATCGGCTCCTGCAAGTGGACTAATACCCGCACGTAGGCTACTATTTCCTAAAACGTCTATATTCTGGGCATTGATGGCAATACTACCGCCACCACCAGAAGCGACATTAATTTCAGCGCCATTGGTAAGCGACACATTTGCTCGTGCTATATTCTTTGGAAAATTTAAGCTAAAATTGTTGCTATTGGCATTAAGGTCAACTGTCCCCTCTGCTGCTAAACCTCCTAACTCCACTCGTCCAGCAGGGGCATTGAATGAGCCTCCATCTACGTTGACATCGCCTCCAACTGCCAGCAAACTACGATTATTATTAACACTTAAAACTGAGTTGTTTTGAATCGGCGCAGCAGCAATTTGATTGAATAGAAGAGCCGAAGGATTGACTACGAGTAGTTCAGGATTATTCGGAGTAGAAGCACTAAAAAAACCTTGCTTGTCAAACCCAATTGCATTAGCTGTAGTTGCTACAAAAGAACCACCTATATTTAGTGAGGCGTTGCGTCCAAAAATAATTCCGTTGGGATTGATTAGAAATAGGTTAGCTATACCATTAGCTTGTATTAACCCATTAATGTTGGAGATTGAACTACCTGTTACTCTGGTAATAATGTTCTGAATGTCAGTACCATTGCGGAAGAAAGCAGTATTACCAGTAGGGATAGAGAAATCTTTAAAGCTGTGGAATAAGTTAGTGCCTGCTTGTGTGCCGCCAGTGATGTTGAGAGTGCTACCGTCTGATGATACGTTGGAATTAATCGGTAGAGTGCTATCTGGAGTGATTTGAGCGATCGCACATTTTCCAGACAAAGCGCTGACACTCATCGCAATACCCAGCACTCCACCCCAATAACCTAAATGCCAACTACCAGACATTACAAGCCTCCACAGGTATTACCAACACTAATGTTTAGTTAAGCACGTATCAAGTTAATCGATGTCTATTATTTAACAATAAGACATAGCCGAACCATGCTGTTTAGGGCTGTTAAAGTTTGAGTAAGCAGTGTCTGGATGAAAAATTGCTTTATTCCCCAATTGTTAGGCATACTTTATTGGGTTTCTTTAGTAATACTATCGCACAGATGGCGATCGCTCTCTTCTACCTGTTGGCTATTATGTAAATAATCTTTAGCCGAATTGCAAGCACTTACCATCAAACTATCTAAAAGCGCATCCATATTTAAATGGTTAATATCCCATAGAATAATCTTATTATCTGCGCTACCAGAGGCAAGAGTGTAGCCGTCAGGGCTAAAAGCTATACTCTTAACCCCGGCTTCATGCCCTATTAGAGTTCTGAGTAGATGACCCTGTGAATCCCAAAGTTTGATAGTCTTATCTTCACTGGCCAAGGCAAAAGTTTTCTTGTTGGGACTAAAAACTATATTTGTAAGCTCATCATCCGCTTTGAAGCTGTACAGTTGATTGCCCTTTAAATCCCACAGAATTCCTATATAATCTGCATTTCTAGAAATCAGATTGGGAACATCATCGGCAAAAAATATATCTAGAATCTGTGTTGTATCCCTTTTGAAACTTTCGAGAAGTTTCCCGTTAAAATCCCATATTTTAATAGTATTGTCTTCACTTACAGTGGCAAAAATTTTTCCATCGGGACTAAGAGCTATATTTTTAACCTTATGTTCATGCCCGTTGAAGGTATCCATTTGATTGCTCTGTAAATCCCACTTGATGACGATATCATCTGCATTCACAGAAATCAGATTTTTCCCATCCGGGCTAAAAACTATACTTTTAATCTCTTTATTCTGCTTTTTGAGACTTGTTAGCAGATTACCTTTTAAATCCCAAATATTGATAACACTGTCTTCACTGACAGAAGCCAAAGTTTGACTATTAGGACTAAACAATATATTTTTAATCGTAGACTTATTTCCTTTAATAGTTGTTGGTAGACTATCTTTTAAATCATGTTTTAAATTCCAAATTTTGATAGTATTGTCTGCACTTACAAAAGCCAAAGTTTGCTTATCAGGGCTTAAAGTTGTATCTGTTGGCAAGGTTATGAGAACAGGATGAGGATGGTTGAAATCCCAGAGTTTGATAGTACTATCTTCACTGGTATAGACCAAAGTTTTACTATCGGCGCTAAAAACTATATCTTTAACCGCAGTCTCATTCCCTGAAAGCTGGTTTTTGAGGGTTTTGAGAAGATGACCCTTTAAATCCCATAATTTAATAGTATTGTCTTCACTTGCAGAAGCCAGAATTTTGCCATCGGGACTGAAGGCGACCGTATTTACGGTATCATGATGTTCTTCGAGGATATGTTTACCCTTTAAATCCCAAAGTTTGATGGTATGGTCGTCACTGGCAGAAGCTAAGGTTTTACTATCGGGACTAAATGCAACGCTGGTAACAGCGGCCTGATGTCCTCTGAAGATTTGGTGTTTCTTGTCCTTTAAATTCCAGAGGATAGCGGTATTATCAAGACTTCCAGAGGCTAGGCTGTAACCGTCAGGACTGAAGGCGACACTGGTGACAGCAGCCTGATGCCCTTTGAAAATTTCTTGTTGTTTCTTAGTATTTAAATTCCAAAGGATGATGGTTTTGTCGTCACTACCAGAGGCCAGAGTTTTGCTGTCACGGCTGAAGGCAAGGCTGGTGACAGCAGCCTGATGTCCTCTGAAGGCTTGCAGTTTATTCCCTTTCAAATCCCAAAGGATGATGGTTTTGTCAACGCTTGCAGATGCTAAAGTCTGACAATCTGGACTTATAGCCACACTTGTAACTGCATATTGATGTCCTGGAAAGATTTGCGGCTTCTTTTGCCCTAAATCCCAAATGTGCGGCTTGTTTTGGCTTAGATCCCAAAGTTGAATAATATTATCTTTACTACCAGCAGCGAGGATGTTACATTTGCCGTTGTTACGCTCATCGGCATTGAGAGGAAAAACTACACTTGTAAACGCTGCTTGCTTCCCTGGAATTGTAAGCCTTGCCGCATATTGGTTCAAGGTTGGCAAGAAATTAGTTTTTAAATCCCAAAGTTTGACAGTTTTATCTTCACTAGCAGAAGCAAGGGTATTACTATCGGGGCTAAAAGCTACGCTGGTAACTGCATACTTATGTTCCCTGAAGGTTTGCAGCATGTTGCCACCTAAATCCCAAAGTTGAACAGTATTGTCTTTACTACCAGAGGCAATATTTTTACCGTCAGGGCTAAAGGCAACGCTTGTGACAGCAGCTTGATGCCCTGTAAAAGTTTGCAGAAGTTTTCCCCCTAAATTCCAGAGGATGACGTTATTATCTTTACTAGCAGAAGCGAGAATACTACCATCGGGGCTGAAGGCTAGACTTGTGATATCTCCTTCATGTCCTTTGAAAGTTTGCAGTTGATTGCCATCTAAATCCCAAAGGATGACGGTATTATCTTCAGTACCCGTGGCAATAGTTTTGCCATCGGGGCTGAAAGCTAGAGTTGTGATCTCGACGTCATGCTGGAACGGCTGGTTTTGTTTTTGAGCGCACTTTATTAAATTCCAACCTTTGACAGTATTATCTTTACTTTCTGCGTCAATAGGCTTACCAATCTCGTAACACTTTTCACTTGTGGCATCAGTTTTTGAGGGGGTTTTTGTTAGTTCTTTGCCTTGTAAATCCCAAAGTTTCACAGTTTTATCTGTACTAACTGTGGCAATAGTTTTACCATTGGGGCTAAATACTACATTTGTTACCGAATGCGGTAGGGTTATTTTTGTTAGTTCTTGGCCCTGTAAATTCCAAAGCTTGACAGTTTTATTGTCAATAGCTGTAGCAATAGTTTTGCTATCAGGGCTGAATACTACATTTGTTACCGAAGGCTGATGTGGGAGGGGGATTTTTGTTAGTTCTTTGCCTTGTAAATTCCAAAGCTTGACAGTTTTGTTGTCAATAGCTGTAGCAATAGTTTTACCATCGGGGCTGAATACTACATTTGTTACCGAAGGCTGATGCGGTAGGGTTATTTTTGTTAGTTTTTTGCCCTGTAAATCCCAAAGATTGACAGTATTATCTTTACTAACTGTGGCAATAATTTTACCATAGGGGCTATAGACGACGCTTGTTAGTGTTGCATCAAAGTTGAGAGAGAATTTAGTCAGTTCTTTGCCATCTAAATTCCAAACTTTAACAGTATTATCTTTACTAACTGTGATAATAGTTTTACCATCAGGGCTGAAAACGACGCTTGTGACTGAAGAACGATGCCCAGTTAAGTAATTGCGTGCTTGTACTCCATCAATGGCTTGTTGCAAAACTGCGATCGCATTTGCCTGAGAGTCAATTTGGTCTTGGTTTTTGATGATTATGCCACTAATTGCTGTCCAAAAACTTGTATTTTTCAAGATTTTGGCGGACTTAATTCCGTCGGTGAGAGCTTGCAAATTTTTATCGGATTTAGACAATAAGAAAGAATTTTGACGAAGAGAATCGGCTTTACTTAATTCGGCTTCTAAGCTTTTGGTGAAAGCTATTAGCCCTAAACTAGTGGTAACCAAAACAACAATTGCTCCTCCAATCATTGTCCGCTTTGCCCGAATTTCATGACACCGACGAGTTTCTTGTTCTTGTTTTTCGCGATCGCGCAGTTCTACACAAACTCGTACATAATTAGCTTCTAAGATATTTAAAAAATTAGATTTTTGTAATAATTTCCGAGCTTCTTCTAAGCGTCCCCCTCGCTGTACCAAATAGCTTTCGTCTTTTTTATTGTTGTCCCATTCCAAAGCCTCCTGACGAATCTTTTCTCGCAGCAGCAGGAGGCAACGGTTTTCATCTAACCAATTCAGCAACCTTGGCCAGTAACGAATTAAGGCTTCATGGGCGACTTCTACTTCTTCGCGTTGTGTCGCTGAATCGACGCTAGTAACCACTAGGCGGGCCCCTTCACCTGCTAACCGCTTGAGCAGATTTTTAATTAGAGACTGGGCGCTAAGAGTAGGAATTAATTCATCTAACCAAACTCGGCGGCGGGTATCGCGGCGTTTTTGTCCCTCCACCGCCGATTCATCTAAGCGGGTTAAACGGATAAAAATATTCTTGACTTGTTCTTGTTCTTCTGGTGTGCAACTATCATAAAAAGCATCAGCAGTTTGTGCGATCGCCATATTTACACCACCAATGGCTTCATACTCCACAGTCCTTAACCATCTACCATGTCGCCGCTTCCACAACTCTAGCAGTGCATGTTGTAGTAATGGCATTGCCCCTGGTTCACCTTGAACATCATCTAAAATCGAGTTACTCAAGCCTGCTTCAAAACGTAACCCCACTTGTGCGGCTTGCATTTCCATTGCTTTCCGCAGTTCTGTGGTATCCATTGGGCCAATCAGTTCTTGGCGAGATTGCATTAACTCCTTAAGTTGGGGATAGGAAGCACATTCACCCCAAAAGTCTGCCCGCATGGTAATCACGACTTTTTGCTGCCCAATAATGAACAGCAATTTATCTATAAATAACATCCGGGTGGCTTCATCAGTACAGAGCGTGAAAAGTTCCTCAAATTGGTCAATGACTAAGACTGACGCTTGATTTTGCACTTCTAAAAAACTAGCTTGTAGTTGCTCAATAGGGTTACTACTCGGTGTCATATACGCCATCATCAAATCCGACTGTTTTTCCAACAAAGCCGGAATCAGCCCTGCTAGTACCACTGATGATTTACCACTACCCGAAGCCCCAAACACAGCTAAGAAGTTGTCTTTTGCTAACTTTTGTTGTAATTGTGTAATTAATCGTTCTCTGCCAAAAAAGAATTTGCGGTTTTCGACTCGGAAGGGATACAAGCCCAAAAAAGGACAACGAGCGTCGTAAATAGGTACTTCCTGATCTAAGGCTACAGCGTTGAAAGTGAGGTCAAGAACTGCTTGAGATAGATTGTTGACATCTTCTAAAGCTTGCTCTCGCTCTTGCCTAGCTTGTTTGCTCAAGGCTTTAGAATCTGTATTGAGCAGATTTCTCAACTTTTCTGCTGGTGGTTGCAACTTTGATTGCAGTATAGGCGATCGCTCTGCCATAAATACTTGCAATCGCTCTAAACCATATTTGATTTCGGCGTTGGTTAAGTCGCGGTCAAGTTGATCGCTAAATAGGGGCCTTCCCCCCAATCGACTAAATAGGGCGGGAACGGTAATATCCTGACGTTCTGCAAGGGAAGCAGAGGCATCCTGTAATGCTAAATCCACTTCCCCCGATTTATTTAATTGCTGGTAAAATTTTGCACATAAAGCTAGGGCGGTTTTAACAGTCACTTTCTCAGTCATGGCGATGACTGCGGGCATTCCTAAATCGCGCACTAATCTTTGCCCTAAACCCCCTAATGCCGCTTCTGCTTCTGGACTGGCACTTTCGCAGGTAGAAAGAAAGGTAAAGTGTGGTAAACCTTTGGCTCCTCTTAATGTCCGCAGTCTTTCTATTAAACGTGTTCCTGTTACTGGGTCTACTTTATTATCTGCTTTCGCCCAGTACAAAACTGTTTCACCATTATCTATGACTTTACCATGACTGACAAAGTGCAGCATCGTGTATTGTTTTGTGGTGTCGGTTAGATGGTGACACAGTTCGTCTAAAGTCGGTAAGCCAATAGCACCTTCTACTGTTGCTAAGACATCAGATGGTATTACCCCTAAAGATTGGCGGACACTTTCTACTGCGGCTTCAACGTTGAAAGAGTCTAAGCTAAATCGCTCAATTTCTGAAGGACTGGCTACCAGTATCAAGGCGCGTAAATCTCTTCTACCAATTGGCGGAAAACGTCGGTCTGTAATCGTTGGTATATATAGTGAAAATGGTGTTCGCTGCTCTAGGCTTAATAAATGCCATCCGTCATCGATGTTAGCGCACAGCCTTTCCCAACGTAAGGTTCTTAGTTCTTTATCTTCGGCTTCGATAAATAGCAACACCCGCAATGTTTCTTGGGAGTTCCGTAACGCACTTACAAAAGCATCTCTGATTTCATCACGAAACAGTGCTTTTCCTAAAAATATACCATAGTCTTTCGGCTGACCTTGTAAGCTAGTCAATCGTTGAAAATCTTCCAATGACAGTTGCAGAATTCCTTCCGAGCGTGATGATAGAAGTTCACCAGGTCGGCTATGTTCGACAACAATTGGCCAGTTATTTCCTGATTTACGCTGGATGTTAATCTCAAAGGTGTTCATAGCCTATTGGTGACTCAATTAGCAGCGCCCTATTTTTTACTGGATTGATGAAACGCGATGTTTACGACGGGCTATGATGCTTGATAGCATTAGCACATCACTTGCTACCGCTTCTCTACGAGACGCTATGCATAGCAAGATTCCTATAGAGGTAAGCTATCGGCGTCACAGATCAAACTTAGTTTTTTGAAAATACTTTAGAGTTAGGGTGTGAAAAAATTTATAAATATGCAAGCAAAAGTTAATAGAGTGATTAAAGTTAAATTTACGGCTAATGAATAGCCATTTAACTTTGCAACTTTATCTTCAAGTTGAAGTAGTTATTACCGTACTATGTGCTAGATGTTAACTAGAAACATTTGTGGTATACATCAGGCAATATACTGAATATATGTTTTTTTAATAAACTTTTTTTTGAATTAAGGGAAATTTAAAATTAGTTAATAGTTAACA
Source organism: Nostoc sp. CmiVER01 (assembly GCF_034531135.2). Classification (NCBI taxonomy): domain Bacteria; kingdom Bacillati; phylum Cyanobacteriota; class Cyanophyceae; order Nostocales; family Nostocaceae; genus Nostoc; species Nostoc sp. CmiVER01. Next base: position 20,271 of record NZ_JAVRBU020000021.1, read on the forward strand.
ATTATCACAGTAAATAATGTAGAGACATAGCAGTGCTACGTCTCTACAAGGGTTCTGGGTAACGCATATTTAATTTCACCAGATGTCTAGTAGCGATCGCTTATAATATAAAATTTCAAAATAAAATCAAGAAGTTAAATTTTAAAAGGATTAGGGGACGATCGCAACCATGTAAATTTAGTCATTTAGTTAATAACGGAATTTAATTCATTTGTCTTTTAACAAGAGCATGGCCAGATTGAACATCAAACCAGTGAATATCTTCAGGGGGCAATGCTAGTGTAATATTTTCGCCACTCCAATTTTGGTCTGTTGGCAATAAAGCACGCACCGTAATCGCTCCGGTTTGTGAACCCTCAATGTTGACACTGACCAAATAGTGCATACCCAAGTTTTCAACTAAAAACACTCTCCCTTGGATAGTCTGGGTATCACCTGGTTGAGCAATGCGGACATCTTCTGGGCGGATTCCCAAAACAATCTGCGGTGGTACGGTCGGTATATCGGGGAGAAGTACTTGGAAGTTACCTGCGATCGCATATTTTCCCTTACAAGGTAAAGTTAGTAAATTCATTTGCGGACTACCAACAAATCCAGCCACAAATAGATTAGCGGGATGATTATAGATGCGGTCAGGCGGATCAAGCTGCTGGACATAGCCATCGTTGAGCAATGCAACTTTGGTGGAAAGCGTCATTGCTTCGGTTTGGTCGTGGGTGACGTAGACAACTGGCACTTTTTGGGCTGCAAAAATTTGCTTGATATCGGCTCGGACTCTTTCTCGCAGTAGTGCATCCAGGTTACTTAAAGGTTCATCTAGCAGGTACACATCGGCATTACGCACCAAAGCACGACCGACAGCAACCCTCTGGCGTTGACCTCCAGACATTTGTCCAGGCTTACGGTTCATTAACTCTGCTAATCCTAAAACTTCTGCTACTTCTGCAACTCGCTGTTTAATTTCTGTAGGTGGTACTTTTTTCAGCTTGAGTCCAGAAGCGAGGTTTTCGTACACTGTCATGTGAGGATAGAGTGCATAGCTTTGAAAAACCATTGCAATGTTGCGATCGGCTGCTCGCTTATAGGTGACATCCACATCTCCAATCTTGATTTGACCGCGAGTAGGTTCTTCAAGACCCGCAATCATTCTTAGGACGGTAGATTTGCCACAGCCAGAAGGGCCAAGTAAAGTGAGAAACTCATGGTTATCTACAGTTAAACTAACGTCTTTAACAGGGACAACTTTAGGATTATAGGTTTTGTTTAAGTTTGTGAGTTCGAGTTTAGCCATTTGTCATTTGTCATTTGTCATTGGTCATTTGTCATTTGTCAGAAATTATTATTCTCCCCTCTGCTTCCCCTGCTCCTCTGCTTCCCCTGCTTCCCCTGCCTCCCCTGCCTCCCCTATCCTTTGACAGCACCAGCAGTAAGACCTTGGACAATTCGGCGCTGGAAAAACAAAACTAGTAAAATCAGGGGTAACGTCCCCACAACAGTTGCAGCAGCGATCGGGCCATAGGGAATTTCATATATTGTCGCACCACCCAACTGAGCCGCAGCAACGGGAATTGTCTTCAACTCTTCACGGGTCATAAATGTGAGAGCGAAAATAAACTCGTTCCAAGCAAAAATAAAGGTGAGGATTCCAGTAGTCACCAAGGCGGGAAGGGTCATCGGTAGTACGATTTGCCATAGTAACTGAAAGGTGTTGTAGCCATCGACCCTAGCGGAATCTTCCAAATCTTTTGGCAATTGTTGAAAAAAGCTTCTCAATACTAAAATTGTTAGCGGCAAATTAATGGCAGTGTAGGGTATAATCAGCGCCAGATAATTGTTGCCGAGTTTAAGGGCTTGGATAATTTCTAACAGTCCTAAGAACAACAGAATTCCGGGAAATAAGGTAACAATTAGAACGCTGGCGAGGATAAATCGTTCTCCCCAAGGGCGTAACCGTGCCAGTGCATAAGCCGCAGGTGCGCCGATCGCTAAAGATACGGCTGTAGAAGTAATCGATACAAAGGCACTGTTGAAGATGTAGCGCCAAAATGGGCGACGGGTGAATAACTCAATGTAGTGATTAAAAGTGAATCGTGTGGGAAAATAGACAGTAGGAACGGCGGCAATATCCTCATTCACTTTAAACGAGGTCAGTAATTGCCATAAAGCTGGGGATAAGCTGAATAGCACTACTAATACAACTATTATGGGCAGCAAGATTTTTTTAAGAGAAAACTTGCTTTCCCCTTTTGGTTTTGGAGTCGTTGGAACTGCTTGGGGAGTTACACTCATGGGTTAAATGGCTCCTGATGTTTTGGCACGGTATTTGTTAAGCAAGAAACTAGCGATCGCCACCGCAGCAATTAATATTAAAAATGTCACTACTACCAGGGCTGCTCCATAACCAAAATCTAAGTAGCGCATCACCGTAGAATAAATATACAATGACACCACTTCCGTAGCGCCACCAGGGCCACCCCCGGTCATCACGGCAATCAAGTCGAAAATCCCAAAAGCTTGAGCAAACCGAAATAGCACTGCAATTAAGATTTGTGGCAGCAGCAGTGGCAGGGTAATATTGCGGAAGCTTTGCCAAGCATTTGCCCCATCGACGGAGTAAGCTTCATAGAGGTCTTGTGATATCGATTGCAATCCAGCTAGCAACAGAATACTGATAAACGGCGTAGTTTTCCAAACATCAGCAAAAACCACTGCTATCATCGCCAGCGTTGGATCTCCTAACCAGTTAATTCCAGTCCCAATCAGCCCCAACCGCCGCAGAATATCGTTTACAACCCCAAACTGGTCGTTAAAAATCCAAGACCAAGCTAAACCAATTAGAGAAGTAGGCAAAGCCCAAGGGATAATGGCGATTGTACGCACTATGCCGCGTCCAAAAAACGCCTGATTGAGAACTAGAGCAATCCCCAGTCCTAGCAGTAGTTCTGAGATTACTGATGCTGTTGTGAATACCGTTGTCGCCCACAAACTCTGCCAGAAACGACCGTCTCCCGCCATCCGCACATAATTTTCCAAACCAGAAAATACGGGTTGTAACTCTGTTCCCAGATTTCTAGTAAATACGCTTAACCAAAATGCTCGTAAAATCGGGTAGGCAAATACAAACAACAACAGCAGCAATGCGGGTGTTAGTAATATCCAGGCTGTTTGTTGTTCACGACTTCTGAGTGTATTTAAATTTGTCATTTGTCATTCGTCATTTGTCATTTGTTATTGGGCATTGGCAAAGAGGAAGCAGAAAGCACAAGTTGTTTAATTTTTAATTTTTAATTTTTAATTGCTTTCCCCCTGCTCCCAGCAATCGGCGCGTTTCGGCAGCAGCAGCTTGCATTGCTCGTTGAGAATTCATCCGACCAGATAAGGCGGCGCTGAGATAACGCTGCAAAATATCTGATGTCTGAGCATATTGAGCGATCGGCGGACGTAAAACTGCATTGTCCACGACCTCCAATAATTGCGGATAGTGGGGGTATTTAGCAACAATCTCTGGATCTGTAAACAAATCCCGGCGACTTGGCACATAGCCTGCGCTGAAAATAAATCGGCGCTGTGCTTCTCGACTGGTAAAATATTGAATTGCTTTCCAAGCCTCTTCGGGATGTTTAGAGGTTTTAGAAATCCCTAAACCCCAGCCCCCAAGACAAGCTGCTCCCGTTTGCCCAGGAGCATGAACCATCGGTTTAATTGCTATTTTGCCCCGGATTGGCGAATTTTCTGCCTGGGCTAAAGGCCACGCATAAGGCCAACTGCGTAAAAATGCTACTTGACCACTTTGGAACAAGCGTCGGGTGTCTTCTTCTTGATAAGTCGTGACTCCAGGAGGAGAAATGCCTTCTCTGATAGTACTACGTAGAAACTCAATGGCTCGTAATGTTTCTGGTCGATCTAGTCCAACTTCGAGGGTGTCGGGATTAACCCAGAAACCACCAAAGCCATCGAGAACTTCTGCAAACATCGCCACAAGTCCTTCATATTGACGACCTTGCCAAACATAGCCCCACTTCACCTGGTTTTTCTTCTGTAAGACTTGAGAAATTCGGAGCAAATCATCAAAGGTTTCTGGCGGTTGCAATCCTGCTTGTTTGATTAAATCTTCCCGGTAGTAGAGCATTCCCACGTCGGAACGCACTGGAATACGGTACAGCTTGTCTTGATAACGTCCTCCTTCTACATCCTGCGATGAAAATGCTCCCAGATCCTGTTTAGAAATGCGATTGTCTAAAGGTAGCAACCATCCAGCAGCAGCAAACTTGGATGTCCAAATAACATCCATATTAACTAGGTCATAAGGGGATTCACCTAAGATAAAAGATGAAGTATATAGGTCTTCGAGCAAATTTGTAGCATTCGGCCCTTCAACCAGGTTTATGCGAATACCTGGGTTCTCAGCCTCGAAGTCTCTAATCAAACCCTGCCTCCAAGGTTCGGCATCAGGGGCAGTCATTAACAGATTCAGGGTAACTGGTTGCTGTGAGAGTGCTACCCAACTGAACAATATGATGCTCAACAGAGTTGCGAGGAAAACCCCTATATGTAAATAACTCTGTTTTTGGATAAATTTTTGTAACTTGTTTATTGGCTTTCGGTGCAACATTATTAATGTAGCGATCGCTAGTACCGCAAGGCAGAAGTCAAAAGTCAAAAGTATTATGGAATCTGCTTTTTAGGGATTTTAAATGGTTGCTCTATTTCCGCCGTGGCGTACTAGTGGTAATTATTCAGAAATAAAAGCATAAATTATCTGAAAAAAAATTGTTTCATATTTTAGTGTACTCCTTTGGAGAACCCGCAGGGTAGCGATCGCCAAAGTACGGATGTTGCGATTACTTTGCTTCACTACATTATGTACCCTGCACGAACGCCAAGGGCGATCGCAATGACAAATTATATTTTTAGACATTTGGGATGCCCCCGTTCATCGTTGCCTTCAGTAACGGCTTTTTTCTTTGTCATGTCTTAACAAGCATATTTTGTGGGCATCATAATCCCAAGTCAAATACATCAGCTAGCAACCATAAAACTTTTTGGCAGCAAGTTTTATCATTTACAACTATGTATCGATTTATGGCAGACAATTTTAGACGTTATTTCTTTGTTTCTCGATATAGTTTGTATACTGAGTTGATTTTAGGATACTTACAGATTCAATCGGGAGTCATATGTAGCGTAGGTATTTGGACATTATCAGAAGCTAAGTTACAAGCTGCCCAAGCACATCAGACTTGGAAATCACCTTCAGAATTGACCGAGCGAGTCAGCAAATTCAAGAGGCAAGAAGAAAGTACGCTTAAAATGCCTCCCTATCGATTAAAGCCAACACCCATTTTGATGGCGGCACCCGAAAACTTCAATCCTGATTTGCAATTACCGACAGCGCTACCCGAACCACCGCAGAATTCTAGCCCACCACCAACTTCCACTGAACCACCGCAGAATTCTAGCTCACCAACAACTTCTACCGAGCCAAAAAAGCCGGGTGCAGTTTTGGAAAGTATTTATACGGACTATCGCTATGACACAGATAACTTTGGCCAAACCAATTTATTCTTTGAACCAAGGATTCAGTTTCGATTGAATAATGGCAATAAAATATTTATCAAGACAGGTTTTAACTTCTTTGAGCAACGTGGTGTTGAATCAGTTACTAATTTTCCCTTGCAAGTTGGATGGCAGGGAAAAATTGGGCAAACGACTTTGCAAACAGCAGTTGGAGTCGATGTGTTCAATCGTTTACCTACAGCTATTAATCTCAATGCTAAGGTAGAGGTTCCGATTTCACGGCCACGAGTTTCGTCATCCGGTCAATTGCTATCGGCAGTAATGCTATCAGGTAATTTAGAACAAGGGCCTTATAAATCTAATGCCCGAACTTTAGACAATCAAATTACTGCTTGGCGATTTGGGCCTGATTTGTATTGGCAGATTGACCGTCACACCAGCTTGTTTTCATCATTACGTTTGGGCAGTTATAACGATGGTAATGCTGAGGTGCAGTCATTTAGTAGGCTAGAGCGCAAGTTTGGACAGTTTTCTCTAGCAGCTAACTTATTCAATTGGAGTTTTGCTCGCAACTTAGAACGCACAAGTGGCTATTTTTCTCCAGCAGATTTCTTAGTGTACAACGCTGAGGTGGCTTGGGAAGGAGATATTTCTAAATTCTTACGCTGTCGCCTCGCTGCTAACTTAGGACAGCAGCGACTTCAAGGAGAATTTGATAACGCCTATACCTATCAAACGCGCTGTACAGTAAAGCTTTCACCAAATATAGAGACAGAGCTTGGCTATAGCTTTAGCAATGTCCGAAATCAAGAAACAGGGGGAAGTGCATACGCTGGTAATTCCTTGACAGGGCAGTTGCGGGTCAAATTTTAGAAGGCAGGGGGCAGGAGGTAAACCCTATAAATAATTTCAAATCTAAAATCTAAAATCCAAAATTGTATAAGCCTTAAGAATGAAAGCACCATTACCTGATAACGAAACACAGCGAATCGAATCTCTTTTAGAGTATAAAATTCTCGATACTGGTTCGGAAGCTGCCTTTGACGACCTTACCCGTTTAGCCTCATATATTTGTGAAACTCCCATTGCCTTAATCAGTTTAGTTGATAGCGATCGCCAGTGGTTCAAATCAAAAGTTGGTCTGGATGCGCTACAAACACCCAGAAATGTGGCATTCTGCGCCCATGCTATTATGCAGCCTGAGGTTTTTGTTGTACCTGATGCAACAGTTGACGAAAGGTTTGCTACAAACCCCTTAGTCACCTCTGACCCTAATGTTCGGTTTTATGCTGGTATACCACTGACTAACCCTGAAGGATATGCGCTAGGAACACTTTGCGTAATTGACCGTGTACCAAGAAACCTCTCTTCAGAACAAGTTGAAGCATTACGAATTTTAGGTCGTCAGGTAATCAAGCAACTAGAAATGCGGCGCACTTTAGCAAATTTAGTATTGGCGAACGATACACGCAAACAGGCACAGAAGGTACACAAACAATTTTTTAAAAGAGTAGCGGGGGGGTTTGGGTTAGCATCGGCAATTCTAGTTTTGATTGGTATGATTTCTTATCAAAATACACGTATATTAATTGATAATAATAATCAGGTAGAAAAAACCCAAGAGAAAATCAATAAACTGGAAGAATTACTGTCTGAAATGAAGGATGCTGAGACCGGACAACGCGGTTATATCCTCACTGGACAAGAAATTTATCTGGAACCTTATCAAGCAGTAATTACAAACATCAATCCAAAAATTGCAGAACTGAAGCATTTAATCTCAGATGAACCTGGCCAACAAAAGCAGTTTGCAAACCTTGAATCTTTGATAGCTGCAAAACTTGTCATACTCAAGCAGACTATATACCTGCGTCAAAATCAGGGATTCGAGGCCGCCTTGCAGGTAATCCAAACAAATCAGGCAAAAAATCTTATGGATCAGATCCGCAAGGTCATCCATGAGATAGCGAATCAGGATAAAAGGTTATTAAAACAACAGTCACAAGCTGCAAAAGCCAGCGCTAAAAACACGATTTTGACACTTGCCTTCGCTATTTTTTTAAGTTTTCTTGTTCTGGCTATAGTCTACTACTTCATTTTTCGTGAGGTAAAAGAGCGTAAATTAACAGAGGAGACACTAAACACAGAACGCAACTTTATCTCAGCAGTTCTTGACACAGCCAGCGCTTTGGTAATAGTTCTTGACACACAAGGGCAAATCGTTCGCTTCAATCAAGCTTGTGAACAAATAACTGGTTACTCATTTGATGAGGTGAAAGGAAGGCATTTCTGGAACCTGTTTTTACTTCCTGAAGAGATAGAGCCGGTTAAAGCAGTTTTTAAGGAGTTGCGTATTGGTGTAGGTCGTAACAAATACGAAAACTATTGGCTAACGAAGGATGGCAGTCGGCGGTTGATTGCTTGGACTAACACTACCTTGCAAGATTATGAGGGCGACGTTGAATACATTGTTGGGACAGGTATCGATATCAGTGATGCCTATGAGGAACTTCGTTTACGTAAACGAACTGAACAACATTTGAAAGCAGAGTATGCTACAACACGCGTCTTAGCAGAGTCAACTACAATCAACGAAGCCATGCCCCAAATTCTGCAAGGAATCTGCGAGAGTTTGGGATGGAATTTAAGTGAATTTTGGATAGTAGATCAGCAAGCAAATCTACTGTCATTGCTAAATTCATGGTATAAAATATCCTACAAAATGCAAGAATTTGACATCTTAAGTCGGCAGATTACGTTTGCACCAGGAATTGGGCTGCCTGGTCGTGTCTGGGCTAGTGTTGAACCTGTTTGGATTGCTGATGTTGTTGAAGATCAGTATTTCCTCCGCTCTCAAATCGCTGCCCAAGCAGACCTGCACGGAGCTTTTGGTTTTCCGATCCGTAGTGGTAAAAAAATTATTGGTGTCATTACCTGCTTTAGCCATGAAGTCCAGCAACCTGACCCAGATTTGGCAACGGTCATGAATTCTATTGGTGATCAAGTAGGGCAGTTTATTGAGCGCAAACAGGCAGAAGAAGAACTTCAACGCCAAAATTTGCGATCGCAACTATTTACTGAAATCACCCTCAAAATTCGTCAATCTTTGCAAATCAAAGAAATTCTCCAAATCACTGTTACGGAGGTACAAAAAATCCTCAATAGCGATCGAGTTTTGATTTATCAACCATTGGCAGATGCATCTGGAGCCACCATCGTTGAGGCAGTAGTTTCTGGCTGGCTGGCAATCAAAGACAAAGAGCTAGTCGATGCTTACTTTCAAGCGGAATATACACAGCAGTATTATCTACAGCAGTATCGTCAAAAACGGAATCTGGGGCTTATTGACTTAGATATAACTGAAGTCCAAAAAAGCCACATCGAATTACTGCAACAATTTGGGGTAAAGTCCAATTTGGTCATACCCATTCTGGTCAAAGAAGAACTCTGTGGTTTGCTAATTGTCCATCAATGCGGTAGCTACCGTCAATGGTCTAGCTTTGAAACTCATCTTTTACGACAAATCGCCGATCAAGTAGGTATTGCCTTAGCCCAAGCCCAAATGTTAAACGCAGAAACTCAACAGCGAAGAGAACTCGAAATTGCTCGTCATCAAGCTGAATTAGCTTCTAAAACCAAAAGTGCTTTTTTAGCGAACATGAGCCATGAAATCCGAACTCCGATGAATGCTGTGTTGGGCATGACAGGCTTAATGTTAGACACTCCTTTAAACTCGGAGCAACGCGATTTTATTGAAACAATTCGGATTAGTGGAGATGCCCTCTTAAGCCTAATTAACGAAATTTTGGATTTATCCAAACTTGAGGCTGGGGAAATGGCTCTAGAAACTCTAGATTTTGACTTATCTACCTGTGTAGAAGAGGTGTTAGAACTATTGGCTCCCCCAGCCCATAATAAGGGATTAGAAATTGCCGCATTAATTTATCCCAATGTCCCCACCCAGCTGCAAGGTGATGCTGGCCGCCTGCGGCAAATTCTCATGAACCTGATTAGCAATGCGATTAAGTTCACTAGTAATGGAGAGGTAGTACTACGAGCAGAATTACGTTCGCAAAACTCTACTACAGCCACCATCTATTTTTCCATCACAGATACTGGTCTTGGTATTACCTCTGAAGACCAATGCAAACTCTTTGCGCCATTTACCCAAGTAGATGCTTCTACAACCCGCAAATATGGCGGTACAGGTTTGGGATTAGCAATTTGCAAGCAACTAGTGAGCTTAATGGGAGGAGAAATTGGCGTAGAAAGTCGCTTGGGCAAAGGATCTAAGTTTTGGTTTGAAGTAACTTGTGCCAAGCAACTTCACCCTATTTCGTCAGCAAGCGAACCCGGACTTCTGACTAATCGGCGCTTGTTAGTAGTGGATGATAATACTACTAATCGCAAAATCATCTACCATCAAGCTACTCGTTGGGGAATGATTGTAGATCAGGCTGCTTCGGCTGTTAGTGCCCTCAAAGCTATTCAGGAGGCTGCCAAGCAGAAAATTCAATATGACGTTGCTGTGATTGATATGCAGATGCCAGAAATAGATGGCATGACTTTAGGAGAGCAAATTAAGACAAATTCAGCGATCGCTAGTCTACCTTTGATTATGCTTACCTCTACTAATCAACGGGATGAAATCCAACGGGCGCTCAAAATAGGATTTGCAGCTTATTTAGTCAAACCTGTTAAGCCGTCCCGACTCTTCGATACCATCATGACTGTTTTAGGAGGGCAGATGGAACAACAGGAGTCAGAATTGAGCAGTCAGGAGGTAAAAGTCAAAAATCACGAAAACAAGAGCAACTATTATTCTCCTGTGCCTAACTCCTCCAAACTTAGAATTCTTTTAGCTGAAGATAATCTGGTAAATCAGAAAGTTGCCTTGAAGCAACTCCAAAGCTTGGGCTACAGTGCTGATGTCGCTGGTAATGGAAAAGAGGCATTGCAGCTATTAGAAAGAATTCCCTACGATTTAATTCTGATGGATTGCCAAATGCCAGTTCTCGACGGTTTAGAAACCACAAAAGAAATTCAGCGTTGGCCACAAAGTAGCTTTGTCAATAATCGTCGTCCTGTAGTAATTGCGATGACAGCGAATGCCATGAAAGAAGACCAACAAATGTGTCTAGATGCCGGAATGGACGACTATCTAAGTAAGCCAGTAATCAAAGAAAAATTGGCTGTGGCGCTAGAGCGTTGGGGAGGTGCAATTTTTAAAGAAAAAGAAACAGATGCTTTGGAACAGACAGTTTCTCCAACGGATGTAGATTCATTTGACCTCCCAATTGATTGGAAACGCTTGCATCAACTCTCAGAAAATAACCTAGAATTTGAGTTGGAACTACTACAAATGTTTGTTGAAGATATTCAACCTCATTTAGAGGCAATTAAAACAGCGATCGCTGATCATGATTTTGAGCAACTAGCGCTCCGAACTCATCAAATTAAAGGTTCTAGTGCCAATATTGGAGCTATAACTATGCATCTAGCCGCAGAAAAACTAGAACAACTAGCGAAAAAGCAAGAGCGCCGAGGTACTAGTAACTTAATTTTAGAGTTAGAAGAGTTTGTTAAACGCATCCAAGAGTTTTTGATCTGTAAAGATAGTAACGCCAAAAGTTGAAAAAATAATATTTCTTAATAAATTAACGTTAACAATTTTTTCTGAGTAATCATGAAAAATATTTATTTTCATTTCTCATTACTTATTTCCTATTTTCCAGATAGAACTTGTGAACAACTGGGAATAATAACTTTGATGTACTAAAAAAAGTACATTCGGTGAGTTAGCTGCATCAAAAGCTGAGAATTTTCAGCCTAGATGTTCAGTTAAATGGCATCACCTTCTATTCCCAATTGATTACCGAAATGTGAGGCTTTCCTAATGAGTCAGATGAGTAGAGACGATGTACGAGAACGGCTTGGTAATATCGACCAGATCCGCGATATTATTCTTGGAACACAGCTAAGAGAGTACGAAAATCGATTTAACAAGTTGGAATCAGATATATCTCTCCTGCAACAACAGATGCGATCGCATGTCGATCAACTCAAGTCTAACTTTTCGGCTGAACTAAAAGCAGGGTTTGAGGCATTGGATAAAAAGCTGAAGTCACTTAACCTAGCAACTCAAGAAGAAACTCTTGACTTACGGCAACAGGTTGATAGACTTAATAAAAAGTTCTCTAATAGCGTTCAATCGCTCGATGAAACTTTAGATAACCAAACTACCTCGATTAGAGATGAAATCTTTCAGACGAAAGTCCAATTACAAGATGATGTCACGGCATTACGGGATCTGATTTTAGAAGAAATAGATCGACGCTTCTCGCAGTTGACAGACACTAAAGTTTCTAAAGACGATATGGCTGAAACTTTGTTTGCCTTGGGAATGCGTCTGAAAGAAACTGAATTTATTCCTAAATTGCGAGAAGCAGCCGATGAACGCAGTGATGAATATACTGCTGTACCGCTTTTAGAAACTACAAAGTTGTCAAAAGTGTTCACTCACTCCAATAGTACAGCAGAATTACATTCGTAATTAAGTTATAAGGCAAGGAGAGATAAGGGAGATGGGAAAGATAATGACTCCAAATTCTTAACTCCTAACTCTTGTAGAGATGCAATTAATCGTGTCTCTACTCTTAATTCCTAACTCAGCACTCTTAAAAGGATGACTCAGGTGGAAAATTCGATTTCTCAATCTATTGAGTTGAAACCAGGAAAAGCTGGAGAGCTTGACAATTTGCTGCATTTGCTAATCGAACTCAAAATTATCGAATCACCTGAGCAATCTTGTTCTTTATTACCACCAGAAAATGAATATATTCCAGAAGAAATTGAATTGCTGCAACTTGCTCCAGTGACATTAGAAGTATGTGAAGCTTATTTAGAATCGAATTTTAATGTTATTCAAAATATATCTAATTCCTCACAAACTACTCAAGAAGAATTAGAAAAATCTATTGAAATGGTTGCACAATTTGAGGAAAAATTAGATAACTCAGAGGATGCATTGCAAAAATTACGGGAAATATTGGTTGGATATGAATTAGCAGAAATAAATAATATTACAGCTAAAACTGAACAAAAATTAACAAAAATAGAGAATCAAATTTATGATTCAAAAGAGCTAATAAATCTCCTGCTACCGTGCATTTCTGAGCTTTTAAGGCTAAAAATTACAGAGTCGAAAGAGGAAATTGTCGAGATAATTGCTCCTATTCTCGATCAGACTATCCGCAGTCGCACTGAACAGAATAAAATTAGCATGGGTGAGGCGATCGCACCTGTTATTCCTCTGGCTATCTCCCAGCAGATTATTATAGCTCCGGAAGAAATTTCAGATGCGATCGCTCCTACAATGGGACGAGCTATAAAGAAGCAAATTGAAATTGAACAGAATATTGTTGTGGATGCACTCTACCCAATTATTGGTAGTACCATAGCCAAATATATGGCAGAGACAATCCGTGCCATTAACCAACAAGTTGAAGAAACCCTCAGCATAGAAGGCATCAAACGTAAAATTCGTGCCAAACTACAGGGAGTTTCTGAAGCAGAATTAATTCTTAAAGAAGCTCTACCATTTACAATTCAAGCCATTTTCTTAATTCATAAAGCATCTGGTTTAGTCATCTCAGATATTCAGCATTCTGATGTAGAGCAGCTAGAGGCTGAAATGGTAGCAGGAATGCTAACAGCAATTCGCAGTTTTGCCAATGATTGCATCAATCAATCTGGAAGCATAACAGAATTAGATGCAATTGAATATGGGACATCCAAAATAATTTTAGAAGTTGCAGGATATTGTTATTTAGCAATTGTTGTGCGTGGAGAACCAAGCAAAAATTTTATTTGCAAAATGCGGCAAATTTTTAGCATAGTTGTTAAGAAATATGGTGATGTAATTGAAAAATTTGACGGCGATCCAGATTTAATTCCTCTTGAAGTTCATACACTTCTAGAACAATTGAAAGATACAGATATTCAGGATACAAATAAAACAAAAATCTCACCTCTACTGGTATTAGGCTTAACATTTATCAGCACTATTCTCATTCCTTGGGGTATTTGGCAATACCGTAGTGGAGTTATACATGCCATTGAAAATAAAACTTCGTTGGCTCTAACTTCTGTTCCAGAACTAGCCGTATATCGGCTAACTGTACAAGCAGAACATAATAAATTAAAATTAACAGGACGATTACCTAATCAACTTCTTCGCCATAAAGCCGAGCAAATTGTTAAAATTACCTCTCCTAATTGGTTGATTGATAATCAAATTTTATTAGTAGAAGTACCAGCAGATCCTGTATTAGCTGCTGCTGAAGTCAAACGAATCACAGCAGTTTTAAATCAGACTGATGATATAGCAATTTCCGCTCAATACATCGCTGGTAAAGTAGCTATTGAAGGAACAGTCAACCGAATTGCAGATGCTCAGATTATTGCTCATGCATTTGAGCAAATTCCAGGCGTAAAATCTGTGTCTAGTGCAGTGCGAATACAACCCCCACACATTGAAGTTCGATTTTACTTTCAACCCGACTCAGCGAGTTTAATGAAAGCAGACGCACTACATAAAGTTCAACAGGTCAAGTTTTTCCTCAATCAGCACCCAAATAAGCATTTAAAAATTATTGGTTATAGTTATGACCGTACTGGCGTGAACAAATCTCAAAAATTGGCACTGGCGCGAGCAAAAGCTGTACAACAAGCACTGGTTAAATTAGGTATCGAACCATCTCGTCTACAGGTCATTGGTAGGACAAATTTACCACCAGGAATTGATGTAACTCACCCCTTATGGTTAAGTCGCTGTGTCGCTCTAGAAGTGATAAACAATCAATTTTAAGTTTGTAGTAGCTATGATTTATATAAAATATTCCCTACTTTAATTCAACTATGTCTACAATTTCTAAAAAAATATGTTTATTTGGTGATTTTGGTGTTGGAAAAACTAGTCTAATTCGCCGATTTGTTGAGTCTCAATTTAGTGACGAATATCTTTCAACTGTAGGAGTAAAAATCTCTCGTAAATTGGTTAGTGTTTCGGAACAAGACTTACAGCTAATAATTTGGGATATAGAAGGTAGTAATAAGTTTAAAGCAGTAGCAAAAAATTATTTTCAAGGTTCTAAAGGTGCTGTGATAGTTGGTGATGTGACACAAGCAGAAACGCTTCTTCATATCCAGGAACATATTCAAACTTTTTTAGCTGTTAATCCTAAAAGCTATATTGTTGTTGCACTGAACAAATCAGATATGATTGCAGCCGAATATTTAGAAAACATTCGTAAAATGTATCAATTCACCAATCAAGCTAATATATTAGACACGTATATAACTTCAGCTAAAACTGGCAATAATGTTGATAAAATATTTCAATTTTTAGCCACTCATTTAATTTAATTAAGATGAACTCATTTTTGATCAATTTATTATCTGTATGTGGTATTGAATATTTGATAATTGATGAAAACTTCAAGATTCTAGAGATGTCTTTGGGACTAAATCGTTTTGTCGATATTTCTAATGAATTGAAGCCAGGTCAAGATGTTCGGATTGTATTTCCTGAATTAGAGGGACTTGAAGATGTCTTTGATGCAATTTTGCAGAGAGAGCAAGATAATTTTGAATTAAAAGGAATTATGCGATCGCAAGATCCGGCTTTTCCTTTATATATTGATATTCGTATTACTAATAATATCACAGAAGATCATTTTAGTAATCGACTAATCATTGTTATTGAAGATGCGACAGAACGGATGGTTCTTGAGCAATCTTTATTTCAAGGTGCAAATGAAGCAAATCTTTTACTACGTAATTTAAAAGCTTCCAAACAATATATTGACCAAATTGTGACATCAATGGCAGATGCGTTGTTAGTGACAACGCTATCAGGTGAGATAAAAAAAATCAATTGTGCTGCACAAAAACTATTGCAATATAACGAAATAGAACTCATTGGTCAATCTATCACAAAAGTGATTAAAGAAGTCAAGAACTATCCATTAATAATTAGGGACATTGAAAGTATTGATACCTATAGTCAAGACATAAATTTTTTAGTAAAAGAGGTAGAAAGCATTTGCTATACCAAAAATGGTAAAACAATTCCCGTAGCTTTTTCATCCTCAATAGTAAAGACAGAAATTGAACATTTTCAAGGTTATGTTTACATTTTGCGAGACATGACTGAACGAAAGCAGGCAGAACTTGCTAAACAGGAATTCTTAGCGATGATTAGCCATGAGGTTCGGACTCCAATTGCATCGGTAATTGGTATGGCTAGTTTGTTGTTATATACTGAATTAGCTGATGAACAGCAAGATTTTGTTGAAACTATTTATAACAGTGGAAATTATTTGCTCAAAATTATTAACGATTTCCTTGACTTTTCCAAAATCCAGTCAGGTAATTTGGAACTAGAAGAAGAACCTTTTGGTTTGCGAAATTGTATTAATGAGGCTCTTTATATGCTTGGGCCTACAGCTAGAGAAAAAGGTTTAAAACTCACATTTTTAGATACTCCTGAACTTCCTAATACAATTGTAGGAGATATCACTAGACTACGCCAAGTCTTGATTAATTTACTCAGTAATGCTATTAAATTTACCGAAACTGGAAGCATAGAAGTTTCAGTTATAACCCGCAAGAATAGCGATATTAATCATTCTTCTACTGTAAATACTGACGAAATTCAGTTTAGTGTTAAAGATACAGGCATTGGAATTCCACGCGATCGCCTTGAACGTTTATTTAAAGTTTTCAGTCAAGTTGACTCTTCCATTACTCGACAGTATGGCGGTACGGGTTTAGGTCTTGCTATCTGTAAGCAACTGTGCGAGTTAATGGGTGGCAAAATTTGGGTTGAAAGTGAGCTTAGTGTAGGTAGTACATTTTACTTTACGATTGCCGCTTCTGTTATTCCAGAGGAGTCAGGAGCCAAGAATCAAGAGTTATTTTTATTGTCCGCACGTAAAAGCTACCCTGTGTCTTCTTACCAGTCTCTTAACCCCCATAAATTAAGAATCCTCTTAACTGAAGATAATCAAGTGAATCAGAAAATAGCCTTGAAGCAACTCCAAAGCTTGGGCTACAGTGCTGATGTCGCTAGTAATGGAAAAGAGGCATTACAGCTATTAGAACAAATTCCCTACGATTTAATTCTGATGGATTGCCAAATGCCAGTTCTCGACGGTTTAGAAACCACAAAAGAAATTCATCGTTGGCCAAAAAGTAGCTTTGTCACTGGTCGTCGTCCTGTAGTAATTGCGATGACAGCTAATGCCATGAAAGAAGACAAACAAATGTGTCTAGATGCCGGAATGGACGACTATCTAAGTAAGCCAGTAATGAAAGAAAAATTGGCTGCGGTGCTAGAGCGTTGGGGAGATGCGATATTTAAAGAAAAAGAAACAGATGCTTTGGAACAGACAGTTTCTCCAACAGATGTAGATTTATTTGACCTCCCAATTGATTGGAAACACTTGCATCAACTCTCAGAAAACAACCCAGAATTTGAATTGGAACTATTACAAATGTTTGTTGAAGATATTCAACCTCGTCTAGAGGTAATTAAAATAGCGATCGCAACCCACGACTATGATAAACTAGCGCTTGAAACCCATCAAATTAAAGGTGCTAGTACCAATATGGGAGTTACAACTATGTATCTGGCAGCAGAAAAATTAGAACAACTAGCGATCAATCAAGAGCGCCGAGGTACTACTAACTTAATCTCAGAGTTAGAGGAGTTTGTTCAACGCATCCAAGAATTTTTAAGCAGGACTCTTAATTCCTAAACTTTAATAATATTTACTAATAACTAAACAGTAACGATGATCTACTGTCGGCTCATAACTCAACTTGTCGGCAATAGCGGACATGATTTTTAAACCACGGCCGCGCTCTTGCTCATTCTCCTCAAATTCAGGTGTTTGTTGCAGTTGCTGCTCTAAGTCAAAGGGTTCACCTTGAGACCAAATGCGAATTTCTATATATTCATCTAATCGTACAGCTTCTATTTCAATAGGAGTTTCAATAGGTAAATTCCTGTGAGCATGTTCAACAATGTTAGTGAAGCCTTCTATCATTAGAGTTTGACATTGCCACCAAATTGTTTTATCGAGAATAGCTGGTTGATTCATCTGCTCGAACCAAGACAACACTTGAGGTGAGGCTGTCAGGTCTGTGTTGACTTTTAGATAAATTTTATTTTTCACTTTTTAACCAATAAATATTTTGAAACAATCATATTCGATAATGAATTTATTTAATTTGAGTATTTTCACTATACATTAAAAACTAAAATTAATATAACTTTAATAAAAGCAATTAATTACTTTTTATTCAACTTCGCTAAATTTAATTTATGTTGAAAATTCTGGTTATTGATGATGACCCTATAGTGCGAACAGTACTGAAAAAAACACTCCAAAATCAGGGTTACGATATTAGTGTCGCCAAAAATGGCGAGGAAGGAATTACACAAGCACAATTACTACGTCCTGCTCTGATTATCTGTGACTGGATGATGTCTCAATTAGATGGGTTAGAAGTGTGTCGTCGAATTAGAGCAGATCCACAATTAGCAACTACTTTTTTTATTCTATTAACTGCTAGGGGAGCAGCTCGAGGAGAGGAGGAAGATAGAGTTAAGGGACTTGATGCTGGAGCAGACGAGTTTGTTTCTAAACCAATAGAAATGAATGAATTGAAAGCACGGGTAAGAGCAGGGCTAAGATTACACCAGTTAAATCAGGATTTACAAAGTAAAAAAGAAGTTTTGGAGACACTAAATCAAGATTTACAAACCCAAAAGCAAATTTTGGAAGCAGAATTAGCTGAGGCTGCTGATTATGTGCGATCGCTTTTACCCTCACCACTTGTAGGAGCAGTAACTACAGAAAATCTGTTTATTCCTTCAGCACAGTTAGGGGGTGATTGCTTTGATCATCATTGGATCGACGAGGATAATTTGGCAATTTATTTGTTGGATGTATCCGGCCATGGGGTAGGTTCAGCCCTCCTATCTGTATCTGTGCAGAATGTTTTGCGATCGCAATCTCTACCGAACACTAACTTTTGTCAACCCAGTGAAGTCCTAAAAGCACTCAATCACGCCTTCCAAATGACGAAACACGGTGATAAATACTTCACAATTTGGTATGGAGTTTATCACCGCCTTAAACGTCAACTCATTTATGCTAATGCCGGACATCCACCAGCTTTATTGTTATCTAATACTTCAACAACAAGCATCCAAGTTGAACAGTTAAGTTCTTTAGATTTACCAATTGGTTTTTTACCTGATGTCCAATTTGAGGATGCTGTTTTTGATATTGGAGAAAACAGCACTCTATACATTTTTAGTGATGGTGCTTATGAAATTAATCAGTCAGACGGCAAAATTTGGGGTATTGATGCTTTCATTGACTTACTAACGAAATATAGCCTGAGAGATACCTGTAGCCTCAATCAACTATTAGCAAATATTCTCAGCTTAAATGCTCAAGATAATCTTGATGATGACTTATCTTTAGTAAAAGTTAACTTTGGCTAGGATGGTCAAATATGCATATTCAAATTTTGTTATTGTCTATCTGATTACTGCGTTGCCAATACTTGGCGATTGAATTCCTCTTGGTCAGCAAAGCTTTGAAAAATTCTATCCATTTTAGTCAATTCAAACAACATCCTGACTTGATCGTTAATAGAACAAACAAAAAGTTTACCATTAGCATTACGCACCATTTGCATTGCTGAGACCAAAGCACCTAAACCAGAACTATCGATAAACTTTACTTCTTTCATATCAAGTAATAAAATATCGACTCCATTTGCTAGAATACCGCTAATTTCACGACGTAGCTCATTACCTCTAATCCCATCTAAAATTCCAGATAACTCTAGTACTGTTACATTCAAATTCATGGTTTGTTCCCTTATTATTTTGCTTGAGAATATGTATTTATATTTTGGCATCGACCTAAGAAAACCGCAATATAAAAAACAATATTTTTGTGTTTTATACGTAATTATTTGTGTTTGAGCACTTGGTAATTATTATTTGCTATTGCAGTAAAAAAGCTCCCATTTACACATTGCCGGGAAATTTCAAAAGCTTCAAAATAACCATCTTTCTGACCTAACTCTCGTGCCCAAAAGCGAGATAAAACTAGTATGGCATCAAGTTGCATAAAAGCTTTGTTTAGCTCTGATTCGTAACAGCCAATAGCTGCAACTTTTTCCTCAATTACAGAGGTGATATCCACAAAAAAATTAGGTTCAAAACCACGCAAAAAAACAGGCGGCGCTGAATACCATAAAGATATATTTTTACGCGTAGCAACATTAGAAACTGCAATACCACACACTTCATGATCTCTATGTCCATATTTTTCAGGTTGTGGTGTATGAGTAATAATTAGATCCGGTTGCCAACGCCCAATAGCTTCTTCAGTAACTTTAATCACTGCTTGTGTTGAGAAATTGCACTCCTCAAGTGCATGAAAATCGTAAGTTGCACCGATGATTTTACCAGCTGCATCTGCTTCTTGATGACGTGTACCCTTAATAGGTGAACTAGAAAGACCGCCATCGGTCAAAATTAAGCAACGAACATTCCATCCTGCCTTTGACATCAGACTGAGAGTGCCAGCAGCAGGTAGAACTTCATCATCAGCATGAGCATAAACTGTTAAGACAGTTCGCTGACCAAATTTGTTTAAGTCTGAATAAGTGTTCATAGCTGTTTTCTTTCTAAAAGGCTACCATTTCATTACAGTCAGAAAACTCAAAATTAAAGCGTGATTGACTTTTGACTCCGCCTTGTAGTACTAGTCTCTTAGACTTCTTTTGAAGGTTGCCAAACAGATGCGCGAATAATAGCCCACAAAAGTAACAAGTTATAGATAGCCCATGCTCCATTGAGTAAATGAACCAAAGGATCATTTAAATGACCAATCGCAAAGCGATAAAGACTCCACAACATTCCTAAAATAGTGAGAGCAAAGACAACCAGCTGTGGCCAAACGAGCCGAAGATAAATTCCGGATTGGCGTTGCTTAGGCGTTACTTGGAAACTGAGTTTTTGCCCTGTAAACACACTCCATACCGCTTGGATTAATAAGGGGAATAAAGCGATCGCATATTGTTCAGAACGCCAAACTTCTCTAGCTGGAATCCCCCAAGTAGCAGCCAGGAAAGTAAGACGGTTGATAATAAAAGCTGGAAAAAAGTGTATAGCAAAGTCAGACCCATAGGTTCTAACTGGAACAATGTCCGTAAAAAAATAGATAATTGGACAAGAGATAAAAACCAGAGTTGCAAAACCAGAGAAATAACTATACATTGTCTGAAAATATTGCAACCTCTGCCAAAACATTAGCCCCGATTTTGTCAGGGGATTTTCTCTTACTAGTACTTGAATAGTTCCTTGTGCCCAGCGTAGCCTCTGTTTAAGAGTAGAACTCAAATCATCTGGCGCTAAACCTTCTGCCAAAAGTTCGTTGTGATAAATAGATTTCCAGCCAGCACTATGCAGACGCATGGCTGTATTCATATCTTCAGTAATGCTATTACTCGATACTCCACCAACTAAATCAAATTCATCTAAACGTTTTTCATCTTTGGCAAATTCATCAGCAAAATTTTGCAGTCCCACACTAACTAATGCTTCACGCCTTAATATCGCATTTGTACCCGTATAAAACGCAGAATTCATGCCATCTTTACCTTGTTGAAGTGGCCCATAAAATAAATTTGCTCGATGTCCAAAAGGATCTCCTGGAGGAATATTGTAAAAATCTTGGCGAGTTTGTACAAAAGCAATTTGATTCTGGTCGTATTTTCCTGTTGAAAGATTATAGGTGTAGAAATAAGGCAAAACTCGCTTGAGAAAATTTGGCTTGGGAATGTGGTCAGCATCTAGAGTAACAATAAAATTTCCTGCCGTTTCTCCAGAAAAAATTGCGTAATTAATATTGCCTGCTTTAGCATGATGCGCTACACCAGGGGTCTTGGGACGAGCAATATAGCGAAACCGAGAGAGTTCCACCAGTTCCAGTTCTTTTTTGCGAATAGCTGCTTCTAAGGCTTTTCGTTCGGTGGTTAAGCGTTCGCGTAGCGTCTTTGCAGGAGAATCGCTTATACTTTGATGCTGTGGAGGTAACCAAAGAATAAACTGTCGCAGACTTTGGACAAATTCGCTAGCAAACCGCTTCGCCTCTGATTCCGATGATTGCAGCCATTGTTCAGCAGCTTGAGTATTAGGTGTAAGATTTTCCAGTTGCTTCAGACGCTCCAACAAGCTAGAGTGTTCTGCATCAATTCGATTCGCTTCTCGTTGTAGTTGTGGTGACTGCAAATCCTCAATACACAATCTTTCTGTCATAGCTCGTATATCAGCCGAGTTACCGTCATCCAGTACATAAACGCATAATTTGGTTGGCGGATAATCTATTGCTAGAGCAGCTTTGGCAGTTTCTTCTACAATTTCCGGCGGCTCGTTGTAGCAGGTGATAAATATATCCACTGTTGGCCAGTCCGATCTGGGTATAGATGGGATCATCTGGTCGAGAGACTTAATCTGTCGCACTAAAGGACGCCACAACCCAATTACAAACATTACACCACCGAAATAGCTATAAATTTCTGCTATCAGCAAAGGAATTGAGATCCAGAGCGCATCAAAATTGATGGAATCGGTGATGCGCCATTGCAAATACCAAATTCCAAAAATTAAATTTATTTCTGCCAGGTAGCGAAACAACAGCGTTCTTTTTTTGAGTGATGAACGACTGTTACCGGAAAAGTTTGAGGAATTATCACTAAGAGAAACTGAAGTCATGTTAGTACCAGTAATTAAAACAATTAGAAGTTGACCATTTAAAATTAAAAATTAATTGCTTTAAGTTTTAATTTTTAATTTCCGAAAAGTTAAGCACTAGTGGATGTCTGCCTCTAGCTTGGTAAAGCAGACTTTCTAAAATACTCGCATTTGTATTAATATCAACTGAAGCATTAACACCTAATTTAGAATTTTCATATCGTCCTGAAAAATAGCCGCGATTTTTATCGGATAGATTTTGAGTAAAGTTTCGCAGCCTTTTGGTGTAAGGATCATCTGGCATGAGCGCAAACCAAGAAAATGCTGCTTTTGTACTGATAAACCGCAATTGAGGATAGGCTTTTCCTCCAGTGTTAACGGCTTGCCAAGGTTGACCATTGGCGTAGACACTGTAATATAAAAAGTAAGGAGGACGATCTAAAGAATCTTCATTTACAGCAGTTATAATTCCAGTGCGTTTAAACCTTTGTTGTTGCACTTTGAAAAGGTTTTGTACTTGAGATTTAACAGCATCATTCCAACCCATTTCTAAACCCCAAAGTAAATAAGGATCATTCGTCAGGTAGTTAGTAGCTCCAGAGTTTTTGAAATTACGCTCGTCGATTTGTAGTTTAATTCCATCTATCTCAACGGTTTTTACTGGTGGATTGGAAAGAGCATTTGCAGCTTGAATATTCCACAGCTTTAAACTGTGAGCAGCGTATTGCTCGTAGCCTAATCGTCCTTCTTGCACTTCCAGAAGTTTGCCTGCTCTAGGAATGGCACCATTTAACCAACCATCTTTGACAAGTTTCGATGTATGCCAACGAGCAACAATGCGATTAATACGATCGCTATATTCTGGATAATGCGATCGCATAACATGCAATCCTAATAAAAATCGCGCCATATCCAAAGCTGACCAACCACTTGTACCCTTGGGATCGGGGGTGTCATTGAGTCGGCGCATTTCGGCAGTATGGGTGCTGTAAGCTTTGTTAGGCAAACCAGTTGCAGGTAGCGGCAGTTTTTCTAACGTTTGTAGCAATGTGTTCATCCGCTTTTGGAAAACATCTTGCGGCAATAACCCTAACTGGTAAGCCGCATGAATTCCTAGTAAGGCACTACCTTGATCCCACCAAGTTGTCCACGGCAAGTTATCTACCGAATTTACTAAACCTGTTTGAGGATTCCAGTTACGCTCAAAATATTTCCAAGCTCGTCCCGCAGCAATTTTATCCGCTTCTTGAGTCAATCGTGGTAAAGAAGTTGTGGGCGTTGGAGTAGCAGGTTTTTCTGGCGTAGCGGTTGGTTTTGGTGGCGTCGGTTTTGGTTTTAGTGGTAGTGGCGTGACTATCGGAGCAATCGGTTCTGGAACGGTTGATGGCGTTGGTGTTTGAACATCAGGATTAAAGTTATTAGGGGCAGCAATAATCATAGATGGCGTAGGAGAACATTGCCACGTCGCCGGACTTGGACAAAGCAGGGGTTGTTGATTTGCCGTTGCGTACAAAACTGATTGCAAAATCATGCTTTTGATGCCGCTTATTGCCATTTATATCTTCTTTGCCAACTCAGCAGGCGATAAATAGCCGAAAGCTGGATTATTTACCGCGTCTTTATAACCAGCAGATTTGCCGCTATTGCTGTTAATTGCCCAATCACATTCCTTATTAATATTGAAATAAAGAATAGCTCTTACACCCATCCCACCTAGCTGAGTGTAAGAGTCTCGTAACCATTGGTCTTTGCCACTGTTGGGCAAACCATTTTGCGTATTACTCGTACTAGCTGTTTGAGCGATGAAAATCGGCTTACTGCCAGCCATAACCTTCATCCGCTTGATATATGGTTCAAAAACCTCTTTTGGACTACTCCAATGTTTCCAAGCAGAATTACTACAATACCCCCAGTTGTACGAACTAAAGGCAACGACATCTACCGATTTGTCCCCAGGATAGTAATTTTCAAAGCGATGTTCGTTGTTTTCACTCCAACCATTAGGTGCAAATACCCAACGGATTGCCTGTGAAGATACACCAGCTTCTTTAAATATTTTTTGGATACGTTGATAAGCTAACTTAAAGTTTTGTGGGTCTTTGCTGTATGCTTCTCCGGGAATGTTCATCTCTTGCAACGGAGCGATAAACGCAATACGACCGTCCCCTCGTTTTGTCCAGTCAGAGTATGCTTTTGCCACTTTTTGCAGAGAACTATCTATGTTTCCCCTAGCAATCTGCGCTGCTGAACGAGTGGATTTGAGATTAATAAAGGCTGTGTATCCGTTTTGCTTGAGTTGTTCTAGAGAAACTGGAATATTGTAAGCGGGATTCGAGTCTTCGATATCAAAGAAAAATCCAGCAATAGAATGGCGCTTACCAACCCATTGATCGACTTGACGCAGTTGGCTATCAATTGTACTTTTATTTCCGATGTAATCTGGAGTGTACAGCCCCAGTAGTACAGGAGGATTGGAAGTTGTTTGGTTTAATTTACGGTTTTCGAGCTGCTTTGAGGCATCAGCGATCGCCATTAAATTTTTACTCGCAAAGATGCTTCCTAGTAAAATTAGCATCATCAGCGCCAGTCGTACCTTGTTCATAGATTTGAAGGAATAACCTGGGATTTTAAATCGAGATGTCAGTTACTGTGCAAGCTACTAACTGCATCATGTACAAGTATTCCCAAATACAACTGATTAATAACAAACACGACTTTGTAATTACAGTGAGTTGTATTTCAATCAAGGTGTAATAAGATTTCCCAAAATAACCGTTAAAAAGCAGAGTCCAAAAGTCGCCTGACTTTTAACTCTGCCGATTAGCTGACTTTGTTGTAGGTGGAACTGCTTCAGGTATGGGAAGCAATACTGTTCGGTTAAGCATTTTTAACTTGAAATTGGGCTTGAGGAAAAGGTTAAAAGTTTTTCTTTTCCCTTTTCCCCTTTAACCGAAAGGTATTGATATAGGAAAACGTTCTTACTTTGTAACTTTTGTATCCGTCACCAACTTAGTATTTTCACTACCTGAAACCCAGTAACTTCCAGAACTATCAGAAATTAACTTGGCTCGTTGTTTTGCAGTGTTGGGTAAACCTCGCCCAGAATCTCCCTTTGTAATTTCTTGCCACCAAGGAGATTTCATGCTGGTAGCCGGACGAATTAAGGGTTGTCGATTCATGGCTTTGTACAGCAAGGATTGCAAAATCATACTGTTGGTGCTGCTGGTGAAACCAACTGCCGTTTTACCTGTGGCTTCATAGAAACCTTCATAAAATCCGGCTAATGGATTGTATAAGTCAGTCGTTCCTTGCAGTAACTCTTGACTGTACTTGTTTTCTGGAAGCAGGGCATTATAGGCAAAAGCGACTGCTGTACTTACCAATCGCCCTTTTGGAACAGTTTGCCCGTCATCTCCTAAGGCCACCCAAGACTCACCCCGTCCAGTAATTGTACTGTGGACAGTGTAAGGTTTACGATCAATTAATGTGGTGGCTGAAGCTGTGAGAGTTCCAGTGCGATGGTAACGTTCAGCTTGCGCCTGAAAAATTGGTTCAAAGAGCGATCGCATTTTTGGATCTAGTCCAAATTCCAGTGCATAGAGTAAGAAAGGATTGCTAACTGTGTATTGATTAACTTTAGATTTAGTATCCGTGCGACGGCGTTGGATTGGTACTTTCACTCCTTCTATTGAGGCAGTTTGATATTCACCACCAACAGCAGAACCATCAGCATTAAATCCCCATAGTTGAAAAGCACGAGCGGCATATTCTTCATAGCCCAAGCGGGTTTCAGGGTTGACGCGGGTAAGCGATCGCCCATCTTCCTCTTTGGTGGTTGTAGCACTAGAAAGAATACCCTCACGCACCACACGCAAGTATGACCAATCCAGCACTATTTTATCTACGGCAGCCGTGTATTCTGGATGACAAGTTTTTAAGTTGTAAAGTGCTGCCAGCATTCTACCTAAATCTAAAGCTGACCAGCCGTTGCCTTCTGGAACTGGATTTCCACCATAATCTACTGATTGTAGCGTTCTGGTATCATAACCCCGACCCGGCAATTCTCCCGCAAATAATGGTAACTTTGTCAACGCTGCTAAAAAATGTCGAGTGCGCTGGTCAAATTCTTTAGGAGTAATTATATCGAGCGATCGCGCTGCATGGATTGCTGCCAGATAATCTCCTAAGCCCCAGAGGGTTGCACCTTTGAAATCACTGCGATCGTCTATCAGCCCACTCTTCGAGTGATAATTCGCTTGAAAGTATCGCCAAGCCGCCTCTGCATAACGTCGTTCAATTACTGACAGAGGTCGATCTAGTTTCAGGCTAGATGATTTGGGACTATTCACTGGTGGAATGGGTGCAACAGCCACTTCTGTAGGTTTAGAAGTACCCGCAGGGATTGGGGTAGGAGTTGTAACAGGAGAATTTGGTTGATTTGCGGTAGGAGTCGTAACAGTAGAATTCGGTTGATTTGATGGTGTTTCAGGAGAAGCATTTTCACTGGGCTTGCCAGTAGACACAGTTGCAGAACTAGAAGCAATTAAAGGGTGATTTCCCTTAGCTTTGTAGTATAAAATCTCCAAAATCAATCCATTAGTATTACCTGTCAAAGCTTTATTTGGTTGTTTTGATTCTTCATAGATACCAGCATAGTAACCACTGTCATCAGGACTGCGGAGATCCTTGACAACATCAAAAACTTTTTGAGCATAGGCATTATCTGGAAAAAGATAGCGCCAACCAAAAGCAGCTTTGGTGCTGATGCTGCGAAACTGTGGATAAGGTTGATTGGCATCGGTGATTGTAGCCCAGTTTGCACCGTTAGCGTAGACGGTGTTGTAGAGAAAGTAAGGCGCTTGGTCAATATTATCTTCTGTGACAGCAGTCAACTGCCCTGTAGAATCATAACGTCGTTTTTGCACATCTAAAACCCTGGCAGCAAAATCAGCTAACTCACCTTGCAAACCAAACTCAATCCCATCAAGAATATAAGACTCACTAACAACGTAATTATTAGCGTTGGTGCTTTTAAAATCACGGGTATCAACCGGAATTTGCACACCATTAATTTCAACTAGCTGAAATGGTTCTAAAGAAATAGCCTTGGGTGCAGAGAAACCCCAAAGTTGATAACCCCTAGCGCCGTATTCTTCATAGCCAAGCCGGCCTTCTTGCACCAGCAGCGTTTTGTTGTCTGGGAGAACAGCAGCGCCATAAAGTTGCCCATCTTTGAGCGATCGCGCCACTTGCCATTTTGCTACAATTCCTTTTACCCAGTCATTATATTGAGGATGACAGGTGCGGATAACATCAAACGCAGCCAGGATTCGCCCGACATCCAAAGCAGACCAACCAATACCTCGATCCAGTGGATTATTGCCATAATCAACCATTTGTGCATTGGCTGCGTTATAGACTTTATTAGGCAAAGTATCTTCAAATAATTTTAAGCTGCTGAGAGTTGTCAAAAACTTGTTAAGACGTGAATCAAAATCTGCTTGGTCAGTAAGATTCAACCAGCGTGCAGCATTCAACGCCATCAGGTAATTCCCCATATCCCAGAGTGTACCAGAAGGATAACCGCCAGTAGAATTGGTAAATCCCGTTGCTGGCTGATAATTTTTGACAAAATACTGCCAAGCAGCACGAGCATAAGTTTGTTCTTCAGGAGTAAGCGGGGCTGTAATATTGCCACAGCTACTGGAATTTTCGGATAAGACTGGTGTCGGGATGTAAAACAACAATTGCAGAAATGTCCCAATTAGGAACAATGCAATCCATCTCAACAGTTTTTGTTGCCGGGGTTTGTATATCATAATGCAAAGAAGGAGTTAGGAGCGTCATAGGTGACAAATTTCTCGTTCCCGGCAGTATAATCACGCGCTAACCAGTGAAATTCTTGCGCCGCTTTGATCCGATATTCCGTTGTACGGATATTCTTGAGCAGTACTGCAAAGTAGGTGACGAGTGCAAACACAAAATTTTCCGGATCTAAGAAAATTGCAAACTCAGTCTAACCAAAGAAATAAAAAATTGACAAAAAAAATGCTTAGGGTGTTATTTTATTCACGTATTCAGACTCTAAAACCCTCAACAATCTCTAAAAAGCGAATCGGAATACACTCGACTAATGCGATCGCTTTGTTGTCATATATCTCTCCGAAGAAAACAGAATGGTTTTTTAGGAGAGGGATATCAAAAGATACAACTAAATAGTGATAAAAGTAGAAGGTTGAGCCGAAAGGATACTTGCAGTGACATTATCCAACCTCGCTAACACTTGATTGTCAGAACTATCCATAATCAAGGCAATACTTCCTTGTTGCTGTATCGACAATTGACCGAACTTAAGACCACCTGACAACGCAAGCTTATCTTTACCTATTTCAAAGTCAGTAATAGAGTCTGTGCCCTCACCTAAAGCTAATACAAAAGTATCAGCACCATAACCTCCGGTAAGTACATCTTTGCCATTGCCCCCATAAAGTAGGTCATTGCCTGCACCCCCTAATAGTTGGTCATCGCCAATACCACCAAATAGCGTATCGTTTCCGTCGCCTCCGAAAAGTTGGTCATTTCCTAGATTACCTACGATAGTGTCTTGACCCCCAAACCCATAGATTTTGTTGGCTTGGTCATTACCTTTTAGGGACTCAGAGCTATCAGTGCCATTAAGAAGAGAAATTTGGTTAGCAATAGCAGTCTTATTGGTCGCGGCTTCGTATGCACCAGCATCAATCAATACACTGCCGTTGCCATCGCCATCTATGGGAGTATTCTTAGTGCTTTTATTGAAGGCATTGGAACCAGCATCGATCGCAGGACTTCCAGATTTGAGTCTAAAGTCATGATTCGCTGCATTAACAAACAACGGGTCTTTTAAAACATTTCCTGATCCTGTGTCTTTAAAAGCTCCGTTGTAAGCAATGTTATTGTCAAATGAAACATTACTAGAATTAGCTATATAATTGGCAGACGCTCCGGACTTGGCATACATAATATTGTTAGATGCCTGAACATTTTTAGAGCTGTTAATAAAAATTTCTCCAAGTAAAAGGTTTTGAGAATTTTTGTAAATTGTATTATTTACAATATCTACAGGGTTTTGTCCTTTGAAAATCTGAATACCTCCGCCACCATTGTTGTAGATTAGGTTGTTAGCAATTAAGGCTTTGCCTTCATAAAAATCAGTGCCAATATAGCTTCTATCAAGCATTATCCCATGACCTTCCTGTATTCTTCCCGTTGCATCACTAGGTACTAACTGATTGTTATCAAAGGAAGTGTTACCACGAATAATTACTTTGTAATCTTTGACATTATTATCAGAATTCCAGAGGTTCAGCATTGTAATCCCTTGGACTCCAAAGGGAGAATACCAACCATTCCCAGAAACGACATTTTTTTCTACTGTAATGTAGTCTGCTTGGGTTGTTCCAATCCCACCTCCGGGAAACTTAGAAATGTTGTTATTACTAATTGTGATGTGATGTGAATGCTGCTTTTCATCGCCATCAATATATGTAACATTAATACCATTTCCAGATGTTGCTGGATTACCTAAATTATTCTTTTCCTGGAGCGCATATTTTAATGTAATTTCATCTCGCGCTCCCGTCATCGTCAGCCCATTAACTACTATATAAGAAGAGCCTGTAATTGAGACAGCATTCCAATTGTTTTTGTGTGCTTCTAGAACAGGTGTGTGTCCTGGATAAGCAGTAAATGTGATTGGCGCCTTAGCAGTACCGTGCTTATCTGAAATATCCAGAATGTTAGGGTAAATATTTGTGTAAGTACCATTCATGACGTAGACGGTATCACCTGCCTTCACCAAGTCTCCAGCTTTTTGAAGGGTGCGAAATGCAGCTCCTTCCTTCAAGCCATCATTTTTATCATTACCTGTTCCAGAAACGTAGTATGTTTTGCCAGCCATGAGATTAACTCCTAATATTTGTAAGGTGAATTGGTAGTGCGTTCTCAGCAATAAACTATGTTGCTAAGTAGTTATTTGAATGGATAATTTATCTAGTCTTTTTAAGACAGTCGCAGTTGTGCGATGGCGTACCCGCCCTTTCCGGTGGCGATCGCGACTTAGAATCGCATCGTTTGTAGAAACACTTTTGTAAAACTGAAAATTTTTATCCTATTAACCGTTGATGGTTAAAGTAGGGATGTCGATACCGTCAATCGTTAGTGTTTTATTGAAAGTGATCGGACAATTTGCACAATACAAAGCCGGAGACTTTTCCTGTCATCTCTGCGCTTGTTGAGCGGTTAATTAAATTGGTTGAAACTTTAGTAGGTTTACCCTTTAACTTAAGGGAACTAATGTAACAACTTAGTCGAACCTGTTGTAAGCGGTGTAACTGAGTCTGGTGAACTCCTGTATTAAAACTAACCTTTACACCAAGGACACAAATCAGTAAATATTCTGAACTTAGTTACTTTTTTTACAACAAATACGAAATTTTTATGGAGACGTCGTAGTGGAATCCTGTTAATTTCTAGAGTGATATGGGAGTGGAGAGCGCTTTGTGCAAGGATTTGATGAAGTTTCTCTAAAAATTTTTAAAGAAGCGATATTTCTCGCAGGGTAAGACAGAAAGAAATAAGAAACTGAGAAAATTTGGCGTAGCCTCATAAAGAAATGGTATGAGTTTGGAGCATCAGTCAACTACTGGTGTACTTTCAAGAGCGATCGCTCATTTGTCAGAGAACCCATGTTGTCCCCTTCATTTCACAGCAGTTCTTGATGGGGTCATTCATTTCCCCCTGCTCCCTGCCCCTTTTCCTCTTCTTTGACCAAGAGAAGAGTATCCTTGTAGGGAAGCGAATGAGGGTTAAGTCTCTATTAAACTCAACTTAGAACCGCCATAGCCTAAAATGAATATCCGCCGCCAACTAATTCATAATGCATCCCTCAAAAGAGAGAGATAGGAGGCTAAACCCTGTTATAAAATAGACATATAAGGATTCGGGGGGCCATTTAACTGGTCATAAACGCCTATAGAAACTATTTTTGGAAATCTCCAAGGTTTAAAGTCCAGCCAGCTGAAGCAACTACAGAGGCTGTATCACCAGCGTATACCGGGCGATCGCATCACCACGTCCGAGTTTTCCCAGCGTCTGGCAGCAATTAGTACAGAAATCAATCAGCCTGTGTGCGCCTATATCAACCGTCGCGGACAAGTGATTCGCGTCGGGGTAGGCACACCGCGTCAAACACAAATACCACCTCTAGAATTGCCCCGTTACGGTGCAGAACGACTCAGTGGTATTCGTTGCATCGCCACCCATCTCAAGGCAGAACCGCCAAATGAGTCGGCACTCACGGCTATGGCACTGCAACGCTTAGATGCCCTAGTAGTCCTAAACATTACCGGAACAGGATTTACACGACGGGGAGGCGGTGCGACTGGATATGTCAAAGAAGCTTATCTAGCTCATCTGATACCCCAAGAGTCTCGCACGTTGATTACTAGTCCTGCTGCTTTCAAAGTAGAAGAGAGCCAAATTCAATCCCCAAGCTGGAATATATCGCCACCTCTGGGCTTGGATGATCTGGCAGAACAGGATTTAGTAGACTTGGTAGAAAATCTGGAAGCGGAATTCCAACGCGAATTTGTTGCTCAGGAAGTAGATTCTGACCACGATCGCGTGTTAATTGTAGGACTAATGACCAGTGAGATAACCCCCCTACAATTCCAAGACACCCTAATGGAATTGGCGCGTTTAGTTGATACTGCTGGGGGAAATGTATTACAGACAATACAACAAAAGCGATCGCGCATTCATCCCCAGACAGTAGTTGGCGAAGGCAAAGTGCAAGAAATTGCCCTAACTGCCCAAACACTAGGAGTTAATCTCGTCGTCTTTAACCGTGACCTCTCACCCTCCCAAGTCCGCAACTTAGAAATGCAAATTGGTATCCGGGTGGTTGACCGCACCGAAGTAATTTTGGATATCTTTGCTCAACGCGCTCAGTCTCGTGCCGGGAAGTTGCAAGTAGAATTAGCACAATTAGAATACATGCAACCGCGACTGGCTGGTAGAGGTCGCGCCATGTCCCGATTGGGTGGTGGTATTGGAACTCGTGGCCCTGGTGAAACCAAACTAGAAACTGAACGCCGTGCCATTGGGCAGCGCATTTCTCGACTACAAAAAGAAGTAGACCAATTGCAAGCGCATCGTTCACGGTTACGACAGCGACGACAGCATGAAGAAGTTCCCTCAGTGGCTTTGGTTGGATATACTAATGCTGGCAAATCCACTTTGTTGAATGCTCTTACTAACGCAGAAGTTTATACAGCCGACCAGCTATTTGCGACTCTCGATCCTACTACGCGCCGTTTGGTAATTCCTCATGGCGAAGCTAATAAACCTCAAGAAATTCTGATTACAGATACAGTAGGGTTCATACATGAACTGCCTGCATCATTAATGGATGCCTTTCGCGCCACCTTAGAGGAAGTCACAGAAGCCGATGCCCTACTCCATTTGGTGGATTTGTCTCATCCCGCTTGGTTGCGTCATATTCGCTCAGTCAGAGAAATCTTAGCGCAAATGCCAATAACTCCTGGCCCCGCGCTGGTTGTTTTTAACAAGATTGATCAAGCCAATAGTGAGACACTGGCTCTAGCTAGGGAAGAATTTCCCCTCGCGGTGTTTATTTCTGCGAGTCAGCGCTTGGGATTAGAAACCCTGCGTCATCGTCTTGCCCAGCTGATTGAATATGCCGTTGACTGTAGTTAAAACTTGAGTTGCGAATTCAGTGTCAACATCTTAATATTAGTGTCCTAAATTTTCAACTTTGGGGAAGGCGAAATCGCCTTCCCCAAAGTTAAATCTAAAATCTCGTGGTATCTATGGAAAACCATCAGCTTTTATTGTAAAGCGAATTACCAATCTCCCATACGAATTAATTGATTAAATATTGAAAAATAGAAGCTTAATTAAGCAAGCTGATTATGCATACTTTAAGCTTAAAATTAGTTTAAGTGTAAACACTGAAGCTAATTATATATACTGGTAAGAATTTATTGATTGTTTCCAACTTAAAGTTTTAGTTAACCTTGATATATAAGGTAGACAATGAATAGTTTCTTATGTCAATTTATACATGAGCGTTTATTACTAAAAAAGTTCTCTTAAGACATTTTAAATGCCTTAAATAGAAACCAAAGGAGTTTAAAGCAAGTGTCTCAACTATATTCCAAGAAGATAGTAGGTTATGCGGCCTACTGTATATCAACATTAGCTGTGGTTATTTCGCAGATGCCAAGAGCAGATGCAGCCTCCATGACTTTCTCAGCTACAGGTACTAACCCAATATCAGGTGGAAGCAGTACAGCCCTTTCGGCAAAAGCTGTCTTTGATGATTCAATAGCAGGCAAGTTGACACTGACCCTTACTAATACAGGCCCAGGTGCATCAGCTCCTTCTGATGTTCTAACAGGAATCTTTTGGGATTATGCTGGATCTCCCTTAACAAACTTAACCTTGTCTTCAGCCAAAGCTCCAACCGTAATCAAGAATAATGTAACTACCGGAACTAATGTCGATCTCACCAAGGTTGGAGGAAATACAGTTGAATGGGGTTTTGCTAAGACTACCGCTAGCACTGGACTTGGTGGTGCTAGTGGCGTACTTAAGCCAGTAACTCAGCACTACGGTATTGGTACAGCAGGTTTTGGGATATCACCTGGTTTCGGTCTTTCGGGTGGACAGCAATTCAATTACGGTATTATTACTGGTTACGATAGTCCAAATTCAGCAGTAAGTGGAGGGACTTTTGTAAAAGACTCTGCCACATTCGTTTTCTCAGGGCTACCTACTGGCTTTGATTTAACAAAGATTCAGAATATTCGTTTTCAGTATGGTACTGGTTTAGATGAGCCTAGTACTTATTATATTGCTCCGCCACCTCCACCTAAACGAGTACCTGAGTCTAATGCAACAGTAGCTCTTGGTTTATTTGCTCTAGGTGCGCTGAGGGTTGCCAAGAAAAAGCCTCTAGTCTCAGCTTAAATGAGAACTTGAGTACTAACTGACAACTGAGTTACGCTTTATAAGCAATTCTCACAATTAAATAATAGCCACTCTGTTTTTTAACAAAATTGGTATAAACATAATATCTTAGTCAAGAATCCAGACTTTATCTCTTGACTAATTTTTTATGTAAACCAAGTTAGCGCCTTATAAGGGTAAAGACAAAGCAAGATAAGGTATTGATAGTCTGTCAATAAATAATTTATGAATAGATTTCCTGTAGAGACGGCGATTTATCGCGTCTCTTTGTAAAGAAGGCGATTTATCGCGTCTCTCTAACCGTCAAAATGGATTTGACAGACCACTAGAGTCAGTGGCAAAGTTCTAAAATTAAAAAGTATTAAATAAAGTTGAGGACTTTATGGCTGCAAAAGTAGAAATTTACACTTGGAGAACTTGCCCATTTTGCATTCGTGCCAAAAGTTTGTTGAAGAACAAGGGAGTTGAATTTATTGAATACAGCATTGATGGAGATGACGCAGCCAGAAATAAAATGGCTCAAAGAGCAAATGGACGGCGCTCTTTACCGCAAATTTTTATCAATGATGATCACATAGGTGGTTGTGATGATATCCACGCTTTAGACAGTCAAGGCAAACTAGATGAACTACTAACTTCTAGCAACGTATAGGTTGAGTAAATATTGCTATAAGCTAGCGACAAGCCGCTACACACGGCAGTCGCCACAACTCTGGAGAGTTACGCGCTGCCTTGTTTACAGGATTTTTCTCAAAAAAACGATATCTGTCCACAAGACTTTATCCACTAGGTTCCACTCAGCAGTACATATATACGTCAATTGGTGAGAGCATCAAGAGATAATAATTGAATAACCATTTAATTTCTTGGTGATTGAGGTATAAAGGGTGAAACTGGCTTTTATCATTGATCCCATCCATCTGCTTGACCCGTGTCATGATACCAGTGTTGCCCTAATTGAAGCAGCGCAAATCCTGGGACACGAAGTTTGGGTGACTCAGGCAAATCTGCTGAGTGTGGTGGAGAGCAAAGCTTGGGCTGTCCTACAGCGAGTCGAACTTGTGCCAGTGCAGTTGCTGGAGGGACGCTGGGTAGCGGTGAATCCTTGGTATAAGTTGAGCGATTCTTGCTTAACTTCTTTAGAGACAATGGACGCCGTATTTATGCGGACAGATCCACCTGTCAATGATTCCTACCTCTATGCCACGTACATTCTGGATTACATTGACCAAAATAAAACCTTGGTGATTAACAGTCCTAACGGCATCCGAGGGGCAAATGAAAAAATGTACGCCCTCCAGTTTACTAAAGCAATTCCAGAAACCATTGTTAGTGCTGATAAGCAGTTTATCCGGCAATTTGTCGAAGCGAACAAAGCTGCGGTTCTCAAACCACTGGGTAACAAAGCTGGGGAAGGAATTTTATTTTTGCAATCAGGCGATCGCAATTTTAACTCTATTGTCGAACTCAGTACTTTCCAAGGTCGAGTGCCTGTAATGGTGCAAACCTATTTACCGGAGGCAAAAGCAGGAGATAAGCGAATTATCCTACTCAATGGCGAACCAATTGGTGCGCTCAATCGCCTCTCTAGCGGAACTGATTTTCGCAATAATATGGCTACTGGTGGCACAGTCGCTCAAACTGAAATTACCCCAAGGGAGTATGAAATTTGTACCCAAGTAGCCGAACGGTTACGCCAAGATGGCTTAATTTTTGTAGGTATTGATGTTATTGGTGGCTACTTAACTGAAGTTAACGTCACTAGCCCTACTGGAATTCGTGAGATTGATCGCTTAGATGGTACTCACCTTGGTCATCAGGTTATTCAATGGCTTGAACAGACAATAGAAAGCAAACAATAATTTACATTTATTTTTTGCTTCGAGTTTTGAGGGTTTGTAGTAAGCACGCTTTGTGCTTACTACATCAGTTTATTTTTTCCAAAAGCATAGCTGGACATGTGAGCCAGCCGACTCCTGCCCAAGTTAATTTTATTTTTATAAAGTAGCGTTAACGAGTTTTTACCCATTAGCAAGATTGGGGATGGCAACAGATTGCTTACCCCTGCTCTTAGTAAAACCCTGGAACTAGCAGATTTTATACAGCAGTCAGCCTAACCTGAGACTGCTAATTTAATCTAAAACCTCAAATCCAAAATCTTTTAATTCCGTGGTGTACGTCGGTTTCTCAGAAAATCAGGTATATCTAATCCTGGTTTTTCTTTCGGTTCTGGAATTGGAGTTGGAGTTGGAGTTGAACTTGGAGTTGAGGTTGAAGGATTAACAGCTGGTTGCTGTGTTACTGGTCGCTTCGAGGTATTAGGTGCTACTCGAACGTTCGCTACGCTTTGTTGTACCGCAGCTTGCACTTCACCTGTAAACCCGGTGGCAATTACAGTAATTCTTACCTCACCTTGGAGTCTGTCATCAATTACAGCCCCAAAAATAATATTGGCGTTGGGATCAACTACTTCATAAATTGCTTCTGCGGCTGCATTCACTTCATGCAAAGTCAGGTCAGTACCACCAGTAATATTAAAGACTACCCCTCTGGCACCTTCAATAGAACATTCTAGTAATGGTGAAGAAATAGCTGCGATCGCAGCTTCTCTGGCTCTAGATTTTCCAGAGCTAACGCCAATTCCCATCAATGCCGATCCCGCATCTGCCATCACCGCTCGGACATCAGCAAAGTCAACGTTTACCAAACCAGGGATTGTGATGATATCAGAAATACCTTGCACCCCTTGACGCAGTACATCATCTGCATAACGAAAAGCTTCTTGCACAGGTGTTTGTTCGGGGATCACTTCTAGCAACTTGTTGTTGGGGATAATAATCAGTGTATCTACCCTACTTTTTAGTCCTTCAATACCTTGTTCTGCTTGGCTAGTACGGCGGCGGCCCTCAAACACAAATGGACGTGTGACTACACCAACAGTCAGAGCGCCCATTTCCTTTGCTACTTCTGCCACTATCGGCGCTGCACCTGTCCCAGTGCCACCCCCCATACCAGCAGTGATAAATACTAGGTCTGCACCCTCTAAAGCTGTGGCAATTTCATCTCGTGATTCTTCTGCTGCCTTTTGACCAATGGCAGGATTACCACCTGCTCCTAAACCCCGTGTTAGCTTCTGTCCGATTTGTAATCTACTGGGAGCGCCAGCTAAGGTTAGAGCTTGGGCATCAGTGTTAATTGACCAAAACTCTACCCCAGAAACATCAGATTCGATCATGCGGTTAACGGCATTCCCACCGCCACCACCGACACCAATCACTTTAATGTTGGCAACCCGACCAGGAACGATCTCGCCAATTCGGCTATTTTCCGTAGAAATCTTCTTATTATCGTGATTTTGTCCGAAGTTCAACCCAGAGTTATTAAAGGGATTGGTCGAGTTAACTGCCAGAGAGAACCCCGGCTGTCCCGTCGATTGGGAATTTTTATAGTTAAGTCCTTGGTTATTATCAAGTGTCATTGGATTTGTCAAAGGGTAGATAAACGACTTTTTCAGGTGTTACTCACCTCAGAGTCAACTTTAGTTTGACAGTGCCACAATACTATGGCACTGTTCTTTATTGTTTTCACTACTGCCAAGCCTAACAGAGTTGGCAGTGTGAAAATTTGCTATGGGATGAGCCTTCAAGGCAAGCGATCGCACAGCCAATTCTAGAGAAGTATACCTACATTTATCTAAAAGTGATCTGTATAACTTCAACCATACATTAATCGTTTCATTATTCTCAGCAGAGGGCAGAACTAGTAAAGACACACTACAGTGCGTCTGATCTACCTCAATAATATTGTTAATAGATTTCACCATTGGGGATAGCTGCAACTTTAGACACAAAATTTACCTTATACTTACTTATCCCTAAGGTTGAAGTAAGCAATAATTTACTTTGTCAGACTATACCTGATTAATTTGTTGTTTGGGGGGTCTTAATGGAGACTTTGTTCGAGCAATAGTCTATCTTACGAGAACCCTTACTAGTGTGGTCAACAAATCAAGATTTTTCCAGAGGTTTTGTAAACCGATAGGAATTACGGCACAGAATAGTCTAAATTGACTGCCCAGAAGCTATGCTTACGCAACTTTGGGCGGCATTTTCCTTTACAGATTGAAACTTCGGTAAACTGTCTTTGGAATAGAAGGCGTTTTGCACGCCATAGCCGATGATTAGATTGCTGAACATCTTGCACCCTACTATTAGGTGTTAGGAGTCATAATTGAAAGTGTTTTACTCGTAATAGAGATTTTAGGATTTATCTTCTCATTTTAATTAGAAGTTAATGCCAATTTTCGTGCGGGTTGCTCGAAAACTGAAAATAATAAATTTATTTATCAGCATAAAGCTTCTTAATTTACTAAAAGCTATCAATACATTAAACACTCTAGTACTGCAAGGCGGAAGTTAAAAGTCAAGCATTCAAAAGAATTGTATTCCAGGCTTTTACGCTATTTGAAATGGTCTGTTTATTTACGTCATGCTGTACTAGATGTTTTTAGGAGTTTTAGAAGTTAATTTTTGTTCTTTTTGGTTCATCTGTACTAATGGAAGTTCGGGATTTTTCAGATCAATATACTCTATTTGGCCGGAATTTAGTTTTGCTGTTAAATGCCGCATCTGGGCGAGTACTTTAATTTGTTCAGACAGTTGGGGGCCTGGAACGCCGAGATGCACATTTCCGAGTTCTGTTTTCAAAATTAAATTCGCTGGATTTTGGCAATCAATTTCCATCACCTTTATGGGGCTTTGGCTTACAGCTTGATGAAGTTGAGTCCAGTAGAGACAGTATTGTTTGGGCAATCCAATTACTCTGAGATTGGGTAATTTCTTAGTAGGATTCAGTGATGTATATTTTTCTAAAGGCATCCAGGCCCCGCTTGCATCTAGCAAGCCGATTGTGACTTTTTTGTTGCCAGCGCCTTGATTTTGCCCATTTGGTGTTTGAGTTACGGCTACAGGGACTCGTTCTTGGATTTCGATGTTTAATCCAGGAGGAAACAAGCGGCGTCTAACGATCGCTTCGGCAATAGTTGGTTGTTTCTTCAAAGAGTTAGCGATCGCTGCCGGTTCAATCCGCCACAAAGATTGGGGGTAAGATAGCGCCAATAGTGATTGAGTTGTCTCATCCGACAGGGACTGATTACCTGATTTGATCGCAACTTGTTTAGGACTTTTTAGCACCCACACTGGTTGGACTGCCACCCACAGCAATCCAATCGCCAAACCAGTAATGGCAAAAGTTCGCCAAATAGCTTGAATAATTTTCATCTGCCTCTGCCGACGTAATTTCTTACGACGCTGGGCTAGATCGGTGCGGGAAACTGATATTATGCCAGCCATTCAAACCCCTTTCTACTTACAATTCAAATTCCTTGACGCCTTTTTATCATTATTAATCTCAGTAAACACTGCCAGCATCTATTAGCCGCTCTCCTCAAGACTTTTTTTATTTTTAGTAACACTTTACAGTAACTACATTAACGAACGTGGCGCTAGTCATCCTTCCAATTAAAGTTTCCGGTGTCCATTCTTAACTTACTGTTGTCTTTTCGACAAGGGATCGTCAAACATCTTGTCTCTAAAGATTACAAAAGGTTAATTTAGATATTTCTAATTTTGCCACCTTGACAAAGAAAAGGTGAAATGATAAGCAAATATCATTAAGTCTCTGTATAGATTGCTATAATTCATACCAGTCCTTATCATTAGCAATCCAAACTGGGAACTATAAGACGTAGTAGCTTTTTTACTAATTAACTCAGCTATAAAGGGTTGTGCTAAGTCACACAAAAGCTACAGATTACCAAAAACTCAATAGCAGGTGTAAAAAGGACAGATATGCTTAAGGTTACTAGGGTCAACTAAATCTCTACCATACTACTGACAGCGATCTGGAACAAGTGCTGTCTTTTGCAAGATATTGCCAACTTGCGAAGTAATTGTGTGCTTACATCCAGACTAGAGATTTTTGGTATAAAAAATACAAGTTAACTGCATCTACACACATCTACACACACACATCAACATATACCTCTAGATACATGAAAACGACATTAAATTTGTCACGTTTTTATAAAGCATGTAATCCAAGCTACACGCTCAATATAAGTAACGTGCTAGATCGCCAGTATTACATAGATTTTGCTGATGTTCGTGGTTGCAAGATTGTCGAAGAATTGCAGCGAACTATCATTCGAATTTCTCCTGATGAGCCAACCTGCCAGTTATTTACGGGTCACATTGGCTGCGGGAAGTCAACGGAATTGCAGCGCCTCAAGACAGAACTAGAATTAGCGGGATTTCATGTAGTTTACTTTGAGTCGAGTCAAGACTTAGATATGGCAGATATTGATATCAGCGATATTTTGCTAAGTGTAGCCCGTCAAGTCAGTGCCAGTTTAGAAGGCATTAACGTCAAACTTAAACCTGGTTACTTTACCAATTTATTCAAAGAAGTAGGCGATTTTTTGCAAAGTCCCATAGAGCTTTCTGGACAAGCAGAGTTATCGTTGGGTATTGCCAAAATTACCGCTAAAACCAAAGATAGTACCCAGACGCGGAATCAACTAAGGCAATATCTAGAGCCACGTACCAATAGTATTTTGCAAGCCATTAACGAAGAAATTCTAGAAAAAGCTGTTGAACAGCTAAAGCTACGGGGTCAAAAAGGATTAGTAGTAATTGTAGATAATTTGGATCGAGTAGATATGCGTCCCTTAGCATCGGGGCGATCGCAACCAGAATATCTCTTTATCGACCGAGGCGAACAGCTACGCCGACTCAAATGCCACCTAGTTTATACAATTCCTCTAACGTTAATTTTCTCCAATGAGTATGAGACACTGAAAAATCGTTTGGGGGGAGGGATTGCGCCAAAAGTACTACCGATGGTATTGGTACGCCAAAGAGATGGCAGTGACTACGAACCAGGCATGTCACTAGTCCGCCAATTAGTTCTAGCAAGAGCTTTTCCAGAAGTTCCTTTAAATGAAAGGCTTTTATTAATTACAGAATTATTCGATCACTCTCAAACTTTGGATCGTATATGCCGCATTAGTGGTGGTCATATTCGTAATTTATTAGGTTTACTTTATAGCTGCCTACAACGAGAAGATCCACCTTTTTCTAAGGACTGCTTAGAAGCCGTGATTAAGGACTACCGTGACGATTTGCTACTAGCTATTGATGAATCCCAATGGGAATTATTGTTTGAAGTAGTGCAGCAGCAGAGAGTTAAAGGTGAGTCTGATTATCAAAGTTTACTAAGAAGCATGTATCTATTTGAATATCGTGATCCTCTGGGACGATGGTTCGGTATTAGTCCAGCTCTAGCAGAAACAGAAAAAGTTTTAGCTTGGCAACAAAAAAAGTAACAATGCTGCGTGAGTCATTAGTCGTTAGTCCTTTGTCATTTGCCATTGGACTAATAACTAATGCTCAATTTCTCATTCTCCATTCCTCACTTTCCATGTTCAATAACCCATGACTACTGATAAGCAGCTACACATCTACACAAAAGAAAATCAGCATACATTGCAAAGACTAATTAGAGCGATCGCACTTTCTGAAGGTCAATTTGCCCTAAT
The DNA here is from genome assembly GCF_034531135.2 of Nostoc sp. CmiVER01. Classification (NCBI taxonomy): domain Bacteria; kingdom Bacillati; phylum Cyanobacteriota; class Cyanophyceae; order Nostocales; family Nostocaceae; genus Nostoc; species Nostoc sp. CmiVER01. The sequence continues at coordinate 62,267 of NZ_JAVRBU020000021.1, forward strand.
TTTAGTTCGGTGTAACTATGGGCAATTACGTGAACAAATGTTAGAAAATATTCGCTCTATTAGCAAAGACATTTATTTCAGAGAAATCTTTCTAAATCCATCAACTACTTCCTTACATAATACAATAATCTCAGAACTATCTTTAGATAATCCTGCTGTCCTTACAGATTGTTTGCCATCAGCTGTAATGGTTTTTGGTATTGAGTCAACTATAGACATAGAAAACTTACTTACAGGTATCAACCAAGCGCGAGATATCTATGCCGTGACTTTTCCATTTCCAGTGGTGTTGTGGCTACAAGATGATGTGGCATCATTGCTTTCAAGATTAGCACCTGATTTTAAAAGCTGGGCTGCAACCACGATTAAATTTGAAATGGCAAAAGCAGATTTAATTGCTTTGATCCAACAAGAGACAGAATCTCTATTTACTAAAGTTTTAGAAGCAGGTGCCGAAACATTTTTATCTAACGCCTCCCTAGATTTAGATCCTACGTCTCAACACCGCCACGAAATAGAATCAGCCCGTAATGATTTGCTGCGCTTGTACGGCGTTAAATTAACACCAGGATTAGAAGCTAGTTTAGAGTTTGTTATAGGGCGAGATAAATACGCCAACGATCAAATTAATGGTGCTTTAGCCAATTATCAAAAAAGCCTAGCATTGTGGCAGCAAGAAACCAGGAGAGTAGCAGAGTGGGAAAGTAATTCTTCTTTACCCCTCTCATCTTTACTTAAGCAAGCAATAGTAATATTCCATCTGGGGCTGTGTTATCACCGAATGGCGGACTTACATCAAAATAGTAATAGAAGCTATTGCGAACATGCTCTGTCGTGGTTTAAACAATGTCTAGAAATATTGGAGGAAGTACAAAGAGAAGACTTAGTTGCTAAATTTATTTTGCCTGCTTGTGAAATGCTGCAACGTTTACAAGCCTGGAATGACTTAAAAGAATTAGCTCAAAAGTCATTACATCTACATCAAAGCTATGGAAATCCTGCACAAGTTGCTCAAGATTATGGCTTTTTGGCAAGTGTGGCAGCTTCTGAGTCGAATTGGATACTGGCTCATGAATTAGCGAATACAGCACTTTCTATCTCCGAAGAAGTAACACAAGCTTCTCTGCAAGATGCTTTACGAAGACGACGACAAGAAAGTTGGTATCTTCTCTTGCTAGCACGTACACAGAGGCATCTCGGTGAGCCAGAGGAGGCTATTAATAATCTGGAATGGGCGAGGGTAGTTTGTGAGCTACAACATCAGCCATCTCTTTATTTAGAGATTTTAGAGGAACTGCGATCGCTTTACTTTTTTGAGCGTCATGACTATACAGAAGCCTTTAAACTTAAGCAAGAAAAAATTCAAATAGAGCATCAATATGGCTTTCGTGCTTTCATTGGGGCAAGTCAATTGCAGCCGCAACACTCTAAAATTAACCCAGCATTGGAACCTCAAAAAATACCGTTTATTCCTGAGGGAGTTGCCCAAGAAATATCTGCTTCTGGACGGCAGCAAGATGTCAATCGTTTGATTGAAAGAATTAGTCGTGCAGACTACAAGCTTACAGTAATTTATGGCCCATCTGGTGTAGGTAAAAGTTCAACTCTCAAAGCTGGTTTAGTTCCAGCGCTCAAAGGTAAAGTTATCGGTGAACGCATTCCTATACCTATTGTTTTGTCTGTTTACACTGATTGGCTCACAGTCTTAATAAGCAGTCTAAATCAAGTGCTGGCATCTACAGGAATATCGGTTAATCTTGACTCTACACCCACTATACTCCTAGAAAAAATTCGGTTAGCAACCGAGCGTAATTATACAATAATTATCATCTTAGACCAGTTTGAGGAGTTTTTCTTTATTAGTAACTTTCCCAGTGAAAGAATAGAGTTTTACCAATTTTTTAGTGAATGTTTAAATATTTCATTTGTCAAAATTATTCTATCATTAAGAGAAGATTATCTACATTATTTATTAGAATTTGAACGGTTAAGCCAAAAAAATAGTATTAGTTTATATGATTTAGGCGTAATTAATAAAAATATTCTTGATAAGGATATTCGCTACTATCTAGGGAAATTCTCTAGCCAGGATGCTAAAGCCATAATTCATAGTCTTACTCAGCGTTCACATTCCGAACTAAGTGATGAATTAATTAACCGATTAGTCCAGGATTTAACAACAGAATTAGACGAAGTACATCCAATTGAATTACAAATAGTTGGCGCTCAACTACAAATAGAAAACATTACCACACTCGGACAATATAAACTTTGCGGTGGCTCGGCAAAATTGGTAGAACGCTGGCTTGAGGAGGTTATTAAAGATTGTGGTCAGGAGAATGAAGAGTTAACTTGGAAACTATTATTTGAGTTAACTGATGAAAAAGGCACGCGACCGTTAAAAACTAAAGCTGATTTAGCGGCTGCATTAGTTAATAATCGTGATATAGATACAATATCAAGCTTTGAAACAGTTGGGGAACTGATTTTAGAAATATTGGTGGGTTCAGGTTTGGTGTTGCGAGTTAGAGAAGAATTAGGCGATCGCTATCAGCTAGTTCACGATTATTTAGTTGAACCGATTCGGCAAAAGAACAATTATGGTATGCTCGCGGAATTAGAAAAAATCAAACTTGAAAAAACTCAAGCTGAAGTCGCCCAACAACTTAGTCAAAAGCAACTCAATTTGGTATTGCAACGACGACTGCGGGAAGCACGAATAGCAGGCGCAGTGCTGGCAATCATGGGGGGAACAATAGCAACATTATGGTGGCAAGCCGACTTGCAAAAAAGAGCAGCAATCCGCCAAACTCTACGAGCTGAACGTAGTGAAAGCAACTTGAACATTAGTGCGATCGCTGCTGCTAGTGAAGCTTTATTTACCTCTAATAAAGAGTTTGATGCCCTATTAGAAAGTTTACGCGCTTGGAGAGAACTTAAACAGGCAGATGGAGTGCAACCAGACACCCGAATGCGGGTGGTGACAGCCCTGCAACAGGCAGTTTATGGGGTAACAGAGGCTAACCGCTTAGAAGGGCACGCTGATATTGTCTGGGGATTAGCTTTCAGCCCAGATGGTCAATTGCTAGCATCAGGTAGCCGAGATCAGATGGTGAAACTTTGGCGTCCTGACGGTACTCTACTCCAAACCCTTAAAGGTCACACTGATGCTGTAACTTGTGTAACTTTTAGCCCGGATGGTCAATTTATCGCCTCCGCCAGCCTCGACAAAACAGTGCAAATCTGGCGCAAAAACCTGATTACAGGTGAATTTGACCACAAGCCATATAAAACCCTCAAAGGATACGGTGATTCTGTTGACAGCGTTAGTTTCAGTCCTGATGGCGAGTTGTTAGCTACTGGCAGTCAGGATACAACCGTAAAAATCTGGCGCAAAGACGGTAGTTTAGTAAAAATCCTGAAAGGACATCAAGGGTGGGTTAACTGGGTAAACTTTAGTCCCGATGGTCAATTTATCGCTTCGGCTAGCGACGACAAAACAGTGAAAATCTGGCGACGGGACGGTAGCCTTGTTACAACTTTGCAAGGACATCAGCAGAATGTGACAATGGCTATTTTCAGCCCAGATGGTAAATTTTTGGCGTCAACAGGTCGAGACAAAACAGTGAAACTTTGGCGGCGGGAAATTAACAGCACTAAAGACGGTTTTGACTTTCGTCTTGACAAAACTTTACGGCAGCATACCAGGAGAGTGTGGAGTTTGAGCTTTAGTTCCGATAGTCAAAAGTTAGCTTCCGCAGGTGAAGACACTACCATAAACCTCTGGACTATTAATGGTACCTTACTCAAAACCTTCAAAGGACACAGCGATGCTGTTGTCAGCATCGCTTTTAGTCCAAATAACAAATTTTTAGCTTCGGGAAGTTATGACAAAAGCGTGAAACTATGGAGTTTAGATGCCCCAAAACCTTCTATTCTTCAAGGGCATCAGAAACGAGTTTCGAGCATTGCTTGGAGTCCCGACGGTCAGATGCTAGGTTCTGGTAGTAGCGATCACACTGTCAAACTTTGGCAACGATACACCAGTAGTGGCGAGGTCAAAACCCGACTTTATAAAACTTTAGTGGGGCATACAAATCAAGTTACTAGTGTCAGTTTTGATCCTAAAGGTGAAATGCTGGCCTCAGGAAGTTTTGACAAAACAGTTAAACTTTGGCGGCTTGACGGTAGTTTGATCATGACTCTCTACGGGCATAGCGATAGTGTGACGAGCGTGAATTTCAGTCCTGATGGTCAGTTTTTAGCATCAGCTAGCAAAGATAAAACAGTCAAACTTTGGAACCGTGAGGGCAAGTTGCTCAAAACCTTAGTGGGGCACCAGGGTTGGGTAAATAGCGTCAACTTTAGCCATGATAGTCAGGTTTTAGCCTCTGCCAGTGATGACCAAACTGTTAAACTTTGGCAACGAGATGGTACGTTGTTAAAAACTTTATCGCCCCATGACAGCTGGGTGACAGGTGTCAGCTTTAGTCCTACTGACGAGTTACTGGCTTCTGCTAGTTGGGATAACACTGTGAAACTGTGGCGGCGAGATGGAACGTTATTAAAAACTTTATTAAAGGGGTACACTGATAGCGTCAATGCCGTTACTTTCAGTCCCAATGGTGAATTGCTCGCCGCCGCCAGTTGGGACAGTACAGTGAAACTCTGGAGCCGTGATGGCAAATTAATTAAAAGTCTCAATGGGCATCGCGCTGGGGTATTTAGTGTCAGTTTTAGCCCAGATGGTCAAACACTAGCATCAGCGAGTGATGACAACACGATAATCTTGTGGAATTTAAATCTTGACAACTTACTTGTTCGTGGTTGCGACTGGGTGGGCAATTACCTCAAACACAACCCCAATCTAGAGGAGCGCGATCGCATTCTTTGCGATGGTATAACCAGTAAAAACCCCTTTTAATTAAGAATTAAGAATTACGAATTACGAATTAGCTTGAAGCCTCAATGAGCAACCGCTCTTGGTTTAGCGGTTGATGAGGCGATCAGAGTTGTTAATTCACAGCTAGAAATTTATTTTGACATGATCAGCCGTATGAGCGATCGCTCTCTAAAACTTCATGATTATTTTCTGCGGGAGCCTCTTGTGGCAAATTTGCTAAAAAGGCTTGTAGTCTCATGCGCTCAATATAAGGCCAGCCTCCCTCAGACTCAATATCTTTCAGTAGTGAGTAGAGTTGCCGACGGTTAACAGGCAAACTCTCTTGAAAAACTCCATCCCGGATCTCTCGGTGTAAATACTCCAATTGCCGAAGCATTGCCAAAAGAGCCACACTATCGCCTTGACAACCTTGAACTGCATCATACACCACAGTTGCGATCGCTTGCAGTTTACAGGACAACTCTCCTGATTCAAGATTTTTGTTATCGTTCATGCCATCCTTTCCGTATAAATGAGTTCAACTCAAATTTACCGAAGATTTTTAATTTTCCCTAGTTTGCCAATAGTTCTCCTAAAAAATGAACCTTCTGTAAGCTTCTAGAATCTCCCTTTCCCCCTGCCCCTTCCTTGAGTCAGAGGTGAATATAACTAGATTTGTATCTTTATCAAAAGCAATTGCGATCGCTCGTAAAAGAGCGTAGTAACCTTTACCATAGGCTCCACGGTAGCTAGACGCGATCGGGATGAGACTTTCTTGAATTTTGAGTACTTTGATTTTGAGTTAAAAAAAATCGTATGATCTGGCTGATTTACCCATCAAACAATGGGCTGTATGTAGTGGCGTCACATACATGATACAAAAAGACTTGGGCGACGCCGCTTTTGCTATATGCAAGAGCAAAGTGCGAAGCAGCGACACGTTTAAGTACGTTTAGCAGAGAAAAGTTTGAGTGGCGACTGCCAACCTATACGCCCGGACACTTGTTTCAACTCAAGAATCAGAGCAATACAATGTCCGATAAAGGATGGCTTCTCGTCAAAGATCAAAGCTTCGATGCAGTTTTACAACTTAGATATTAATTTTTGAGATTGAGGTTGACCATGAGGTATCGCGCTTTAATTGTTGCATTCTTGGCTTTGTGCCTGGGGCTAATAACAGCTTGTAGTGATGCTCCTGCTGTTAGTAGTGGTAGAGATGTACTCACTTACGATCAAATTCGCGGCACTGGCTTGGCTAACAAATGCCCCCAACTAGCAGAAACAAGCCGTGGCTCCATTCCCATTGATTCTAGCCAGTCATACACCATCAAAGAACTTTGCTTAGAACCAACTAGCTTCTTTATCAAAGAAGAACCTGCTAATAAACGCCAACAAGCAGAATTTGTTGCTGGCAAATTGTTGACCAGATACACTTCCACCATTGACCAGGTGCAAGGCGACATAAAAATCAACTCAGATAATAGCCTCACCTTTGTGGAAACAGATGGTCTTGACTTCCAAGCCATCACTGTGCAACTTCCTGGTGGTGAACGAGTACCTTTCCTCTTTACTATCAAAAACTTGGTTGCTCAAACCCAACCCAGTTTGAGCAGTATTAACACCTCTACAGACTTTGAAGGCACCTTCAAAGTTCCTTCCTACCGTGGTGCTGCCTTCCTAGATCCAAAGGGTCGTGGTGTCGTTAGTGGCTACGATAATGCTGTGGCTCTCCCCGCCCAAGCGGATGATGAAGAACTTACGCGCACTAACGTCAAGCGTGCTGAAAATCTTAATGGCAAGATTTCATTGCAAATCGCTAAAGTTGATAGCTCTAGTGGTGAAATTGCTGGTACTTTCGAGAGCGAACAGCCATCTGATACAGATTTAGGTGCTGGCGAACCTAAAGAAGTTAAGATTCGCGGTCTATTTTTTGCACGGGTTGAACCGGCTCGTGCCTAAACTCTCTGGAGTTAGGTAACTGACTGGCACTCAGAACTACAATTCTGTAAGCATCAGGTTTCATAACAAAAGTTAACTTTTTTGCCCCCATTCTCAGGGCTGTTTCATTTCTATAAAAGCATTACAGCGACGAAAAGAGACAAAGGTTCAAGGGGAGACAAGAGAAAAATTCTTCCTTCCCTTGTTCCCAGCTTTTCAAGAGGCTTTTAAAGAATGAAACAGCCCTGCCTTTTTTTTAGCGTTTTTTACAAATAAAGGACAATACACTTGGGTTAAGCATTTTCTTTTCTCTGTTTTGCGCCAGTTGCTAAAGAGCGGGAACGCCAAAGACGAACAAGTCGCGAAACCGCAAGGGCGCACTGGCTTCTCTGCGCCTCTGCGGTAGACTGCGGCAAGCTCTCCGGGTAACGCTCCTAACGTCGCTCTAAGCGTAGTCCTACGGGGAAGCAAGCTACGCACAGCGTCTCCAAAATTTGCCATGCCGTAAAGCCTGCGGCATAGCTACGCTTAGGGCGCAGCCTCTCGTAGAGAAGGCTTTACGTTGCGCTAACAGCAGTCGCTCATGGGGAAACCCCCTACAGCCCTTCGGGCATCCTACGGCAGGCGCTAGCCTCTCCCTTTGGGAGAAAACCACGCCGCTTCACCGCTTTGCGTCTACGTTAAAAAATTTGACTTTGATAAAAAGTTTTAGCCTTAACTGAACCGTATTGAATATAGAGGAAACTTTAAATACAACAAAGGGTGAAATACCTTTTGTTATCTCTTTTTGCGTAAATTTACGTATTATTTTCTGCAAATTATTAGTAATTTTTAATTATTGGCTGAATTTAGTTTAATGAACACGTAATTTTACTGTAAATCAAACTTTTGCTTATCCAACAAAATTACGGCTACTGTTGTTTTTTTTATAGAAATTAGCTTCAGCATTAATTAATTAAAGTTAAGTACAATCTCGGTTTTACATTTGGTAACTAATTTTATATTTTATTTCTATGTAGTCCTAAAAACAGCTACAGAATACACCGATTTTGCTTATTTAAACTTTGCTCGATTGTCAAGTAAGTTTGTGGAATTTTCTTTAGAAAAACGTTGTTATCTACCAGAGAACTTGCTAAAGCATATAGCACGACATTAGCTTTGATATCGTGCGATCGCCACCGAAAAGGGCGGGTACGCCATCGCAGCAGAGTTTAAAACAGAGAAATTAATTGTTGATTTACTTAATAAACATGGTGCTATGCCTACCACAACAACCAATGAACTGAAACATGAAATTTGGCAGTTGTTGCGAGAATATCAGCAATCTCCGTCAGAAAGTATTCGCAATAAGCTGGTAAAACTCAATATTGGACTTGTGAGAAAAGAAGCTCACTACTGGACGAATCAATGTCATGAAACCTACGATGATTTGCTCCAAGTTGGATCTTTGGGTTTAATCAGGGCTATTGAAAAATTTGAACTTTCCAAGGGACATGCCTTTAGTTCTTATGCTCTTCCCTATATTCGGGGTGAAATTCAACACTATCTGCGAGATAAAGGTGTCACCGTGCGAATTCCTCGCAAGTGGTTAGCACTGCAACAGCAAGCAATAGGAGTGTCACGTTCTTGGCGTGAAAAGCATAATCGCCAACCAACAGACTCGGAATTAGCAACAGCACTGGAAATTTCTCCAAACGAATGGCAAGAAATTAAATTAGCGTGGATAAATCGCGCTCCCTTGAGTCTTGATGTGCCAATCCAAGATGGAGAAGAAGGCTCTACTTGTTTGGGAGAATTAGTTCCAGATCCTAACTATCGCAGCTTTCAACTAGTACAAGAAGACCAACTTCGCTTGCAACAAGCATTGGTTCAGCTAGAACAACGCACCCGCGATGTGTTGGAATGTGTATTTTTACAAGATTTAACACAAAAACAAGTTGCAGAACATCTGGGAATTAGTGTGGTAACAGTTTCCCGTAGAGTTAAGAAAGGTCTGGATTTGATGAAACAGCTTATGGGTGTGGCAGAAGATTGATTGCATAAACACCAAGCCGCAGTTATACCCAGTAGGTAGTGCTAAAAATAACCCTCAAAATTTAAAAAATTAAGTTATAAAGGTAACATACTTTGCCTTTGATACAAGTTTTAGGCATGTTGATTTTCACGTTCCAATTTTTCAATGGCTTTTGAGAACAGCTCATGGGCAGAAATTTAAAAATTACAATTGCAGCTATTTTAACTTTGGCGATCGCTGGATGTGCTTCTGAAGATACACCACAAGCCATCAATCCTGCGCCGATTCCTAAAATAGCAGCAAAGTCGCCACCAACCACTCAATCCTTTAAGAATCCAGTGATACCTGCCAAAGAGGTTTCACAAGTTACTCCTGCATCTGCTAACTTGATTCAATCCACTAATGCTACAGAGCGGGTACAGTTAGTTCAACTATCAAAAGATCGAAGTGATCCGTTTGCACAACTTTTCGGGCAAACGGTTACCGGAATGCCTAAAACATCTGGAAGACCGGTTCCTGTGGTGCCTAAGCTACCTACTCCATCAATAACAGTCCGAAAACTTCCAACACCCAAAATAGCTTTAAATCAGAAAAAAAATAAGATTGCTTCTGTACCAAAAAAAGTCAATCCTAGTTTGATCTCAGTCTTACCTAAGGTTTTGCCTCAAGTTGTCCCTAACCCAGCTTTAATATCTGTATTGCCACCGCCAGCACAACCTGAGTTAGCAAAGGCAGTTGTTGTGACTGGTGTAGTTTTAATTAGTAAGGAACCACAGGCAATTATCAAAGTACCGGATGAGCCGACGAGTCGCTATGTGCAGGCGGGACAGCGATTAGCAAATGGCGTACTGGTTAAACGTATTGAAATGAATCAGGGCTACAATCCGATCGTGATTCTTGAACAATATGGTATTGAAGTTGCCAAAATGGTAGGAGAAGGGGCTGTCAATTCAACGCCGTCAGCTGCATCTGCTAGCGGCAATCCTGTGTCAGTGACAACGCCTCCCTCAAATCCTGTCAATGTTGGAGCTTCATAAAGATGGAGACTAAGGAAAAAATTGAATTCGCTGGTTTACCTTTAGCTGTCTATAGAGAGATAGCAGCTCATTTACATCAAGTCAAAGGGGTAGAAGTGGAGTTAATTCCCCAGTCATCCCAAGAGTTTGATTACAATCAAAGTCAAATTGATGGCTTGTGTATCTCGTGGACAGCAAACTCTGGTTCAGAAAGTCGGCAAAGAGTTAACCAGATTTTGGCTTACTATCAAAATCGCTATATGAATTCTATTTGATTTGTGAAAATTGAAATTTTAGATTCCCGATTTCTCAAATAAGTCGGGAATTTTGTTGTTCAAAAATGACTAGCCCTTTTAAGGTGGCGTTGATTCGAGAAGCTCGGCAGCTACTGTAACTGTCTTAAGAAGTTAAGTTTGCCAGTAAAGTTGGGTGTCATTTCAGAGTGTCAATCGATGGGAGAATGGACGAAGCAAACTAATTCCCCTAGCACTCTAACAGATTGAAAAATTGTTACATAATAATATAGGAGAACCAGGTGAAAACCTGTTAACCAAACACTTTAGCAATCAGAACTAGCAGCGATGGCACCTGAAGAAGAAGGTATAGCTGTTAACAATGTTTTTATTGAAGGTGGCGAAATTGGAAGCCTGATGCGATCACTCGATTGGTCGCAGACTGCTTTAGGTTATGTGGCTGATTGGCCCCAGAGCTTACGGAGTGCTATTAGCATCTTACTAGCTTCTAAAGCTCAGATTTGCCTCTTTTGGGGTTCGGAATTAATCACGATTTATAACGATGCCTATCGCCCTGCCCTTGCCTCAAAACATCCTTGGGCGCTCGGTCGCCCTGCTCATGAAGCGTGGAGCGAAGCCTGGAATGTTGTAGAACCTTTACTTAAGGGAGTTGTTGCCACAGGAATTGCATTTTGGGCGCAAGATCATTTATTTTTCTTAAATCGACACGGTTACATTGAGGAAACTTACTTCGATGTCTCCTATGACCCCGTGCGAGACGAGAGCGGGAAAGTTGGCGGAGTCTTTTGTATTGTTAGTGAAACAACAGGACGAGTGCTGGGCGATCGCCGTTTACAAACTCTGAGCTTACTAAGTAGAGAAACGGCTCAAGCAAAGACCACAGAAGCGGCTTGCCTGTCTGCAATTCAAGCTTTAGCAACTAATTCTCATGACATCCCGTTTGCCATGCTGTATCAGGTTGAGCCAGATGGCAGAAGTGCAAAGCTAGTTGGAACTACTCTAAGCGAGGAAACAGGAACAATTCTATCGAGAGTAAATTTAACTCAACAGAGCGATGCATGGAAACTCGCACAAGTTTATCATACCGGGGAAGCAGCAATCGTAGATGATTTGACAAATCAGTTTGAAGCTCTGCCCACAGGAGCTTGGGACAAACCCCCCTCAGTTGCTTGGGTCGTGCCGCTCATCCCACCTGGACAAAAACAAATTTTTGGATTACTAGTATTGGGCATCAATCCTTACCGGGCTTTTGAGGAGGATTACCGAAAGTTTTTCGATTTGCTGGTAGGCAACATGACGATCGCGATCGCTAATGCCCGTGCTTATGAAGAAGAACACAAGCGACTGGAGGCACTAGCAGAACTAGATCGAGCTAAAACGACCTTCTTCAACAACATCAGCCACGAATTTCGCACTCCCCTAACGCTGATGCTGTCGCCACTGAAAGAGACGTTAACTGAATTAGAATTAGACGGAATTCTTCCAGCCAAAGCCCAAGCGCAATTAGAGATGGTACAGCGCAATGGTACACGGCTGCTCAAACTAGTCAATACGCTGTTAGATTTCTCGCGCATTGAAGCCGGACGCACCATAGCTAATTATGAGCCAATTGATTTAGCCACCTATACCGCAGAACTGGCAAGTATTTTCCGGTCTGCTGCTGATTCGGCGGGATTGCAATTAATTGTGGATTGTCCTCCCCTAGCAGAACCCGTTTACGTAGACCGCGAAATGTGGGAGAAGATTGTGTTAAATCTGCTCTCCAATGCATTGAAGTTTACCTTCGTTGGAGAGATTGCGGTTTCTTTGCGCCCGGTTGACATGATGGTATCACTGATAGTGCGCGATACTGGTACTGGAATTCCGGCAGATGAGGTTCCTCGATTATTTGAGCGGTTTTATCGAGTTAAAGGTGTCAAAGGTCGCACCTTTGAGGGTACGGGCATTGGGCTGTCGCTAGTGCAAGAATTAGTCCAGATGCATAGTGGGACAATCACCGTTGACAGCACCTTCGGTCAAGGCAGTACATTTACTGTTCAATTGCCAACTGGAACGGCTCACTTACCCCTAAATTGCCTTAATACTAGTCAAAGCAATGTTTCTACTGCTTCTGGAGCAATGTCTTATGTTGAGGAAGCTTTAGGGTGGCTGCCGAAAGAAACTCTTGAAGAGGAAGAATTCTCCCCTGTTTCTTCTGCCCGGATTTTATTGGTGGATGACAACACCGATATGCGGAATTATTTGCGACGGATTCTTAGCGAATATTATAAAGTGGACGTGGCAATTGATGGTGAAAGCGCTCTAGCTGCCGCGTATAACGATCCGCCTGATTTAATCCTCAGCGATGTCATGATGCCAGGAATGGATGGCATTGAGTTGCTGCGGCAGTTGCGGGCTAATTTAAGAACGCGCGAAATTCCCATTCTGCTACTGTCTGCCCGGGCTGGAGAAGAATCGGCAGTGGAAGGATTGGAGTCTGGGGCAGATGATTACTTGGTGAAGCCATTCAGCCGACGGGAATTACTGGCACGGGTTGCTGCCAATTTAGAGTTGGGACGAGTGCGCCTTGCTTCCAGTCAGGAACGTTTTCGTTTTCTGGCTGAATCCATTCCCCAAATGGTGTGGACAGCCGATGCAATTGGTCGGGTAGATTATTACAGCCCTCGCTGCCTTGACTACACTGGGATGACGCTAGAGCAAATCCAGGGGTTCGGTTGGCAGAACCTTATCCACCCAGAGGAACGAGAACACACCATCTCGACATGGACTCAAGCCGTTCAAATGGGCACAAGCTACGAAGTTGAACATCGCTTGAGACAGGCAGATGGAACCTATCGTTGGCATCTCTCCTGTGCTTTACCAATGCTGAATGAAAACAGTCAAATTATTCGCTGGTATGGCACTTGCACAGATATCAGTGAGCAAAAACTTGCAGAATCAGCCTTACGCCGATCTGAAGAACGCTATCGAACGCTGTTTGAGTCCATTGACGAAGGATTTTGCGTGATCGAAATGCTGTTTGATGAAAACGACACGCCAAACGATTACCGCTTTTTAGAAATCAATGCGTCCTTTGAGAAACAAACAGGACTCAAAGACGTAGAAGGCAAAAAAATACGCGATCTAATTCCGAATCATGACAAGCATTGGTTTGAAATTTACGGCAAAGTAGCCATAACGGGCGAACCCGTTCGCTTTGAGAATAGGGCTGTTGCCCTACAACGTTGGTTCGACGTTTATGCATTCCGCATTGGGCAACCGCAGCAGCGACAAGTCGCCGTCCTTTTCAAGGATATCAGCAATGCCTATGAGCAAGCTACGCAACGCCAACTGGCCGAAGCCGCCCTGCGAGAAAGTGAAGAGTTAAAGCAACGAATTTTGGACAGCAGTCATGATTGCATCAAAGTTTTAACGTTAAATGGGCAGGTACTCTACTTGAATAAAGGCGGGCTGCATCTTCTAGAAATTGATGAGCCTGCGTCCTTTCTTAACGCCGAGTGGATTAGTTTTTGGGAAGGCGAAGACCGAGAAAAGGCCAAAGCGGCGATCGCTACAGCCAAAATAGGTAATGTTGGTCAATTTCAAGGCTACTGTCCCACAGCAAAGGGCAAGCCGAAGTGGTGGGATGTAATTATTACTTCCGTCCGAAATGCATCAGGAATTATTGCACAACTTTTAGTCATCTCACGCGATATTACAAAGCAAAAACAAGCAGAAGCAGAACGCGAACAACTTTTTTTGCGTGAGCAAGCTGCACGTGAACAAGCTCAGACAGCGAATCGAATTAAAGATGAGTTTTTGGCAGTGTTGTCACATGAATTGCGATCGCCCCTCAATCCTATTTTGGGTTGGACTAGGTTGCTTCGCAATGGAACATTAAATGCCGCAAGAACGGCTATTGCTTTGGAAACAATCGAGCGCAATGCCAAACTCCAGGCACAATTAATTGAAGATTTGTTAGATATCTCTCGCATTTTGTCTGGCAAACTCAATTTAGAAATGGCTCCTGTTAACTTGGTATCGACAATTGAAGCGGCTATTGAAACTGTGCGTTTAGCAGCAGAAGCGAAGTCAATTCAAATTGAAAGAGTATTCGACCCAAATATTGGGCAGATTTTGGGAGATTCTGCTCGTTTACAGCAAGTATTTTGGAATTTGCTTACTAACGCTGTAAAATTTAGTTCCACTGGTGGACGAGTCGAAATTCGCTTAGAGTGCCGAGACTCGCAGGCTCAAATTACTGTTAGCGACACGGGTAAAGGTATTAATCCAGACTTTTTACCCTACGTGTTTGAATCCTTTCGTCAGGCGGATGCGACAACAACTAGGAAGTTTAGCGGATTAGGGTTGGGGCTAGCGATCGTCCGTCATCTAGTTGAACTGCATGGAGGTACTGTTCAAGTAGACAGTCCTGGAGAAGGACAGGGAGCCACCTTTAATGTCAGGTTTCCTTTGATGAAAACACTAGGTTCTAGCCAGAAAGCAGAAGAAGACTATTCATTATTGACTTTTAACACCTCACCTCTGACAGGAATACGGTTACTAATTGTTGATGATGATGAAGATATCCGTGATTTTTTGGGCTTTGTTCTTGAGCAGGCGGGAGGAGAGGTTTGTATTGTGACATCGGCAATAGAAGCACTGCAAGCGGTAGAGCAATCACCACCAGATATTTTGTTGAGTGACATTGGAATGCCAGAGATGGATGGCTATATGCTGATTCGACAAATTCGAGCCATGCCACCCGAACAAGGTGGGCGAATTTTGGCTTTAGCTTTGTCGGCTTACGCTGGAGAAGTTAATCGCCAACAAGCTCTAGCCGCCGGATTTCAGGAGCACGTTCCTAAGCCAATAGACCCAGACACATTAATTACAGTCATTCTAGATATAATCGCCAAGAGAAATTAAACCAATTCGCAATTCGCAATTCGCAATGGGCTTCGCCCCGCTACGCTAACGCAATTGCATTTTGTAACAGGGATTTAGACCCCGACACTTTCACGCGCTGCTTGATAGAAGCAGAAGACTTAAACCCCTGATCTCGTTAAATTTTTATTGGAGCAAAGTGACTATGACTACTGCTGTCTTTCTAGAAAATGTCTACAAGTTTTACAACAATATACCTGTAGTCAATGATCTGTCATTCCAAATTGAAGCGGGGGAAATATTTGCTTTACTTGGCCCAAACGGTGCGGGTAAATCCACCACAATTCGGATGCTGACTACACTAACTAAACCCTCCCAAGGACGGATAGAAGTAGGCGGATATGATGTGATGAGCCAAGCAATGCTGGCAAAACAGAGTATTGGCGTAGTCTTGCAACAAGTAAGTGTGGATAATGATTTAAGCGTTTGGGAAAATATGGAACTGCATGGGAGGCTACATCACATTAGCAACCCACAGCGACAAAAACTAATTAATCAATGGCTAGAGTATGTTGAGTTAGCAGAAAAACGTAATGATTTGGTAAAAACTCTGTCTGGGGGTATGAAACGAAGGTTGCAGATTGCCAGAGCTTTATTGCATCAACCGCAAATTCTGTTTTTGGATGAACCAACGGTAGGACTAGACCCCCAAACTAGGCGACGGCTTTGGGAAATTATTCGAGATTTGAATAAGCAGGGAATGACGATGTTACTAACGACCCATTATATGGATGAGGTCGAATTTTTGTGCGATGCTTTTGGTTCTACCAAGCCAGGACGCATCGGTATTATGGATAGTGGTAAGCTGATTTCTTTAGGAACTTTACAACAACTGCGTTCTGCTCACGGTGAAGGTTTGGTGATGAAACAATTAGGTGTATCTGAAGTGGGAAGTGATGGTGCTCGTAGTTGGGAATATTTGTTTTTCCCATCTTTGTCAGCAGCAAATATCTACTTGAATGAACAGCCTGATAAAACCGGAATGATGGTGCGTCCCTCTAACCTGGAAGATATTTTTGTGGAATTAACGGGACGCCAGTTAGATTAATCTCATCCTCCTAACTGTCGCAGCATGGCTTCTACTCTGTTGACGCCATCTGAGTCATTACGCCGCTTGTATAAATCACGGGCTTTCTGAAGCAAGCTGTTTGCTTGTTTGGTTTGTCGGCGCTGTTTATACATCGAACCCATTAACTCATAAGTCTGAGCGTTGTTCTTATCCAATTCGATCGCTTGTTGGTATGCCCAGCTAGCAGCATTATAGTCTCCCATTCGAGATTGCGTCACAGCCAATCCTAAATAGGCGTTAACGTTATTACGGTTCAGCTGTATAGCCCGACGGTAGCCTTCTTTTGCCCCACGGGTGTCGCCCAAATTCGCTTTGATGTAACCCACCGCGTAATAAAAATCACTATTGTTAGGGTTGATAGCGATCGCACGACGATAAGCTGTTAATGCTGCCTGGTAATTTCCCTGTTGTGCGTATAAATAACCAATACCTGAATGAATTTTAGCGTTT
Source organism: Nostoc sp. CmiVER01 (assembly GCF_034531135.2). Classification (NCBI taxonomy): domain Bacteria; kingdom Bacillati; phylum Cyanobacteriota; class Cyanophyceae; order Nostocales; family Nostocaceae; genus Nostoc; species Nostoc sp. CmiVER01. The sequence continues at coordinate 78,816 of NZ_JAVRBU020000021.1, forward strand.
TTGGCATCTAGCCTAGCTGCTTGCTGATAAACTGCGATCGCACCACCATAATCGCCCGTATCCACTAACCTCCGTCCTTCTTCTAGTAGTTGCTTTAACTCTGCGTTTTTGCCTTGCGCCACTAATACCTGAGCCTGAGCTACTGAAGGTATAGTTAAAGAAAAACATCCTAATAACAACACACTCAGCACAATTGATGTTGGCTTGTACACAGTAAATTTCCTGAAATTTTTGAGGACTTTTTTCTTGTACATTAAAACAAAAATATGGACTTTTGAAAACTGTATTTCTTCGTATTGATTAAGATGTTAATAATTCATTGATTCTTTCCTTTACATTAGTCGCCACCTACATTACAGGGTTTTTACTGAATGAGGAAGTGTAAGATATCAAGTTTAGATGAAGTTACTTACATATAAATTCGTAGACTAGCAAAATAACACTTTTTTCTCAGTAGTTATACGTGCCACTTATAAAAATTTAACAGGCATCTGGCTTAATTTTAGAAAGCGAGCTACCAATTTTAGAAAATTTAAGATTTATTTCTGTTTATTGTTTTCTGGAACAAATGGCTGACTCTGTATCCAATTATTCACATTTTTATACTACCCTGTAGGAAGTCGCAATTTAGGCATTTATATCCTTTTCTAGACATTACACGGTAAGATAAATTTAACAAGCTAAATATTTTTTTAAATGCTAGTTTTTAGCCAGAGAGTAAGAGTACAAATATGTTCACAATCTAAAATTATGTGAGAGCATATTTATTAAGCTTGTATGAATACAAACTAGTTTTGTATATAAATTTTAATAATAAGTATCAACCTATATACAATCTGGGAGGCTAATTTATGATTATAACTACCACTGATGTAATTCAAGGAGCCGTTATTGAGTCCTATTTAGGCGTTGTGACAGCAGAAGTAGTCTACGGTAGCAATTTCTTGCGGGATTTTCTGGCGGGTATTCGAGATATTATTGGTGGACGCACTGGTAGCTATGAGCGTCTATTTGAGCAGGGTCAACGCAAGGCATTAGAAGAATTAGAACAACGAGCACAACGTTTAGGAGCAAATGCTGTGATTGGTATTGAAATTGATACTGGCACAATCAATCTTGACCAGTCAGGAGTTCTTTTATTGATTACTGCCACAGGTACTGCTGTGAGGATGCGTTAATTTTTGATTCTTCTTAACTTTTGACGATTGTTACAAAGTTTTGTCTTAAGTCTAATTGCTTACAAAATTAAAGCTAGTTTCTCATAATAGTTAATAATTAATTGTGTTTTAATTTAAAAATTTAATGAAAATTTCTTTTCTAAAAAATTATTTAGATATTAAAATTTTTATATTAAAGTTTATTATGATCTGCTTTTTCTGACTAAAGATATACTTATAAAATCTTTCTATTGATAGATATAAAAGTAGATGATTTAGCTATTTAATTTTAAGCATAAACATGAATATACCTGAGAGTAAGCTTTGCTGAAACAGCACTGGAGAACATAAGTTATGTCATACGTAAATCGGACAGGTAATGACGTTATTCCTACTGAGTCTGTGGTAGCAGGCCGAGTAAGTGAGTATCATGATCTTGTTCGCTGGGGGCCGATTATTTCTGGTTTGTTGGTTGCTTTAGCTACTCAATTAATTTTGAGCGCTATAATTGGTGCTTTTGCAGCAGGCGCAGTTGAAGGTTCAGGCGCACCCAGAACAATCGCTCCTAACGCTGCGGGTAATGCGGGGCTTTGGTCAACTATCGCTTTACTAATTTCCCTATTTACTGGTGGTTGGGTTACAGCTCGTGCTTGTGGGCCAATGAACCGCAATACAGCTCTTCTTAACGGTGCAATTCTTTGGGCAACGACTTTAGCAGTTAGTTCATGGCTATTAGCAAGCGGAGTATCTGGTGCTTTTGGTGTTGCTGCTTCTAACGCTGGGGAAGTTATAAATCAGGTACAACAACAAGGTGGTGTTAATGTACCACAAGCAAATATCAGTGCCCAACAAGCTCGTGATGCAGCAGCTAATTTACGTTCGGGATTGTGGTGGTTTGTGTTTGGTTCTTTGTTGGGTTTAATAGCTTCAATGATTGGAGCCGCAACTGGTGCTCGTAGTCCTCGGGCTAACAATTACAATGCTTAAATAATTGTTTGATAAACAAAATAGTATCAACTGTAAAAGCACCTTAAAAAAGGTGCTTTTTGTTTTTATAGTGGTTCCTACATAGGTAAGGTACAGAAATAAATTAACCACAGATAAAGATAGAAGAGGAGGTGATTACTGTTGGCGTTATGTAAAGTTACTTTTAGGCTATACCCGAAATGCAAACTTTAGTACCACAGTTCACCATTTCAGGTATGAATCCTCAATGCCTTGTTCACGTCGAATTTTGCCATCTTTTTCAAACCAGGCAATTACCTGCTGTGCTGTCAAATCTTCAATAGCAACGCCGTACTCTTGGGCGATATGCTTCAAAAGCTTAAGTGATGAAATTGTTAATCTTGTTAAAAATTTTTCTGGGGAAGACAACAAAGCCGCATCTACTTTTGCTGACTCTTCCAGGGTTAAAAATTGTGTTGATGGTTGCTGTGGTGGTACATCCATAAATGAAATGCTATCTCAAATTTAGTTGATTATTAAGTATTGGCTATAGGGGATTAGTTATTAAAAAAACTAAGAACTAATGACGAATTTGCACCAAATAGCCACAACGGTGTTCGCCATCAATAATCCAGTGGGTGCGTTCTACGGTACAATCTGGTAAGACAGCTGCAAACATTTCTAATTCGTGACCACAGATGCTGGGGAAAGACTCGGCAACGTTAGAAATAGCGCAGTTATGCTCCATTAAGATAAAGCGATCGCTCTCAAAAGAGTCATTCACATCAACAGGGTGATACTCCGCCATGAAGCCTTCCGCTTTTCTCAACTCGACTAAGTTGGCTACACGTTCTCGCAACGAACCATTACCCACGCGATCGCGGTATTCTTTAGCTTTGCGCTGCCACTGTTTCTCTAAAATCGATTTAAATTGGTCGTGTCCTACTGTTTCGGCTAAGGTGTCTAGCAGCGAAACCGCAAAATTCCCGTGGCCATCACCAAAGCGATCGCTCATTGTTCGATGCAAGCGATCGCGTCCTTGACGACTCAGTTGATAAAGATGCTGCGGCCGCCCCATCCCCGCCGCCTGCACTGATGTAGAATACAAAACTAGCTCCTCCGTCTCCAAATCTTTGAGATGGCGACGAATAGCTTGAGGGGTAACGTCTAAAACTTCAGCTAGCTCCAAAGCCGTTGCTTTTTCGTGTTTGTGCAGATACTCTAGGATATCTTGCTTGGTTGAGGACTGGTGGGTAGTCGCCATCTTCATGTGGTGCGAGACGTTCAGCGAACGCCCCAAAAATTAATTTCTTTGAAAATTTGACCGTGCCGATTTTGGATTTTGGATTTTGGACTTCGACTTCGCTCAGTCGAACGATTTTGGATTAAAAAAGTTTTCTGGTATGTAGCCTGCTACGCGATCGTCAATCTAAAATCCTTGAGCCAAGCACCTTTGTGGTCTCTTTCAATCCCAAATTGCAAATCTAAAATCCAAAATTGTTTGACTTTGACAACATTGTTGTTGTTAATTTAGCGTAAAATGAAGATAGATTAAACAACATAGCTGTTGTTTTACTCTCCACCACTATTCTAGCAGCCGTGTAACCATTCCGTAACGGTAGATGGGAATCGGCTAAAGAAACCCCGTCTCCCATCCTTATAGAGAGATTCAAGTTCCGAACACGAGAGATTATTACTGATGAGTGCCACTGTCAAAACCTTAGTCAACCAACCCTACAAGTACGGCTTTGTCACGGACATTGAGGCCGACACTATTCCGCGTGGACTAGACGAGGACGTTATCCGCTTGATCTCCTCTAAGAAGAACGAGCCGCAGTTCATGCTGGACTTTCGCCTCAGAGCTTATCGCCAGTGGCAAAAAATGACGGAACCAACTTGGCCGAATGTCAAGTATCCGCCAATAAATTATCAGGATATCATTTATTACTCAGCGCCAAAACGTAAGAAAGAAAAACTAAACAGCTTGGATGAAGTTGATCCAACCCTTTTAGAAACTTTCGAGAAGTTAGGCATTTCCCTATCTGAACAGAAGCGGCTGGCAAATGTCGCCGTTGATGCAATTTTCGATAGCGTTTCTGTCGCCACTACATTTAAAGAAAAGCTAGCAGAAGATGGCGTTATTTTCTGCTCAATTTCGGAAGCGTTGCAAGAACACCCAGAATTGATCCAAAAATACTTGGGTAGCGTTGTTCCTGTAGCTGACAATTATTTTGCTGCCTTGAACGCCGCCGTATTTAGCGATGGTTCTTTTGTCTATATTCCTAAAGGCGTAAAATGCCCAATGGAACTATCTACCTACTTCCGCATCAACTCTGGTGACACGGGACAATTTGAGCGGACTTTGATTGTCGCCGAAGAAGGTAGTTATGTTTCTTACCTTGAAGGTTGCACCGCACCGATGTATGATAGCAACCAATTACACGCCGCCGTTGTGGAACTCGTTGCTCTGGATAACGCCGAAATTAAATATTCCACCGTGCAAAATTGGTACGCTGGCGATGCTAACGGTAAAGGCGGTATTTACAACTTTGTCACCAAACGCGGTTTGTGTCAGGGCGTTAATTCCAAGATTTCCTGGACTCAAGTAGAAACAGGTTCGGCAATTACTTGGAAATATCCTAGCTGTGTTTTGGTGGGTGATAACTCTGTGGGTGAGTTTTACTCGGTGGCGCTGACAAATAATATGCAGCAAGCTGATACGGGTACAAAGATGATTCACGTTGGTAAGAATACCCGCAGCACAATTATTTCTAAAGGAATCTCCGCAGGTAATTCTAGTAATAGTTACCGGGGTTTGGTGAAAGTAAATCCGACGGCTAAAGGCGCGAGAAATTATTCTCAGTGCGACTCGATGCTGATTGGGGATAATGCCCATGCCAATACTTTCCCTTATATCCAAGTGCAAAATAATACTGGGAAAGTGGAGCATGAAGCTTCTACTTCTAAGATTGGGGAAGATCAACTATTCTACTTTGCTCAACGGGGTATTTCAGCAGAAGATGCCATTTCGATGATGGTTAGCGGCTTCTGTAAGGATGTTTTCAATCAGCTACCGATGGAGTTTGCTGTGGAAGCTGATAAGTTGTTGAGTTTGAAGTTGGAAGGCAGTGTTGGATAAATGGAAGCAAGGATAAACACAGGGACATCGGCGTTCTGTGTTTATCTTTTGGAAGAATGACGAACCGCGAAGGGCGCGAAGGGCGCAAAGAAAGAGAAGGGAGAGAAGGGAGAGAAGATGATTATTGAAAATAGTGAAGTTGTGCTGTCAGTACGGAATCTGACGGCTAATGTTGATGGGACACCGATTTTGAAAGGTGTGAATCTGGAGGTGCGATCGGGTGAAATTCATGCGATCATGGGGCCGAATGGTTCTGGTAAGAGTACTTTTTCTAAGGTGTTGGCTGGACATCCGGCGTATGAGGTGACTGGCGGTGAAGTGATTTTCCAGGGGCAAAATCTGCTGGAATTGGAACCGGAAGAACGCGCTAGAAGTGGTGTATTTTTGGCGTTTCAGTATCCGTTAGAAATTCCAGGTGTGAGCAATTTGGATTTCTTGCGGGTGGCGTACAATTCCCGTCGGAAGGCGCAAGGTTTAGAGGAAATAGACGCTTTTGATTTTGACGATTTGATTGAGGAAAAGCTGGATGTAGTGAAGATGAATGCCAGTTTTCTCAGTCGCAGTTTGAATGAAGGGTTTTCTGGTGGTGAAAAGAAGCGGAATGAAATTCTGCAAATGGCGCTGTTGGAACCAAAGTTAGGAATTTTGGATGAAACAGACTCGGGTTTGGATATTGACGCGCTCCGAATTGTGGCGAATGGCGTAAATCAACTGGCAAGTCCAGACAATTCCACAATTTTGATTACTCACTATCAGCGATTACTCGATTATATTGTGCCTGATTTTGTCCATGTGATGGCGCAGGGGCAGATTATTACGAGTGGTGGTAAGGAACTGGCGTTGGAATTAGAGTCTCGCGGTTATGACTGGGTGCTGGCAGAATTTGCAGCTGCTGAGGTGGGTGTGTAATGACTATTCAAGTATCTCCTAGTCCAATTCCTAATTCCAATGTAGTTAGTTTGACATCAATGTTAGATAGAGATGATTATCTGACTGGGTTGTTAAATCAAGTAACGGCAACGAAAACAGAAGGTTGGTTGCAGGAATTACGCGAAAGTGCTGCAAATTGGGTACGTCATGCGACTATCCCGACTACCCGCGAGGAAGAATGGCGGTTTACTGATTTATCGTCTTTGCGAAAGGTGCAATTTAATGTAGAGACGGGAAATTTCGCGTCTGTCGCGTCTGTAGAATTTGATATTTTGCCAGAGACGGCTAATAGTCGTTTGGTATTTGTTAATGGCGTTTTTGCGCCGGAGTTATCAGCAGTTTCAGATTTGCCATCTGGAATTGTGGTGAGTAATTTGGCTGGTTTGTCTGCGGTTGAGCAGGAAGGTGTACAACAGTATTTAGCTCAAGCTGAGGGAGCGCAGGAGGTTTTTACTGCTCTCAATACGGCTGGAATAACTGATGCTGCTGTGGTGTGGGTGAAGAAGAATGTGGTAGTTGAAACGCCAATTCATTTGGTGTTTATTTCAGTTGCGGGTGAGACGGCGACGATTTCACAGCCGCGTTGTTTGGTGGTGGCGGAAAGTGGTTCGCAGGTGACGTTGGTTGAGGAGTATGTGGCAGGCAAGATGCCTACCCCACAAGAGGGAGGAGTATATTTCACCAATGCGGTTACAGAAGTGTGGGTTGGTGACAATGCCCAAGTTAGTCACACTAGGGTTGAGTGGGAAGGTGCAGAGGCTTTTCATATTGGGAAAACTGCGATCGCACAGTCCCGTGATAGTCGATATACTTGTCATGCCATAACTCTAGGTGCAAAGTTGTCACGGCACAATTTAGAAATTTTGCAAACTGGTGAGCAGACAGAAACTACTCTCAATGGTTTGACGATAATTTCTGGTAAGCAATTGTCTGATACTCACAGTGCGATCGCACTCAATTATCCCCACGGTACAAGTGACCAATTGCATAAATGTATTGTAGGCGATCGCGCTCATGCGGTATTCAATGGTAAAGTTTTTGTACCCAAACCAGCGCAGTTGACAAATGCATCCCAGTTGAATCGCAATTTGCTGCTATCGTCTAAAGCCAGAGTTGATACTAAACCCCAATTGGAAATTACTGCGGATAATGTCAAATGCGCTCACGGTGCTACCGTTAGCCAATTAGAAGATGACGAAATATTCTATCTGCAAAGTCGGGGAATTGATGAAAACGATGCTCGAAAGTTGTTAATTAACGCCTTCGCTGCTGAAGTTATCAACAAAATACCAGTCCCCTCTCTGCGAGAAATCCTTTTAAACACAGTGAATAATCTCAAGTCCCTGACTAATGAGTAATAACTAATCTACCAATGACTTTTACTCCTACCAAAACCCTTGCTGATAAAGTTCGCGTTGACTTCCCGATATTGCATCAGGAAGTCAACGAAAAACCCCTGGTTTATCTCGATAATGCTGCGACATCGCAGAAGCCTTTGTTCGTATTAAATACCCTACGGGATTATTACGAGCAATATAATGCTAACGTGCATCGAGGTGCCCATTCTCTGAGTGCTAAAGCTACTGATGCTTATGAAGGCGCTAGAGATAAAGTTGCCAAATTCATCAACGCTGCATCGCGTCAGGAAATTGTCTACACTCGCAACGCAAGTGAGGCGATTAATCTCGTAGCTTATAGCTGGGGAATGAATAATTTGCAGCCTGGGGATGAAATTATTCTGTCGGTGATGGAACACCACAGTAATATTGTACCTTGGCAATTGGTGGCGCAAAAAACGGGTGCAGTATTGAAGTTTGTAGAATTAACATCAGAAGAAACTTTTGATTTGTCACAGTTTAAACAACTGATTTCTGACAAAACAAAATTAGTATCGGTGGTGCATATTTCTAATACTTTGGGTTGTATTAATCCAGTGCAAGAAATTGCTGCGATCGCTCACAAATACGGTGCTAAATTCTTAGTTGATGCTTGCCAAAGTGTTCCTCATTACCCTATAGATGTGCAAAAAATAGATTGTGATTGGTTGGTAGCATCCGGTCATAAAATGTGCGCTCCAACTGGGATAGGATTTTTGTATGGCAAGTTAGGATTATTAGAATCAATGCCACCATTTTTTGGTGGTGGTGAGATGATTGCAGAGGTGTATTTAGACCATTCCACCTATGCAGAATTACCACATAAATTTGAAGCTGGTACACCTGCAATTGGGGAAGCGATCGCACTTGGTGCTGCAATAGATTATCTTAGCAGTATCGGCATGGATAAAATCCACGCCTACGAAGCAGAATTAACGGCTTATTTGTTCCAACAATTAGAGCAAATTCCCCAAATTAGAATTTACGGCCCCAAACCAAATGCGAAAGGTGAAGGGAGAGCCGCTCTTGCGTCCTTTACAGCCGGAGAAGTCCACGCCAACGACTTATCTACATTATTAGATCAAGAAGGCGTTGCCATCCGTTCTGGACACCACTGCACACAACCATTACACCGTTACTTAGGTCTTGCTGCAACCGCACGAGCAAGTCTATCTTTCTACAATACCCGCGAAGAAATTGATATTTTCATCAAAGCACTAAAAGAAACTCTCGACTTTTTCGCAGGTTTACTTGCTTAAAGTTACAAAATATTCAGACAGTAATTGTGCCAAATATCAGCAACATATCTTGCTAATAGTTGGCACAATTTAATTATCTGGATTATTTACAGGAGCAACTAAAGTGTCATACAGCGACTTTACTTTAGACAGAGTTAGAAAAACCTTTGACCTAACTATTTCTGATAAAGTTGATATATTTGCATCTGTACATGAAGTAGAGTGTCCACCATTACTTGTAGAAGTCTTGCGGGAAAATGTACCTTTAGCTCTTGCTAGTAATACTGAGAAATCCCGTTCAGAGATGATTATTGCGCCTATTTTAATTGCTGTAAGAAAATATTTAAATAATCAAATAAGTCTATTTTCTGGTATCGATTTTACAGTTGATTCCGCACAAGGTTTAAACGGAAATTGCGATTTTATTATTAGCCGTTCACCAGAGTTACTAATTCTGAATGCACCAGTTGTCACAATTGTAGAAGCTAAGAAAGAAAATATTAATGCAGGATTAGGTCAGTGTGTAGCAGAAATGTTAGCAGCTAAATTGTTTAATGAACGTGAGGGTAATAACATTCAGGCAATTTATGGAACTGTCACCACTGGAACTAACTGGAAGTTTTTAAAACTTATTGGGCAAGTGATTGAAATTGACTTGAGCGAATATTATATTAATGACATAGGTAAAATTATCGGGATTTTATCTAATATCCTGACAGAAGAAGTATTGTAATATGCTTGTAAAGTCAACGCCTGCTGAACAAAGAACAGTGCTACACAACGTTAGCTGGGAAACCTTTGAAGCCTTGCTGAGAGATACAGGTGAGCATAGAGGTTCTCGGTTTGCTTATGACTGCGGTGTTTTAGAAATCATGACTCCACTTTTTGAACACGAAAATCCTAAAATTCAGTTTGACCGATTGATATTTGCTTTAGCAGTAGAATTAAAAACTAAAATTAGAAGTGCTGGTTCTACAACATTAAAACGTCAACCAATAACAAAGGGAATAGAACCCGATAGTTGCTATTATATTCAAAATGAGCCACTAATTAGAGGTAAACAAGAATTAGATTTAAGAACAGACCCGGCGCCGGATTTAGCAGTTGAAATTGATATTACTAGCAGTTCTGTTAATAAATTTAATATTTATGCGGCTTTAGGTGTAGGAGAACTATGGAGATATGACGGTGAAGTTTTAAAATTTTATCAACTAACAGAAAGCAACTATATTGATATTAAATTGAGCATAGCTTTTCCTTTAATTTCTGTTAATGATATGAATAGATTTATCCAGCAAAGTAAAACTATGGATGAAATTGATCTGGTGCAATCCTTCCGTACTTGGGTGCAGGGAAAGATAGGGTAAAGCGTACCTCATTGATAAATATAATTACTGGCTTATTTTTGATATATGCTTGTCAAGTCAACGGTTAGTGAACAAAGAACAGTGCTACATAACATTAGCTGGGAAACCTTTGAAGCCTTGTTGAGAGATACAGGTGAAGATAGAGGTTCTCGGTTTGCTTATGATTGCGGTGTTTTAGAAATTATGACTCCACTTTTTGAACACGAAAACCCCAAAAGTAATTTTCATCAATCTACTCTCTTAGTCAAATTTATAGAAAAATTGAGGTGGCAGACATAGTATTTCCAAGCAAATTAAAAACTAATTAAAAAACAAGAATACATTTTATGGCTGAAAATTCAATCAAATCTGTCATAACATATAAAATTGATTGTGCAAATGCTAATGCTACGCAAAAAAGATTCGTATAACCAAGCTAGGATGGCTTTGAGCAAACAGGGACTAGCTACTAAAATAATGATTCAGTAATAAAAAACGAGTAAGCTTATATACAAGCAATTATATTAATAACAACTATGCACCCTATATTAAAAGTCGATATTTGCAAACGAAGTGTATCTGAACGTATACAACTTGCCGAGGACTTATGGGACAGCATTCTTACCACACCAGATAAAGTTCCTCTCAACGATGAGCAAAAACAAGAATTAGATAGACGCTTGGAGATACATGGCCAAAACCCAAACCAAGGTTCAACCTGGCAATCCGTGAAGCAAAGACTAGGTTTATTTGAATGAACTATTAGTTAATAAAAACGATCGCACCCCACAAAATTAACTCAAAGAATCTGGATCTATCCCTAACTTTCGCAATTCTTCTGCCAACCTTTGAGCGCGTTGTTCAGCAGCGATCGCTCGTTCTTCTGTTATTAGATATCTGACTCCTTGTTTGTCATACCAATACAACCAATCCCGCGTAATTCCCTGATAGGTTCCCCGTTCATAACCAATTGCTAAACCTATCTCTGATAACCAAACTAAATTTCCTGGCTGCAATACATATTCACCATTTACAAAGCGATAAACTTCTAAAGGTGGTTTTCTCCGACGTTGGGGATTGTAAACAACATAATATAAAATCTCCATCTCAGCATAAAGTTTCTTTTTGCTGGTGTATTCCCCACGCCGTCTGTGAGAAACAACTTCTAATGCCATAATTGGTATCACCTTTTCTTCCCACAACACATAACTTAAACGCAAGTTCTCATCAAAAACTCGCTCGACTCCTAAACTTAAAAACCCATCAGGGACAATCGGCGGTAATTCGGGATCGTAATATATCCCCATATCAACGCCAAAAAACCAGTCCATCCGACTTGTCTACAGCCAAGCTAAGATGGCTTCTAGCAAGCCAGGAATCAAATGTTGTAGTTGATTATCCACAGGTTCATCGTCAGAATCTGGCAGATCCTCGGCGGAGGGTAAGCAGTGCAATGGGTTGTAATTTAACATGGTGGGTGCGTAGGCGTAGCCCGTCGTAGACATCGCAAACTTATAATATTGATGATATCTATCCACCTCTGACTTTTTCTTGCGATAATTCCCAAGGGGGACGCGCTCTCCATTGGCTACTAAAAGAGGGATAGATGACACTCAAGCGATTAGTTTTAATTTTTATACTGACGCCGATAGCAGTTCTCTTGGCAGTTTCGGCTTTATTCAGTAGTTGGCAAGAACCTCAGTTTCAAAGTCGCCTGGAACTATACCAAACTAATATTGCTCTACAAGCCCAGGCTTGGCAATCAGAAAATAACAGCGATAACAATCTCAAAGCAGTTCAAGAAGCAATACTTGGTGAGCAACCCCTGGAGGGCGCTACAAAGCAATATGAAGAGGCGCGTCAATCAGTTGCAGCTAATTTAGACAAAGTTAACAATAAACTTACACAATTACGCTCTCAACCTGAAATAACTCCCATACCTCCGAAACCTCTACCGGACGTTCCTCCCACTACTAAAACTTCTAAACAGGGACAGCAACAGTTACAGGAGTCCCTCAAGCAATTACAAAAATTACTGGCTGAATTAGACTTGCGTCTGGGAATTTTACAAGCACAGCAAGGACAGACGGATACAGCTCTCAAAACTTGGAGTGAATTACAACAACGCTCAGATATCAATCCAGAATTTGGAGAAACCGCAGCTGTATTAAGTGGACTGTGGAGCAATCCTCCTCGTCTGCTCCAAAATTCTCAAGAACGGATTCAAAAGAATTTAGAAGGTTGGTTTCGCTCTACTGCTTTGGTTCAGCTATACCAACTCCAGCAACGACAAGACGCTTTATCAGCAGTTAAAGCTGCACAACAAGAAGCTGCTGCTCAAGCAGTGATCAAATTAGCAGTTATTGGCACTATCCCCACTTTGGCAGCTTTAACTGGTCTAATACTACTGATTTTTTTAGTTGCTCAACGCTTGTTGAAAGGAAAAGCTTCGTTACTAGCTCAAAATGCTGATGTCCCTTGGTCAACACCTTGGGATGGTGAAACGATTTTGCAGGTTTTTATCGTCGGCTTTTTCTTCATGGGGCAAATTTTTGTCCCTTTATTACTATCGCTCCTCCCTATCCCTCGTCCTGTGGGTGATGTGCGACTTCAGGCTTTTTATGTTTTAGTTAGTTACTTACTGGTAGCATCGGGTGCGTTGTTAGTGCTGTATTTTTCTCTCAAGCGCTTTTTTCCATTACCAGAATTTTGGTTTCGCTTCCGTTTTCAAGATAATTGGTTCTTGTGGGGATTAGGAGGCTATTGCGCGGCTTTACCTATAGTTGTGATAGTATCTTTAATCAATCAACAGCTATGGCAAGGACAGGGTGGTAGTAACCCTTTGTTGCAATTAGCCCTAGAAAGCCAAGATGGTGTAGCACTTGGCATATTTTTCTTTACAGCAGCGATCGCTGCTCCATTTTTTGAAGAAATTCTGTTTCGCGGCTTTTTGCTACCCTCTCTGACTCGCTACTTACCCGTGTGGGGAGCAATTTTTACAAGTGCTTTGTTGTTTGCGATCGCTCACCTCAGCTTGTCGGAAATTCTTCCTCTGACTGCATTGGGCATTGTCTTAGGAGTAGTTTACACGCGATCACGCAACCTCCTTGCTCCTATGCTCCTCCATAGCCTCTGGAATAGCGGTACATTATTAAGTCTATTTGTTTTAGGTAGCAATTAATACTAATATATTACAGTTGCCAAAAAGATAGATATCTGATTCTATCTGCATAGGTAAGAACAGTTTACTAGTCATCTCTCGTTATTAGTGCGATCGCGTTTCACCCCTGATGGAAGCGACGTCTACGACGGGCTATTCGGTGTAAAAAAAATCCGGAAATAATACTGATGGACATGTAAAAAGTGGTGTAGCAGTTTTCGCTAACTATGGAGGTTTATTCTTTTCAAGATAAAACGAAATTGCTGCACCAGGGTTTGCAATCGTCAAACCTACCAAAAGTTATTAAGGAACGTCAGATTTCCCGGCTATGCGGGAAAACACTTTAGCGTCCCATCTGGAATAGAAGTACGCTGATTTTGCTTATTTCTGTTGAGTTTTACTTGTACTTAAAAAATTAAAAATATATGTATTAAGCAAGTAAATGTATTTGTTTTGATTAAAATAAAGATTTTATTTTTATACCTCACTTATCAAGGAGCAGCACTATGTCAAATTTCAACCCCAGTCACCCTACCAAACAACTTCTAGCTGGTTACTGTGCCATCATCCTTGGAGGATTTGGGGTTCATAAATTTATTTTAGGATACGCTCCACAAGGCTTTATCATGTTGGTGATTTCTGTAGTCGGAGGTTCTTTCACCTATGGAATTGCCTTGTTAATTATGGTACTTGTAGGTTTAATTGAAGGCATGATTTACTTGAATAAGTCTCCTGAAGAATTTGTAAATACCTACTTTGTGAATAAACAGGGCTGGTTCTAAAAACTTATAAGTAAGTGGATTAAATTAAATATAAAATTTCAGCCATTGCCCAATTGCGGTATGAATCCAGATGTAGAGACGTTGCATTGCAACGTCTCTACAAAAATTTTGATATCATACAGAATTATTTTCATTAACTCCCCTTTGGGTAAACTTCTTTTTAAATAACTATTAATTGAGATTATTGCGTATTCTATAGAGATTTATAGGTATAAATAGGGATTTTGGCTAAAAATTTTTGAATTATATTGCTATGCTAACCATCAAACGTAAACAGTTGATCTGGATACTTTTCTTGTTATTGGGCTTTGGTTATTTCAGCGCCATGTCTAATTTGGAAATTCACAATTTTTGGAAAAGCCTGATTGTCCTCATGCCAATGCAGGTTGGAGCTATCATTTATATGACTTATTTACGCTGGAGCCGGCATTGACCCTCAGCGAGATACGATAAATTAAGAAATTTAATAGGGTTGACATACAGTCGTAGTTCCATATTTCGCCTACGCTCAAATTAGAGACGCTTTTACTCAGGCGTTGAATTTCTGTAGCGAATCTAAACACTTGCCATGCAACTTGTCCCGAAAACTAAGCTAGCCCCAGAACTTGACCCAATCCTAGAGAAAATTATTCTTGATGTTGGGGGTATGAAGTGTGCGGGGTGTGTGAACGCAGTAGAACGACAGCTAACCCAACATCCAGGAGTCAAGAGTGCCTGTGTGAACCTGGCCACTGAGGTAGCAGTTGTAGAGTCAGAAACTGGTGCGGTAGATGCAGATGCACTAGCACAGCGATTAACAGCTGTTGGATTCCCAGCTCAACCCCGAAAACCTAATGGCACGGTAGCAGGCGAGATATCTACCTTACCAGACCCAGCAGAACGACAACGCCGAGAAATGCGCTCTTCTTTTAGGCAGTTAGCGATCGCTGCAATCTTACTATTATTGTCGGGAAGTGGACATTTTGGTAATCTTGGTAGCTCAATGCTACCAGTGCTAAATAACATCTGGTTTCACTGTGGACTGGCGACAGTAGCCCTATTAATTCCCGGTCGCCCGATTATAGTAGATGGCTGGCTGGGCTGGCGGCGAAATGCACCTAACATGAACACGCTGGTAGGATTAGGAACGCTGACTGCCTATATTGCTAGTTTAGTAGCGTTGCTCTTTCCGAAAATGGGTTGGGAGTGTTTCTTTGACGAACCAGTGATGATGCTGGGCTTTATTCTTTTAGGAAGGACATTAGAGCAACAAGCTAGAGGTCGCGCTGCTGCTGCATTTAGGAAATTGCTTGCACTCCAGCCACAGGTAGCGCGATTGATTGCCAACCCAGAGAAAGGAGGAATGGGATCTTCTAGCGTAGAGATTCCTGCTGAACAAGTACGTGTTGGTGAATGGGTACAAGTGCTGCCAGGTGATAAAATCCCTGTCGATGGTGAAGTGGTGGTTGGTAAAACAACGGTGGATGAATCCATGTTGACTGGGGAATCTGTACCAGTGATTAAGCAACCAGGCGATATGGTGACAGGAGGGACGCTAAACCAGTCAGGAGCGATCGCTATTCAGACAACCCGGACTGGAAGTGATACAACTTTAGCTCGAATTGTCGCCCTAGTAGAAGCCGCCCAAACTAGAAAAGCCCCAGTACAGAAATTAGCAGATACAGTAGCTGGTTACTTTACTTATGGAGTGCTAACAGCATCTGTATTAACATTTGTCTTTTGGTACTTTTTCGGTACTCACATCTGGGTTGATGTCAGCATGTCTGGTGGCATGGAAATGATGGGCCACGCTACACATGAAGCTCCCCACTCTCCCCTATTAATTAGTTTAAAACTAGCGATCGCAGTTATGGTAGTTGCCTGTCCCTGTGCTTTGGGACTTGCCACACCAACAGCCATTCTTGTCGGGACTGCGATGGGCGCAGAACGGGGTCTGTTAATCAAAGGCGGCGACGTTTTAGAAAAAGTACACAAGTTAAACACCGTGGTTTTTGATAAAACTGGCACTTTGACCACGGGTAATCCCATCGTTACAGATTGTCTATTAATTGGAGAAATGGGGAGTGGGGAAGGTGGGGCCCCCTCTGGGGATAAGGGGGAATGGGGAGTAGGGAGTAAGGAACCGCACTCCCCACTCCTCAGTACAGACGCGATTAATCGCGTCTGTACCTACTCCCTAATTCAACTAGCAGCAGCCGTAGAAAGCGGTACTTACCACCCTCTAGCAAAAGCGATTCAGCAAGAAGCACAGCAGCAACAGTTATCTATTCCAGAGGCTGTGGACTTTCACACAGAACCAGGGCTAGGAGTGTCTGCTGTTGTAGAAGGCAAAATTGTACTATTGGGTAACTGGGACTGGTTGAGTTGGCACGGCATTGCCATTAACGAAACTGCACAAAAGGTAGCACAGGATTTGGCAACAGATGGTAAAACAGTCGTTTGCGTAGCTGTTGGGGGAGCTTTAGCTGGGTTAATTGCTGTTTCTGATACCCTCAGACCAGATGCCCAATCTACCATAGACAAATTGCGTCAGATGGGCTTACGGGTAATGTTGCTCAGTGGCGATCGCCAAGAGGCAGCTAACGCCATAGCCAAACAACTAGGATTAGATAGTGCTGATGTTATAGCAGGTGTTCCCCCAGCCAAAAAAGCGGCTGCAATACAAGCACTCCAGTTAGAAGGGACAAGGAGACAAGGAGACAAGGGGACAAAGAAAACTCCTAACTCCTTACTCCGTACAGACGCGATTAATCGCGTCTCTACTCACTCAGTAGTCGCAATGGTAGGAGATGGAATCAACGATGCTCCAGCTTTATCCCAAGCAGATGTAGGCATTGCTTTACACTCCGGGACAGATGTGGCAATGGAAACTGCTGAAATTGTCCTAATGCGCGATCGCTTAAACGATGTCGTCGAATCTATTCAGCTTAGTCGCGCCACTTTCAACAAAATCCGCCAAAATTTATTCTGGGCTTTTGCATATAATACACTTGGGATTCCTTTAGCAGCAGGTGTTTTGTTTCCTAGTCTGGGTTTTGTTCTTAACCCCTCTGGTGCTGCTGCATTAATGGCTTTTAGCTCTGTTAGTGTCGTCACAAACTCAATATTATTACGGCGATTAGCTCATCACCTGTAGAATTTGCATCTCAACCATCTCAAGTTAAGCTGAGTAGCCCCGCCAGCTTTTACGCAGCCCATAAAGCCTCTTGAAACACTTAGCAAAGCTATCATAGCTAGTGGAGTAGAACGAATATGTTCTACTCTTTCAAGGTATTATGCAACTTTAAAGCTTATTTAGATCAGCACCACAGACTGATGGTGCCCGAAAATAGCAAGATACGATACTAAACAAATATTGATTTATCACAGTTCCACCAATTTGTCAATGGCAGCAGAAACCAATGAAAACCATCTACTGATTATTGAAGACGATCAAGGTCGCAAAGAATTTTCTCTAGAGCACCCCGTCTACTCTATCGGTAGAGATCGTGAGTGTAATATCCGCTTGATGTCGCAGTTTGTCTCCCGCCGCCATGCTACATTAGTGAGATTGCCACGAGATCAAAATAGTCATAGCTATTATTACCGGATTGTAGATGGCGATGCCAAAGGCAAGCCTAGTTCCAACGGTTTGATGATTAATGGACGTAAGATCCCAGCTCACGATCTCAGAAATGAAGACGAGATCGTTTTTGGCCCTCAAGTACGTGCTATTTATTACCTTTTAAGAAACACTCAGCGTTTGGGACAAACGGATTCGAGTGAGTACGATATTACACTAATAAACCCCGGTATGGCCGAGGATTTAGAGGATGTGGAAGAGTGAATTATAACTACCAATAACACTTTAGACCTTTTGCAAAAGTGCTTTTTGCAAGAAAGGGAAAAGGGTAAAGGTTAAAGGGGAAAAAGGACGATACAGAACTTTTTCCCCTTCCCCCTTCCCCTTTTCCCGACTTATGCAAGAAGGCTTTTGATAATCCCACGTCTTAAAGTCGTGGGAATGTCAATTTAATCACCAAAGCTATCCTGCAATACTTTCAATCAAATGCCAATGGCGACTACTTTCAATAGCCTGCTTGATAACTTCAAACATTTGCCGACAGTAATTATCTAGTTGGAGTGGTAGTTCTTCATTTTTAATCACAATGCTCATCCGGGTTTCTGTTTCAGTAGATTTTGATTTATCAATCAATACTTCTACTGTGATCAATTTAGGAAAAGGAACATGGCCCGGAACCTCACGAGCGATAATATAATCGCCAGTGTAGTATTGAATATCCAACTGACAGTCCTGTAGAAGTTCTACAAGTAACGGTAACAGATGGTCACTCTTGACAGAAACAGTAAATGAACAGGTATAGCGAGCCATAATAGCCCCAAGCCTTGCAACACTCTGTCCATCCTATAATACCGAAGCATCTAAACGAAAAGTGATTCAAAAAGCAAAGTTTTTTAGATTAGGCATTACGAGATATACAGTCACATCTGTTCTATCCTCAACAAAAGTGCCGTAAGCTGAAGTTTGATTAAAAACTTTACAATAAAGTTTTGGCTGAGGTAGTAAATGAAAGTAGCAATTACTGGAGCAACAGGATTTGTCGGTAGTAGTTTGGTACAACGACTCCATGCAAAAGGTCATAAAATAGTAGTATTAACTCGGAATACCACCTTTGCTCAAAAGGTTTTTCCATCTGAGACGTTCCCAAATGTAGAAATTGTTGCCTATACACCAAATACATCTGATTCTTGGCAAAGTGTCATCGCTAGTTGTGATGGCGTAGTTAATCTGGCAGGAGAACCCATTGGTGAAGGACGTTGGACACCAGAACGCAAACAAGAAATCCTCAATAGCCGGAAGCTAGGTACACAAAAAATAGTTGAAGCAATAACCAACGCTAACCCCAAGCCAACTGTGTTAATTAACGCTTCGGCTATTGGCTACTACGGCACCAGTGAAACAGCAACCTTTGATGAAACCAGCCAATCTGGTAGCGATTTTCTTGCCCAAGTCTGCCAAATCTGGGAAGCAGAAGCTAGAAAGGTAAAAGACGCTGGTGTAAGGCTAGTAATTCTGCGTTTTGGGATTGTTTTGGGTAATGGTGGTGCTTTGGATAAAATGATTACGCCTTTCAAACTCTTTGCTGGTGGCCCCATTGGCAGTGGTAGGCAGTGGTTCTCATGGATTCACGTAGACGATTTAGTTAGCCTGATTCTGGAAGCTTTAACTAAACCGGAAATAGAAGGTGTATATAATGGCACTGCCCCTAACCCAGTCACGATGGCAGATTTAAGCCAAACCTTGGGAAAAGCAATGAATCGCCCTTCTTGGTTGCCTGTTCCTAGTTTTGCGATCGAAGCTCTTTTAGGAGACGGGGCTATGGTAGTTTTAGAAGGTCAGCAAGTCCTTCCCAAACGTACTTTAGAAACAGGTTTTGAGTACAAATATCCTAATTTGCAATCAGCGTTAACACAAATTCTTGCATAAATCAAAAGGGAGTGGGAAGTGGGGAGTGGGGAGTGGGGAATAGAAGAAGATGTGGTTAAACCAATGCCCCATGCCCAATGCCCTATGCACAATCTATTGACTAGATAGAAATTTTTTGGAAACCCAACTGATAATACCACTGAGAATGGCACCACCCATAAGGATGCCGATCGCTGGGTTAAATACAGGTTGCCACAGTTTATGCCACAAATCCAAACCCAAGTTTACTCCTACAGAATCACCGATCGCTGCGATCGCTAACCAGATAAAGCCAAACAAAACCAAAAAAACATCGGCGACTAAAATCGTGTTTAGCCAATTTAACAATTTATCTTTCATGATTGGAATGAGGAATGGGGAATGGGAAATGAGGAATAGGGAGTTGGTATTAATAAGAGACTAGGTAGACAAGGGAGAAAACTTATTCAATAAATTATCCTTGTTTTCTGACTCCGTACAGACACGATTTATCGTGTCTCTCCCGGCTCCCCATCCTCATTCTTCAAACAGCCACTTTTTGACTTTTGTCAAACTCTGCCAATCTGGTTTTCTACTGAAACCGTCTTCAATACTGGTTTTTATTTCATCACGCCATTCTTCATTGACAAACATTAGCTGCTGTGCTATGTCAATATGTTCTCGTAAACCTTTTTGACCTGTTTCCAGCATTGCTAAGGCCAGATTGACTCTAGCCTGTGGATCTTGGGGATTTAACTTGACTGCTTTCTGTGCAGCTTTGTAAGCCAAGTTGGGTTTGTTATCGAGTAGATATAACCAGGCTAAACAAATCCAAGCAGCACTAGTTTTAGGAGCGCGATCGCACACTTCTTTAAACACAGGGATTAAAGAATCTACTGGTTCTCCTGCTTTATAGCGTTCTAAACCTGTATCAAATAGGGATTCAACTGTATTAGTCATTGGTCATTAGTCATTAGTCATTGGTGAGCCAGTGCGGTCTTGGGGGTTTCCCCCATGAGCAACTAGTGAACCCGAAGGGTTATTAGTCATTTGTCTTTCGTCCAATGACAAGGGACAAATGACAAATGACAATATTACACCCCAAACGACTTACCGCAACCACAAGTTTGGTTGGCATTGGGGTTAGTGAATTGAAAGCCACCGCCAATCATGGCATCGCTGTAATCGAGCATTAAACCGTAGAGATATAATAAACTCTTGCGATCGCTAACAATTTTGAAGCCATCATAGTCAAAAACTTCATCCTGCGGGGTGATCTTGCTAGTGTCTTCAAAGTCCATCATGTAAGACATCCCTGAACAGCCACCCTGGCGGACTCCTACCCGTAAGCAGAAATCTGTGCCTTGCTTGTCCCGGAGGGATTTTACCTGGTGCAATGCGGCTTCGCTCAACAAAATTCCGCGTTGTTGAGGCTGAATTGCTTGTGTCATCTGCTTTTTTAACTCCTTAATTAGTTTAATCTTTACCCTATATCAGCTTGTTAATGCTTCTGGGTTGCCGTTAGTGTTTTTGTATTTATTCTAGCGGCTTAGATGTCGTTAGATGCCAAATTGTAAACACTCCGTTAAAAGCAGCCAAACATTTTTATTCTAGAATTAGAGACTCAGTGTGTTTAGAGATTCGGTATTTTTGGAGTTCAAGCCTGGCGGCAGTCACCAGAAGCAACTATCTTTCAGGTGCAGCCATAAAAACCTAATCCGAGGCTAGCTATCCCCCAAAGTCTACTTCCAAATTGCTTCTTTTGATTAACTTACTCTATGACAAGTTTTAATCGCTCTACCAGTCGTCGGTTGAAGAAATTAACTCAAATTCCTTCTGTATGGGAGGGCGATCGCCGTCCGTTGTCATCACCAAACCAGCATTCAGACTCAGAAGGAAAGGGAGAATGCATCCTTTGGGTAGATTACTCCCAAGGGGTGGTTCGAGGAATGGACGTGGTAGCTTCAGATATCGGCCCAGAAGCAATAGTTCGGACTTTAATGCAAGCAATGGAGCATCCCCACAGTCCGGCAAGACCTGCCAGACCCCAAAGAATTGTAGTCAAAGACCGGGAAATCCAATTTTACCTGCGGGGGGTGCTGCAAGATTTGGATATTGCCATTGACTACGCACCAGAACTGCCTTTAATTGACGAACTGTTTCGCGGGTTTGCTGACATTCTCGATAGTCAAACCCCCGACTTACCCCCACAGTATGCACAAATCTTGCGAGAAAAAGCATTTGCAATTTGGCAAGCAGCACCTTGGGAATTTTTGGAAGAACAGCAAATTTTGTCAATCGAGATTAATAAGTGGGATGTTGGCACACTCTACGCCTCAGTCATGGGAATGCTGGGAATGGAGTATGGGATTTTGTTTTATCGCTCAGAAGAGTCTTTAAAACAGTTTCGCGCCGCCGTTTTAACAGATCAAGAATCAACGGAGCATCTAGAAGAAGCGTTCCTCAAGCAAGATTGCCTGTTTCTCACCTTTGAGAGTAGTGATGAAACCGATGAAGATGAGGATGAAGAAAGTGATTTGGCGGATCTGCCATTATCAGAAATTGACCCCACCTTCGGTAATATCCACCCCTTAGAAGGACTACGTTCTGTTTTGTATGACGAAGAAGCACTGGTAATCTTGGTTGCGATCGAAAGCTTGATCCGCTTTATTCGCGATCACCGTCGCCAGCTTCATGAGGACATCTTCCCTCCCCTTAGCCGCCGCTATCGCATTTCTCTGCCGCAGTCGGAAGAATCAACTAAATCTCTGCCTGTTACAGTCTCTACCATGCCGCAGTTAGCAGCAGAATTAGAGGAAATGGCAGGCTTTGATGTCGATGACGAGGAGAGCGAAAACCTTAACTCTCTAAATTTCCAATCATTGCAAGATGACTTGATACCAGAAGATTCCTTCCTCAGCTTAGGTGTAGTGTCTTGGGAAATGTTGGAGTCCCTGCGTAAAGGGGTTAGCTACCATCCGGCTGGTGAAATCAAACAAGTGGGTGACGGTTTGCCGGTGATTTTAATTCAAACTTCCCGACCCAAGGCTAAGACTGTAATTGAAAGAATTGAAGCAACAGGCGGACTGAGAGCTATTTGTTTTAATCCAGGTGCTGATCCCTTCGATGGCGATCGCTACGACCTGGGTTTATTACAAACTCACAATGGCGAACTATTCCTATTTGGTGAATTCTTAGATGAAGATCCGATTCATGTAGAAGCCCGGAAAAAATGGAATCAGCGCTGTAAAAATACTAAGGGCTATTGTGGCTTAATCATTGCCAAAGGGCTAACCGGAGCCTCTCGTGGCAATCCTCAGTTACGAGATATGATGGCTTTGTTTGAAGCGCGATCGCTTTCACCTAAAGATTTAGGTATTGGCACTCTTCAACTGATGCCCCAACTTAAATTTGAATAGTTGCACGAATTTCCCCAATCCTCAATCTCAAATTGTAGTTATAACAAATTACAAGCAGTTTTCTTTTGCATGAAGTATGAAGCTAAGGGTTTTGAGGCAAGAGGTACAAACTCTTTATTTCTGATGCGTGAATCTTGCATTTTGTACCTCACTTACTTGCAAAGTGCTGTAAGTTGATAGATATTTGATTCACATATTGACAAAACTGCATTCGGCATAAGAAAAAGGAAAGCTTGATCTTTTTCCAAGCGTATGGCTTTCTAACTCTTCAAAATTCTGATTTTAAGAAAGCCAAAGATTGGAAAATCCAGAGAGGAGAAAATATCCGCTCTGGATTTTCCTTTAGCTCAGAGTTCTCTCTGAATTCTGCTATATATCAACAGCAGTAGGTAACCAATGATTAGAACCTAACTTTACCTCAATTTCATGAAGGAGCTGTATTTTGAAATTTTTCCAGCCTTTCTATATGAAGATTTACTAGTATAAATCAGTACAAACAACCAAAAAAAGTTCCGCAAAGTTCTGTTTCATAAAATCTAGGTGACGCACCTATATATAGAAATATTTTTTAACTATTTACTGAGTTTTTTATATTGTTATATATCAATATAATTAAGCAAAATCTGAGAATATATCTTTTTCTTTGTAATTTTTTTATAAAAAATGAGAATGAGTTTATTTAGTCTCTAAATGAAGATTATTTAAAGCGTATAAACAATAGCTATAATGAATACATAATTGAAAAAAACGGAATGTATAATTATTTCTATGAGTATACTTACTAAATAATAAATGTTTGCAAATTAAAAGTATATTAGCAGTAATTTATTTTTGAAAAAATTTACTGCCTAATTTATGGTACAAAAATTTGCAAAAAAAATAATTTGTCTAATCTTTCAATGGATACATACTATGAATGGGAAAAAAAGCACTGAGTCTAAGACAAACTATATCACTAGAGAGAAGATAAAACACATCTTAGATTGCATCGTATTTTTACGGCGAGTTAGTGTAAAAGAATGAAGCAAAAATAAAATATTGTTTTCGGCAACAGTCAAGTAACACCATCTCTGTTTTGCAAGCATTTATCTGTGTAAAATTACAGACAATGCTGTTAAAATTTACCAAAGTTTTAGCGATTTACACCCAGGAAACCGAGTTTTATAAGTTTTTTGGTGGTTACTATATTGACGCAAAGAAGCAATCAGCTTGATAGAGGATAGCCAAAATTCATAAACGTTCAAGTAGCTTTTAACTTCATGGTTAGAGTAATGGGTTTAGATGGGTGTTTGTTTTAGAGCGAACGCTTATTTGCCTACTTTTAAGTGATTATTCACAACCTCTATAGGCGATGGTAACTCGCCTGTCATAAAGCATTTCGGCATGATAATGATTCTGAAGCTTTATTTTATGGTGTTATCTGAGATGTTCTCTTCAAGTGGGTTTGGCGAACTTGGTTAAGAGATAAGGTCAAATACTTCCGATGGAGAATAACTTTGGAAATCTTGATTGAATCAACAGTACGTGTCTCAAATTCATTTATAAAATTTCATTGTCAGGCTTTACTCATGATGTTAGTAGCGTTATTATCTTCAAAAGCAACTATGTGGTCTTTATCCTGTCACCAGAGTAACAAATAAAGCGTAGTTTTTTATTTTTTTTAGGAAATGATGAATACTTTGACAAAACGAACATTTTTAATATTAATAATATTACTTGTTTCGTGAGACAAATTCTGATAACCTTATCGGTTCCCTCTTTAATTTAGAATCTTCCAACGATCTAAATATCCAGCAGATAGCATGATAATGACAAATAAAAAATGGGCTGTTAAACGTATAACTGTCAATCTCGCAACACAGGAAGCGGAAAAGCTAGAAAAATATTGTCAACAAACAGGTAGACCCGCAACCGATGTGATTCGCGAACTGATTAGAAGTTTGCCTGTCTCCGATGACGACAAAGATGTAAACAAGTAAGAAGTTGCTTTTACGATTTACCAGATAACTGCTTTGTTACCAAAAAATAGCTATGATATTTTTTTGAGTCCGTCGCTATGGACAAGAGTTTGTGTAGCTGATACAGACGCGTTTTTCTCGCGTCTGGTCAATTGCCAGGATTAAAACGAGCGATGAAAAAGATTTTAGTATCGCAATTGCGATGCTTTAATATGTGGTGGAGTTGATATTAAGTAGCAAATTCCGACACCAACGCAGTTACAATCTGTAAAGAAACTGAAAAGGAACGACGGAATGCGTGTTGCAATCGTAGGTGCGGGACTGGCTGGGCTAGCAACCGCAGTAGATTTAACTGATGCTGGTTGTGAAGTAGAGATTTTTGAGTCTCGTCCGTTTGTGGGTGGTAAAGTTGGCAGTTGGGTTGATGGCGATGGCAACCATCTAGAAATGGGTTTGCATGTATTTTTCGGCTGCTACTACCAACTATTTGACTTGATGAAGAAAGTGGGGGTGTTAGAAAACTTACGCCTCAAAGAACATACCCACACTTTTATTAATAAAGGAGGCCGCACCGGTGCTTTGGATTTTCGGTTCCTAACAGGTGCGCCTTTCAATGGCTTAAAGGCATTTTTCACGACCTCTCAACTATCGTTGCAGGATAAACTGCAAAATGCGATCGCTCTGGGTACTAGTCCCATAGTTCGCGGGTTGGTAGACTTTAACGGGGCGATGAAAACCATCCGCAACTTAGATAAAGTTAGCTTTGCCGACTGGTTCCGCAGCCACGGTGGGAGCAATGGCAGCATCAAACGTATGTGGAACCCCATTGCCTACGCATTGGGATTTATTGATTGCGAAAATATGTCTGCCCGTTGTATGTTAACGATATTTCAGTTATTTGCAGTCAGAACTGAAGCCTCTGTTTTGCGAATGCTGGAAGGTTCTCCATCTGAGTATTTGCACAAGCCCATTCTAGAATATTTAGAAGCTAGAGGCACGAAAGTTTATACGCGTCGGCAAGTTCGAGAAATTCAATTTACTGAGTTAGACGAACAAACGCGCGTCACTGGTATAGTAGTTGCCCAAGGTGATACATTAGAAACTATCACTGCTGATGCTTATGTCTTTGCCTGTGATGTTCCAGGAATTCAACGCATCCTACCCCACGAGTGGCGTAAGTGGTCAGAATTTGACAATATTTACAAACTAGATGCAGTGCCAGTGGCTACAGTACAGTTACGTTTCGATGGCTGGGTAACTGAACTCAACGATGGAGAGCAACGTAAACAGCTAAATCATGCAGCTGGAATTGATAATTTGCTATACACAGCAGATGCTGACTTTTCTTGTTTTGCCGATTTGGCGTTGACTAGCCCTGCTGATTATTATCGCCCAGGACAGGGTTCACTGTTACAGTTAGTGCTGACACCGGGAGATCCTTTTATTGCACAAAGCAATGAAGCGATCGCCCAGCATGTCCTCAAGCAAGTGCATGAACTGTTTCCCTCGTCGCGGGAGCTAAATATGACTTGGTATAGTGTGGTAAAACTTGCTCAGTCTCTCTACCGAGAAGCGCCAGGGATGGATGCATACCGTCCTAACCAAAAGACACCAGTAGATAATTTCTTCCTTGCAGGGAGTTATACTCAGCAAGATTACATCGACAGCATGGAAGGTGCTACTATTTCTGGACGGCGGGCGGCAAAAGTGATTTTGGAGAATTTGAAGAAATAACTAACCGCGTACTCCTGCAAAAAACAAGCTATGCAAAGCATCTCAAAGAGAAGGAAAAAGAGAGAATGTCAGATTGGTTAGAGCATACTGTGCAGGTAGAAGTAGACGCTCCCATAGATTTAGTATGGAGCCTCTGGTCAGATTTGGAGCAAATGCCCCGGTGGATGAAGTGGATTGATTCGGTGAAAATTCCACCGGATAATCCAGATATATCTCTTTGGAAACTGAAGACGGGCAGTCTAGAATTTACTTGGAAATCCCGAATTCTCAAAGTTATTCCCAACCAAATTATCCAATGGGAATCGATTGATGGTTTGCCAAATCAGGGAGCGATTCGCTTTTACGATCGCCACAATAGTAGCATTGTTAAAATGACCATTTCCTACGCTATCCCCGGCATTCTTGGCAAAATTATGGATAACTTGTTTCTGGGGCGTGTAGTTGAATCGACAATTCAAGCTGACTTGGAAAGGTTTAAAGAATACGCGCTGAATGTTAAGGCTAATTAATTCATATATATAGCAAAAACAGACAGTAGGAAACAATCTCTAAAAGTTTCTTGCTGTCTAATAGGGAAAATATGGATTTTTTAAATACAAAAATACTATTTCAAGCAAAATAAGCCGTATTGCACAAGTTGTGCAGCATTAATTACCACCTACTCAATCCCGTTAACGCACTCTACTTATTGTTGGTTCTGGAAGTGGATTGCCTACAGCTTCGTAAGCAATAATTAGAGACTCTAAAGCTTCAATTCCATTTGCCACCGCCAACTCATAAGTATCCCCGTGAGTTCGCCAGGCTTGTCCTGGAAAATTAGGAAATCCTACTAAGAAGCAATCATCTTCATCAGACCACTGAATAAGCATTTGGTATTTAAGCTTACTCATATTGTCTTTTATCCTCTATTTATTCATCTGATTTTCTGAACTTAGAAGGTTAAAAAATTACCAAGTTGGGTCACTAAACAAATTAATTGTCAAGTCCTCGTGTGGTGGTACTGCGGTAATACAAGCGCGGATGATTTCTCCATCCTCTAATTCGACGGTGCAAGCGTGACAAGACCCCATTAAACAACCGGTGGGAATAAATACCCCAGCCCGGTCTGCTACATCTAATAGGGCTTCTCCCACTTCGGCATCTACTGTGACATCATCTGGTAAAAAGCGGACACGAACAATCATTAGATAATAATTCGTAATTCGTAATTCGTAATTGGGACACACTCAAAGTAGTTTTCATTGCTTTAGCCTGATTTGCAAACAATAGATCCTTTTTAAATTTCCAATTAGAGCCTAGTTTAAGACAAAAATGGAGTTAAGTCTAAATGGCTTTCTACTTCAGTGGCTAAAGAGTCCAAAATCTGCTCTCGCTGTTCCCGGTAGTTAGCAACTCCGGTGGGCAAAGATTTTAAACCGCGCTGTTGACGGAGGCGATTTAACCAAGCGCGTCGCCAAGGGCCGTTGTCAAAAAGCCCGTGGAGATAACTTCCCCAGACTGATTGACAACTATCCACTAACCCTAAATTAATATCATCAAATAGGGCATGGTACGATTGAGGGTCTATACCTTGCTGTTCGATGCGCGATCGCCCTTGGTGAATTTCAAAGCCATTTACTGGTAAGCCCTGTTGCGGATAATTCGAGCTAACTTGACGCTGGCGAGCGATTTTTTGCCCAGTAATTACGGTTCTGATTGGTAAAAGATTTAACCCCTGATACCTGCCTGCTTGTCCCTCTATCCCTTCCGGATCAGCGATGATTTGACCGAGCATTTGATACCCACCGCAGACACCTAAAACCGTTCCCCCAGAAGCCGCATAGTGTTGGATAGCCTCTGCCATACCGCTTTTTTGCAACAGTAGCAAATCAGCAATTGTGGTTTTTGTACCTGGGATAATCACGGCATCAGGATGTCCCAAATCTTGCTTAGGACTTAAATATTTTACTGAAACAGTGCTTTCTGATTCGAGTGGGTCAAAGTCAGTAAAATTGGCAATTCTGGGTAGGCGGATGACGGCAATGTTGAGGTCAGCTTGGGCTTTATAGGATTCACGTTCTAGCAAATCAAGAGAGTCTTCTGCTGAAAATACTTGTTGTAAGTAGGGTATAACACCAATAACAGGGATACCTGTGCGTTCTTCTAACCATTTTATCCCCGGATCTAGGAGCGATCGCTGCCCTCGAAATTTGTTAATTACTATACCCTTAATTAAGGCGCGTTCATCTGGTTCTAATAACTCTAAGGTTCCCACGACATGGGCAAAAGCACCACCCCGATCAATATCAACTACTAACATCGTTGGCGCATTTAAATGTTTTGCCACTCGCATATTAGTTAAGTCGCGGTGCTTGAGGTTAATCTCTGCTGGACTACCGGCACCTTCACAAACCACCATGTCAAATTCTGTTCCTAAATGCTGTAGCGATTCTTCAATTGTCCGCCACCCCAGGTCAAAATATTGCTCGTAGTAATCTGAGGCGCTTACTTTACCAACAGACCTGCCTTTAATAATTACTTGGGAAGTCATATCCCCTTGAGGTTTGAGTAAAATTGGGTTCATTTCTACCCAAGGCACGACTCCCGCCGCCCAAGCTTGCACTGCTTGGGCATAGCCAATTTCTCCACCATTTGCAGTGACATAAGCATTTAAAGCCATATTTTGACCTTTAAAGGGAGCCACTCGCCAGCCACGCCGCGACAGAATGCGACAAATAGCTGTAGTTAAAAGTGATTTCCCTGCATGGGATGTTGTCCCCACCACCATAATTGATTTCATAGTTGCTATTAGTTAGTTTTCAGGATACAGGGTGAATTTTTAGGAGCGAACAATAGCCGAGCAGGGGGAGATCAGAGAGATGAGGGGGATGAGGGAGCAGAGGGAGAAGAACTAATACATCATGCCCAATGCCCAATGACGCCAGTTGCTTCAAGTCGGCAGAGCCGCCCAACGCACTGGCTCCCCAATGCCCAATGCCCCATGCTCACCACAAGCATCACAAATTTTAATTATTAGATGATTATGGTAAAGACTTCATGAATAGATGTGACGTTTCCGTATATATTGTTCCCTTTGATTCCCTAATCCTAACTTTTTAGTTTTTTATTCTAAAAAGGTATCCGTAACCAACGAATCACAATATCGGATAAACGATCGCGCCATGAAGGTGTCCGCCAATTTTTTCCCTGATATTGTTCTACCAACTGACGACCCAAGGGAGTGAGGCGAAAACTATCTGTAATCCCCTGACCATCGACTTCTCGCCGTAATACACCCACTTGAATCAGCCAGCCCAAGGCGTTGTCACAGGCTAATTCTGATAAAGGGCGTTTAGTATAGCCCTGCTTGAGACCATTTTCTAAGGCGATCGCAGCTAATGACACACTTCTTTGTCCCATGACTTCAAATAAAGATAAATTGAAGGGCGAACACACTAGCGATCGCTCGGCTCTGTCTACTGTGCTTTGAGGATAGACAAAAATATTTGGGTTTTGGGAATCAACAGCAGCCATTGTGTATAGGTAGTAATTTTTCTTCTGATAAAAATTAATGTAAGAATATATTTTTCCTTGTAGCAACTACCTTATTTAAGCAAAAACTGCTTACCTAAAGTATAGTTATGCTATTTTTTAGTAATTATATTTAATGATTATAAATTAATGTAAAATTTCAAGTGCATCAACAATCTGAAACAGGAAAGGTTAATTATGCCTCTAGCAGTTGGTACGGATGCACCTGCATTTACCGCCAAAGATACAAACGGCAACACAGTCTCGCTATCTGATTTGAGGGGAAAGACAGTTGTTTTGTATTTTTACCCCAAAGATGACACGCCAGGCTGCACCAAACAAGCCTGTAGTTTTCGGGATGCCCAAGCTCAATATCAAGGTAAAGATATTGTCATCTTGGGAGTCAGTGCAGATGATGAAGTCTCTCATCAGGCATTCACCCAAAAATATGATTTGAATTTTCCTCTACTGGCTGACACCGACAAATCCCTCATCAAAGCTTTCGATGTGGATGGCGGTGGTTATGCCAAGCGCGTCACCTACGTAATTGACCCCAACGGCAAAATTACCCATGTTGACACTAGTGTAAATACCACCACCCATGCTAGCGATGTTTTAACTGCACTTGGACTGTAGTTTTTTACCTGATAACTAAAGATTTTTTAATAGTTTCAGCCCCAAGCCCTGCTTTACAAAGCACTACAAGCTTGGGGTTCTTTATTTGAATTCAGTTACCTGATTGTGGTGTAACCGATGGCGGTGTAGCTGATGGTAGTGTAAACGATGGCAAACTGGGGGTTGCTTGCTGTTGTTGACCTCGAATTAGTTTTTGTTGTCTTGCTTTAAAAGCTGCTGCGGCTGAGTCTAGTTGTTCGTTCTGTTGGTTAGAATTCCAGTTGAGAGTCCCGAAATTTGCCCGATGAATCAGGTCAAACATGTTAAAGTTGTCTGAGTTTGAACGGGAGAAGGGATCGGTATTTTGGTCAGTTGTACTATTACTGGGAAAAGCATCGGCTGGGCTGCTGACTTGAGCCGAACTTGGTTGAGCCATCAGCAAGGAAGCAAAACTAATTCCTGCCAGGGTAGCTACAAAGAGTCTAGGAATTTGTAAAAATGATTTTTTCATGGGATTTTGACCCTAAAATTGCTCTATTTTATCTCTTTAAGCAAGAGTTCGTCGCAGTTGGGGTTGGATACTCAGTAAGGCAACAACGGCAAAGCTAAACAATACCAGCAATGCTCCCCCGAAGGTAACATCACCCCAAGGAGCTTGCATGACTACGCTACTTAGTTCCCAACTACTATGGAGATATAGATAGCGAATAGGTTCGATCGCATAGCTGAGGGGATTTAGGGTAGCTATAACCTGCAACCACCCAGGCATGAAGGATAGAGGAGCCAAAGCAGTACTAGCAAACAATAATGGTAGGTTAGTGACGAAAATCACTGCAATCAATTCGATGTGTCCGGGTAGAGCGAAAGCTAAACCAAGGGAGATTGCTGTTACGCCTAAAGCTAAGAGAAAGACAATTAGAGCGATCGCAAATAAACCCGTTGCATCTGGTAGTCCAGCCCCAATAAACGCTGCTGCTGCAACAATCACGGCTGCTTGCAGCAAACTTTGGCTGATGATAAAGATTGCTGAAGCAAAGACAATGGAAAAGCGTGATGCTAAGGGTGCTACCAGCAAACGATTCAAAAAGCCGAACTCGCGGTCAAACATTACGGGCAAACCAGCATTCAACGCCCCAGCAAAGGCTGTAAACACAATTACTCCAGCAGCCAAAAATTGTCCGTAATTTGTCGTACTGCCAAACAATCCCTTGGGTGCATTTTGAAATAAAGCACCAAATAGCACCAACCACATCACCGGCTGAATAATTCCGGCAACCAATGTGGAGGGACGCCGTTGTAACTGAATAAACAAGCGACGAGTTAAAGCCAACGTCTCTTGTACCAATTCACCGAAAAAGTTAGGTGCAGGATTAACATCTGCTTGTGGCGATGCTAACGGCTGCCAATTGATATCAGATTTAGGAGTAACGCTCATAGCAATTTTAGATTTTGGATTTTGAATTTTAGATTGGGGGCTGGGGATTGGTTAATAGTTCGTTCTTCTTCCCCTGCCTCCCCTGCCTCCTCTGCTTCCCCTGCTTTATCTCATATTCTGCTTTTTCTCAGCTTTAGGATCGCGAGTGGCAACGGCTGCTAGTTCTGCATCCATCAGTGTGCGTCCTGTAGCGGCGAGGTAAACATCATCGAGGCTGGGGCGAGATTGGGCTATGCCAAATATGGGTAAGCCAGCAGTATTTAGCGCTTGCTGTATGTTAATCAGAGCATCGTTTTGAGGTGTCACTACTAAGTTGAGGGAATTACCTTGAGCACTGTTGATGATCACTTCTTGCACAAACGGCAAAGGTTGCAAGAGGTTTTTAGCTTTTTCGGCTTCCTCAATGGGGGAAAACTCGCGGATTCGCAAAGTGATGCGATCGCCCCCTACTTGATCTTTCAATTGTGAAGGTGTGCCAGCCGCAATTACAACGCCGCGATCTATAATTGCTACGCGATCGGCTAAAGCGTCAACCTCTTCTAAGTAATGGCTGGTAATTACTACCGTTGTCCCAGAGGCGCGTAATTTTCTCAGGAAATCCCACACCACGAAGCGTGTTTCTATGTCAAGCCCTACTGTTGGCTCATCTAAGACTAAAACATCCGGTGAATGGAGTAATCCAGCAGCTAAGTCTAGGCGCTTGCGTAAACCGCCGGAATAGGTTCCTGTCTTTTTATTGGCGTATTCTTGCAAACCGAGTAAATCTAATACAGTCTCAATGCGCTGTTTGGCTACTGCGCCTGGGAGGTGATAAAGTGCGGCTTGCAGTTGCAGCAGTTCTCTTCCTGTCAGCACCTTATCTATAGCGACTTCTTGAGCTACGTAGCCTAATCGTTGTCTTGCCACTCTCGGATTATCTAACACAGAGATACCAGATACTTCGATTTTGCCAGCATCCGGTGTGGTAAGTGTACATAAGGCACGCAAGGTTGTAGTTTTCCCAGCACCGTTGGGGCCTAGTAAACCAAAGATTTCTCCTGATTCTACCTGAAAGGAAACATCTTGGACGGCGACCACTGTGCCGTAGCGCTTTTGCAAATTTTGAATGAAAACGGCGGGAGCCATGACAGCTTTTCCCCAACTATACAAATCTCAATAAAGTCTATCTTTATTGTAGAAGGTGGAGAGCAAAGTTGATCTGAGTTTAAAGTTGCTTTATCAAGCAAGTCACAATAGGCACAGAGGAAGCTTTGTATTTCAAAGGACAGATGACCAATTGACTTAGGACGGTCTGAATGCAAAAATGTACAATTCTTTTCGCGCATCAGTTTAGTGATTGAGTAGAACCTAAAAATTACCCATTCCTAAATTTCAATTAAAATCATACACTGCTTTATTTACTAGGGCGAATATATCCTTCTTCTTCCAATTTTTTTAAAGCTCTTTGGGCTGCTGCTATTCCATATTTTCTTCCAACATCATAAGATTCTTGAGAAATTTGGGGAATAACGGTAATTGTTTTTTGTCCTAAAGGTGTCTGATAAAATGTAATAAGTTGTTTTATTTCTTCATTAGTAAAATATTTATTATAAATAGGAATAATCTCATCTACAAGATCATCTGAGTTGAATTCAGTAGCAAACTTATCCCAAAAATTTTGAGGGACTTGAGGGTAATCGGACTTAACATTATTTAATAATTGAGTGAGGATCTGTCGAGAAAGATTTTTCACACCAGTTAACTCAAACAATTTCTTGATATTATTAGTTTTTTCTATTTCTTGAGCGTTATTACTTGGTGGAATAAGATTAGTTGGACTTTGAGCAAAAGCGGCTCTATCATAGGTTGTTACCAGAGAAAGTAGAACTGCTACTAACCAAAAATTTCTCTTCATTGATTTAAATTTATTCTTAATAGAGGATTATTTAGCTAAATTTGAAAAATGAGCAATCATTGTGAGAAATATGTTTAAGCTATTATGCTTAAATTTACCATATAAGTTATTAGTTTACTACCTTTAAGGTTTGTAAACTCCTATCAGCACAACCACTGATCAATCCTCCCATTGCCTGGATTTGTTGCAGATAGTCAAGGACGGGTTTGGTGATGACTTCTCCTGGCATTAATACAGGAATTCCTGGGGGATAGGGACAGACGATTTCGGCACAGATGCGTTGATTGGTCTGTATTAAAGGTAGTATCTCACTGACAGCAAAAAAGGCTTCACGGGGAGAACAACATAAAGCATGACACTGTGTAGTGAAAAGCTCTTGCCAAAGATGGCTTTTAACATTCAAGTTGGTTCGGCGATATTCTTTGGCAAGAGTGGTAAAACTTTGTAGCAGTTGCTCAATATCGGTTGGGGTGTTGCCCAAACTAATGATAAAGGTGAGATGTTGCAGTGAGGCGAATTCAGCAGTGACAGCAAATTTTTCATCCAGAATTTCATCTGCCTCAAATCCGGTTAAGCCTAAACCAGAAACAGTTACTGTTAATCGCGTTTTGTCTAAAGCCACAAAGCCGGGAGATCCCCCTAACCCCTCTTTTAAAGGGGGGCTTAAAACTGATAATCCAGGAATTTGACTGATTTTTGTTCTAGTTTCATCAGAAAGTTTTAAAGTGCGAGACATCAGCATTTTTCCGTGGAGTGCCATTTGCTGACGTGCCGCATCTAAAGAAGCTAAAAGTAAATAACTAGGACTGGTAGATTGTAAGAGTTGCAAAGCTTTACTGATGCGATCGCCATCTATTCGATTACCTTGGATGTGCAGCATTGATGCTTGTGTCATTGCACCAAGTACTTTGTGGATGGATTGTACAGTTAAATCAGCACCTGCGGCTAAAGCTGGAGTGGGTAATTCTGGATGAAAGGCAAAGTGGGCGCCATGTGCTTCATCTACAAGTAGAGGAATATTATATTGATGTGTGATGTTGGCGATCGCACTCAAATTTCCGCAAACGCCGTAATATGTTGGGTAAACTGTCAACACTGCTTTAGCATCTGGATGTTGTTGGAGTGCAGATTCTACAGCATTAGGCGTGATGCTATGGGCAATATCTAAAACTGGATCGTATTCAGGATTGAGAAAAATAGGTATTGCACCAGAGAGAATTAAACCAGCGATCGCAGATGAATGGACATTGCGAGGCAGAATAATTTTATCGCCTGTGCCACAGGTAGCGAGAATTGCTGCTTCAATCCCACAGGTAGAACCATTGACAAGGAACCATGTTTGTGAAGCGCCAAATGCCTCAGATGCTAGTTGTTGTGCTTCTTGAATAACGCCTTGAGGCGCAAACAGATTATCTAAATCTGCTAATTCGGTTAAATCAGCGCGAAAGACAGCTTTACCAAATAAGTCAGCTAAGGGTTGAGAAATTCCCTCACCTTGTTTATGTCCTGGGGTGTAAAAAGGTGCATGGAATCTTGCTGCATTGGCTTTCAAGGCATCTAATAAGGGTATTTGATTTTGATTGAGCATTTAAATAAAACCAACCGTTAATGATAAAATTTGAAATCTGTTAGGGCATATTCATAGACAATGAAATTACCCAACGGCGAGCAAGCAGAGATTTCTGTGCAAAAGCTCATAGGTTATTGTCTAAACCCAGAACATCCAAGTGGGAAACATAAAGCTAGAGTTTTCGCATCAATTTTAGGAATCACACTAGAAAACCCTGATGTTTTGCGTGAACTTATTCAAACAGCAGCAGTTGCAGGTGAAGTTGTTCAGCAAAGTACCACACAATTTGGTCAACAGTTTAAGGTAGATTGGATAGTACCTGATACAGACGGAATCAGGCTGCGAACAATCTGGGAAACTACCGCTAATAATGTTTATCCACGTTTGATTACTGCATTTCTGAAGTTAAATGAAAAAAGTTAAACTTTTGGATACTATTGCTACACTCAAGCCTATTCCCATTGAGAGGTTACAACTAATAGAAGAAAATTATACTTCTATCGAAAGCTTACCTAGTGGGCAAGTTGGGACAATTGTAGAAGTGTATGAGCAAGAAGAAGAATATCATTATTTAGTTGAGTTTGCTGATACGCAGGGCTGCGAATATGCAATGGCGACTTTGAAAGCAGATGAAATCTTAGTTTTACATTATGATTTGGCAATTGCTTAAATTTTTACCAAAATACTATGCTTGCGCTAAAATCCGTAAGTCCTGTGTAGCTGACTAGATGAGACCTTATCATCAAATCCCGATTTTTGAGTGTGGTGAACCGTTGGTGGAGATTCCTTTAGAATTGTTTGCGGTGGAATCTCCTCATCCTTATGAAAAATTAGGTGCGCCTTATGGCGATCGCTCCCCTTATTATCTCCGTCAAAGCGTCATTGAAAAACTGATCCAAGCGCAAAATTATCTTCAACTACTGCATCCAAACTGGCGTATCCAAATTTTTGACGCTTATCGCCCAGTAGCAGTCCAACAGTTTATGGTAGATTACAGCTTCGCCCAAGCATTGCAGGATAGGGGATTAACTAATGTGGAATTATCCCCAAACCAACGTCAAAAG
Source organism: Nostoc sp. CmiVER01 (assembly GCF_034531135.2). Lineage (NCBI taxonomy): Bacteria > Bacillati > Cyanobacteriota > Cyanophyceae > Nostocales > Nostocaceae > Nostoc > Nostoc sp. CmiVER01. The sequence continues at coordinate 115,534 of NZ_JAVRBU020000021.1, forward strand.
ATTTGGGAAGCGGTTTATGAAATTTGGGCTGTACCAAGTTTGGATGAAAAAACTCCTCCTCCTCACAGTACAGGTGCGGCGGTAGATGTGACGCTAGTAGATGATGCAGGGCAAATAGTAAATATGGGTTCGCCTATTGATGAAATGTCAGAGCGATCGCATCCTGATTATTATGCCAATAGCGATCGCCCAAAAGCCCAAGAGTATCATGCTCACCGTCAGCTATTGCAAGATGTGATGTTAAAAGTCGGTTTTCAACGCAATCCTAGAGAATGGTGGCATTTTTCTATTGGAGATCAAATGTGGGCTTGGCTAAATAATCAATCCAATCCAGCCAAGCCTGTCATAGCACGTTATGGGCGACTTGTATAGGTGCGTTATGCATCTTGAGGATTCAACTCTTTTAACTCGTCGGTAGTGTAAGTACCAATAGGAGTCCAAATTAGATACGGAAGGAGTAACAGCGCCGCCGTTAGAGAAATCGGCAAAACGCAGATTGCGAGGACAACGCCTGAAATCAAACCGATTAGCCCAAGAACTTCCCCAATTTTCAAGCTGCGAAACCTCAACATTGTAGGTATATAGGCAACGGTGATAATTTCCACCAAAAGGTACAAAGCCATTAGTAGCCAAGTAATTGGGCTTCCGGGATTTTTTTCCCAGACAACATAAGCTGAAGCTGCACCGCAAATAAAAATTACAGTCCAGATGATCGGAATCAACGGCTCAAAAACTAGCCAACGCGGGCGACTTAAATTTGCAAACCATTTAACATCACGCGGTGTGATGAAGAAACTACCAAGGGCGACGAAGAAAGTTACAGCCCCAATTATTATCCAAGATGGAATCATAATGCACTCAAGTTTTGTGTATTTTGTCAAGTCATACACTGCAAGTTTGACAATTTAAGCTATATGTTTAATCATTCCCTGGTGCGAATCTTAGGCATCTTGAGGATTGAGACGGATCATCTGCCAAGTGGTATAAGTACCAATGGGACTCCACAGCAAATAAGGAACTAGTAATAGTGCTGCCCAACCAGAAAAACCTAAAACTGCAAGTATCAATAAAGCATTAATGATAAAACCTGTGCCACCAAGAATTGTACCGACCTTCAGGCTGCGAAGCTTAAACATTACAGGTGTATAGGCAATGGTTACAATTTCTAAAAGCAAGTATAAACCCATGATTAACCAGGTTGAGGTGCTTCCTGGATCTTTTTCCCAGACAATATAAGCTGACCAAGCACCGCAAATAAATATTACAGTCCAGATAATAGGAATCGCACCCTCAAAAGTTAGCCATCTCGGTCGTTGTAAGCGCTTGAACCATTGGCGATCGCTAGGTGTAATTACGTTAGCTGCTAAAGCAACTAAGAAAGCGACACCCCCAATCACCATCCAAGATTTAATCATGGCCATTATTCCTTTACAAGCGCTATCTATCGCTTAATATCACTCTTTATAGTGTGATTTTGTCAATTTAGTTGCTAATTACTCATCATCCCTGAGTTTGAAACCTTCACATCGTTCGGCAGGATTTTAAATTATAGGCATTGGGAAAGAGGCAGGGGGGCAGGGAGCAGAGGAGAAAGAGATAATTTTTTATTCTTTTCCTTCCCCCACCTCCTTCAGCATTCCCCACTCTCTAGTAAATTATGTCTGGGGGTGGGGGTATAGGGTGAAGCGTGGAAATATTCTTAGTAATAAAGGGATAAGGCAATTAAAATAATTTATATGCAAACTAAATCAGAAACGCGTTCGCCAGCACCAGAAACTCGAGGAATTGGTAACACTATACGGCTTACAGGCTGGATTTCTTTCTGGATACAATTGGGACTTGCAGTGGTTTCTGGTTTAGCTTTGTTATTTGCCGCTACTGGTCGTGGCTTTGTGGAACAACCGAATGCCGGTCTTGGGGTAGCTGTGTTTTGGGCTGCGTGCGGTATTGTAGTGTTGTTGTTCTCTGTGTATTGGGATTTTCGTTACACTCGCATAGGCAGAAGTCTAGAAAATCCTAATCCGGCGTTGCATCTGAGTAAGGCAGATACAACTAAAATCATCCGATTGGGAATAATTGCAGGTTTGGTAGGAATATTATTAACTCTCTTGGGTGCTGGATCAACTGTGTTAGTGCTAGTGGCAAAATCTATATCCCAACCTCCAGGAGTGGCAATCACTGACCCCTACAGAATTATTAGGGCGCTGGATGTTTTTGTCGCTGTAGCAAACATCAACGGGATTGCTGCTCACTTTGTGGGTACTATCGCTTCATTATGGTTGCTGGAGCGAGTGCATCAACACTAGTACAGCTACGCAAAATTTAAAAAGCTTATGCTGAGTGGTGAATTGTGACTCATGAGTAAATCCAAATTGGGATCAAAATTTTGCTGATGAGTCTTTGATTAGGGCTATTTCGTTCTAGACATAAACCGCTCATAACTAAAGTTCACAGGCTTTTAGCCCAAGTCCACTCAAGTGGACTAAAAGCCTTTATTAGTCGTCTTTAGACGAATGAGTGCTATTAGCCTCAGAATAAATTCTGAGACGGGCTAGATGACAATACAGTTCAGTTAAGCTTTTATTCTCTCCCCCTGCGTCCCCTGCCTGCCTTAACAGATAAATTTCCTTAACTGAACCGTATTGGGCTAGATGAGAATGAAATAGCCCTGAGTCTTTGATACTCGTGAACGAGTCTTTGAACTCCGTTCATCCACCTCAGATAAGTAAGTCGGTAAGAATAAATGAAACTAAATCAAGTAATGTAAAAAAAGCTTGAGATTAGTTTGTATTGAGGATTTTAGTCCTCAAATGATGGCTGGAGCCGCTTACTACAAACCTTGAATTATTCACGCCGCTCTACTTACTCGTTGGTCTTTAAACTCCGTGAGCCTTTAAAAATGAGAAGTTTAGACTGGCTTCTGCCATGTCTTTAGGTTATTTCTAATTTTTACCTAAAGATTCAGTTTAAAGGCACTTTCTTATTACTTATGACAGTTACTTTAAATCATTCTGATGAGTGAAAGTATATATACTTAATAATTGAGGTTCAAAGCATGGACTCAACAGGTAAGGTTCAAACTGGGGACTCCTCCTGGTCTCTTCCACTGCCGTTGAAAGAGTATGCAATGAGCCGAGTAACTGTCTACTTTTATAGCGACAGATGGGTTCCAATTAAATATTGTTCTTTGGGAAAAGCAATTTTGCTTCACCAGAAGGCAAACTCAGAAGGCAAGGAAATTTTCTTATTTCCTACTAATCTAGACCCTAATCAACCCTCAAACTCTTTTAACTAAAATGGACTGAGTAGACTATTTTTCAAACATCTTGGCAACAAATGAATCGGCTATAGAGGCGTACTTATATAGGTACGCCTTTATTTTTAAATGAGAGTGAACTAAGTAATACCGTTTCTTTGTGAGGCTGTGCCGTAGCCTGTGGTAAGTCTATGCAGCGTCTACATTAAAAAAATTGACTTTGATAAAGAGTTTTAGCCTGAACTGAAGCGTATTTACTTATAGACGAACATAGTCGCAATTCATCGGCAATAGCCAAGAGAACTCTTTTTCAAGAATCGCAAATCTTGTGGTTCAATGCAGTATTATGGCATAATTCGATTTTATAATTTTAAACAATAAAATTGTAAATTACTTATGCATTGTACTGCCACCCTAAATCAACTGGTTGAAATTCTTTTGGCCAGTTCTGTAAACTTATCTGAAAATGCTTTAAAACAAGTAAGTTACGGTATACAAACAGATAGCCGTACCCTGAAGCCTGGTGAAGTATTTCTAGCTTTAAGAGGCGATAAGTTTGATGGACATGAATTTGTGCAAACTGCGATCGCAAAGGGTGCTTTAGCTGCAATTGTAGATTTTGAGTACGAAAATCCAGGGCTTCCTGTATTACAAGTAAAAGACACCCTCAAAGCATATCAGAAAGTTGCCAGATGGTGGCGCGATCGCTTTAACATCCCTGTAATTAGTGTCACAGGTTCAGTAGGTAAAACTACAACTAAAGAACTAATTGCGGCAGTTTTAGGAACAAAAGGACTAGTTCATAAAACTTTTGGAAATTACAATAACGAAATCGGTGTCCCGAAAACTCTCCTAGAACTTGGCCCAGAAAATGACTACGCCGTAATTGAAATGGCAATGCGGGGTAGGGGACAAATTGCCGAACTGACACAAATAGCACGTCCAACAATTGGAGTGATTACCAATGTGGGGACGGCACATATTGAATTACTAGGTTCGGAAGAAGCGATCGCTGAGGCGAAATGTGAGTTATTAGCCGAAATGTCTGCTGATAGCGTGGCAATTCTCAACCACGACAATCCTTTATTAATGACGACGGCAGCAAAATTTTGGCACGGAGAAGTTTTAACTTATGGCTTTTCTGGTGGGGATATCCAAGGGCAATTAATTGATAACGACACTGTAGAAGTTGCCAGAATCCAACTACCTCTACCTTTACCTGGTCGTCACAATGCAACAAATTTCTTAGCAGCTTTAGCGGTGGCAAAGGTGTTGGGGATCGATTGGGCAACCCTTAAAGCAGGTGTAATGGTGGATATGCCCACAGGGCGATCGCAGCGATTTACCTTAGCCAATGATGTGGTAATCTTAGATGAAACTTATAATGCTGCACCAGAAGCTATGATTGCAGCCTTGGAGTTATTGGCAGAGACACCCGGAAAGCGGAAGATTGCTGTGTTGGGTGCAATGAAAGAATTGGGAGAGCGATCGCAGCAGTTGCACCAGCGAGTGGGAGAAACAGTGAAAAAATTGAATTTAGATGGCTTGTTGGTTTTGGTAGATGGACAAGATGCCGAAGCGATCGCTATTAGTGCCGAAGGTATTCCATCGGAGTGCTTTGCAACTCATGCTGATTTGGTGGCTAGGTTGAAGACATTTGTGCAAGCAGGCGATCGTTTATTATTTAAAGCTGCCCATTCTGTGGGACTAGATCGGGTAGTCAATCAGTTACGTGCAGAATTTTCCAGATGATACCACTAGAAACCCAACGTCTTATACTGCGAGACTTTGTAGAATCAGATTGGCAAGCGGTTCATCAATACGCTAGTGATCGCAAGGTTGTAATTATTGGCAGACACACCCAAAAAGGGCAAAATTGCCCTCTTGGGTGCTATGAAAGAATTCTAAAGAGTTATATCTAACAACAAACCGAAGAAGCATCTATGCACTAGTGAGTTGAAGAAATAGTGCGATCGCTACTATGTGTAGATTTTAGGCGTTGTTGGAAAGACTAGGGTTATTGCTGTAGCGTCTTTGAAAAAGAATTGCTGCCGAATTAGTCACTAAACAGGTGATTGCTAGCCACATCAAGATGTAAGTAGGAGCCATCACCACGCCAATCTGGAACCAAGTATATACATGCATTATCATCACAGAAGCGAAAAAGCTAGCAATTCCAGCAGATTGCCACACTTGATACGATGGACGACGTAAAGCTACTAGGCTCATCGTTAAAATTGTGACAAGTAAGTTTGCTGGGACGAGAAATGCACAAATACTAACGCAGTTGCCACGAGAGAACTCAGCTAAGGTGTTTAAATCGAGCATTAATTTGTTAAGATAGGTGTTAGCTTTTTAAGAATTTAATTTATTGTATTTTAAAATAACTAAATCAACATTAATATATGAGTGAGTAATCACATTGCAAATATAACATAAATTAAACTATTGAGTTACCTTTTGATACTCCCAATAGTTAGTTAATTATAAAGATTTTGGATCAGTAGGGTGGAAAATACCCACCCTAGCTAAATTAACCCGGTAAAATCACCGTATCGATAACGTGTACCACACCATTATCTGCTTCGATATCTGCTGCTAAAACTGTGGCATTTTTAACTTCAAAACCATCAGAAGAACTAATTTTAATCGGTGAACCTTCCACAGAATTAACCGTACCAAGTTCTGCCAAATCAGCCTTTAGAAGCTTTCCTGGAACGACATGATACTTTAATATCCGCGTTAACTGGGGAATATTCTGTAACAAAGTTTGGATAGTTCCCGGTGGTAACTTGGCAAAAGCATCGTCATTTGGTGCAAAGACAGTGAACGGGCCAGGACTTTTTAATGTTTCTACTAAACCAGCAGCTTGTACAGCTGCCACCAGTGTTTTAAAGGACTCAGCCGTAACTGCAATATCAACAATATCAGCCATATATCTTACCTAGAATCTCTGCAAAAAATTTTAAAGGATAATAAACCTATTTGAAGTTTTATTAAAAAAATAAATTTAAAATCAGATGTTAAACAAGAGGCAGGGGAGCAGAGGGGACAAGGTGACAAAAGTTTAGAACTTCCAAGAAGTCTTTCCCCTTGTCCCCAAGTCCTCTTTCCCATGCCCCATGCCCAATGCCCATTAATTATGATTAACTTTCCAGTTTGCTAAATCAGTTAAAGAGCGATCGCGGTAACGTCCATAACGTTCCTGCTTACTTTTGATTTTCGCACCCAGTTCGGGAAAAATCCCAAAGTTGGGCGGCATTGGTTGGAAATGCTTCGGCGAAGCGGAACTAATAAATTCAAATAACGCACCCATCATTGTTGTTGGGGGTAAAACCAAAGCTTCTTTACCCAAAGCTAGCCGCGCTGCATTAATTCCCGCCAAGCAGCCACCCGCAGCCGCCGCAGTGTAGCCTTCAGTACCTATCAACTGTCCAGCAGCTAGCAATGTTGGACGCTCTTTAAATTGCAGAGTCGGATGCATTAGCCCAGGAGCATTAATAAAAGTGTTGCGGTGCATTACTCCCAAGCGGACAAACTCTGCCTTTTCCAAACTTGGGATTAGCTGAAATATTCGCTTTTGCTCGCCCCAGCGCAGGTTAGTTTGGAATCCTACCATATTCCACAGTTGACCGGCTTTATCTTCTTGTCGTAACTGCACCACAGCATAAGGACGTTCCCCGGTGCGAGTATCTGACAATCCCACTGGCTTTAGGGGCCCATAGCGCATGGTATCTTCCCCACGCTGTGCGAGTTCTTCAATGGGTAAACAAGCTTCAAAAAATTTCGCTGTTTCCCGTTCAAAACCTTTGAGTTCTGTTTGTTCTGCTTTACAAAGTTCTTCTCGAAACCGCAAATACTGCTCTTTATTCATTGGGCAGTTGAGATAAGCAGCTTCACCTTTGTCATAACGTGATGCCATAAAGGCAACGTCACGGTTAATCGATTCTCCCACAATAATCGGACTAGCGGCATCGAAAAAGCTCAGGTATTCCATCCCGGTAAAGCGCTGCAAATCTTCGGCTAAGTCGGGACTGGTTAAAGGCCCAGTTGCCAAAACCACAATTCCTTCAGGAATCGCAGACACTTCACCCCGGCGAAATTCAATTAAAGGATGGCTGGCTAAAGTTTGAGTCAAGTCTTGGCCAAATTGTCCCCTGTCTACCGCTAGCGCCCCACCCGCAGGTACGGCGTGTTCATCAGCTTTCGAGATGACAATAGAACCGAGTTGGCGTAATTCTTCGTGCAATAATCCAGCTGCGCGATCGCTTGCCATTGCCCCAAAGGAATTACTACACACTAGTTCTGCTAAATGTTCTGTATGATGAGCAGGGCTGAAGCGTTTTGGACGCATTTCATGGAGAATTACCGGCACTCCAGCTTGGGCTATTTGCCACGCTGCTTCTGTCCCAGCTAGTCCACCTCCAATTACTTGTATCGGTTGTTGTTCCATAGTTAAATTTTTAATTCCTGTATTATAAGTATCTATCAGCATCACAGAAGTAAATTAAATAAAAAGTCATGCTGACTATACAATTAGCGTAAAACAAGGTGGAGCAACAACACCAGATAATTTCTGCTATGCCTGTATTCTATGTAACCTTTAAAAAATTATAAATTATCTGTATCAATTCCCTTTTCTTTGAGTTTAGCTAACAATTCTTGATAGCGATCGCGCTCTTCTTCTAATTCTTGTAAAACTGCTTCCTTTGCTTGACGTTCTTGTTCTGCACGTTGGCGTTCTTGTTCTCGTAACTGGTCAATTTCTACAGGTGACAAAAACTTTTGTCCGGTGGGAGAAACAATTTCCAAAGTATCCGGTGTCAGTGTAAAACGGATTCCCAAACGCGGACTTACCCAGCCATTCATCTCTTCAATGACTTCAAAACTATCCGCAGAACGGAGCAAGCCATTTAAATCATTCTTAGCTGGATCGTAGATATAATATTCTTCCACGCCGTAACGCTGGTAAAACTGCAATTTTTTGGTCATTTCTTTGAGAGTGTTACCTGGCGATAGAATTTCAAATACTACCTGTGGCGGGATATTATCTTCATTCCATTGTAAATAGGAACCCCGTTTTCCTTTTGGTCTGCCAAAGACTACCATTGTATCCGGCGCTTGTTTAATATTTGGGCTTCCTTTAACTGGATACCAAAATAAATCTCCGGCGATAAATACATCAGCTTGCGATGCAAATAAAATTTCTAAATTTTCTTTAATTTTGACAATCCATGTAAATTGTTCTGTATTATCCGCCATTGGCTGTCCGTCGCTTTCTGGGTAGATGACTTCGATGGTGGTTTCTGGTGTAACTTGTTGTACCATTGCTGCACCTCTAAGTATGGGGTTTTTAGCTGATATTTCTAGTTGAGATGGCGATCTCGTTAATCTGAAATTCTTAGAAGCAAAAAGGCTAGCCGCCAAACATCACTTATAATTTATTCATTTAGAGGTGTTTGCTGTATTGCTTGCTGGACTTGTGCAACATCCAAATCTAACGCCTGTGATATCTGTTCTGCACTTAAACCTAGTGCTAGCAGTTTAGGTACAGCTTCTAACTTTGCCTCAAAACGACCTTCTTGTTTACCTTCTTGTTTAGCTTCTTGATAAACCCGTGTTTGCTTCAACTCACTTAACCCAAACATTGCTTCTATCTCCTCTCGACTTATGTTAGGCAATTTATAAACTAAGATTGTCTCTATTAATTCTAGTAATTGTTTTTGTGGTAGTTGCAAATTTACCGCTTGTTTAGTACGGTTAATTAGAACTCTTGCGGTAGCAATAGTTGTATCTTCATTTTCAATTACTAATTTTAGGGTAGCAATACCTATTGGTAGTGATGTAGCTTCGCCTAATTCATCCAAGTAAATTATACTAATACGATTGCTGTTAAAGAATTCGTGGCAATCTTGTTGTTCACCAGTATCTATATTCCTTCTGGGATAAATCACTACTCCTCGCCAAGAATTTTTAGATTTCTTTTGCCGCAAATAGAGAAATACTTCTGAAACTAGGCGCAAATAAATATCTGAGTCTGGTTGAAATTGAACTTCAACGAAATAAATCGGATTTTCTTCGTTTTGAGTCGGAAGAAATACACCATCTATTCTAAAAGCAGTTTGTTTGATTTCAACTGAAGAGAATTGATAAGTATTGGCAGTCTCAGGAGGATTGCCAATCAGTTCAAAGAATATACTGGGGAATTCTTGAAATAAACGATAAAAGATGCTGTCAGTTTTCACTCTGGATGTTAAAGCACAATTTTGAACTTTAGCAATTTTATAATGTGCTGCTCTCTGATTGCATAAATTATCACAGATGGAAAACTAGCTATTTGGCAGCTTTTTGTATTTTTTGATCGTAAATTCTATGCTTATGGAAATTTCCGATCGCGTACTTCCACAGCATAATCTTGCACGGCTTTGGTAATAGTTTCTCGCAAGTTTGTGTAAACTTTGGCAAATGGTGGATGCTTTTCGGTAAGTCCGAGGACATCAGAGGTAACTAAAACTTGTCCATCGCAGTGAGTTCCCGCACCGATACCGATTGTGGGAATGCTTAATTTTTGTGTAATGTGCATTGCCAAATCTACGGGTATATGCTCTAAAACTAGAGAAAATACACCTGCTTGTTCCAGAGCGATCGCTTCTTGTAAAATCCTCTCACTCGCCTCTTGCGTTTTCCCTTGTTGTCGCAAACCTAGTTGATGTACTGATTGCGGTGTCAAACCGACATGACCCATTACCGGAATTCCAGCTTGTACCAAACGAGCGATAGTTTCTGCGATCGCTGGATAGCCACCTTCCAATTTTACTGCTTGAGCGCCCGTTTCCTTCAGTACTCGCCCAGCTGAGTGCATCGCTTGCTGGAGACTTTCTTGATACGTCAAAAATGGTAAATCTACCACCACTAATGCCCGTTTAACCCCACGGCGCACAGATTTGGCGTGGTAGATCATTTCATCCAAAGTTATCGGCAGTGTTGTTTCATACCCTAGAACTACTGCCATAGAGTCGCCCACAAGGATTAAGTCTACACCAGCTGCATCAATGAGTTGAGCGATCGCATAATCCCAGGCTGTCAACGCCACAATTGAACGTCCCTGTTGTTTCCATTGAATTAATTGCTGGGTAGTGATTGCCATTTTTCTAGGTGGGGAGTAGGGAGTAGGGAGTGGGGAATAGAGATTAGGGATTAGGGAATTTCACCACTTTGTACAGACGCGATTAATCGCGTCTCTCCCCACTCCCCATTCCCTCATTTAACAGCGTGACTGAAAGCAATATGGGGTTTTGCACTGTCAGTTTTGGGCATTAACCAAGCTAGACCTTCACTAGTGCCGATCCATAATTTATTGGCAATGTCAGGTGCAAGAGCAAGAACCCGACTAGAAGGAAGTCCAGCAACTTCTGCATCTAACACAGCCCCTGTATTTGGATTTAATCGTAACAAACCATTGTTAGTCCCGACCCAGACACTACCATCTTTAGCAAAACGTACCGCCGTCACGTCACGCCCACGCAGGCGAGTTACAGAACGCAACACTGCACCAGTTTTTGGATTAATAACTAGTAAATTATTTGGCATTCCTGCCCAAATTAATCCTTCTGGACTGATAGCTAAAGCTTGGACAGTCGTCCCTGGTAAATCGGCTATCCGCTTCATAATTGCAGCACTAGCAGTATTTATCCGTACCAATCCATCAAGAGTGCCAACCCACAGTTGACCTTCAGCATCTAAAGTCAGGGTATTGGCGCTGACACCAGGCAGATTTTTTAATGTTGTCATAATTAGACCTTGGTCAGGACTAATTAGAGCTAAACCGCTATCGGTTCCAGTCCACAAATAACCCCGTTTGTCAACTAACAATGACAACACCCGTTTGGAAGGCAAAAATAAATTCTGCGCGGTGATTTCACTAGTACGGGGGTCTACTCGGAACAGTCCATCATAACTTCCTACCCACAAACGTCCTACTTTGTCTTGGGCTAAAGCACCAATGGCAACATTTGGTAAATTAACACGAGAAATAATCTTGCCAGTTTTAGGATCAATTCGCGATAGTCCCCGCCAAGAACCTACCCAAAGATTGCCAGTAATATCTCCTAGTAAGTTACCCACACGATAATCGGTTTTCGGCGAATTTTCTTGCACTCCGCGCTCATCGGGCAAAGGTTCTATTCGCGGTGGCGGTGCAGAAGGTGGGTAAGCAGGAGTTAGATCGGATGAATTAATATCAGGGGTTTTTTGTGCCCATCCTATACTTGGCAAAGCTATCAACCCCAGCAAAATAGAAGTAATCAATAAACTAGTACGCTTGCAAAACAATACCACGGTGACATTTCCTTTGGAGACAGTACCCATAGCCGTTACCTAAACTGGCTTTGGGTTACTTCCAGTGTTCCCCTAGTCGGGATTTTTTAAACATTGGGGACTGGGAACTGGGGACTGGGGACTAGGGAATAGGAAATAAATATTTAGGAATACTTTCTCATTACCCAATACCCAATACCCAGTCCCCAGATATCATTGATGACACATTGTAAAGCATCTGTAACAAAATGTTAAATCTTTATGTAATAACAAAATTAAATATATAAGTTAAAAACTTTCAAAGAATAACTTATCGAATTATTGATATATTGTGGAATAAGTTACAAATTACGTGGTGTGCAATTTTTTATCTTTACGCTCACGACTCTGCTAAATCTGTGTCAAGTAAATTCTTTTCTGGTGTCTTTTCCATCAATGGAGAAGATATAGGGAGTTTAGAGGCGGGAATGTGTGCCAGCCAGCCCAATCCCCTGAATACCCCGATTTGTAGGGAAATTATTTAAATCAAGCCGCAAAAGCGGAAGTTTTGGTGAAATTGAGAAGATTTAGTTAGGTGCGAAGAAGAGGTAAAAAAGAATTTTGATTCGTAAGAAGAGGGTACAGTAGAGGCGCTAGGTCGTTTACCCCTAGAAGGGGATAACACTGGTGAGGAGGGCTACCACCGCTACCAAAGTGTCAGCCGGAAAAAAACTGCTACCCTTTGCCAAAAACAACCCTTAACAAAAATTTTTACCGTTCTTTTCCCCGATGAAGGGGGAAAAAATCGGGTGAGGGGAAGTTGCACAAAACGTGATTTGATAATTAACAAGAGTGATTTCAGGGAAGGATAAAATATGTCTTACGCTCAAACGAAGACTCAGAGCAAGTCTGGGTATCAAGCCGGGGTTAAGGATTACAGACTAACTTATTACACACCCGATTACACACCAAAAGATACCGATCTTCTAGCTGCGTTCCGCATGACACCCCAGCCTGGTGTTCCTCCCGAAGAAGCAGGTGCGGCTGTAGCGGCTGAGTCTTCCACAGGTACTTGGACAACTGTGTGGACAGACTTGCTCACCGACCTCGATCGCTACAAAGGTCGTTGCTACGATATCGAACCAGTTCCTGGTGAAGACAACCAATATATTGCCTACGTTGCCTATCCTCTGGACTTGTTTGAAGAAGGTTCTGTAACCAACGTTTTGACCTCAATTGTAGGTAACGTATTTGGTTTCAAAGCTCTACGGGCACTGCGTTTGGAAGATATTCGCTTTCCTGTTGCTTACATCAAGACCTTCCAAGGGCCTCCTCACGGTATCCAAGTTGAGCGCGACAAGTTGAACAAATACGGTCGTCCTTTGCTGGGTTGTACCATTAAGCCCAAATTGGGTCTTTCTGCTAAGAACTACGGACGCGCTGTATACGAGTGCTTACGTGGTGGTTTGGACTTCACCAAAGACGACGAAAACATCAACTCCGCACCATTCCAAAGATGGCGCGATCGCTTCTTGTTCGTAGCTGAAGCTATCAACAAATCCCAAGCAGAAACCGGTGAAATCAAAGGTCACTACCTAAACGTTACCGCTCCTACCTGTGAAGAAATGCTGAAGCGGGCTGAGTACGCAAAAGAACTCAAAATGCCCATCATCATGCATGACTACCTAACCGCAGGTTTCACCGCCAACACCACATTGGCTCGTTGGTGTCGTGACAATGGTATTCTGCTACACATTCACCGTGCTATGCACGCTGTAATCGACCGTCAAAAAAATCACGGTATCCACTTCCGTGTATTGGCTAAAGCCCTACGTTTGTCTGGTGGTGACCACATCCACACCGGTACAGTAGTTGGTAAGTTGGAAGGTGAGCGCGGCATCACAATGGGCTTCGTTGACCTGTTGCGTGAAAACTACATTGAGCAAGACAAGTCTCGTGGTATTTACTTTACCCAAGACTGGGCTTCTCTACCTGGTGTAATGGCAGTTGCTTCTGGTGGTATCCACGTATGGCACATGCCCGCGCTGGTAGAAATCTTTGGTGATGACTCCGTACTACAATTCGGTGGTGGTACTCTGGGACATCCTTGGGGTAACGCTCCTGGTGCAACCGCTAACCGCGTCGCCTTGGAAGCCGTTGTTCAAGCTCGTAACGAAGGCCGCAACTTGGCTCGTGAAGGTAACGATATCATCCGCGAAGCTGCCAAGTGGTCTCCTGAACTAGCTGTTGCTTGCGAACTGTGGAAAGAAATCAAGTTCGAGTTTGAAGCAATGGATACCGTCTGATCTGGGTTAACAGTTAAGAGTTAAGAGTTAGAGACGCGATTAATCGCATCTGTACAGTAGAGACGCGACGCCAGTCGCTACAACGGGGAGGCAGTCCGTTGGACGGCTTCGCCGACTTGAAGGAACTGCCGTGGGCACCCCCCCAATACGCTGGCTGATGAATCGCTTCTGTACAAGAGTTAGGATTTGCATTAATTCATAACTCATAACTCATAACTCATAACTCTTCAGGGCTGGGGTCAAGCATGAATCTTAAGCAAATTGCGAAGGACACAGCCAAGACTCTCCAAAGCTACCTGACTTATCAGGCTCTAAGGACAGTATTGGCACAGCTAGGCGAAACGAATCCTCCATTAGAACTTTGGCTGCATAACTTTTCTGCCGACAAAATTCAGGATGGTGAATCGTATATTGAACAACTGTTGCGAGAAAAACCAGATTTGGCTTTGCGAATCATGACTGTCAGAGAACACATTGCGGAAGAAATCATCGAATTTTTACCAGAAATGGTTCACACTGGCATTCAGCAAGCCAATATGGAACAGCGTCGTCAGCATTTAGAACGCATCACACGAATAGACACATCTAACCCCAGTCTGCAACCAGAACAGCAAGCAACTTCAGATCCGAATTTGGATAACTTATCCAATTAGTTCGCTCAACCTAGTAGTCAAAAATCGCAACCCATTATCAAAAGCTATGCAAACTTTACCAAAAGAGCGTCGTTACGAAACCCTTTCTTATCTGCCACCTCTGTCTGACGCTCAAATTTCCAAGCAGATCCAGTACATTTTGAATCAAGGTTACATTCCAGCGATCGAGTTTAATGAAACTTCTGAGCCAACAGAATTATATTGGACAATGTGGAAGTTGCCTTTGTTCGGTGCTAGATCCACTCAAGAAGTATTGAGCGAAGTTCAAGGATGCCGTTCTCAATTCAATAGCAGCTATATCCGTGTTGTGGGTTTTGACAACATCAAGCAGTGCCAAGTTCTCAGCTTTCTTGTTCACAAACCTAACAAAGGCAACAGATACTAAAGCAAGCGTTGCTTTAAGTAATTAGTTTATCTTCATAGGAGAGGTGGAATTATCTGCCTCTCCTATTTTTTAAATTTGTTTTGAAACGCAGAGGGACGCAGAGAATAACTCCGCGCCCCTTTGTGTAAATCTCTGCTTTTTTAAAATATAATACATGGAATTACAGCATCTGCCGGAAGTAAGAATTTGCTTTGTTGGTGACTCCTTTGTTAATGGTACTGGCGATCAAGAATGTCTTGGTTGGACAGGGAGAGTATGTGCTAATGCTAATAAAAAAGGTTATGACATTACTTACTATAATTTAGGAATTAGGCGTGATACGAGTACTGATATATCAAAGCGTTGGTTACAGGAAGTATCACTGCGATTACCCAAAGAATATGATGGCAGAGTTGTGTTTTCTTTTGGATTGAATGACACAACATTAGAAAATGGTAAAACTCGTGTGGATTTGACAGATTCTATCAAAAATGCTTGTGAAATTTTAAGTAAAGCTCAAAAGTTATATCCTGTTTTGATGGTTGGCCCTGCACCCTACGCAGAACAAAAAGATAGTCAAAGAACGAACAGAAATACTGATTTATCTAAACAGTTTGCTTTAATTTGCAATAAATTGAATATACCTTATTTAGACGTTTTGACCATATTAGAAAAATCAAACATCTGGATTAATGAAGCAAGAGCTAATGATGGTGTTCATCCAAGAGCAGGCGGTTATACAGAGTTTGCCCAAATAGTAGAAAATTGGGACGCTTGGTTAAATTGGTTTCTTCTAACTTAATCAAACATTCAAAGTTAGTATAGTGGTAGCACCTAATTTTGATATCCAAAGGTGGTAACTATGCAACAAATTACTCTAGCTGAAGCATCTCAAAACTTACCCGACTTAATTGAAGCAGCACTAGGAGGTGAGGAAATTATTATTATCAAAGATAATCAACCTTTGGTGAAGTTAACTCCTGTATCATCACTTAAACACCGCCGTCAACCTGGAAGCGCAAAGGGTTTAATTACAATATCTGATGACTTTGATGCACCACTCGAAGAGTTTAAGGAATATATGGAATGAGATTACTGTTGGATACACATACTTTTATTTGGTATGTGACAGATAATTCAAGACTTAGTAATCAAGTAGTAGAATTAATCAATAATGAGAATAATGAAATTTTACTAAGTATTGCTAGTCTATGGGAAATAGCTATTAAGCAGAATTTAGGCAAGCTTAGTTTCAATCAGCCATTTGAGATATTCATCACACAGCAACTCAACCTGAACGATTTTAGGTTACTCGATATCAAAATTAGCCATGTTACTGTTGTTGCCACACTACCCTTACATCACCGTGATCCATTTGACCGAATTTTAATTGCACAATCGGTAGTGGAAAATATACCTTTGCTGAGTGCTGATAAAATTTTTGATGCATATCCAATAAGACGTGTATGGTAAATAGTGTTGCTTTTCTACCAAAAGATAAATAAACAGTTATCACCAAAAAAACTTAACATTATTGCAGTGCTAGGTAGATAATTTTATGGGTTACTATATCGCTCCCCGCTTTCTGGACAAACTGGCTGTCCACATCACCAAAAACTTTCTAAAGCTTCCTGGCGTGCGAGTTCCCGTGATTTTGGGTATTCACGGACGCAAGGGAGAAGGCAAAACATTTCAATGTCAATTAGTCTTCGAGAAAATGGGTATCGAAGTGACTAACATATCTGGCGGCGAATTGGAAAGTCCAGATGCAGGAGATCCAGCACGGTTGATTCGGCTGCGCTATCGGGAAACAGCAGAACTGATCAAAGTACGCGGCAAAATGTGTGTACTGATGATTAACGATTTAGATGCGGGGGCTGGACGCTTTGATGAAGGTACTCAATATACTGTAAATACGCAGTTAGTGAATGCCACATTGATGAATATTGCTGATAATCCCACAGATGTGCAGTTGCCTGGAAGCTATGATTCCACGCCTTTACATCGTGTGCCGATTATTGTCACAGGTAATGATTTTTCCACTCTCTATGCACCGTTAATTCGGGATGGACGGATGGAGAAATTTTACTGGGAACCAAACCGAGACGACAAGGTGGGGATTGTCAGGGGAATTTTTGAATCAGATGGACTGTCACAGAGGGAAGTTGAACAGCTAGTTGATACTTTTGTCAATCAGTCTATTGACTTCTTTAGTGCTTTGCGGTCGCGCATTTATGACGAACAAATCCGCAACTACATCCATAAAGTAGGTTTTGAGCGGGTATCCTTGAATGTGGTTAATAGCACTGAAGGGCCACCAGAATTTAGAAAACCAGATTTCAGCCTGTCTCATTTAATCGAGTCTGGTAACTTCCTCGTTGGTGAACAAAAACGAGTGGAAAATTCCCATTTGGTTGATGATTACAACCGACTCAATCGAGGTAGAAATTCTCAATCTGCACCACCAGCGGCTGTAACACCAATTAATCAGCCCTCAAGCAATGGTGCAACTCAAGAACTAAAAACTAATGGATTCCAAAAGCAGGAAGCATCAATTACCCATTTGAGTTTGGATACACAAGCTCAAATTAGGCAATTATTATCTCAAGGTTATAAAATTAGTGTTGAACACGTAGATGAACGCCGCTTCCGTACAGGTGCTTGGCAAACTTGTGTTCATAGCCACATTGATGCAGAGTCTGATGCAATCTCAAATTTGGAATCAACTCTGACAGAATATAGCGGTGAGTACGTGCGTTTGGTTGGTATTGATCCAAAAGCCAAGCGCCGGGTGGTAGAGACAATTATTCAACGTCCGAATGGAAAGAATTAGTCATTAGTCATTAGACCTGCCTTGAAAATAGGGACTGGGGATTGGGGAATGGGGAAGAAATATTTTCATTCCTTCATTAGACTTCTTGCATAAGTCGGGAAAAGGGGAAGGTGGGGCCCCCTCTGGGGATAAGGGGCGGGGGGAAGGGGAAA
>NZ_JAVRBU020000022.1:0-118538 GCF_034531135.2 Nostoc sp. CmiVER01
CAACAATGGTTTATGCACTGTGTCGATTATTAAGGGGGAAGTGTGAATTTTCAATCCGTTATAGCTTTGTTGCATCAGTTTTGGGGCGATCGCGGTTGTCTCATAGCGCAGCCCTACGATATAGAGAAGGGGGCTGGTACTAAGAATCCGCAGACATTTTTAAGAGCATTGGGGCCGGAACCGTGGGCTGTTGCTTACGTTGAACCTTGTCGTCGCCCTACAGATGGACGATATGGCGAAAATCCCAATCGTTTCCAACACTATTATCAGTATCAAGTTCTAATCAAGCCGTCGCCAGATAATATTCAGGAGATTTATCTTGATTCATTAAGGGCTTTAGGTATTCGTCCTGAAGACCACGATATTCGGTTTGTAGAGGATAACTGGGAAGATGCGACGGTGGGAGCTTGGGGCACTGGGTGGGAAGTATGGTTAGATGGGATGGAAGTTACTCAATTTACCTATTTCCAACAGTGTGGGGGAATTGATTGTCGTCCAGTGTCAATTGAGATTACATACGGGTTAGAGCGGCTTACAATGTATCTCCAGCAAGTAGAAGCATTTACAAAAATCCAGTGGACAGACAACATTACTTATGGTGATGTTTTCCTGCAAAGTGAGATTGAGCAGTGTACATACAACTTTGAAGCGTCGAATCCTGAGTTGCTACTGACACTATTTAATTTATATGAGCAGGAAGCTACCCAATTAACGGAGCGAGGATTGGTTTTACCTAGCTTAGATTATGTAATGAAGTGTTCGCACACGTTTAATTTGCTAGATGCTAGAGGTGTGATTTCGGTAACGGAGAGAACTCGCTATATTGCCAGGATTCGACATTTAGCTAGAAAGGTAGCTCATTTATATGTTGAGCAAAGGGAGAAATTGGGTTTTCCTTTGCTCAAAGATACTGTAAGTTCAACAGGAAGCCCAATATGATGAAGGGTGCGGCTACTCGAACTAAGTACAGCTTTGCGTAAAAACGTAAGGTTTTAAAATCAGAAGAACGCAAAATGAACGCATAGGCGCTTTGCTTTTCCGTATGGTAAGTACGTATAGTTTTGCCAATTATCCATGCTCTGCTGAGGTTTAAGCTAGGTATATCTTTATGATGCGGCTTTTGCTAAAGGACAAAAATACGGTTAAATGTTGAATCTAGAACACTAAAGCTACAAGATAAGGCCCGCCTGTGCGGGTTTTTTTGTGTAAACTTGATGGACTATATTTCACTACAACGATAAGATTTGTTCGCTGTTGCTGATTAAAGAGATGAAAAACTCACGCATAGGCGCTTCAAGCGCAGATAATAAGTATTTGGAATATTTTATTTTTGAATTTCATAGCCAAATTCAGCAATGCCGATTTTCTATATTGTTGCCCTAGCTATTTTTAAGTCAGCCGCAAATTTGGGTTGTTAGGTGCTTTTACAAAAAATTTTATGATTCAAACCAGTGGTGTCATTATTTGTCTTGGCTACATTTTTGGGTTGCTGTTTACAGCAGTTCCTTGGGGTGGTATATGGATTTTGGTTCTGGGGATAGTGGGAGCAATCCTTTTTAGAAGACGCACCAGTTCACGGCAACTTGCTCAGAAACCAGAAAATACTGGAAGCAAAAATAAGGCAGTACCTAATACTTGGCAAACTAATCCCCATCCTCGAATATGGATAGCTGCTGGCTTGGTAGGATTATTGGCAACTCTATATTTTCAATGGCGAGTGCCGCAACCAGGTGCAAAAGATATTAGTCAGTTCGTTCCACCTGGAAATAGCAATAATCAAGAACAACTTGTAATTGTTCGTGGCGAAGTGGTGAGTAATCCCCGTTTGACTCGTAGTCAACGTGGACAATTTTGGCTGGAAACGACTCAGCTAGATGAAGTCAAAAATGACAAAGGTTCAGCAGGTGTGCCAAAAGGGGTTACAGGTAAATTGTATGTGACAGTGCCTATACTTCAGGCTACTGGGTTATACCCTAGTCAACAAATTGCTGTGACTGGGATTTTGTACAAACCAAAGGCGGCTTCAAATCCTGGTGGTTTCGATTTTCAGAAGTTTCTCAAGCAGGAAGGAACCTTTGCTGGTTTGATTGGGCGACAAATAAATGTTTTAGAACAGGAACGAAAATGGGGATGGTGGCAAATTCAGGAACGAATTGTGCGATCGCAAGTTCGTTGGTTGGGTATCCCTGAAGGGCCTCTTGTCAGTGCTATGGTGTTGGGAAGCAAAGCAGTTGATTTACCCTATGATATCCGCGACTTATTTGTACAAGCAGGATTAGCTCACGCTTTAGCAGCTTCTGGGTTCCAAACTTCTTTGATTTTAAGTGTGATTTTACAGCTAACGAGGCGGGCAAGTAAAGGAACGCAATTTACCCTTGGTTTTTTAGCTTTAATCATTTTTCTGAGTTTAACAGGTTTTCAACCTGCGGTTCTTAGAGCCGTAATTATGGGTTTTGCGGCATTAGTTGGTTTGCTATTAAAAAGAAAAGTAAAACAGTTCGGCTCATTATTATTAGCAGCGACTTTATTATTAGTATTTAATCCTTTATGGATTTGGGATTTAGGCTTTCAATTGAGTTTTTTAGCAACACTGGGATTAATCGTAACAGTACCCGCATTAGTCAATCGTCTAGCATGGCTACCACCTGCGATCGCTGCTTTGATTGCTGTTCCCCTAGCTGCTACTATTTGGACTTTACCTGTGCAACTTTTTGTCTTTGGGGTTATACCATCTTATAGTTTGTTGCTGAATGTGGTTAGTACTCCCTTAATTTCGATAATTAGTATAGGTGGAATTATTAGTGCGTTAGTGGGTTTAATTTGGACTCAGGCTGGAAGTTTTTTAGCTGCGGTATTACATTACCCTACTGATTGGCTAATTAAATTAGTAGAGTTTTTTAGCAAGCTGCCGGGAAATTCTGTTGCTATAGGCAGCATATCTATTTGGCAACTTCTGGCGATTTATACACTGATTCTATTAGTTTGGCTAGTACCTTGGTGGCAGAAGCGGTGGTGGTTTGCTAATGTGATTGCCATTGGTTTAGTATTAATCCCTCTTTGGCATTCCACAAATACATTGTTTAGGATAACGGTATTAGAATCTGGTACTGAACCAATTATAGTTATTCAAGATAGAGGGACAGTAACTGTAATTAATAGTGGTGATGAAGGGACAGGACGTTTTACAATTTTACCGTTTTTGCAACAACAAGGTGTAAATCAAATTAATTGGGCGATCGCAACTGACTTCCAAGGAAATGAAAGTAATGCTTGGTTGGAATTACTGCAACGTTTACCTATCAAGAATTTTTATGAATATTCACCCAAACCAGAAAATTCTATTACAACTCAGGCAATTCAACAAGAGTTACAAAAATATCAGGGATATTACCAGCCGTTAACAGTTGGTCAAGCTGTGAAAACGGGTTCTATAGTGGTACAATTAATCAACGAACAATTACCTATTTTACAATTGCAAATTCTAGATCAGAATTGGTTATTAGTAGGTAATATCAAATCTAAAGAGGTACAGCAACTAGTTAAAAGTGGCAGTTTACCTCGTACACAAGTGTTATGGTGTGCCCCTCAGTCATTAAAAGATTTAGTTATTGCTCTGCAACCACAAGTAGCGATCGCTTCTTCTGCTAACTTTGATACAAAATTCTTATCGGAATTGAACCAAAGTCAAACGAAATTGTTTTTTACAGGGCGAGATGGGGCTATTCAATGGACACCTAATGGTCGGTTTGAGGCGTTTACTGAAGTAACAGAGAATAAGTCTTCTGTCTTATAAAAAACTCAAAATTAAGCAAAGTTAAAAAAATGATATTTATTTTAATCAAAACTAACTAAAGATAGATGTATAGCCATTTGCAAGCAAGTAACCTCTCAAAAGGTCTGAAAAAGGTCTATTTACTGAGCAGGTGCTAACCCTATCTTTGGGGTAAGTAAGTGGTTATGAAAAATTTAAGGTTTGTAGTAATGAATGAAACTCTTACTAGGAAAAAATCTAGTTACTTTTACGTTACGTAATATAGTTTGATTTGTTCTTGTCTACTTAATTAGTTTTTGTATTTTTATACTTATTGATACATATTACTACAGGAAGATATAATAAATGAGAAGTTTAATTGAATTTACGTTGTTTGCTCCTCGTAATAAAGAAACAGCTTTAATTGGGTCTTTTTCTGATTGGAAAGAAATCCCAATGGTAAAAAGTGAAGATGGTTATTTTCGCGCTCAAGTAAAACTTGAAGATGGAATTTATCAATATAAGTTTCGCATTCAAAGTAAAAGCCCAAATTTTACACTTGATGAGTGGGTAGACGTTATTGATCCTCAAGCAACAGATGTTAATGAAACAGAAAAGTACAGCATAGTGCGGATTAAAAATGGGCAACGCATTATTGACACTTATGTTTGGCGACACGACGAAAAACCATTGCCTGAAAATCGTGAATTAGTCATATATGAAATGCACGTTGCAGATTTTTCTGGAGATGAAGTTGGGTTTGATAAACGAGGCAAATATTTAGGAATAATTGCCAAGTTAGATTATCTAGTCGAATTGGGAGTTAATGCAATTGAATTAATGCCAGTTAATGAGTACCCTGGTAACTATAATTGGGGCTATAAAGTGCGCCACTTCTTTGCTACAGAATCTAGTTATGGTTCAACAGAAGATTTAAAGCGATTAATAGATGAGTGTCATGCTAGAGGCATTCGCGTTTTTATGGATGGAATTTATAACCACACAGATGAAGAATGCCCGTTAATACTGATTGACCGGAATTACTGGTATTACGAACACATGCATTATCCTGAAGATCCAGATAATTACTGGGGGCCAGAGTTTAACTATGATAATTATGATGAAAAATTAGATGTTAAACCTGCATGGAAATACGTCGGGGATGTAGTGCAATTTTGGATTCAGGAGTATCACATTGATGGAATCCGCTTTGATGCGGTGCGCCAATTGGCTAACTTTGAATTTTTAGACTGGCTGGCGAAGCAAGGAAAAAACCATGCTGCACCCAAGCAGTTTTACAATATTGCTGAACATATTCCTGATACAAAAGCTGTAGTCCAGCCAGATGGACCATTAGATGCTTGTTGGCATGAGAGTTTTCGGTACTTTATAGTTCCATATATTTGTGGAGAAGCATTTGAGTTAAAACAACTAAAGCAAATTTTAGATCCTAAACAGCAGGGTTATGCAACTGCTACCAATGTGATAAATTATTTGGCAACCCACGATCGCGAACGTCTATTGCGAGAATTAGGCGATCGCGGTATCTTTGACGCAGAGGCATTTAAGCGAGCGAAGTTAGCAGCCGTTCTCTTAATGACAGCGTTGGGTATACCAATGCTGTGGATGGGAGAAGAGTTTGGCGAATATCAGCAAAAAAGCGAAGATGTAACTAAGCCACAGAAGATTAATTGGTCTTTGTTATCAGGCGACCAGAATCGTAATTTATTTAAGTATTATCAAAAAATCATTGCTCTACGCAAGCAGAATCTAGCTTTGCAAAGTGATAATATCGAGTTTTTCTACGAAAATACCGATGATAAAGTGTTAGCTTACACTCGCTGGGATGAGCAGAATTCTCGTGTAGTTGTCGTGGCAAATTTTTCTGACCAGAATCTAAATGAATATAAAATTTTAGGCTTCCCATCCGCTCAATACTGGCGAGATTGGATCGCGAATTCGGAGGTGAAAGTTGGAGAAGATGGTTTAGTCACTAACTTGCCAAGCTATACAACCAAGATATTTGTTGAGCAGTTGTAGTCTGTGAAGAAATGATTGATATTTAGAGACTGTTATAGTTTGCGCTTTAACCCAAACTACAAACCTATGATTATTTTTATTTTCTCAAAATAACAGAAGACAGGTTAATTGCAAATAATGCGATCGCTCTTTTGAAGTCTAATCTGATTTAGTAGCGCATCTACTACCAGAGGATACTGGATGGCTCTTGATCTACTTAGTCTCCTATAGTGTAAGGTGCAGTAGCAAAGATGATTCTACATCCACCTTGATGGCTGTGATATTATGGGAGACTGCTACATACATTTAGAAAAACTAGAAATTGAATCGATCATGGCTCTGACGCAACTGCGGAAACAAGAAATAATTTCCAACTACCAAGTTCACGAAACCGACACTGGGTCGGCCGATGTCCAAGTTGCCATGCTAACTGAGCGCATTAACCGCCTCAGCGAACATCTCCAGGCAAATAAAAAAGACCATTCATCCCGGCGGGGACTGTTGAAGCTAATTGGTCAGCGCAAGCGTCTTTTAGCCTATATATCGCAGGAAAGCCGGGAAAAGTATCAAGCTTTGATTGCTCGTCTCGGTATTCGTGGATAGGGATTATCGCTTATGTCTGCTGAAGAATCTGAACGCAGTCGCTTGCCCTTTGAACCAAACAAAAAGCGCCAAAAGCCCGCAAAAACTCAAAGTAAACCAGCAGCACAGCCACAAGAATCTGGCAAACAGGCTGATAAAAAACGGTCTTACACCAAACAAGAGATGGCTATTCCCCAAGTAGTCAGCCAGCGCATGATCCGCCGGGTAGCTGGATTCTGTGGTGTACCAACAGCTTTGGGTATTAGCGTCCTGGTTGTCAGCTATCTGCTTGCTATCTATTCCAAGATCCAACTACCTCCCATTGCCGTGTTATTAGTGAACATGGCATTATTTGGTTTGGGGGTATTAGGGATAACTTATGGCGTTCTTTCTGCCTCTTGGGATGAAGAAAGAGTTGGAAGTTTGCTGGGTTTGGGTGAGTTCAACACCAATTGGGGACGAATGGTGGCAGTTTGGCGCGAAACTCGGCAGAAAGACTCATAATTAACGGCGCTCAGGTATTAGATAACTCAGGTATTGGGTAAATAAAGAAGTGAATGTTGAAGTTATAAAATTTTAACTTCAACATTGCTAATCAAAATTATATAGTCTTTTTTATACTCTATATCTAGTTATTGAGCAGTAAATATGCTGACTGAGCGCTATATCTTGTAAATAAATTTTATTTTTAACTATTCGTAATTAGGTTAATAAGCAACAATAAAGCTAATCCGTTTACAGAAACAGGACTTACGCAAAAATTGCCGAAAAGCTTAATTTATCGAACCGCCAAGACGCCAAGAACGCCTTCGTGCAGCGTCTCGTAGAGAAGAATTCGTAGAGTGTGCGTAAGTCCTAAGAAAATTTTACTCAATTAATAATCAGGAACTTTCACATGATTATAGTAATGAAAAGTGGTTCCCCAGAGGCGGAAATAAACCGCATTGATGAGGAACTAACTAGCTGGGGGCTAACTCCAGAAAAAATTGTTGGTCAACACAAAGTAGTTATTGGTCTAGTAGGTGAAACTGCTAGCTTAGATCCACTACAAATTCAAGAACTTAGCCCTTGGATTGAGCAAGTGTTGCGGGTAGAGCAGCCTTACAAACGAGCCAGCCGTCAGTACCGCCACGGCGAAGCTTCGGAAGTTGTAGTTAATACTCCCAATGGAGCGGTGGTATTTGGTGAACATCAGCCTTTGGTAGTCGTTGCCGGGCCTTGCTCCGTAGAAAATGAAGAAATGATTGTGGAAACAGCACGGCGCGTCAAGGCAGCTGGAGCTACATTTTTGCGCGGCGGCGCATACAAACCTCGGACTTCACCTTACGCCTTCCAAGGACACGGCGAGAGTGCTTTGGATTTGTTGGCAAAGGCGCGGGAAGTAAGCGGACTAGGTATTATTACAGAAGTGATGGATGCTGCTGACCTAGATAAAATTGCCGAAATTGCTGATGTAATTCAGGTGGGGGCCAGGAATATGCAGAATTTCTCCTTGCTCAAAAAAGTGGGAGCGCAGCCGAAACCAGTTCTGTTGAAGCGGGGAATGGCGGCTACTATTGAAGATTGGTTGATGGCAGCCGAGTATATTCTGGCATCTGGCAATGCCAATGTGATTTTGTGTGAAAGGGGAATACGCACCTTTGACCGTCAGTATACGCGAAATACGCTGGATTTATCAGTAGTGCCAGTGTTGCGAAAGCTGACTCACCTGCCAATTATGATTGACCCCAGCCACGGCGTAGGTTGGTCTGAGTTTGTGCCTTCAATGGCGATGGCTGCGATCGCAGCTGGTACAGATTCCCTGATGATAGAGGTTCACCCCAACCCTGCCAAAGCTTTATCGGACGGGCCCCAATCTCTCACACCAGATCGTTTCGATAGCTTGATGCAAGAATTAGCAGTGATTGGTAAAGCGGTGGGACGCTGGCAGCAACCAGCAGTAGCTCTGACTTAGAATTAAGTTGCAACTGCATTTATTGATTTAAGAAACTGGCGATCGGTTAAATAAAACCCAATAAAAACCAAGCTGTTGGACTGCTTGGTTAAATTGTTCAAAATCAACAGGTTTGACGATATAGCTATTCACCCCAAGCTGGTAACTCTCAATCATATCCTGGTCTTCAGCAGAAGAGGTAAGTACCACAATCGGAATCATTTGTGTGCGTGGGTCAGACTTGAGTTGCCGTAAAACTTCTAATCCACTTACTCTTGGCAGCTTCAAATCCAGCAAAATGACTTTGGGTTGATTCGTCATGCTACGGTGGGCATAGTCCCCCTGACAAAAGAAAAAATCGAGGGCTTCGGCTCCATCTTCGAGCAGTTGAATGTGATTGCTAATTCTAGCGCGACGTAATGCTCGGATAGTTAGTTCTGCATCAGTAGGATTATCTTCAACTAACACAATGGAAATTGGTTGTTCCAAAGATGGGTCAGTGGGTTGATCAGTCATGGGTTAGTTTACCCTTGAAGGGTGAAATAAAAAGTCGCACCTTGATTGACCACTGCTTCGGCCCAAATGCGCCCGCCGTGGCGTTGAATAATGCGTTGCACGATCGCAAGTCCGATCCCTGTACCTGCAAAATCTTGTTCGCGGTGCAGGCGTTGGAATACCCCAAACAGATTATCGGCATATTGCATATTAAATCCTGCTCCATTATCTTTAATGAAATACACTTCTTCCCCATCCATAACCTCATAACCTACTTGAATATATGCAGGGGATTTGTAACGAGTGTACTTAATCGCATTCGATAACAGATTTATCCAAACTTGTTTAAGCAGTGAAGGGTCAGCCTGACATATAGGTAAATCAGCGATCGCAAACTCAATCTGACGACCCTCCAAATCTGAGGCTAAATCACTCAGCACCTGTTGAATTATCTCATTTGGCAAGACGGGCTGCCGAGACATTTCCTTACGATCTAGGCGGGATAGGTTCAACAGATCATCGATCAACTCACCCATGCGTTTGGCATTCTCTCGCACAATTTTCAGATAACGATTGCCTTCCGCATCGAGTTGCTCACCGTAATCTTCTTGCATCATTCTAGAAAAACCAACGATCGCCCGCAATGGGGCCCGTAAATCATGAGAAACAGAGTAGGAAAAAGCCTCTAACGCTTTGTTGGCAGATTGCAATTGGGCAGTTCGCTGTATTACCCGTTCTTCCAACTCAGTATTCAGTTGACGAACTTCTGCCTCTACCGCTTTCAGGGCGCTGATATCGCGCATGATCGTAGAAAAATATTCCAAACTGCCATCTGTGGCTTTGTGAGCAATAATCATTTGAGAAACCGGAATTTCTCTGCCATCACCGTCCAACAACGCGGTTTCACCAACCCAGCTACCATTTTGGATAGCTGCCGGAATGCCTTGATTCTGAATAATCTCTAATGCCCACTGGGGATGATAGTTGGGGATGGTAATGGTGGTAATGTCTGCATCCAGTGGTATGCCTGCCAATTTTCTGGCTTGAATGTTATTCCAAAAAACATTACCTTGGGGAGTAAACATGCCAATATGATCGGTGGATGCTTCTAGGATGGCGATCAGGCGATCGCGGTCTTTCTCTGCTCTTCGGCGTTCGTCAATTTCGGCCCGTAAAGATTGATTCAGTTCTTCCTCCTGCTTCAACAGACGGGCATTGTCAATGGAAATAGCTGCCTGAGTAGAAAGTAAACGGAAGATTTCAATTCGATCTGGGGTAAAGGCGCTGGTGGTGAGATTATTTTCTAAAAGGACAATTCCAGTCAGTTTTCCCTGGTTCAAAAGAGGGGCACAAAGAATTGATTTCGATTGGTGCTGCACAATCCAGGGTTCAGATTGAAAGTTGCCGAATTGAGCAGCATTGTCCAGGACGATACTTTCTTGGGTGCGAACCACGTAATTAATCAGGGCAGTTGGCAAATAAGGAATGCTGTCTGCTGAGATCGATTCCAGGGGAATTGATTGCAAAACGGCTACTGTCTTATTGCCAATCGACCCCATTGCCTCAACCCGCCATTCGTCCTGTGTTGACAAAATTAGATAACCCGTCTGCGCCCCAGCATTCTCAATCAATATGGTCATCAGTTTTGCCAGGAGTTTATCTAAGAGAATTTCACTGGCGATCGCTTGGGAAGCTTTCAACACCGTTTCTAGGTCAAGTGCTTCTAACTTACTGGAAGTTGATTGTGTAGTGTCAAGTTGACGTGTTCCGGTTCTTTCTGTTCTCAGTTCTAGTAGTTGGGGATAGCGTCTTTCCAAATCTTGGACTTTAGTAGTTGCCCTCCACCTTAAATAACCGTACCTTGCCTCTTGCAAATAAGCTTTGGCGATGGTTAGCCGATGATTTGCCAGATGAAACTTGGCTGCTAGTTCGTTTGCCAGAGCCTCTTCTTGGAGGTATTCGTTTTCTCTAGCCAGGGTAATGGCGCGATCATAGCCATCCATTGCTGCTACTACCTCACCCAATACTCGATGTCTTTCTGCTTCTACCAAATACCACTTGTGTAAATAATTCATCGGGGCATGATGTGCCCAAAGTTGCATCTTCTGTTGACTGTCGGCTACCCGTTGAAGAATCATTGCCTGCTCTTTCTGATTCACCTGCGAATAAAGCATCAGTCGCGCTAGGGAATCATAAAAATAGAAGATGGGGAAAACAGCATTTGATCTGCCCCCATCCGGATAATTTTCTGCTTGATTGGCGTTGTCAACGGCTTGGAGAAAATTCTCGAAGTAATAGCAAAGAAACAGTTTATTGAAGTAAAGATAAAACAACCCTTTATGATGATTAGCTTGTTGTAGCAAAGGTAATTCTTGCGACTCATCATAAGCTTCACCGATCAAAACTTCGGGAGTTGCAGATGTTGTTATCAAGTTCAAGACTGTCTGTTGATAAACTTTGAGTGCATTGGCATTAGTAGATTCTTTCAGTTGGGTGAGTACTTGGATGTAGCTTTCTAGTTTCTGTTCCAGTTCGGGCAGGGGCATATCTGTAAAAAAACAGTGGTCGCAGTGGTGCAAAATACTGTATGCGGCAAATTCCAAATCTCCCGTCTCAATGCCGATTTGGTAAGCCTCCTGTAATGGTTTAATTGTTTCTTTGAGGTGAACATTCCGAAACCGCACAGAGGTGTTGGCCATGAATAGGGTTTTACAACGGATCGGTAAGTTGCTGGATTGTTCTAGTAACTTCAGTGCCAACAGCACAAACTGATACGCCGTTTCAATGTCTAAAAGCACGCTACCCAGAATGTTACTGTAGGCGGCGTAGGCGAAGGCTGAAAGGTCATGATTGCCGTACTTAATTGATAAATTCACCATCTCCAGAATGATTAGCGGAAATAGCGCCGGGGCTGCTTGGTAGGCTGGGGCCATCAAATTTGCTAATAACCGGATGCTGAGGGGAGCAACTGCATCCGTCATGGTTGGTAGATCAAACAAATCTTCCACCCGCCTACCCTGCAAGGTGCGGGCAGTATTGGAGAATGCTTGCTGAATTTCCTCTGGAGTTGGTGCAGCTGGCAGATGTAGGCCTAATTCCTCTAGAGCCTGAAGACCGATCGCCAGAGCTTCTAGAAATTGCATCTGTCCGGCATAGGCTTGAATTTTTACCTCATAAACTTTAATTTTGGCTGCCAGCGATTTGGTATTTTCTAGCACGCAGCTTACTAATTGCTCCATTAGCTCCAGTTCGCCATTTAGGTAAGCTGTTTCTGCTGCCAAACTATACAGAGCTAGAGCCAATTCATACTGAGTTTGCCAGCAATTATCTGCCAACAAATCTAAACCAATTTGGAAGTATTTTAAAGCAGAATTGTATGCTGTAGAAGCTTTCGCTTTTTCCCCTGCGATCAAATTTAGTTGAGCCAGTTCATCGCGCTCTGGCTGGATTTTAATTAACTCTTTACCTAAATTGAGTTGATTGGTGATGTCAAAGATATTTTGCTCTCGCTGTTGAGCAGAAGCTTTCTGGAGCAGTCGTTTGCCGATTTGCAGATGAACATTTCGCCGTTCTGATTCGGGGATCAGAGAATAAGCTGCTTGCTGAATACGATCGTGAGCAAATTTATATTCAATGGCAGGGTTGCTAGGGAGTGGCACATCCAATACAACGGATTTGTGAGCATTGCTCATGGGCAAAATCAACCCTTGAGCGATCGCCACTCCTAAAATTTGCGCGGTTTCCCGTTAAGATAGTTCAGCCGCAAATGCCAGGGTTTCCAGATCAAAAGAGTTACCAATGCAGGCAGATAGCTGCAACACTTGCTGTGTTTTTTCGTTGAGCTTCTGAATCTTGCCTGCCATCAATTCCACAATGTTATCGGTAATTCCCCGATTACGAATTAGTTCTATCGACCATTGCCATTTCTTGGTTTGGCGATCGAATTCTACTAGCCCTTCAGTGTATAGAGATTTCAAAAATTCATTGATGAAAAAGGGATTCCCACCAGTTTTTTGTTGCACGAGTTCCGCTAAGGGCAGGGAATTCTCTGGTTGACAGTGCAATGTATCGGCAATTAGTTGATTGATATTAGGTAGGCTTAATGCTGCGAGAGAAAGTTGGTTCACTACTCCTCCAGCTTGGCGAATTTCCTCCACCATCTGGATCAGGGGATGAGCTGTATTCACCTCGTTATCCCGGTATGCCCCCATCAATAACAACGATTGTTTCTCGGTAGAGGTAGCTAGCAGTTGAATCAGCTTCAGCGATGCATTATCTGCCCACTGGAGATCGTCTAAAAAGATGACGAGTGAATGTTCTGACTCGGTAAAAACGCGAATGAAATTTTGGAAGACTTGGTTAAAGCGATTTTGGGATTCTGTTGGCGGTAAAACTGGTACGTCTAGTTGCTTACCGATAATTAATTCCAATGTTGGAATTACCTGGATAATAACGCGACTATTTGAGCCAAGGGCAGCTAAGAGGTTGTCTCGCCACTGACACAGTTTTACATCTTCTTCAGTCAGTAATTGTTTGATGAGTGACTCAAAGGCTTGAGCGATCGCAAAGTAAGGGATATTGCGCTGATATTGGTCAAATTTGCCCGCAATAAAGTACCCCCGTTGTTGGGTAATGGGTTTATAAATTTCCTGCACCAATACTGACTTGCCAATCCCGGAGTATCCTGCTATCAGCATCATTTCAACTTGAGAAGAAAACAAGTCACCACGGGGATGTAGGAAAATTGAGTTTTCCCGATTAACTTTCTTAGCTGCTACTCTAGCGATCGCACCTAATAATGTCTCAATCTCCTTTTCTCTACCATAGAGTTTTTCCGGGATATGAAACTTATCAGAAATATCCTGTTGTGCTAACAAAAAGGGCTCAATTCTGCCCGTATGTTGTAACTGAATTAGACACTGTTCTAAATCAGTTTTAATTCCCCACGCACTTTGATAGCGTTCTTCTGCTGTTTTAGCTAATAGTTTCAGGACAATTTCTGAAACTATCACCGGAATTTCTGGATCGATAACATGGGGTGGAACGGGTTTCAGAGCCAGATGGCAGTGAATCAACTCTAGGGCATCACTAGATTCAAAGGGCAGTCGATGGGTCAACAATTGATAAAAGGTAGCACCTAGAGAGTAAAAATCAGTTCGGTAGTCCAGAGAACGGTTCATCCTACCTGTTTGCTCTGGAGAGATGTAAGCTAATGTTCCCTCTAATACTGTTGGATTTTTGAGAGTTAATGTCTCCCGCGATCGGGCAGTTGAAATTCCAAAGTCAATAATTTTAAGCTGTTGTGTTTTTGGATTGAAAACAATATTGGATGGATTTATGTCTTTATGAATTATGTTTGCAGTATGAATTTCACTTAAACTTGTAGTGATCTGCACGGCTAACTTCAGAAATTCTATTAAGGAAAACCCTCTTGTAGCTATAATTTTTGTTAAAGATTCCCCCCCGAAATCCTCCAGAATAATCACAAAAGTACTTTGATATTGCTGTAAGCCGTAAGCCTGGATAACACCTTCTAATGATAAGCAGCGCGTAATTTCGTATTCAAGCTTATACCGTGTGATTTCCTCTGGAGTGGGGTAGTCTTTCTTCAAAATCTTGAAGATTACAGGCAAAGTATCCCGTTCCCGAATTCCCCGATAGACCCGTGAATTACCACTTTCATGGATTTTTGTCCAAATTTGATATTCCGGAATTTCTAGCATAGTTCAACCGCCTTCAATTGTTACACTGAGGAGCAAAGCAGGGTTGACTCATAAACCCGATTATACAATAGACATCTCCAGAAATTAAATATGCGTCACCCGAAAACCTTGTAGAGAGGTAGCAATGCTACGTCTCTACGTCTTTTATTGAGATGTCTAATAGTCAAACCCCTGATGAATTGATTTATTTAGATTAGTACAGTAGGACGTAAATCCAGTTACCATCTCAATTAACCAGACAACTTGCTCAGAGCAACTGGTTAAAGGTAGGCAAACTACTGCTGACCTGTATTCAGGGAAGTATCGAGTTAATTAAGCGAGTATTGTAAAAAAAGAAACTATTTCTCATTTCTCTCTTGAGGTATGAGGTATGAGGTATGAGTATGAGATATGAGTGAACCCTTGAATGTCCTGATGGTTGAAGACTCAGAAACCGATGCCATGTTAATCATCCGTGAACTGCGTTGCGGTGGTTTCAATCCAATCTGGCAACGTATCCAAACAGTCGAAGAGCTACACACAGCCCTCAATAGCAGTACATGGGATGTAATCATTTCAGATTACCGATTGCCTGACTTCAATGCTTCTATGGCTCTGGAAATAGCCCAGCAGAGTCAAAAAGATATTCCTTTCATTCTGGTTTCTGGCACAATCGGCGAAGTATCTGCTGTAGAAATGATGAAAGCGGGTGCTCACGATTATGTAATGAAAGACAACTTAAATCGATTGCCAGTGGCGGTGCGTCGAGAACTTCGGGATGCTCAGGTGCGGGTAGAGCGTAAACAAGCCCAAAATTTGCTACAAACATTAGCGTCCAATATTCCAGGAATAATTTACAGCTTTGTGCATCATTTTGATGGTTCTGTTGGCTTTGAGTACATCAGTTTAGGCTGTCTAGACCTTCTAGAGTTAACACCAGAGCAAATTTTAGAAAATGCCTCTCTTTGCTTTGAACAAATTCATGTTGATGACCGGGCTGGATGTTATATAGCTGCCAAAGAAAGCGCTCAAACTTTAAAACCATTTTTTTATGAATGGCGATTAATTACACTCTCTGGCAAACTTAAGTGGGTACAGGCAAGTGCGCGTTCAGAGTCTCAAGAAAACGGAGATATTGTCTGGCATGGTATTTTATTAGATGTGAGCGATCGCAAGCATGCACAAGAACTGGTTACTCACAATGCTTTGCACGATCCATTAACGGATTTACCGAATCGGACACTTTTAATAGAGCGGCTGGAACTAGCCATTAACCGAGCTAAACGAGCAGAAACCTATCGTTACGCCGTCTTATTTCTCGACCTAGATCGGTTCAAAGTGATCAATGACAGCTTAGGACACTTAGCTGGAGATCAACTATTAAAGACCATTGCTCAGAAGCTAAAAACTCATCTGCGGGGGGTTGATTTAGTCGCTCGAATCGGTGGTGACGAATTCGTAATTTTGCTGGAAAATATTTCTGGTATTGAAAAGGCTATTCAAATTACTGAACGTATCCTGACAGATTTTCAAACACCATTAATACTTAATGATTCCGAAGTGGTTATCAGTACGAGCATCGGTATTGTCTTAGGAACAAAAGACTATTCTCAAGCCTCCGATTTACTTCGAGATGCTGATATTGCCATGTATAGAGCTAAAGCTGAAGAAAGAAGTTCATACAAAATTTTTGATGTAGAAATGCACACTCAAGCCGTAAAGCGACTAACTTTAGAAACCGATATTCGTAAAGCTCTAGAACGAGGAGAGTTCGTTATATACTATCAGCCTATTGTTGACATACTTAGCCATGCCTACAGTGGCCAAAACCAGCTGCAAGAATATCGGCTGATTGGATTTGAGGCATTGGTACGCTGGCAACACCCAACTCACGGCTTTATTTTGCCGGATAAATTTATTCCTATCGCCGAAGAAACGGGGCTAATTATGCAAATTGATCGCTGGATGTTCTCCAGTGCTTGTCATCAAATGGCAGACTGGAAAACTAAGTTTCCTAGTAACTTTCCGCTCAAGATTAGTATTAACCTGTCTGCTAAAGATATTCGCCAATCCAGCTTAATTGAAGACATAGATAAAATATTAGCCCAAACAGGTTTAAAAGGCGATTTCATCACTCTAGAAATTACCGAGAGTATGTTAATTCAGAATATCAATAAAACAATTGATTTATTAACCCAATTAAAGGCCAGAAATATTCAAATCAGCATTGATGACTTTGGTAGTGGTTATTCATCGCTCAATTATCTCCATCGTTTACCTGCTGATAATTTGAAAATTGATCGCTCCTTTGTGAGTCAGATGCAGGAAGGGAATCGTAATTATCAGGTCGTTAGTACCATTATTGCCTTAAGCAATCAACTTGAACTAGCCGTTGTTGCAGAAGGTATTGAAACACCACAGCAACTTCAATGGTTACAGCAACTTGAATGCGAATTTGGTCAAGGTTATCTGTTCTCTAAGCCCCTAAGCTACGAGACAGCAGAAGCACTCCTGGCAAGTAAAAGTTTGTAATTATCAGCTTCTGACTTAATCCCCAGTTCCTAATCCCTAATCCCTAGTTGCTTTTACAGGTTTTCTCAGTCTAGCTACTACTTGTAACCACCAAGCTTGTCAAATATCTTATAAAAAAAAGGACGGGCAAAATACCCATCCTAGAAAATTCACTTTTATTCAATTGATAAGAAAAATTTTTTTTATTGTACTTGGGCGGGGAAAGCACCAGGTTGCACAGCTATGTTAAGACTTTGCCCATTGCGACGTAATTCCATGCGTAAATCGCCTCCAACTTGGCTATTTTCTACTGCTCTTTGAACACTGCTGGCATCTGTGACTGCTTGCCCACCAAGCTTTTGGATCACATCCCCAGCACGTATGCCTGCTTTAGCAGCTGGTGAATTTGGGACAACTTTCACAACTAATACACCTTTATCTTCATTCACACTCAAACCGCTATTGGGATCTGAGTTGATATTTTGTTTTAGCTGAGGCGTTAATCCCACCATCTGAATTCCCAGATAAGGATGTTCTACTTTGCCTGTAGCTATTAGTTGACTGGAAATGCGTTGAGCTGTGTTGATAGGAATAGCAAAGCCTAATCCTTGTGCCCCTTGAATAATGGCTGTATTCATGGCAATCACCTCGCCACGAGAATTTAACAAAGGGCCGCCGGAGTTACCGGGATTAATTGCTGCGTCAGTTTGAATATACTCTACTCGCTTATCGGGAGCGCCGATTAGATTGCTATTGCGTCCGGTAGCACTGATGATTCCGGTAGTTACTGTATTATCTAATCCAAGAGGGTTCCCAATCGCGATCGCCCATTCTCCCGGTTGCAGTTGATCTGAGTTACCCAAAGCTACTATCGGTAGATTGTCCGCCTGAATCTTGACAACAGCAACATCGGTCAACTCATCTTTTCCTAAGACTTTACCTGTAAAGGTACGCCCATCCTTAACGGTTACTGTTACTGTATCAGCACCATCGACTACGTGAGCGTTAGTGAGAATACGACCATCAGCACTAATAATAAAACCTGAACCAGTACCCCGTTCTACCCGATTTTGCTGTTGTTCTGGTATTTGAGAACCAAAAAAGCGTTGAAAGAATGGATCGTTGCTAAATTCATCTGGTATCTGGGTTTTTACGGTTCGTGAAGAATCAATCCGCACTACAGCCGGGCCGACCTTTTGCACCACTTGGGTAACAAAGTTAGGATCTGTGGTAGCTGGTAATGGCGGAGCAGCATTTACTCGACTCACTGCCAAATTAGATGCACTTTCAGACACCTGCCGAGGATGTCCAGCCATATAGCCGCCTGCTAATGTCATACCTGATCCCAGCAGCACCAGCGATAGAGAGGCGGCAGCCTTTTTCCAGGGCGCTTGATTATGGTATTTGGCATCAGCAGTGTTATGTGAAATGCTATTTGATGGGTGTTCTCTGTCGCGAGATTCGTTTTGCATTGCTGTCTGGAAAGATATTTATATTTAGATGTATCACTAATGTAGATATGATTTGTGACAGTTTTGTTGCGGAGGTATTGCGTTGTTATGAAAGCTTTGGTATTTTACTAAACCGTATTGGAATATAGTCATTGTTAAAGGGGCACAGCTTTGTGCTGCGTGTTCCGTACCATGCCTGAAGGGATAAAAATGGCACAGGGAAAAATTTTACTTAAACCTGGCACTTTATGGACAAGTGTTAAAGAACGGACTGAACATGCTTTGCAATGCGGGGCGCTACTATCGATCCCGACAGAATTTGAATTTGTTGAACAGGATGGAGTGCGCTTTTTGGTGCGAATTTTGTCTAACCTGAATCGCAAAAAAGCAGCTAAGGAGAAACAGGAAAAACAATCTGCTACTTCTGGTGAAGAGTTTAATCCTTTTTTGCCCTACGAAGAGGATTTATTTGTGGCGGATATTTCCGAGACTCATGTATGTATCTTAAATAAATTCAATGTTGTTGATTATCACTTGTTAATTATCACCCGTGCTTTCGAGGAACAGGAAAGCTTACTTACTCTGGAAGATTTTACGGCTATGTGGTCATGTTTAGCTGATTTCGATGGTTTAGCATTTTACAACAGTGGCAAAACCGCAGGTGCTAGTCAGCGACACAAGCACTTGCAATTAGTGCCACTACCACTTGCACCTTCGGGGCCGCAGATACCTATTGAACCTCTGCTAACAGCAGCACCATTTCAGGAATCGATACCTTCTGGTGCATCCGTTACGCCAACCCTAGACTTTACCAACGCAATACCAAAACTTCCTTTTGTACACGCTTTCGCGCCATTAAATCCCCATTGGGTACAATCGCCATTTGCAGGGGGACAAGCAACTTTGGAACTTTATCGTACTTTGCTAAATTCTGTGGGAACTGGTGCTTACAATCTTCTAGCAACACGAGAATGGATGTTGATCGTACCGCGATCGCAGGAACATTTTCAGTCTATCTCTGTGAATTCATTAGGATTTGCTGGAGCTTTACTAGTAAAAAATGCAGCAGAAATGGAAATTCTCAAAGCCCAAGGGCCGATGACCATCCTTAAGAATGTCGCTGTATGCTAGTAAACTTGGTGCGATGTCTCCAAAGGACTTTGCATCAAATTATATACCTGAATTTTCACAGTATCTAGAAAACCTCCCTATTAGGACGGGCAGCAAAATCATCAGGATCGCTGTTGCTTAGATTTGCCTAAGCATAGATGAGAAAGGGACTGGAAACAACGATGAGAATAATAACTCAGTACTCCTAACTTAGCATTGGCTCAAAGCCCCGCGATCGCTAACAGTACTTAGCACATCTGAATACAGTTATGATCAAGAAGGGTAACATCTCGGCTGGGAGAATAATTTTTTAGCCAAGATACCTTTTGGATTGTACGCTACTTTTTCAAACCACTTTTCTCATGGAAATTACTGAATTCTTTGAACTTTCGATTGGACGATGGCGATCGCACCATAGCGATCATTATTTAGCATTCACTCACTTTGAGCAAGTGCTTTCTAACACTGACATTGAGGCTCTATCCGTCGATAAGTCGGCAGTGGTAAAAATCTGTTTGGATAAATCTAGATAAAGGTATGGATATTGAAACCTACAAGCAAATATGGGGGCCAACCTCTGGCTCTTTGCGGTTTGAAAAACGGGAAAGTTTTGCTGATGATTTATGTGCGGTGAGCGCTTTATGTCGATTCAGCTTGAATCTATTAAATCTAAAATGTTACCTCCACAAGCTGAAAAAAAAATGCGCTGCTGGATTCGCAGTCGCCACTTGATTTGTTCGGGCAACTTTTTTATCTTCGAGACATTAGAATATACCACCATCGAAAGATTTTCTCAATGTGTCGCTTCTTTAGGAGGAACAGTAATATCCGTTGAACCCATTAATAAAATATGGATGGGGGATCATCGCCAAGTCATTTTATATCAGGCAAAAGCTAGTTTACATACGCCTCATCATACTTTGAAACAATACTGGATAAAATCTGGTAGTGCATACACTAAATTTGATGAGCGTGCTTGAGAGTTACTATCCTGCGGAAATATTTCTGACAGGCATCCATACTACAATTCAAAATTAAGTTTTGAATTTTAAATACTCCTTAAGGGAGTTGACGGCTAACTGTTAATGTCTAATTGCTAATTTTTTTATAATGATTAGCTGTTGGTTATTAATAGTTAGCCGTCTAAGTTTGTTAGAGAATGTAACTAAATTTTCTAAAACTTTTAGCTTTAACCCAAGCGTACTGATATTTAACCCAATAGGGTTCAGTTAAGGCTAAAACTCTTTGTCAAAAACTCTTTGTCAAACTCAATTTTTTTAACGAACCGCCAAGGACGCCAAGGACGCAGAGAGAAGAAAGAAATGCTTAACTGAACTGTATTGATATTTAATCTCGGTGAATCGGTTTAAGATAATCCAAAATTTGTAAGCTGTTGGAAATTTCACTTGCATATTACCTCAAAGTAAAACTATCGGGAGGTAGGAACTTTGCCGGGTTTGGTTATGCAAATTAAAAGTACATCATAATAACTATCTTCCCAACTTATTGGGAATACCTTCACAACCACCAGGAATAGTACCTCTAGTTTTTTCACCACCCCAAGCACAACAGTAGTTACGTGTAGACTCAGACATGCGCTGCACATTGGTGAAATCAGCATTTTCCACCACAGCGCCAGTGTGTTCGCCAGTTTGATAATTTGGTCGTTCAGTGCGACTGCGGGGTGATGCTTTATCTATTACACCGTAGAATAGGCGAATCCCGTTGATGTCAGCACCACTGAGATTAGCACTATATAAAATTGTGCGGGAGAGGTTGGCTTTTACTAAATCACAACCGCTCAGGTTGGCGCGGACAAGATTAGCTTCGCTCAGGTCAGTCCAACGCAAATCAGTACCAGAAAGGTCTGCTGCGGCTAGTGTTACGCCTAAATCGATGACACGCACACCTTCCAGGCGGTCTTCTGCATATCCGCCACTGCCGTCGAGAATGGCTCGACCTAATAGCCGATCGCGTTGTAAGGGTGAGAGCAACTTGGAACGTGAGAGAAAGCGGAGAATTTTCGCTTTACCACTACCATCTACACTACTTAAAATTGCCGCAGTGCGTCCTTCGGCGATCGCTCTTTCTTGAGGCCAATCTTCTAATAATCCTTCTTGATCTAATACTAAGTCTGAAACGCCTTGGAAATAAGAATCAATTGTCTGTTGCTGGGTGATGATGTTTTGCTGAACTGTCAGCAGGTTTTGCTGAATTGTCAAGTCTTTGGAAATAACATATTGTCGCCACGCCACGTAAACGGCGATGACAGCGATCAGAATTTGCCCCAAAGCACCAAACCAATCTGCTAGGGTTCCAGCAATGTCCCAGTTAATCTGCCGTCCCCAAACAAGCAAGCGATCGCCCACACCTGTAAACTTGATCAAGCCGATGATCGCTACTATTAGTCCCAAAATGGCAACAAACAAGGTACGTTCTTGGGCTGAAAACCACTCGTATAATGCTTTTTGCAACCAAGGCAATAATATCGCTAGGGATAACAGCAAAGTTATCAGCGTTCCGATAATGCCGACGATCCAGTTATTTAGGATAACTCCAATGAAGGTGATGGCAATCGCTATTAAAGTAATTAACAATGCCCTCGGCCTAACTACGAATTGCTTGGTAGTAGGTTGTTGAGAATCAGAACGGGCTTGTTGGAGAGCAGTTGTATATTGTGGAGATTTCAAAGATGCGATCGCTGCTAGGGCTTGTTGTGTAGCTAGTACTTCTGAACTGAGGTTCTTCTCAATTGCACCCCCATCAAAGTCATCCGGTTGCGAGTCGTTTTCTGGGATTGGTTCTGGGGTTGGTAGATTAGAGGAATTGGATTCAATCGTCATGTTTTCTATTTTGCCCCAGCAGATTCAGTTCAACATCTGTTTTATCAGAAATTGCACTAAACCAAAAACCTGTATTTTAGGCAACTTAGAAACGGGCGTTGCTGATTCCATGTATGAAAATGATTTTGCATAATCCCAGAATCCTTGTAGAGAGGTAGCAATACTACGTCTCTACAAGGATTCATAATTCAATTCAGTAACGCCTTTTTATTTCTGGTCAACACGATTGGCTACGGCGTAGACACAAGTCTTTTAGAGTTACTGCGTAATGTAGGATAGCTTAATTTTTGCAAGTCGATACAACAAAGACGCAGGTCGATGCAACAAAGACGCAGGTCGATACAACAAAGACGCAGGTCGATGCAACAAAGATGCAGGTCGATGCAACAAAGACGCAGGTCGATACAACAAAGACGCAGAGCGATGCAACAAAGATGCAGAGCGATGCAACAAAGACGCAGGTTGTTTGGTTAAGTTTGGTCTACAGTTTGAATTGTCAGCATTTGAGGGGGCGTAGCATCAGGTGGGTAGAGAAAATCCACTTGTACAAGTCGCTGCTGGCCAGGGGATATTTTTAATTGAGCAAGCGGTTCTCCCATCTGTCCCCGTTGTTGAACTAAATGCCAGTATTGGGTTCTGGGTAAGCCATTATCGTCATTGTAGCGAATACGAACTGTGCCTCGGAAAAATACTGATGGTTGAGGTGGTGAAAAAAAGCGAAGCCCTGGTTTACTTAACTCATCTTCTTTGATAGGCGTTTGGAAAAGCACCTTTATAGTTTGCGGCTTATCCGTATTGTTGATTAATGGTAGAGAGATATTGTATTCAATGCCGTAGTTGCCGTGAGCTTCGTAAGCTGTACCAGGATAACGCGCCACTAGTTTAGCAGTTTGGTTTTGTCCAGTACCCATTTTGCCTGCCAGAAGGGTACTTAAACCGTAAGAAAAAGCTTGTCCTGATTCAGGAATTGTCAGGTACGAACTATTGGAGTTGGTAACTTGTACTTGCCAACGAGAGCCAACAGCTACCCCCGCTACCCGTCCGTAAATTTCTTTTGCCCCTTCAAGGTGATTGGGAGGACTGGGAGCAGATTCACGGGGCCCTGCAAAATCACCATTTTCTAACAAATTCTCCCATTCTTCTAAAGTAGGCGCTCGTTCACTACCATCGGTATTGGGTTTGGCAAACATCGCTAGGTTCGCCAGATAAACCGGACTATCGCTATACAAACGTAACAAAGTAGAACGTCCATTCAATGGCGGGGTCAAAGAACGCACTGGAATGGGATGATTCATTAACATCCGGCTTTGTTTTGGTGGAATTAGCAACTGGGCTGGCCATCCTGACTGCCGTCTGACTCGCAGCATATCATTCATCACGCGATCGCCTGGCCCTGCAAAAATATTTCCCGAATTATTTGATTGCATGGCGGGAAGTTTGATAAAAGGTGCATCAGGTTGACTAAGATAACTAGCTGCTTGCAATATATTGACAGTTACAGGGCGATCGCTGGGATTGTAAACAATCACCCCCAAATAAAGAGTCCGCAAATCATTTGGAGTTTCAATTGCTCTAGCAATATGGTGAGAAAATAAATCAAACCGTCCCTGAAATGGAAAGTTCAGGTGGGCGCTAGGCACTTTTTTGCCTTGAGGAGGAAATGTGGACAGCAGAATTCCTTCACTCTTAACTACTTCTGGGTTATTACTGTTAAATACTGGTACTTCGTCAAGATGTCCTGTTAAAGGTCTTGTTTGTTGGGGAACGAAGATTTCTTGTGGTGTAGGTGCAAAAGAAGGCGATGCTTGAGCCAAAAACAAATAGGAAATAAAATTGAGCATTTATTCAAAAAGCAATTTATCGTTAAGTTAAGAATAATATTAAAAGAACACCCAGATAAAGATGCACAGATTCTTGCCAAAAGATTTCAAAAATTATTGAGAATAAAGTATAGTCTGAAACTCTTGCTGCTTCGTTGTTTCATGACTTAATGGGAAAAGTCAGGTCGAAATGCGGTAAACTACGCAGCAAAGACAACTTGTAAACGTTGCCGCAAATTATAATAGCGCCTACCTAAATATAGGTAAGCGCTATTGTTTTATTTCAATTCAGGGAGAAAATATAGTGAATTTAATTCCCTGATTTTTACTATTAATTAATTCCAATTTAATTGATTACACAGCACTGCGACGATTTAGCAAGTTCCACAAGAAAACAGCGACAATTGCGCCAAGAACCGCTACTGCAATACCGGGAATGCTCAGTGTCGGGGCGGCTAATGTCAAGGTTCCTGTACTGAAGAATACACCCAAACTACCACCAACAAAAGCACCAATAATTCCTAATAAGATTGTTCCGAGAATTCCGCCACCTTGATGACCAGGGTAGATAGCCTTTGCAATAGCACCAGCAATTAGACCTAAAACAATCCAAGCAAGAATATTCATTGTTTTAATTTGATAAACGTTTTTTAACTGACAAATACACAATAGCAATCTAAACATTGATATTCAATCTACCAACAGAACCAATTATTAATAGCCTTGAGGATGAATGCTGTTACTTCTGGTGATATACCCACTAAATCCAATGGATAATAAATAAAAAAGCTCCTAGTTGGTCTAAAACTGGGAGCTTCGTTTATTCATTGCTTGATAATTGCAGTATATGCATTTATGATTCTTTTTCTCATCTACTTTAAGAATTAAGCTAAGTTTGAAAGTCGAATATTAATTTGATAAGGTGAAGAGGTAAAGTACCAGCGCCGCCAATAGAGGAAATCGAGAAAGGAATATTTTCATTGCTATCTCCTGCGAGCTTTAAAGCCGTTATCTCCTTGATTGAGCGATCGCCTACTATACCTCTAGCCCAAAGCCTTATTTTCTCGTAATTTATTGTCACTAATATTAAGTTATTGAGAATAAATTATAGTCTGAAACTCTTGCTGCTTCGTTGTTTCATGACTTAACGGGAAAAGTCAGATATATGTTGTGGGGTGGGCATCTCGTCCGCCTTAATTAATAAGCGTACAGGATGTCCACCCCACAAAATTGGGTAATTTATTTGTTCTGGTCCTTTGCACGCAATTAAGGTGCAAGGGCATTACCCCGAATTAGACTACCAATAGTTTTGGCAGTAATTTTTAGTTGGGTGATGGGATTAGCTGGGACAACGGTCTTATACAGATAGCTATCAAATGTTAGCCGTTGTACATCGAGGTCATCACACATTTCCACAAAGGCTTCGCGGGTGGCGTCGGAACGATAGAATACGGTTTGCAGAATGTCCAGCACCTTGTAAGTAAGTCCGTATCTTTTATCCCAACGCTTTAGGTAAACCTTCAGGTCGCCTTCTGTAGGAATCCGGCTACCACTGTTAGATGCTTCTACAATGGTTTCGGCACACATCCGCCCAGATTTAGCAGCAAAATAAATACCTTCACCAGAGGACTTGGTAACGTAACCAGCAGCATCTCCCACTAAAGCGATGCGACCAACAACACGACGGGGACGGGGATGTTCAGGAATGGGGTGCGCTTCAACTTTGATGATTTTACCGCCTGCTAGCTTCTCGGAAGCACGGGCGCGGATACCAGCTTGTAACTGTTTGATGCTGGCTTTATTAATGTGCATTGTACCAGTACCAACCGCTACGTGGTCATATTTGGGGAAAACCCAAGCGTAGAAATCGGTAGAAACGTCATCACCGACATACATTTCGGCGAGGTCGTTATAGTAGGCCATTTTGTCTTCGGGTAAGCGAATTCGCTCTTGGAAAGCGATCGCATAATTGTAATCCCCAGCGTCCATTTCTTTAGCAACGCGAGAATTGGCCCCATCCGCCCCAATAATTAGATCCACTTTCAGAGTTTTGGCAATACCCTGTGATATTCCTTCTGTATGGTCAACGTAATGGATGGTATAGGGATCGGTATTGTTTCCTGGTATATCAATTTTATGAACAGTGGCATTAATTAAATTTGCGCCTAGTTTTGCGGCGCGATCGCGCAAAAAGCCATCAAGTACTTCCCGACGGCACATTCCTA
Organism: Nostoc sp. CmiVER01; assembly: GCF_034531135.2. Lineage (NCBI taxonomy): Bacteria > Bacillati > Cyanobacteriota > Cyanophyceae > Nostocales > Nostocaceae > Nostoc > Nostoc sp. CmiVER01. The sequence continues at coordinate 26,443 of NZ_JAVRBU020000022.1, forward strand.
TATATTCTTCTTCATTTACCAGATTGATATCAACCTCACGATTAGAAGGCGAAATCATTTTCATCTTCCGTACCCGGCGATCGATAATCTCTGGTGGTAAGTCAAATTCACTCACCATACATAGAGGAATTGCACCCCCACAAGGCTTTGCATTGTCTAGCTTCCGCTCAAACAGGTAGGTTTCAATCCCAGAGGCTGCCAGTGTTTCTGCGGCAGATGAACCAGCAGGGCCTGACCCAATAACAGCAACCCGTAGTGTCAAAGGTCTTTCTCCCAATCTTCACATTTACCGAGAGCATACTACCACGGTCTTTCTAGTGATTTGGCGCTTTTCCCCCAGGTTCCTGCACAAATGCAATATTCCTTAATGTTTCGATACGAATTAGGGATTGTGGATTGGATATTGAGATTGGGAAAAATGAAGAATATTGCCTACTCCCCAGTCCCCAATATGCAGCATTCTTTATTTGATTCTCTTAGCAGACAAATCAGCGTTGCCGCAATTAATAGTTATCAAAAGCATATTTCCCCATACAAAGGCTTTGCTTGCGCTCACCGCTTATTATATGGCGGTGAATCTTGCTCTAGCTACTTCAAGCGGGTAGTTGCTAAAGAAGGGTTAAAAGTAGCTTTTGTTAATTCCCGTGAAAGATTTCAAGCTTGCAAGCAAGCTAACCAAATTTTGCGTAGACGCGTAGCGGCTTGTCGCTACGCGTCTACGCAAACCGAGAACTCAGAAGACTCAACAGAAAAGGAAGCAGACACGCAGCAACGACAAAAAGTATCTGGTAAAGTTACTCAAAAATCCTCATTTATTAGCACCAATAATACTGACTGTTTTGATTGTGCCGATTTGGGCTGCAATTGTGTCGAGATGGTTAGCATAATTCCGCATTGTAGTTCCCCGGATTGTGGTTCCCTAGATTGCAGTGGTGCTGACTGTAGCTTCCTCGATTGCGGCAGTTGTAGTAGCTAAATCTTGGCTAAATATTGTTTATCTCTAACTAACGATATATGGTATATGTAAGACACAGTAATCCTAGCAGGAAACTGTAGATTAGTTGCAGAGGTACAGCCGCAGTGGGTATAGTAGTTGAGAATGTCTCTAAACAATTCGGGAGTTTCAAGGCAGTTGATCAGGTTAGCCTGGAAATTAAGAGTGGTTCGCTAGTTGCGTTGCTCGGCCCATCAGGATCAGGTAAATCTACGCTACTACGGTTAATTTCAGGTTTAGAAATGCCAGATAGTGGCAAAATTCTGCTTACCGGTAAGGACGCTACATACCAAAGCGTGCAACAGCGCAATATTGGCTTTGTGTTTCAGCATTATGCTTTATTTAAGCATCTGACTGTCAAGCAAAATATTGCCTTTGGTTTAGAAATTCGTAAGGCACAGCCAAAAAAAATTAAGGGGCGAGTAGAACAGTTACTCGAATTGGTGCAATTGAGTGGATTAGGCGATCGCTATCCATCACAACTTTCTGGTGGTCAAAGACAACGGGTAGCATTGGCAAGGGCACTGGCAGTAGAACCAGAAGTCTTACTGCTAGATGAACCTTTTGGCGCACTTGATGCTAAAGTCCGCAAAGACTTAAGGGCATGGTTACGCCGCCTCCATGATGAGGTTCATGTTACCACGGTTTTTGTCACCCATGATCAAGAAGAAGCAATGGAAGTCTCCGATGAAGTTGTGGTGATGAATAAAGGGCGTGTCGAGCAGGTGGGGACACCAGCAGAAATTTATGATAATCCTGCCACCGCATTTGTGATGAGCTTCATAGGCCCGGTGAATGTGTTACCCAGCAACTCTAAGATTTTTGAAAGTAGCGGATTTGATGCACCACACCCACAAGTATTTTTGCGTCCGCAAGATGTGATATTAGAAAAGGTTGCTAACGGTTCTACTACAGCTGCTACAGTCAGCCGTTTGATACATTTGGGTTGGGAAATTCAGGTAGAATTAACTTTCGATGATGGGCAAGTGTTGATGGCGCATTTAACACGCGATCGCTTTAACCAATTAGAATTAGAACCGAAACAACGGGTGTATGTGAAGCCAAAGGATGCCAAGTCCTTCCCTCTGTCTTATTCAATTTAGTTAGCAGGGTGGAAATATTTTATTTATGCTTGCTGTTTTATGCCACAGTAGAAAAACGTTGCCAGAATATTTGCCAAATCCACCAGAGTAGTGTAGTCAGGGGTAGACTGCACAAAAATATACAAAAGCACCAGCCTAGTATCATACTAAGCCTGGTGCGCTGGCTTTTTATCGATTTTTTGTGAGGACTAATTTAATCCTCTAAGATTCGACTCTCTACATGGCATCGCTATATCTGTTCCTACTAGCAAGGAGTCAAATTAAACCTAATTCTATAAATTCCATTGAATCCAATTTGAGTTTGCTGCCCCGCAGCTACATTTGTAGCACGCGCTATCAAATTTGTGTTGATGCCGAAAACCGAACTCACTCGGTTAGCACATGCGTCTACTGTATCTCCTGTAATAGCTACATCTTTCAGCCATCCAACTGAAGAGCCAGAAGCGAAGTTTGCGTTTAGATCATTCTTAGATGGAATTACTTTCCCTTGAAACACTGGTGTAACCCTTAGAGCAGCAGTACCCCCCTGAGGTACATTTGCAAAACCAGAATATCTCAAGTTAATGGGCTGAACTTTGTAGCCCTTAGGGATATTAAGTCCAATTCTAAGATTGCAAGATTGTGATACAACTCTAGGAGATACAGCTGTAGCCTGAAATCGAGGGAAAGTTACAGACAGAGTGTTTCCTACCAAAGTTCCCTGGAAACTTCCAGACGAGCAGCCATTTCCGAAAACAGTTACTGGAACACTTTCAAACTGAAATGCTGGTGTTTGAGCCTGCGCCTCAGATAAACCCACAACATTTAAACTCAGTAGCGTCAAGCTGGAAATAAGAGCAGTTAAAACTTTCATATCTTTCATCTCAAATAAGGAGAGCTTCTCAGGTTTGTTGTCAATAACTATGTCTCAAGACACAGAGTCAAAAATTTCTTCAGAGCTATTGGAAGAAATCTTTCGATGAGTTGGTACAGCTTTACAAAGATCAAGTTTTGGAAAAATTAAATGCAAAACTAACTATGCATTAAAAAAACCTAACAAAGATTAAAGTTAAAACTGTCATCTAGTAACTCCGCGAAAATCTGTAATCTCGTGTGGATATTACATGGAATGTCAATCTCCTAATAGACTTCTAAACAAAAAAACTTTACCTGGCAGACTTTTTGGATTTGGGGATTTATAAGGCTCATTAAATGTATGGAGTACGCTCTGATTAAGAAAGACAGAAATATAATAAAACAATCAATTTCTGACTTAAAAATTGTTTACCAGCGTATTTCACTTATCAGAAAATAATTCAGGAGTCAGGGCTTAGAATTCAGAATTGAATTCTGCACGAAAAAGAAAATCATGTAGAGGTAGCGAGTCTACCAGCAAATGAATAATTGAGTTTAAGACCCTAACTAAATCTTCTCCTTTGGAGACGCACTCGCGTTCGATTTAGCCTTCAAGAATAAAATGGCGGTATTGAACCCCCACTAATTGATTCTGACTCCTGAATTCTTACTTCTGAATTCTTTTTTAATTAAGAATTGCCCTCACAAGAAGTTTTATAAACATTATACCATTAACTTATCAAACAAAAATATATTATTTTAATATCCAAAGACATATTTTTTACCAATTATGATTTATTTAGATTTGTCAACTACTTTGGCGTGACCTAACTATTTGTCAAGATAGAGAGGCAAAGATTTATTCAGAGTAATTGAAGAAGTCTTTCCATAAGTTGGTAAAGTTTTACAAACAGCAGTTTTTGTAAAATATTAAATGCAAAACTGACTATGCATTTAAAAAACCTAACAACGCTTAAAAGCAAATTTTATTTGGAACAATACATCCTTAATTGTTGTGTCAATTGTATTAATTCGGATTTGGGTTTCTTGATTTGCAGGTATATCTCTAGCTCTTGCAGTCAGAGTTGAATTAATACCAAAAATCGAACTGACTGGTCTACTACATGCATTTATTGTGTTTGCTATAATATCTATATTTTTGTTCCAAGTATCTGAAAAGCCAGCCGGAAACGTTTGATTTGGATTATTGATAGTTGCAACACTTGCACCTTGAAATGATATTTCAACCCTCAAATCAGCACTGCCTCCTGTAGGCACATCTGCAAAGCCAAGATACCTGATGCTAATCGGCTGAACGTTAAATCCAGAAGGTATATCAAGACCGAACCGCAGATTGCAGGATGCTGATACAACTTTAGGAGGTGAAGCTTTAGCTTCAAACCGAGAAAATGTTACTGAAGCAGTATCTCCATTCAAAACTAGCTGTGCTGTTCCGCTTGGGCAACCATTTCCGAAAAAAGTTCCACCAACTTGTTGAAACTTAAATCCTGTGGGTGTTTGAGCCTGTACCTGAAATAAACTCACAACATTTAAACTCAGTAGCGTCAAACTGGAAATCATACCAGTTAAAACTTTCATATAATAACTCCACGAAAATTATATAATCTCCTGTACGTATTAGCTGCGATGTCAAACCCCTAATATACTTTTACAAATACAAATTTTACCTAGTAGCATTTTCCAAGTTGGAAGATTCTCAGCAGTTCTTAATTGTCTGCAATATGCTCGGCTTCAAAGAGACAGAAATAGAATAAAATAATTACTTTCTAGCTCGTAAATTATTTATTAGCGTATTTCAATTTTCAGAAAATAATTCAGGAGTCATGACTTAGAGTTCAGAATTTAATTCTGTATAAATAGCAGATAGCGAAGCAATAGGTAGTCTCCCAGCAAAATTAATAAATGGGTTTAATACCCTCAGCAAATTTTCTCTTTTGTAGACGCACTCGCGTTCGATTTACTGTTCAATAATGAAATGGTAGGTCTGACCCCCCACTAAATTGATTCTGACTCCTGAATTCTTACTTCTGAGTTTTTATCCAATTCAGAATTGCAGTCATAATAATCCTTGAAAAAATTCAAAATCACAGATAAATATATTTTACCTATCCAACAATGTATGTTCGGTAAATTGTGATTTTGATATATTTCTCAGCTAATTTGACTTGACCTAGTTATTTATCAAGAGATAGAGTCCAAGATTTCTTCAAAGCGATTAGAAGAAATCTTTCGATAAGTTGGTAAAGCAGCTTTTGAGATTTAAGCTTTTGGTAAAAATTAAATACAATAACTAACTATGCATTTAAAAAACCTAACAAGGATTAAACTCAAACTTGACTTGGAACAATACAGGGCCGATTGTTGTGTCGATTGTATCAATTCGGACTTGGGTTTCTAAACCTTTAGGTTTACTTGGTACATTTGTAGCTCTTGCTATCACAGTTGAATTGATACCAAAAACCGAACTCGCTGGATTCTTACATGCATTTATTGTATTTAATACAATACCTACATCTTTGCTCCAATTATCTGAGAAGCCAGCATTAAACTTTTGGTTTGGATTATCGTTAGTTGGAACTTCTTGACCTTGAAAGAGTATTTTTACATTTAGGTCAGCACTGCCTCCTTTAGGCACATCTGCAAAGCCATTATATAGGACGTTAATCGGCTGAACGTTAAATCCAGAAGGTACACTCAGACCGATCCGCAGATTGCAGGATGCTGATACAGTTTGAGGACGTTGAGCTTTAGCTTCAAATGCAGAAAATGTTATTGAAAGGGTATCTCCATTCAAAACTCCCTGTATTTTTCCCGGTGGGCAACCACTTCCCGAAAAACTTACTGGAACATTTTGAAGCTGAAATCCTTCTGTTTGAGCCTGTACCTGAGATAAACCCACTAGATTTAAACTCAGTAAGGTCAAGCTGGAAATAATGCCAGTTAAAATTTTCATGTTGTTAGACTCCGCGAAAACGTTTAATTTTCTGTACAAATTAGCTGCAACTTTAAATTCCCTAAGACTCTTCCTTTTACACAAAATAATTTTAACCACCGATCTCTTTGGTATTTGGGGAGTTATAGCAGTTCTTAATTGTCTACAATACGTTTTGGTTAAAGCAGACAGAAATCGCATAAAATAATTAATTTCTGATTTTGAAATTATTTAAGATCAGCGTATTTCATTTATTTAAGAATTGCCATTTTGTAGCCAATACAGTTTTTCCAAACAAAGAGCCAGAGATTTCTTCCAATCGCTCTGAAGAAATCTTTGGATAAGTTTGGTAAGCAATTATAGAGAATGTTTTAAAAGGGTATTTTGCTCTCATGATAAAGCACGCCCAAGTGTCTCAGTACATAGCTGAAATCTTATTTGTTCGTCGCAGTTGAACTGAGCCAGAATAGTAAAACTATACATTCCGGAACTTTTAAAACATCCTCTTATATGTATCAGCTTTAGTAAACAATTAAATGCAAAATTAACTATGCATTTAAAAAAATTAACAAGGCGTAAAAGCAAACTTGATTTGGAACAATACAGGGCCGATGGTTGTGTCTATTGTATCAATTCGGATTTGGGTTTCTTGGTTTACAGGTATATTTGTAGCTCTTGCTGTCAGATTTGTATTGATACCAAAAATCGAACTCACTGGCTTCTTACATGCATTTATTGTACCTAATGTAATACCTACATTTTTGCTCCAAACATCTGAGAAGCCAGAGTTAAACGTTGCGTTTGGATTATTGTTAGTTGGAACCATTTGACCTTGAAATAGCACTCTAACGTTCAGGTTAGCATTACCCCCTTTAGGCACATCTGCAAAGCCATTATATAAAATGTTAATCGGCTGGACGTTCAATCCAGAAGGTACATTAAGACCGATCCGTAAATTGCAGGATACTGATACAACTTTAGGAGGTGCAGCTAAAGCTTCAAACTCAGAAAATGTTACTGAAAGAGTATCTCCATTCAAAATTCCCTCTGCTGTTCCCTTTGGGCAACCATTTCCGAAAAGAGTTACTGGAACTTTTTGAAAAGTAAATCCCTGTGGTGTTTGAGCCTGCACCTGAGATAAACCAACAACATTTAAACTCAATAGTGTCAAGCTGGAAATCAGACCAGTTAGAATTTTCATATTTTTCGACTCCGCAAAGACGTGTAATTTCTGGACATGAGCTGCAACTTAAAATTCCTAAGATACTTCTACGCAAAGGAATTCTACCCAGCATCCTGTTTGAGGTTTGGGGCTTTTAGCAGTTATTAAATATGTATGTGCAATACGCTCTGTTAAGGCAAACAGAAACATGATAAAACAATCAATTTCTAGCTCAGAAATTAATTATTTATCAGCGTATTTCACTTATCAGACAAGAATCCAGGAGTTAAAATTGGCAATCTAGAATTTAATTCTGTACAACTGGGGTAGCTACCCTACGAGCAGATGAATAAATGGTTTAAGGCGGCGACTAAATTGCTCGCGTAGCGTCTCCAAAGGAGAAGATTTAGTGGTCAACGACAAATAGGCGGATCTTAATTTCCCACTAATTTATTTTGACTCCTGAATTCTGATTTCTGAATTTTTCCATTGAGAATTGTTCTTCTAACAAGCCTCAAAAAAATAGTAAGTTATCTGAGAAATATTTTATATCTATCTAAAGGAATAGATAAAGTAAATTTTAACAAACTATTACGGGAAAGCACTTAGGCATGTAGCATTCGTGAGAGGTTAAGGTAGCTACTATTTGTCAATCAGCAATAGTACTTAAAATCTTGCTAGAATCGGGCTAAAATTGGGGTTAAAAACACAATTTTGAGCAGGCGATGCCTATGGCGGGCTACGCCTACGTGTAATTTCGATACGCATCTTTTATTCTTGATCCATTGCTTTAGTACAAGAGTTAATTTCATATCTCTGCTTGTTCCAAATTTCCAGCATAATTTTTAATTGACAAAAATAAGATTATCTTAACCTCTCACCGATGGGTTATGTAGCGGTGAGACAGCACTCTTGGTATTTCTCTCAGTAGCTATTTGCTCTACTTAGGGAGGCCCCAAGTAGAAGAGGTAGTTGGTTCTAGGGGTTGCTCCCGTTGTAACAACTGCTCTCAAATGACGTCAGACGATTGCGAACTTGGTAGGTAGAGACGCCCTTACGTAACTAACGCAAGCCTTACGAGCATCAGTGCTTGTCGTCAGACATCGCTATTACCTATAGATCCTTTCAACAGCTATTTGGCGTCGTTAAAGATAAACTAATCTTTTAAAATCTGGATTTCATCAAGTTGATTAATCACTACATCTGCACCTCGGACATTATCCGACTTACCCACCCAAGTGATACCAATACAACCTGCGGCTTTAGCATCACGCGCCATTTGCATATCACCAACGGAATCACCTACCATCAATGTAGTGCCTGGTTCGACTCCCAAAGCTTGGCAAGCTTGCAAAAATAGCACTGGATCTGGTTTACTCGGCCCGTCATCTACTCCCATTTCCAGCTGAATATAATCACCTAACTGATGATTAGCTACAAAATTATGTACTTCATCAGTTGTCGCAGCAGAGAGGATGCCGAGTTTCAGCCCCCCTTCTTGAAGGTATTTCAACACCTCTAAACTACCCACAAAAAGCGGTGAAGGAGTTTGATCGATATATTTTTCAGCTTCATCCAAAGCTTGACGGGCAATTTTTAAACACTCAAACCAACCTTTTCCAGTTTCAGCAATATACGCTGCGGCGGCGATTTCAGTTTCGCGGCGACTTGCTACGGATACTATACCCGCCGGGTCGAGGGTGTTACTATTAACGCCAAATGCCATTAATAGCGGTTCCCCAATACCGGGAAATTGTGCGTCTATCAACCTTGCTGCTCTTTGTGCAAGCGATCGCAAATACGTTTCTGAATCTTCTAGAGTACCGTTTTTGTCAAACAAAATTGCCTGGATATTATCAAAAGTGATGTTTCTACATTTAATAGTTGCCATAATATTTCATTCCATTTATTTAGTTAAAAGTGAAGAGTTATTAGTGTTTATGTTTAACTCTTAATTGCTCCCAATTCTTCACATAAAAAAAGAGGGTTTTCCCCTCTTTATAGAATTATTTAATACTCTTACTTACAAATAAGTAAAACTATAAATGTATTATTCTTCAATAGCTGCTGGAATTCCTTCTTCAGTTTCCGTTGCTGCGGGAATTTCTTCTTCAGTTTCCGTTGCTGGTGGAATATCTTCGTCAAGTTCAGCTGCTGGTGGAATATCTTCGTCAAGTTCCGTTGCTGGTGGAATATCTTCTTCTGCTACAACTTCAGTAGAAGCAGCAGTAGCACCTTGTTGCTTGGCTAGCAACTGTTCACGATATTTAGCAGCCATTTCTTCTGCTTTATCGTAGACCAAATCCCGGTTTTTAATCATGTCGCCTGGTTCTGGTTCTAGCTGCTTGGTAGATAGGGAAATCCGACCCCTTTCTGCATCCAAATCAATGATCATAACTTTTACTTCATCATTGACATTGAACACGCTATGAGGTGTATCAATGTGTTCGTGGGAAATCTCAGAAATGTGCAGTAGACCACTGACGCCGCCAATGTCGATGAAAGCACCGTAAGGCTTAATGCCACGAACTGTACCAATTACTACTTCGCCGACTTCTAGGCGGTTCATCTTACGTTCAACCAGCGCCCGACGATGAGATAGAACTAAGCGGTTGCGTTCTTCGTCCACCTCTAGGAATTTCAATGGCAAATCTTCGCCAACCAATTCTTCTTTAGGTTTACGGGTACTGATATGAGAGCCGGGGATAAAGCCACGTAATCCCTCAATCCGTACTAATGCTCCACCGCGATTGGTTGCAAATACGCCAGAACGGACAGTAGCATCTTCTGCTTGCAGCTGTCGCACGCGCTCCCAAGCCCGCATATACTCAATACGGCGAATGGAAAGGGTTAATTGACCATCTTCGTTTTCATCGGTAAGGATGAAAAATTCCCGCGTTTCGTTTGACTGTAAGACTTCTTCCGGGCTATCTACCCGGTTAATAGACATTTCTTGTATAGGAATATATGCTGCGGTTTTAGCACCAATGTCAATCAGAGCGCCGCGCGGCTCTATACTGAAAACTGTTCCTGGGACAACATCACCAGGGCTAAAATGATAATCGTATTTGTCAAGTAGAGCAGCGAAATCTTCGTGAGTGAATCCAATTTCTGTAGCGGTTAAATTCTGATTGACCATGCTGATTTGTTCCTGGTTCTAGTCTCCGTAAAGGTTGTGCGACAAGCGCGATGTGCTATGCAAACAGTTTTATGCCAGCTTACATTAACATCCATTTTCATCCTAGCGCAGAAAAGCTAGTATTAACACATATCTACTCCCAAGATTGGAAATTATATCACAATCTAAAAATGATTGGTTATTCACTTAGTAGTTAGAACTAAAAAAGGACAGATACAATAATATCCGTTGCTACTAAGGATCGTAGCAACGGATACTAAGATTAAATCCGCTTAAAGGTCTGGTATATAGGATTTACTTATCTTTTGGTTTCTCAAAACGAGGGGGTTCGCGAAATGCGATCGCAAAAAAGAGAGTACCTATACACAGAGTAAAAATCAAGATGTACGCAACGCTTTCCATATTACGATTTCCTGCCTATCCAGCTAGTAATGAGGGATTAGGATTGGGTGCTGGGTATTAGGGACTGGAAAAACTTTTCCCAGTCTCCATTCCCCAGTTTCCTGTCCTTTAAAGGGCTTCCTTCCGGCGGGTTGACTTGTCACCCACTTTCTGGAATAGACCCCACTCAACTTGCTCTTCTAGATCGGCATCAACACCAGCAAATACGTCTCGGTAGATTGTCCGAGCGCCATGCCAGAGGTGACCAAAGAAGAACAAGAGAGCAAATACTGCATGTCCAAAGGTAAACCAACCTCTAGGACTGGTGCGGAATACACCATCAGAGTTCAAGGTTTCTCGGTCAAATTCAAAGATTTCACCACCTTGAGCTTTCCGGGCATACTTCTTCACATCAGCTGGTTCTGTAAAGGTTTGACCATTCAGATTGCCACCATAGAAGCTGACGGTGACGCCAGATTGCTCAAAGCTATACTTAGATTCTGCCCGACGGAAGGGAATGTCAGCGCGGACAATTCCATCTGCATCGGTCAAAATAACAGGGAAGGTTTCAAAGAAGTTGGGGAGACGACGCACGGTCAATTCCCGTCCCTCAGAATCTTTGAATACGGCGTGACCTTGCCAAGACTGAGCAATGCCATCACCCTTAACCATCGGCCCTGTACGGAATAGACCACCTTTAGCGGGGCTATTACCGACGTAATCATAGAAAGCCAGCTTTTCGGGAATCTGCGACCAAGCTTGCTCAAGGGTTGCACCTTGGGCAACACTTGTTTGGACGCGTTGCTGAATTTCTTGACGGAAGTAGCTTTGATCCCATTGATAGCGGGTTGGGCCAAACAATTCGATGGGAGTAGCGGCGTTGCCGTACCACATAGTACCAGCAACAACGAAAGCAGCAAAGAAAACTGCTGCAATACTGCTAGAAAGTACTGTTTCAATGTTCCCCATCCGTAGGGCTTTGTAGAGCCGTTCGGGCGGTCTTACTGTGAGGTGGAATAAGCCTGCAATAATACCAACAACTCCAGCAGCAATGTGGTGAGCCACAATCCCACCAGGGTTGTATGGGTTAAAACCATCAGGGCCCCATTCTGGTGCTACTGCTTGCGCGGCTCCAGTTATACCGTAGGGGTCAGAAACCCACATGCCTGGGCCAAATAGTCCGGTGAGGTGAAAAGCACCAAATCCAAAACAAAGTAGACCAGATAAGAACAGGTGAATGCCAAACATTTTTGGCAAGTCTAAGGCAGGTTCACCAGTGCGGGGATCTCTAAAGAGTTCCAAATCCCAGTAAACCCAGTGCCAAACGGCAGCTAGGAACAAAAGACCGGAAAGAACGATGTGAGCCGCAGCAACACCTTCAAATGACCAAAAGCCAGGATCGGTTGCTGGGCCACCAGTAACGTTCCAACCACCCCAAGATTGGGTAACGCCCAAACGTGACATGAAGGGTAGAACGAACATCCCTTGACGCCACATGGGATTGAGAACCGGATCGCTAGGGTCAAAAATAGCCAGTTCGTAGAGTGCCATCGAACCAGCCCAGCCTGCTACTAAGGCTGTGTGCATTAAGTGTACAGAAATCAGCCGCCCTGGATCATTCAGAACGACTGTATGTACTCGGTACCAGGGTAGTCCCATCGACTACGCTCCTCCTCGATGAGTTAGTTTACAAAGCAATTTTCTTACTGAGATTCTAAGGAACGAAACTCGCCAGGAACGAAACTCGCCACTCAGAAAACTCTCTCTTGTTTTTTGTTATTGCCACAGCCAAAACCTTACCACAGCTTAGTCTTATAAATTAGACAGCGCGGTTGTTTTGGCAATGCTTACTCGCTTCGGGAGGTTTACCTTGTAGGGTAGCCACCGCAAGCAAAAATGAGAATGTTTTAAAAAGTGTAACTATTGATGGAATTGTTTGCAAGCGTGTAAATTGATGCGATCGCGTAGCATGTCCAAGTTTTTTCGCTACTAATCGCTATCGGGGATTAAATTTTCTTATCTTTTCTTTACGAGGGGAAGACGGGGCAGAGCTGGATAGGGAGCAGAGGGAGTGGGGGGAAGAGGGGGATGAGGAAGCAGGGGGAGCAGGTGAGCAGAGGGGACAAGGGGACAAGGGGACAAGGGGACAAGGTGACAAAAGTTTAGAGCTTCCAACAAGTCTTTCCCCTTGTCCCCAATTCTCCTTGTCCTCAAGTCCTCTTTCCCATACCCAATGACCAATGCCCCATGCCCAAAGCCCTACTATCTACTGAACCACCAAGTGGATGTTTTGTAGTTGACATTTCGCCTCAGCCGTACCCAGGCGTTCAATTACCTGTTCAGCGCTCATTAATCGCTTGAGTACTACTTGGCCTATGGTCTGACTGGCAATTTCTGGTGTTGTTGGCTTCACTTCGACGGTTAAAACGGCTTCTTCAACTCGATAAAGCCATAGCAATTCGTTTTGTTCTACTAAACAAATGTTCATTCGTTGAATATCTGGTTGGCGGCGCCATGCAGTTATTTGCCAGAGTCCATCAGATGCCCAGACTCTCGCAACTGCCCATCCCTCAGATAGAAAGAAATATTTCACGCTCTTAGTCTCACTATTTAGACTTTCAATCTGTTGTTTACAATATCGCGATCGCTTTATTCGCTGATGTATAAACACTCTTATTTGTTAAGTAAAACCATGTAGCTGTTCTCTACGAAAAACAACGCCACGGTTGTCTGTATCCAAGTAGCAACAAGCAAAGTTTTAATGTACACTACTTGAGCTACCGTCAAAGCTTAACAAATCTATTCACTAGTAATTATGAATTTACGACAAATTTAGTAAATGTTTAAAATCTTAATTAAATAAAAACCTTTCATTATTTAACAAATGCCAAGTTTATCTTTTGGTTAATGGTTTTTTGTAACAAATAGTGCAATCGTACACAAGCAATAAATTTAACTATAAGTTGAGTAGCCGACACAAATTTTTGAGGTGGTTGCCAATTCAGTCATAATATCGAGTAAATTTTTTCATATCTGGTCGGAAGTTATCTATATGCATATATTTAGCCACACGCATTAACGTAACTAATTGTAAAAATCAACCACAATAGTCACAAATGTAGTAATATTGCTGACCTCTGATATCAAGTATTTTATCGCTATGACCTGGTTTTCTTTGTCCGTGAAACGGTGGGGTAGGATTACACAATTCGTATCTTTGTTCTGTCTATGTTTATTTTTAGTTGTTAGCTGCGCTCCTCGTCCACAGACTACTACACCCCCATCGGGTTCTGTAAATAGCCCTACAGGTGATGGTCGTATTACTATAGGTACAACAGCAAAGCCGAGAACCCTTGATCCGGCTGATGCTTATGAGTTAGCATCCTTAGGTTTGGTGTTTAATATGAGCGATCGCCTCTACACCTACGAACCAGGAAGCACGGAAATTAAACCCCAGCTAGCTACAGCATTACCGAAAGTTAGCCAAGATGCCTTAACTTATACTATTCCCTTACGTAAAGGAGTAGTTTTTCACGATGGGACTCCCTTTAATGCCCAAGCAATGGCGTTTACCATCAACCGCTTTATTCAAAATAAAGGGAAACCTTCATTCTTACTAGGTGATGTAGTAGATTCGGTAAAAACTACAGGCGAATATGAGTTAACCTTTAAGCTGAAAAAGCCCTTTGCAGCCTTTCCTTCATTGCTGGCATTTCCTGGGGTGTGTGCAGTTTCGCCAAAAGCTTACGAACTTGGTGCTGGTAAATTTAAGCCGAATATTTTTGTGGGGACTGGCCCCTACAAATTAGGACAGTATGGTACTGATTCAATCCGATTTGATGTGTTTGATAAGTATTGGGGAGAAAAACCAGTTAACAAGGGTGTTAACCTGCAAATTCAAACTAGTCCGGTTAATTTGTTTAATGCTTTCCGTACAGGCGCAATCGATGTAGCTTATTTATCGTTACAGCCAGATCAAAATCGTAGTTTGTCAGAAGGTGGTAAAAAAGGTGATTGGCAAGCGATCGCAGCTGAGGGTAGTGTAGTAAGTTATCTGGTATTAAACCGGAATCAGCAGCCTTTAGATAAATTAGAGGTAAGACAAGCGATCGCGTCAATAATTGACCGTCCCCTGTTAAATGAACGGGCGTTACTTGGTCAAGCAGATCCGCTTTATAGCATGATTCCGACAACATTGAAAGTTTCTGTGCCATTATTTAAAGAAAAATACGGTGATGCTAACTTTGATCAAGCTAAAAAATTGTTAGCTACTGCTGGTTTTTCTAAAGAGAATCCGGCAAAAATACAAATTTGGTATCCTTCTAGTTCACCTACTCGTAGTTTGGCAGCACAGACGCTCAAATCTCTTGTTGATGCCAAAATGGATGGAATACTTCAATTTGAAGTCACCCAAGCGGAAGGGCCAGCCTTCTTTAAAGATATTTCCAAAGGTTTATATCCAGGAGCTTTACTTGATTGGT
Organism: Nostoc sp. CmiVER01; assembly: GCF_034531135.2. Taxonomy (NCBI): domain Bacteria; kingdom Bacillati; phylum Cyanobacteriota; class Cyanophyceae; order Nostocales; family Nostocaceae; genus Nostoc; species Nostoc sp. CmiVER01. The sequence goes on from NZ_JAVRBU020000022.1 coordinate 41,490, forward strand.
ATCCAGACTTTTTAGATCCAGATAATTACGTCCAGCCATTTTTGACTTGTGATAAAGGTTCAGTTGCTAAAGGATGCGAAGATGGAGCCAGTCAAACTCAGGGTTCGTTTTACTATAGCGAAGCCATGAATAAACTGATTGATCAGCAACGCAAAGAACTAAATCCCGAAGCGCGTCAGAAAATTTTTGCAGAAATTCAAACGCAAGTAGCTACTGATGTACCTTATGTTCCTTTATGGCAAAGCAAAGACTACGTATTTGCCCGAAATGGTGTGAACAGCGTACAACTTAACCCTACCCAAATTCTGGTTTACCAGACAATTAAAAAGTAGTCATTAGTCATTAGTCATTAGTCATTAGTAATAACTGTTGACCATTGACTTTTGATTCTTAAGTAAAATGTTTCATGTTCAATATATATCTAGTTAATAGCTGAGATAGTTCCAAAAACTGCATTTATATAATTTTGAATTGCTTATGTCTCGTTCTAAAGCTTTACAATATTACATTGTTTCTCGATTGCTTCTCGCGCCACTTCAGCTATTAACAATTATCACCATTGTATTTCTCTTACTAAGAGCAACACCAGGAGATCCAGCAGATGCAATTCTCGGTGGACGTGCGCCAGAAGCTGCTAAAGAAGAATTGCGAAAGCAACTGGGTTTAAACCTTCCTCTGTGGCTACAATATCTCAATTATTTGGGAAATTTGTTACGCTTTGATTTGGGAAGTTCTTTGTTGAGTCGGGGAGAGAATGTTTGGGACATAATTGGACAATATTTCCCAGCAACAGTGGAGTTAGCAATATGTAGTATGGCGGTTGCACTCATCGTTGGAATTGCGGTTGGGACTCTTTCAGCTTCTCGTCCAGGGACATATTTTGATGTCGGTGGGCGCTTATTTGGGATCATCACTTACGCACTCCCCATGTTTTGGGCGGGAATGCTTTTGCAGTTGATTTTCTCAGTCCAACTAGGTTGGTTTCCCAATTCCAACCGCTTTCCGCCCAATCTTCCGGCTCCGACTACTGTCACTGGATTGTATACAATTGATAGCTTACTCAGTGGAAATTTTACTCAGTTTTTCACATCTTTGCACCATCTTGCCCTACCGAGTCTCACATTAGGAATTTTACTCAGTGGGATTTTTGAGCGAATTGTAAGAGTGAATTTAAAGCAAACCTTGCAAGCAGATTATGTAGAAGCCGCTAGAGCCAGAGGTATTGGTGAAAACAAGATTTTAGCCTCTCATGCCTTAAAAAATGCACTAATTCCAGTAATTACAGTCTTGGGATTAACTTTTGCTTCTCTGTTAGGTGGAGCGATTTTGACAGAAGTAACATTTTCTTGGCCTGGGTTAGCTAATCGACTGTATCAAGCGATCGCCGATCGCGATTATCCCACAGTCCAGGGAGTGCTAGTATTTTTTGGTGCGATCGTTGTAAGTGCAAGTATTTTGATTGATATTTTAAATGCTTATGTAGATCCCAGAATTCGATATTAAGCTGTTTGATATTTGTTAACCTTCTTGATAAATACCACTGGCTAGAATACCAAGAATTTTATTCACATCTTTGAGATAATATTCGCTTAAATCAATTGTCAATGTTTGTTCTTCTAGTTTGAGGAATTGCCAAATACTGCCCGTTGTGACTGCTCCATAAACTGTTTTAATCTCAGTTGCAGCTTGCTGATTAAAAATTTGGGCTGCTACCATTTCTGCTGCACACTGACCTAAACCTGCATTAATATTTTCTTTTTTAGCTTCTACAACTGTAATTACTGGTGCTGTTAAAATTAGAATTTCTGGAGATTTAGTAATAATAAAATCGCAAGTGCCGTTTAGTCCTTTACTATTATCGACAGTAAAATCTACCCCAGAAAATAAACCAATTTGTTCTCGTAATTGTCGACGTAAATCAACTAAAATTGGAGCAATAATTAACTCAGAACGAGCTTTTTCACTATTACTACCTAAAGCGATCGCCAGGTTATAATTGAGTGTTTCTACAAGTAAATTACTTGCAGCTAATTCAGGAGCTTCGGCGAAAATATCACGTTTTTCTAATGTAATTAAACTAAAGTCTTGTTTTGCTTTAGCTAAACTAAACTCGCTGTAGGCCATAGAACTACTACTCCGTTTAGTTTCTAATTGGAGAATACACACCCAATTTTTGCACAAATATCAATTTCAGCTTCTAAACGCTTATCTTCTCAAACTACGAGGATCAAGTGCATCTCTTAAGCCATCCCCGAGTAAGTTGAATGCTAACACTGTAAGGATAATCAGCACAGCTGGTGGCCAAATTAACCAAGGTTGCAACACCAAAATTGAAGCATTGCTAGCCAGAGAAAGCATATTTCCCCAAGAAGGATCTGGTTGTTGTATTCCCAAACCGATGAGACTCAGTATTGCTTCTGCACCAATAAAGCTAGGAATTGCAAGAGTAGCAGAGATAACTACATAACTAGCCGTTTGCGGCAAAACGTGGCGGAGGATAATATAAATTGGGTTCGCGCCCATTGCGCGTGACGCTTGGACAAATTCTCTCTCTTTAATTGATAGTACCTGTCCCCGAATAACCCGTGCTAAACCAGCCCAGCTAATAACCGAAGTAATTACTACAATCAGCAAAAAGCGCTGGGTACTGCTTAAACCAGGTGGTAAGACTGCTCCTAAAGTCACCAAAAGATAAATACTAGGGAAAGTCATTAGCACTTCTGCCAAACGCATAATGACGCTATCAGTCACACCGCCGAAATAGCCAGAAATTCCGCCGATGATTAAACCGAGGGGGTAAGTAATAATAATGCCAAAAATCCCGATAAACATACTGATGCGACCACCATGCAGCAAGCGACTGAATTGGTCGCGGCTTTGGTCATCAGTGCCCAAGATGTTGAATTTTGCCCCAGTTGTTGTGCCAAATAAATGCCAATTTAAGGGAATACCAGGAAAGATTGTAACCTCATCCCACTTTGGGGGTAATGGCAAACTCATCTGCAACAATCGGTATTCTGGGCCAGAGACAAATAGACGTAGGGGTGAGGGTTTCGTCAAGTCTACAATGAGTTCGCGATCGCCTGTTTCTAAATTCGTGTCTCCCTGAGTTGTCGGGTAAATATAAGGCCCAACAAACTGCCCTGACTTAGAAACCCAATGTATCTTAGTTGGTGGCAGCAGTGAACCATTGGGCTGTGAAGCATAAGGGTCATAAGGAGCCACGAAATCTGCTGCAATTACTGCGATGTAGAAAATTAACAGCAAAATTGCCCCAAATCGTGCCAAAGGATTTTTCTTCAGTCGTCGCCACCAATCCATAATAGTTAGGAGTTAGTAATTAGGAGTTATGAGTTATTAAACTTTTATCTTAATTCATAACTCCTGTACAGAGGCGATTAATCGCGTCTCTACTAATTCCCAACTCCTAATTTCTCTAAATAGCGCTGCTGTTCTTCCTGTTGTTTTTCATGTTCTACAACAAACACGTTTGAGTAGAGATTAGCCAAAATTTGTTTTCCCTGTTGTGTCAGTGATAGATAATGCAGCCCCTCTTGGATATAGGGATAGACGCCATTCCAGTAAAACTTAGCGTAGTTATTACGTAAATCAGCAGGAGTTTTATAACCTAAAACTTTATTTACTCCAGTTTCTTCAAACTCGTAAAATAAAGAAGTAATTTTCTTCAGATAACGCGGGTCGCTTAGTTGACCAATCAAATCAGCAGCACGGACTAATCCGGCAAAACACCTTGTATCTTGATGATCTTCTGCCGCAGGCACAGGAAATCGAGTCAATTCAATATTACTCTTAATTGCTTCAGCATCGATTAACTTGTGACCTCCAAAACGCTCATCAATAAAAAGCTTGGCTCTATCAACATGATACGGCGTCAGACTGGCATCAGAAGCGCCAGGAGCTACAGAAATCATTTTGCCATTTTTACCTGTGGAATATAAATTTGCTGTCTCTCGGTCTTGTCGGCAAACTCCCTTAACGTAGCCAATATCATGAGACACCAAAGAAATGATACAATGCAGCCAATCTTCACTGGAAACACCACCTTCTCTAATGTGTTTGCCACGTAAGATTTCTTGCCCCACAAGGGTTACAAGTACTGTGTGTTCAACATTATGATAAAGAGCATCGCTATTGGCAATATTTTCTAAAGCCATGTTACCAGCCCAGGCGATGATATCCTGATAATCATTTTTGAAGCAGCCGTAGGTGCGACGGTAACCTTCTCGAATTTCATTTACAAAGGCATCAATTAAAATTTCAGTGGCATTGAACATATCTGATTACTCTGGTAAATACCAATTATTTATTGATTTGATTTCAAAATTCCATAATCAGGCTTGGAATTTAACCTCACTTTTATTCGTTTTTCCTTCTAGGCCAGAGGGTTAAAAACCTGATTATTTCATTGCTCCCCCGTTGAGAGAGAGGCTGGGTTGGAGAGGTTCGTGGAACTCACATGAATTTAGGACAATATATTTTGCTCATTTGTAACTCATGTGTAGCTGTGGACGCTAGCTTGTCCTATGCTTAAATTGCATGGTATGGAATGGTTTCCTGGCGACACAAAGGCTTCAGAGGGATTATCGATGCCGGACAAAAATATTTACTTGATATAACTTTATACATAAAAGGCAGATTTTAAATTAGATAAATCTAGATTCGCCTCACTAGTTTTTCATATCTAACCATTGGTTGACGGTGATCTAAATACATATATTGTGTGACCTTGAGTAACTAGATGATATGAAATAATTTTTGTATCATAATCTACATAAGTTTTTTTAAGATTTTTTTGCTAGTAATTACTCTTAATTAACTTGTTTAATTATATACGTCGGTATATAAAAGACATTTACTATGAAATGCGTCATAGTTGATATGAAGTAAATAAACTTCAAGTTTTCTTAAGAAAATACCAAGATTGGTATACGTAGACAGAAAGTGGAGGTAGGACTGTGAGCGATGACAGTGTTTCAGAAATCGAGGTGGAAGAAGCTATAACCTATAAAGATAGGAGCTTTTTGAGCAAATCGGATCAAAAATCAACTAGGGCATGGTTGAAACCATTATTTTTAGGTGCTGGTTTAGGAATTGCGATCGCCTTTGGTGGGATGGGTGTATTAAGTCGTCTTTCACTTCGTCAACCAAGCGTGGTAGCTGATAAAAAAGTTAACCCAGCAATGACAGTTACCATCGCCACAGTAGAAACCGCCCGTGTTTTCCGTACCCTCAAAACTACTGGAACTGTAGCAGCACACGATTTAATTCCAGTTTTACCGCAGACGAACGGCTTACAAATCAAAAGCATCTCCGAAGATGTAAAAGAAGGGGCTTTTGTCAAAAAAGGTCAAGTGTTGGCAGTGTTGGATGGTTCCATATTGCAAAGCCAAATTAGCCAAGCAAAAGCAGACGTAGAATCAAAACAAGCAGATTTAGCAGCCAAACAGGCAGATTTGGCATCAAATAAAGCCATAGTCCAGCAAAAACAAGCAGATTTAGCTCAAGCTAAGGCGAGGCTAGAAGAAGCAGCTAAGAATTATCAGCGCTATCAACAACTCGCTGATTCTGGGACGATTAGTAAGCAAGAACTCGATACTCGTTCCTACGCTGTGAAAACTGCCGTAGAAGTTGTGAATCTTTCCCAAGAAAATGTGCGTAGTGCCCAGGCCAATATCGGTAGCGCCCAAGCTATCATCAACAAAGCCAAAGCCGATGTCCGCAGTAGTGCTGCTAAGGTGCAACAACTACAAACTCAGTTGGGACAAACTGTGGTGCGATCGCCTGTCGCTGGAGTAATAGCCGAGAAATTGGCCAGAGTCGGTGATGTGACTGGTGTACCACCACAAACCCAGGTGGGAACTGTGATTGGTGGCACACAAAAGCTATTTTCGATTATCCGAGATGAAAAGTTAGAACTTCAGGCAAAAGTACCAGAAATTCAACTAAATCAGGTGAAAATTGGTGCATCTGTGCAAATTACTTCAGATGTCGATCAGCGCGTGCGATCGCAAGGACGAGTCAGGGAGATACAGCCACAGGTAAACGATCAAAGGCGGGAGGCTACAGTCAAAATTGACTTACCGCCAACAACTTTACTTAAACCAGGGATGTTTGCTAATGCTGCAATTACTACTAACTCAGGGATAAAAATAGTAGTGCCGCAAAAAGCAGTGCAATCTCAAGCAGACTCAAGTGTAATTGTATTCACCTTATCGAGTGAAGATATAGTCCGCAGCCAAAAAGTAGAGTTAGGAGATCCTGCCAATGACGATAAAGTGGAAATCAAAAGTGGATTGCAATTAGGCGATCGCGTTGTAGTTGATGGTGCAGGATATCTCAAAGATGGTGAGAAAGTTCGAGTTGCAAGTTGAAAGGAATGGGGAATGGGGAATGGGAAATAACCAATGACTAATGACAAATAACTAATCCAAAATCTAAAATCTAAAATTTTCCAATGTCTTTTAATATCTCAGCTTGGTCGATTAAAAAACCCGTTCCTACAATAGTTTTATTTTTAATTTTGACAGTTGTGGGTTGGTTCTCCTTCATATCCTTGGGGATTGATACTAACCCAAATATTGATGTGCCAACAGTTTCGATAAAAGTTACGCAACCGGGTGCAGGCCCGGCCGAACTAGAATCCCAAGTGACGAAGAAAATTGAAGATGCCGTTGCAGGGTTGGGCAATATTGATTATATGATTTCCACTGTCAGCGATGGGAATTCTAAGACGACAATCAATTTTGTTTTGGGTACAGATAGCGATCGCGCCACCAATGATGTTCGCAATGCGATCGCTCAAATTCGTCAAGATTTACCCCAAGATATCAACGATCCAATTGTGGAACGTCTGGAATTTTCTGGCGGCCCGGTGATTACTTACGCGGTTAAATCAGATCGGCGTTCCGTAGAAGAATTAAGCAACCTTGTCGATCAAACCATTAGCCGCGCCTTATTGGGAGTCCGTGGTGTAGCCCAAATTCAGCGCGTCGGTGGAGTTGACCGAGAAATTCGGATTAATCTGAATCCAAACCGCTTACAATCTTTAGGTATCACCGCCACCCAGGTAAACGACCAAATCCGCGCTTTGAACATTAACTTACCTGGGGGACGCGCCGAAGTCGGTGGTAGTGAACAAAGTATCCGCACTTTAGGAAGCGCCGCCAGTGTGGATATGTTGAAAACCTACGAAATCCTCTTACCACAAGGCGGTTCTGTACCCTTATCCACCTTGGGAACTGTAGAAGATAAATTTGGCGATGTGCGTCAAGCCGCGCGCTTAAATAATCAACCTGTGGTAGCTTTTCAGGTGTTGCGTAGTACTGGCAGCGTTTTGGTGACTGTGGAACAAGGAGTCAAAGCAGCAGTTAAAGAGCTGGAAAAAACCCTTCCCGCAGATGTGAAGCTGGATTTAATTTTTACTAGAGCTGATGTTGTTCGCCAATCTTACCAAAGCACCATTGATGAATTGATTCAAGCTTCAGTGCTGGCAGTCATCGTTATTTTAGTATTTTTGCGGGACTGGCGAGCAACATTAATTACGGCTGTTGCCTTACCCCTATCAATAATTCCTACCTTTGCGGTGCAGCAAGCCCTTGGTTACACCCTCAACAACATGACTTTGTTGGCATTAGCGTTAGCGGTGGGCAACTTAGTAGATGATGCCGTTGTGGAAATTGAAAACATGGAACGGCACATGGCTATGGGCAAGTCAGCTTGGGAAGCTGCTTTTGATTCTTCTGATGAAGTAGGGTTAGCGGTAGTAGCAAGTTCAGCAACGATTGTTGCGGTGTTTATGCCCGTTGCCTTTATGGGTGGGATTCCGGGGCAGTTTTTCCAACCATTTGGTGTTACCGTTGCCGTTTCCACAATTTTCTCAACTCTGGTAGCGCGGATGGTTACGCCAATGATGGGGGCGTATCTTTTGAAGGAAGAGGGGAGTGGGGAGTGGGGAGTAGGGAGTAGGGAGCAGGGGGCAGGGAGAGTAATAAAATTTTTGAATTTTAAATTTGCACTTCCAGGTAGCGGGTATGGCAGCAAAAAACATAGAACTAAAAAGCGTCGGGGGTTTCAACCTTATAGATCGCTCCTTGAGTGGGCGTTACGCCATAGATTGACAACAATGGCGATCGCTTTAGCTTTCTTTATTGCGAGTCTAACGCTGGTTCCGTTGATTCCCAAGGGTTTTGTGGATGATGGCGATTTTGGAATTTCCAACGTATCTATAGAATTACCTCCTGGTTCGACATTAGAAGACGTTAATAAGGTAGTCACACAAGCTACTAACATCATTCGGCAAAACCCAGTAGTTGAACGTGTATTAGCGACAGAAGAGATTAATTCTGCAACCCTTGCCATTAATCTCAAACCTAGAGAAGAACGAAATATTTCCCAAAAACAGTTTGAAGAACAAGTACGTCCTGACTTTGAACAAATACCAGGAGCTAGAATTAGTTTCCAAAGTCAGTCACCAGGCGACAGTCGGAAAGGTTTATCAATTGTCCTCAGAAGTGAAAATCCTGAAGCGTTGAATCAAGCTGCTGATGCCCTAGAAAAGCAGATGCGATCGCTAGCCGGATTGGTGGAAGTGTCTTCTACTGCGAGTTTGGTTAAACCAGAGATTTTGGTAATTCCCAACCCACAACGGGCAGCAGATTTAGGGGTGACAGTGCAAGCGATCGCTCGGACTGCTTCTCTTGCTACCATCGGCGATAATGAGGCCAACTTGGCGAAATTTAATTTAAGCGATCGGCAAATCCCCATTCGGGTGCAAATCGATCCGACAGCGCGGGCTGACATCAACACAATCACAAATCTACAAGTCCCTAGTCAAAATGGGAGATTAATTCCCCTTGTCGCAGTTGCAGACATCCGCTTTGGCAGTGGCCCTGCAACCATCAACCGCTATGATCGCGCCCGTCAAGTTGCCGTAGAAGCCAATCTACAAAGGATTTCTTTGGGAGAGGCAGTAGAAACAATCAACAAACTACCTGTGATGCAAAACTTACCGTCAGGGGTAGTACAGCAACCATCCGGTAGCGCCAAAATTATGCGAGACATTTTCGGCCGTTTTGGCGGTGCATTAGGATTGGCATTAATGTGTATCTATGCAATTCTGGTGCTGTTGTATAACAACTTTCTGCATCCATTATCGATTATGGCGGCTTTGCCCTTTTGTTTAGGCGGCGCATTGGTAGCGTTAATGGTTGCTCAGAAACCTTTGGGAATATATGCTTTGATTGGGATCATCCTGCTGTTAGGAATTGTCACCAAAAACTCGATTCTGTTAGTTGACTATACAATCATCAACATGCAGGAAGGGAAAACCCAACGTCAGGCGCTTGTTGAATCGGGTGTGTCACGTCTGCGTCCGATTTTAATGACTTCTTTGGCAACGATCGCCGGGACTCTGCCTTTAGCATTAGGAATTGGCGCGGGTTCTGAAGTTCGCCAACCAATGGGAATTGCCATTATGGGCGGTTTTACAACTTCTACTCTGTTGACATTGGTGGTAGTGCCAGTGATATTTAGCTACATTGACAATTTCCAGAGTTTGATTATGGATAGATTGCGCTATGGCTTTGGTAAGAAACCATCGCGTTCATAACTACGAACTTTTACCATTTTTACTGCGGTGGATGCAGTTCGGCTGAAGTCAGAAGACGACGCAAGTTAACAACTCCAACCCGATTTAATTGCAGAGCTTCCACCGTGGCTCGACCACAGGGATTTTTCCCGATAATCTTGGTAAAATCATCGTTCCAGGTAAAATTCTCTGACCAAAGCTGCTGACGAGGATGAAACAGCGCAATCTCTTGTTTGGTTTCTGGATCAGAATGGCTGATTTTGGTATGCTTTCGAGCATTGCAGCCAAAACACGACCAAGCTAAATTTTCTGAGATCGTTTCTCCACCTGCCTGACGGGGTTTGATGTGTTCTACAGTGAAGCTGTCAGGAGAAAATTCTTCTGGGCATCGGCAATATTCACAAAGACTTTTAGCTCTGCTAGCTATCGTTCGTCTCAGTGCAGCAGGTACTCGTTTCTCTTCTGGCGACGCTTTGCGAACAAACTCAGACGGCATGGAATAACTGAGAGTCTGATAAAAATTGGCGATTCAAGGTAAGCAAGTCGATCTTCTTGAGCTTTGCTAACTCAATGAGAGCTTGCAGACGTTCGACTCTCCACTGTTCTAGCCGATCTTCATACTGGATCAATTCTTCGTGTTCGATCGCAGTGAGTTCACCCCATTCACAGCGATCACGTAAATCCTGTAATCTTTTCTGCTCGTCAGACGCAAGGTGACGTTGGATTACTTCCAGCAGAACTACTTCCTGATCATTGGATGTACCTGGCTGGGAGGGTTCAGACAGAAACTCTAATAACTGTACCACGGCAGATAACTTTTCTGGAGACAACTGCTCAATCAGTTCGATTGCTCTTCTACGAATATCGGTTGCTGGAGTCATACAAAGTCAGACTTACCTGTATCTAATCAAATTGTACTCAGATTGGGCTGATTTTTCGATTGCTCCCAAATGCGGCGATCGCACTTTATGCTATGGGATGTGGGATGTGCGATCGCATTTACCAATGGGAATCATAACAAACAGATTCACCTGAGTAAATATTTAATGGCTTACCAAAACATTACTGCCTCCCTTTCCCCAGCAGATATCCAAGAAATTAAAGCAGCCTTTGCGACTATCCAAGCAAAGATGCCTTTTCTGGTAACTCTGAGTGTGGAAGAACGACGCAAGTTATTTAAGATGGGCGATAAAAGCCTAGCTTTTGTCAACACTAGCCTAACTGCTGCCCAGTCTAACCGAGACATTTTACCAGCTAGCTTTGATGTAGATGAGTTTGTGCGCGATTATCAATTAGCCGCAACGCTTACCGAACTGTTGATCAAACTGCAACAACTGACAGAACAGGTAGATGATACCCTAATGGCAGTCGGTAGCGAAGCAATGGGTAGCAGTTTGACTGTTTATGATTACGTCAAGACTGCTGCTAAGAAGACTCCAGGGTTAAAAACTCTTGCTGAACAGTTAGGGGAACGGTTTAAAGCTATTAAAAGTAAACCTGCTAAAGCTGCTTCTGGTTCATAGGCTGTAAACATTGCCAGAGAGAAAGGAAGAGTAAAAGGGGAAAAGTTAAAGGTTGATGCACATCCTTTTCTTTTCCCCTTTTTGTTTTCTTAACTGGTGAATGAGTCTTTGATACTCGCGGGCGAGTCTTTGATACTCGCGGGAGAGTGTTTAATACTCGTGGACGAGTCTTTGATACTCGTGAGCGAGTCTTTGATACTCGTCGGCGAGTCTTTAATACTCGCGGGAGAGTCTTTGATACTCGTGGACGAGTCTTTGATACTCGTGAGCGAGTCTTTAATACTCGTGGACGAGTCCTTGATACTCGCGGGAGAGTCTTTGATACTCGTGAGCAAAAATTAACATTAATTCCGTATACTCAGAACTTGCATCAGTCCCAACAACCGCCTCAGAATGAATTCTGAGGCTAATAGCTAAAGTCTTCTAAAGAAGACTGAATAAGGTTTATAGTCTACTTGAGTGAACTTGTGCTAAAAGCCTGTGAAATTTATTTATTGGCGGGATGTGTACTGGTGCAGCATATAGCTTTAATTACTTATAAATAATTCACTATCAGCCTGACTCAAGCAAAAACCCTTTACAACTCTTTTACTTTGCGCTCTTCGCGTCATTTGCGGTTCGTTTCTTCATTCTCTGATTCCTGGCTGAACGCAGCATAATAGTAAACTTCCAAATTTGGAATGCTCCCACAAATACAAACCTAAAAACCCAAATAAATCTGACTTTCTCAATCAGGAACTAGGAATTGCAAGGTTGTTATTATACTTTTAGCCGCGTGTAATCTGCCACCTTGCCCCAAATTATGCTCATCACACCCTGCCAGAACAGCAAGCTTTCCCTCTTTTTCCTTTTCTGTTTCACCCTACTTCTGACTTTCTTCCTCTCTCTACCTTGGGTAAACGCCAAAGAAACCCCCAAACCCAAACCCCAAGATTGGCAGATTAACGGTATATCAGCAGCTCTTGATGATAGATACGACAAAGTTAAGGGATATGCTCTGGACAAATTATCTGAATATGAGCTAAAAGACTTCAAAACCGTGTTTAAGAAACCAGAGGAAATTGCCCGGAAAGCCACTAATATCCTCAAGGATGAAAAGGTTGACTCATCTGTTCGTAGCAGTGCGGCAGTGGCATTGGGCAACTTCGGGCAGGCGGCGGCTCAATACATCCCTGACATCGCCAATATCCTCAAGGATGAAAAGGTTGACTCAAATGTTCGTAGCAGTGCAGCAGTGGCATTGGGCAAGTTCGGGCAGGCGGCGGCTCAATACATCCCTGACATCGCCAATATCCTCAAGGATGAAAAGGTTGACTCAAATGTTCGTGGCAGTGCGGCAGTGGCATTGGGCAAGTTCGGGCAGGCGGCGGCTCAATACATCCCTGACATCCTCAATATCCTCAAGGATAAAAAGGTTGACTCGTATGTTCGTGGCAGAGCCGCAGAGGCATTGGGCAACTTGGGGCAGGCGGCGGCTCAATACATCCCTGACATCCTCAATATCCTCAAGGATGAAAAGGTTGACTCGTATGTTCGTGGCAGAGCCGCAGAGGCATTGGGCAACTTGGGGCAGGCGGCAGCTCAATACATCCCTGACATCCTCAATATCCTCAAGGATGAAAAGGTTGACTTGTATGTTCGTAGCAGAGCCGCAGAGGCATTGGACAACTTGGGGCAGGCGGCGGCTCAATACATCCCTGACATCGCCAATATCCTCAAGGATGAAAAGGTTGACTTGTATCTTCGTAGCAGTGCAGCAGTGGCATTGGGCAACTTCAAGCAGGCGGCAGCTCAATACATCCCTGACATCCTCAATATCCTCAAGGATGAAAAGGTTGACAAGTATGTTCGTGGCAGAGCGGCAGAGGCATTGGGCAAGTTCGGACAGGCGGCGGCTCAATACATCCCTGACATCGCCAATATCCTCAAGGATGAAAAGGTTGACTCGTATGTTCGTAGCAGTGCAGCAGTGGCATTGGGCAACTTCGGGCAGGCGGCGGCTCAATACATCCCTGACATCGCCAATATCCTCAAGGATAAAAAGGTTGACTCAGATGTTCGTAGCAGAGCGGCAGAGGCATTGGGCAACTTCAAGCAGGCGGCGGCTCAATACATCCCTGACATCCTCAATATCCTCAAGGATGAAAAGGTTGACAAGTATGTTCGTGGCAGTGCGGGAGAGGCATTAGGGAAAATCAGACAACTGAAGTTAGAAGAGGTTGTCGTAATTTTGAATTATGCCTACGAACCAAATCAACAATTCTTTATTTTTTCTCTTGAGAATAATAACTTTGAATTTTGGCGATTTTGGACTTATTTCTTAGGTGGCAGTAACGAGGATGTCAAAACCTTGCTGACATGGCTAGGCAGACCTCAAGCAATTCCTGATAAACTGACACACGATGAAGGTGTAAAAACACTAGAACTCTTCCTTAAAGCCTGGGAACTCAGCCGAGATTTAGCACGATTACACGAAGACTTAGCGAAGGAAATCGCTGTAGTCGCTAGAAAAGTTTCTTGGCATCCAGGAGATATTGTCATTTTAGAAAAGCACTACAACAACCTCAAAGGACTCAACGAAGCTGATTCACTGCAATCAGTCATAATTAACCTCAAGGGTTGGCAGTGGTTTTTTAACGCCAAAACTACTATTTTGATTCACGCTGCGTTTTGGCTTCTCCTCATCTTTGCCTACCCGAAATTTCCCCAAATCCAAGCCATCTTCTTCTGGAACCCTTGGATACGCCGGATTCTCGGCGTGGGCTATGTCGGCTTTCTCCTCACCTGGTTTCCCCCCTTCCGCCGCAAATTATTTGAACCCTTCAAACCTTCCCTATTAGCTGATGCCGGCTTAGATAATTTTTATGATCAATCATACTTCCCAGAATCAAAAGTCAAAGTCCCCACATCAGGAGACATCCAGCCAATTACCGCAGCCCTACCCAGCATTCAAGGACAAATTATCTTAGAAGGAGATTCCGGCTTAGGCAAGTCGATGTTTCTCCGTCATCTGTTGAAAAATCAAGAGCGCATAGTCGTTTATCTCCCCGCCCAAAAGTGTCATAAAGGCGTAATTGAAGCTATCCAAGACAAGCTACACGGCCAAGCCCAAGATGCCAGCTTCTTGAAAAACCTGATTTACAGTGGCGCGATAGATATCTGCATCGACGGACTCAACGAAGTCACCGCCGAAACCCGCGCCAAAATCTGCCAGTTTGTCGAAAGCTATTTCCGGGGCAATATTATAATGACTACCCAGCCCCTAGAGTGGACACCGCCCTCTACAGCAAAAATATACTACTTGCAGCCCCTTGAACAACAACAAATTCAAGAGTTTTTGATCTCCCGTCAGCCGCGACTCCCCAAAGATGCCAAAATTCAAGGTGCTGATTACGAAAAAGCCTGCACCATTTATTTAACAGAAGTCCTCAAACAGCAACAAGCCCAAGAAGAGTTAGATGCTGTCCGCCGAATTCTTTCCAACCCAATGGATCTAACAGTAGTAGCGCTGATGCTATCACAAGGTAAACAGCCAAACTTATTTCGCCTGCAAGAACAGCAATACAATTTAATGGCGGCAGAATACCTGAAAGAATGGAATCAAGAATTTCCGTTAAAAAAATTCTCAGCCGCCGTCTACGAAATGCGACTCGAAGACAAACAAGCTATACCCGCAGATGAATTTTACCAAGTAGCCATGTCTTTGTCAGACGATAAATACAAGATGGTAGTCAGCCGCCAGTGGCAAGATGAAAAAGGCGAAGCCAAGAAACAATGGTACTTCCGCCACGATAAAATCATGGATTTCTTTTTAGTGCAAAACTTTCTCGGCGAAACTGATGCCGCCGAAGGACTATTAGTTGATAGAATGGGCGATCCGCGTTTTCGTGGTGTTTATTTCTTGCTAGCAACCTTGCTTCCTTTAGATGCAGCCAAAGAACTGCGGGAAGATTTGATTCAATACGCGGCGGATACTAAAGACAATACGGTGAGTAATACTTTTGTGCAGTTGTTGCGAACTAGATAAGTGGGGCATTAGACAATAAAAGAACTCCTCCCCGCAGGCGACTACCGTGTACACACAAATCGAATTACCCCCCTTAATCCCCCTTATAAAGGGGGGAAACACGAATCTAGTTCCCTCCCCTTTATAAGGGGAGGGTTAGGGTGGGGTAAGGTTATATTAACTTCGCTGTGGAGAAGATTGTTTCTGTTTGGAAACACCACGCTGAGGGTTTAAAAATGGGGGAATGGGACAATCTAGCGTCATTGCGATCGCTCTTAATAAATCTGCTTCTGACTGTGTTACTTTATTATCCAAAAGTACCGTGTGGGCACAGGCATCAACAATAGCCTGCTTCAGTTTGGGACTAGCAAGACGGAGGCGATCAATACTCTTCTTAAGCTCAGTGAAATTACAATTTAGTGGCATGTCTGGTTTTTGTTGTTCTCCAGCTTTGGGAAGTCGAAAAACTCCAGAACGAAAAGCATAGGCGATGTCTTCGGTGGAGGTATCGGGTTGGGAGTATCCGATGCGGGCAATTACAGACAATACTAATAAACTATCTGGCCAAATCTCTTCTATAGAGGTAAATTCGACTGTTGTCGCAGATGTAGGATTTATACTAGGCTGGAGGCGATGCCACAAAATTAACTGCAACACAAAATGCCACAGTGATAAACTTCCGGTAGCTACAACTAAACCGTGAAGACATTTGCACAACCTCTGGCATTCTTTAGCAGAATTTTGACGCAATACGGGTACTGCTAAATCTACAAGTGGCAAGCGAATTCTGGGATCTAACTGGCTAATTTCGCTAGTCAATTCCAGGGTTTTATCTACTAACTCAGCAGGCTGCACCTCGCGTAACCAAGTAATTTGACGTTGTTGGATCTCGATATTTTCAGTATCTAACGCTAGCGCAAAAGCGATCGCCATTGCACTTTCTTGTTCCCGCGCACCCAAACGCAGACATTCTGGTAACTGCGATAACAACGCTTGAGCATGGGCAAAATGCTCTGGTGTAACGCTTCCTACCTGGTTTACAACCTGTTCTGGTGTGGGGCCAGAACCACCAGCAAAGCCCATTGTTAGAGATTCCTGGGAGGGGGAACGCCCTTGATTACGAGATGGCACTGCTGGTAAATTGCTGACATTCAAACCCCCAACGCGGCGGATACGTTCTGCTAAGGGTGGGTGGGTAGAAAACATATTTTCCCAGAAAGAGGGGTTGAGGGCGTTGCCAAAAAACATGTGGCTAGCGGCTTCTGCTCCGGGCGCAATCAAGCGTGAATCCATCTTTTGGAGTTTTTGGAAGACTCCGGTAAGTCCATTGGGGTTGCGAGTGAACTGTACAGCCGAAGCATCGGCGAGAAATTCGCGTTGGCGAGAGATGGCGGCTTTAATTAAGCGTCCACAGAATAATCCGATACCGCCAATTGCCATCAATGCCAAACCAAAAGCCCAGATAGGTAAACCTTTGTCTTCCTTTCCTAAACGGAAGCTATCACGAATCCGCCACAGCAATTCCCCAGTTAAATAAATGAACAAAATCCCGTGCAATAATCCCACCAAACGCAAATTTAGCCGCATATCTCCATTGAGAATATGGCTGAATTCGTGGCCGATGACTCCTTGTAGTTCATCCCGGTTCAGGTGTTGCAAAGTTCCACGGGTAACTCCAATTACAGCATCATTGGGCGTAAATCCGGCAGCGAAGGCATTAATCCCGGTTTCTCTCTCAAGCAGATAAACTTCTGGGACGGAAATACCAGAAGCGATCGCCATTTCCTCGACAATATTTAATAGTTGTCGCCCTTGTTCATCGGCTGTATCTGGTAGCAGGAGTCTTCCCCCCAACTCTTGGGCAATTACGCTTCCGCCCTCACGGAGATAGGCAATTTTATATAAGCTTCCGATTGCGATCGCAATTATTGTAATCCCAGCCACGTAAAGAAATATCCCTGGATGCCACCAAACACGGGGAGCCATGCGAAACAGAAATAAAGTGGCAATATAAATCGCCATAATCATGACTGCGATCGACAGGGAAAATAACCCGATTAATTGTTGCGTATTTTGGCGTGCCCGATCCTGATGTTCAAAGAAATTCATAGACACCTAAAAAGACACGCGTGGAGCATTTCTAATTTCTGGAGTAGCTTCGGGAAGCAATTCTGCAACAGTAAAGTTAAAAGTATTGGCTACAAGGTTGCTGGGGAAAGATTCGCTCTTGGTGTTATAAAGTGTCACGGCGTCATTAAAAGCCTGACGGGCAAAAGCAATCCGGTTTTCAGTGGAAGATAATTCTTCCATAACCTGAGTCATGGCGCGATCGGCTTTCAATTCTGGATAAGATTCTGAAAGTACCATCAACCGACTTAAAGCACCCGTCAGCGCCCCTTCAGCATTACCTAACTGTTGCATCGCTTGTGGATCGCCGGGATTTTGTGCCGCACGACTGCTAGCATTAATTGCAGAATTCCGAGCCGCAATAACTGCTTCTAGAGTTTCCCGTTCATGTTTCATGTACCCTTTGGCAGTTTCCACCAAATTGGGAATTAAGTCATAGCGGCGCTGTAATTGAACATCAATTTGAGAGTAAGCATTTTTGTAACGATTGCGATACTTAACTAAATCGTTGTAAGCATTAATGATAATTACAGCAACAATGGCAAATAAAGCGACAGAAAATATTAAAAGCCCCATATTTTTAGATGATTTCCATCAGATACTTACTTTATATCCAGCAAAATTTGTGTGGATATAAAGATGAGTCTACTTGTAGCAAGTTGGCTTCGTCTTCTGTAAAATTAGTTACGCATATTTACTTATAATGCACGAAATCCCCGACTTTTTGAAGAAGTCGGGGATCTAAGCCTTACGATTTTCACCAATCAGATAAAATTGCTATATGTCATCAGATAAGTTACCCATGAATATGAAGAAATAGGGAATAACCACTGACAGCAAAAATAAAAAGGATAGCGGTAGGAAAAATTATTACATCCCTGACAATAAATAAAATCCAATCTTTTCTTAATTCTTGTTTAAACTTGAGTTCCCGCAGTTTTCGCTCAAGTTCTACATCTTCTTGCGACTGTAAATTTTCAGGTAGCAGCATTAGTGGGTTGTCGCCTTTGCTGGCAATTATTTTTGATAAATCTGTTCTATCTATCATGCTATTTAGATGCCACTTTATAAACAATTTTGACGATTAAATCTTCAAAGTCTGTTACTGTGAGAAGATTTAAATGTTGCTCAGAAGTAGATTGTGACTTTTCCATAGAAAATCCTTAGAGATTGAACTCAATATTTTAATATTTGACCAAAAATAAAGTACAGAATTCAGTTGTAAATTTCTCTCCTATGTCCAACTCGATCAATAAAAATAGTTTTTTTATCAAGGTCAAACTCATAAATAACTCGATAATCTCCAACTCTCAGTTTAAAAAAACCTGATAAGTCAGCCGTCAGAGGTTGCGGTGTAATTTGGTCAAAATTATCAGCCAACCAGTTAATTTTGTTAACAATTCTTCCAGAGACTGCTTTTGTCAACTTTTCTAGGTCAGCTAGGGCTTCTGGTTCATACTCAACTAAGTAATTCATCCGTTCCCTAAATCGAGTCTTTGCATAACTTCTGCTGCGGGAATACCTTTAAAACCTGCCTCTCTACGCTTCTGAATTGCTAATAGTTCTTGTTTAAAATTCTCCTTGATTGTTTGATTCGCATCTGGATCTGCTAGAAATTCTTCTATTGTCTCTCTAACAGTTTCTCGAATCAGGGCTTTAAGTTCGTCAATGGTAAGATTATTAACTTGCATAGTGGTGATTTCATAAAAGGCTTATTTACCAATTTTAGTCTATCGGTAATCATTGCTGAGACGTAAAATGTTAAGTAAATTATAGTTAGCTAAGGCTGTAAAATTAACAGCGATGATTCAATAACTTGATAGGGTTATGCTGACTAATATAATGATGCTTATATCTGAGTTCATTTGTTTTCGAGGAATTCATCAACTGTAATTCCTACCTGTCGAATCAAACTTCTAAGTAACCCAGGTGCTAATTCCCGATGATTGGGAATTGATAAGGTTGCTTTTGATTCACACCAAAGTATCTAACGATGTTACAAAGATTGAAGATTCACCATTTGGAACTCGATATGCTATAGAAGGTACACTGCTTTCACCAGATGGCAGAAACGCCGTGATTAGTTCGGCTTGGTTTATTGAAACAGGGGAAACTATTCCTAAATTTGTTACTTCATACCCACTGAAACGGAGAGAAGAATGATTCAAGAACTTGATAGAGTTATTCTGACTAGTGATGTACCAGAATATAGTTTAGAAGAGG
The DNA here is from genome assembly GCF_034531135.2 of Nostoc sp. CmiVER01. Lineage (NCBI taxonomy): Bacteria > Bacillati > Cyanobacteriota > Cyanophyceae > Nostocales > Nostocaceae > Nostoc > Nostoc sp. CmiVER01. Next base: position 60,976 of record NZ_JAVRBU020000022.1, read on the forward strand.
GTGATACAGGTACAGTTGTTTTAGTACATCAGGGTGGCAAAGGATATGAAGTTGAATTTGTCACATTGGATGGGGAAACTGTGGCAATTGTTTCACTCCACAGCATACAAGTACGTCCAATCGGTAGAAGAGAAATTGCGCGATCGCAGTTGATAATCTAATTTAGAATGGCATACAGCCAAATAATCGGGACTAACTAATGTTGAGTTTCTAAGGCATAATCCAGTTTTCCAACTTTAATCCATTGATACGTTCGTAGTGGCGAGTATTATTTGTTACTAAAGTATAATCTTCTGCAAGTGCAACACTAGCAATTAGTAAATCAAATTCAGCAATTGTTTGTCCTATTTTACGGAGTTCTGCTTTTAATTCACCATACTTTCTCAGAGCAGGATCAGTTAAAGGTACAACGGGTAAGTTTTGAATGAAGTTTTCTGCACGAGTTAAATTTTCCACTACTCGTTGAGAATTATAAGCACCAAAATATAACTCAGCAACTGTGATGCTACAAATATAAATTTGCTCCCATCCTATTTCTCTAACTTTATTTCTGACTGAATTAATATCTTTAATCCAATAAATGCAAGTATCAGTATCAAGTAAATAAGTCATAGACTAATATCATGGTTAGAAATAGTACGGCTATCATAAATGTCTTTGACTATTTCCTCAGCAGTACGTTCATCTTCCCAAGGGCCAAGCCTTTCCATAAATGTGTCTAGTGGATGCGGTTTTGACTGCTGTTCAGATGAGAGAATGATTTCATTAACTATCAATTGATTTGCTTCTGGGATTCCTAATTTTTTAGTTTCCTCTTTAGCTATAATCATCATTTGCATTAACGTTATAGCCTGACGCAAAACATCACCTTTGCTTGTGCCTATTTTATTTGCTAGTTCGTCTAATATCTGATTTAGTTCAGGTGACAAATCTAAGTTTAAGCGAACCATCTTTTGAGCGTTAGTCATGGTTCCATCCTTGTGTAAAATCTTAAGTATATTATAGTTGGCTAAAACTATCTTAAGAAATAAAGTCAGGATTTTTGCTATTGTTTACCTCCATAGCATACAAGTACATCCCATTGGTAGAAGATAAATTGCGCGATCGCGCGCAGTAAATTAATGTAAACAGTGCGATATATACTTGCTAAATTTATCCTCTTGAGTACCTAACGATTGAATCGGTGGCTAAAACCAAATTATTTCCGTATTATGCCACAGTAAAAAGCTGCGTTATTATACTGCCTAGCAATAAATACTTTGACAAACGTAAAACAGATATTAGTATCAAATAAATAGTTCACAGATTATAATTGCATGGGCGTAGCCAGCCGTAGGTATCGCTTACAATCCGACTACTTTGGGTAGAGCAATAAATTTCAGATAATAGTGATTTATGCTGTTTCTAATTAGCTCAAAATAAAAGATTTTCAAAAGGATAACTTTGCTTCCAACGATAGGTATTAAAGTCACGTTTATTTACTGAGAAAATGCGTCCATGCCCTAAATGTTCTGCTAAAATCACTAAGGAGGCATCAGCCAAATCCATTGGAAGATCAGCATATTTTCTCATTAATTCAATAATTCGAGCAGTATGGTGAAGTTCTAAATTAAAAACTGTAAATAATCCTTGTTCCAAACTATTTATAAAAGTAATTTCAGCGTCAATTCCCTTGCGAGTTAGCAAAAGATAACAGGTTTCTGTGACAACACACCATGTTGTAATTAAAGGTTCATTATATTGTTTTAAAGCCTGTTTTGCTTTTTCGTGGTATGTGTCTTTTTTATCAATAAGAGCTAACCAAAATCCTGTATCAACTATGATCATATTTAGTTGTCAATGTATTAAATAAAACTTCTTTATAAGTTGTTGATAAATTTTCGTCAACAGAACAACAACCAATTAATCCAATTTCATCAAACTTTTCATAGAGACTTTTTTCTTGACTATGATTTTCTGATTCTACTTGGGGATAACGCTTTTTGAGTAACTGAATAAAATCTAGTAGTAATATTTGAGCTTCTTCTGGTAAAGTATCAATATCTCTATATATTTCTTCAAATTTTATCAGCATAATTAACTTCTAAATTGAGGAAAATTTTCGGTATGACCCTATTATAGACTAATTTTAAGCTTGGGTGAGGTGACGTGATCGCGCCTGATAAATTAATGTAAACAGTGGGATGTATACTTCATAAATTTATCCTCTTGAGTGCTTAACAATTGAAGTCGCGGCTAAAGGCATACAGCCAAATAATACTTTAAAGTTTAAAATATATTTAGTTTATGCGAGACGCTAGAGAAAATGAGCATTGAAGAAATTATTATAGACAAGGTAAGAATATTACCTCCTGATAAGCAACAAGAGGCGTTAGATTTTGTAGAATTTTTGCTTGCAAAAATCCAAAAGCAAGAGTTATCATCTCAAAAAAAGAATTCAGGGGTTTCTGGTTTGACTCTGGCTCAAGAATACATTGGTTGTGTGGAAGCAGCAAGTGATTTGTCTACGAATAAAGATTATATGGATGGTTACGGTTCGCGATCGGACGATGGGTATTCCCCAATCTCTAGACTGTGATACGTGTATATTATTTTGTTGTAAATGCTTATACAAAAACTTTTAGTGGATGATTCATCTGTGTTGTTTGATCTAGTAAATCATCGTGCTTTAGCTTCTGTATCTCTTCTTTAAGAGTTTTCTGAACAATTTTGACGATTAAAGCTTCCAAGTCTGCTACTGTGAGACTACTTAGAAGCTGGTCTGATGTTGGTTGAAAGTTTTGCATAGAAAATATTTTTGTATCTTGATCTATTAGTGTAAGTGATGTTTCTTTCTCTAGTTCAGAGTAATTTAAGCATTCATTTATAATCATGTTTTTAGTTATTAAAGGATTTTTATTATTCCAATTTGACACAATTTGAAAATAACCTGCGGCATCTTCTAAACAATACTCAAACATATTTAATAAAATATCTATCCAACCGCTTTTTCGTAAAAATACTTTTCTGGGATTCTTACGAAAATAACTCCCATCAATCTTTTTATTTACTTTAATTTCAAGATGTTCAAACAAACCATTTAAACCTTTATAGCCATATAATTGTGAATAATCTCTAAAATCAAATAATTTTATTTCATTAACGTTTGAATGTATGGCTAAAACTTTTGATCTATTTCTCAACGTTATTAGATCACTATTTTTTATATTGAAGCCAATAAATATTTTGTTTTTAAATCTTTCAATATCTTTTATGATTTCCTCAACAAGTTGATTTTCCTCAGATTCAAATTCTAAAAACTTAATTTTTATATATTGTTGCTTACTTGTTTTGAGAAGCCGAGTAATAGTGTATCCATATATTTTTTGTACTGCTTTTCCCTGTATCTGTAAATAATCCGGCCAAAATTCTAAGTCAAGAAAAACCAAATCATAGATAGAATCATTAGAAAAGTTATTGATAAATTGCCCATCAATCTTGACCTCTATCTTATACATAAAATATTTTGGGTATTATTTACATATTAAAAATATACAAAAAAATAATTACAATAAAAACAGGATATACACGTATTAAACCGCTAATCTATTTGCGTTTATCTGCGTGCATATGCTGTTAGAAATTCAGACTTTTCTAGTTACACAATCTTACTGAATGTACTAACCCGATCGCACTTTTCGTCAAGCCTCCACAGTGAATCCATTAAACGTCATGTTTTCCATAAAAATATCCGTTTCATCCTGGCTTATAAATCAAGTTTTGAACTCGTAAACTAGCTTTTGTGACATGAAAAGCAGCTTTTGCGACATGAAAAGCAGCTTTTGCGACATGAAAAGTAGCTTTTGTGACTTGAAAAGTAGCTTTTGTGACTTGAAAAGCAGCTTTTGTGACTTGAAAAGCAGCTTTTGTGACTTGAAAACCTGTTAATGTTAAAGAATTTCAGCAAATCTAACCAGATTTATTTATAAACTAATCTCAATGCCTTAGAAGTTCTCATAAAAAAACGCAAATATACGCATTAAACGCAATTTTTCAGCATTCCCATACGTATATTTGCGATAAAATAAAAGACGATGCCTACGGCTGGCTACGTCTACGCAGCTTTAATGTACTAATGCGATCGCACGTTTCGTCAACGCCTCAGCAGTCAATCCATTAAACGCCATCAACTCACCAGCACTCGCGGTAGTCTCCCCACGTTTCCACGCGAAGGTGTCGCGCTTCGCCGTACTCCGTAACAGAATTGGTTCTAGCATCCCCGCAGCACCACCAGTAACAGCAATTAGCGCATCGCCATCAAATAATTTGGCAAATTTCGCATCATCCAAGAAACCGCCTTCGGGTTCAGAACAAATATCCCATGCAGTATCATGACTACGGTACAATTGCCGAGGATTAATAATAGAAACTATCTTCACGCCAATACCTTCAGTTTCTAAGAAAGCCGCAGCTTCAAATACTGGCATCAATGTCATATCACCAATTACAGCAAATACAACTTGTCTATCGCCAGCAATTTCATGTAATAACACTGCACCATCGCGCAACCCTTGACGAGTTTGTTCTAAAGTTGTACGAATTGGTAACGGCGATTTACTTGCAGTAATTACAATTCCCTTATTTTTAGTTTTCAAAGCCCAATCATAACAAGCTTGAATACTATTAGCATCAGGCGGAAATAATGGGAAAACATTTCCATTTCGCATCAATGAAGCAAAGTAAGCTTCAATTTCAGGACGTTGGTGAGTCCAACCGTTGCGCCCTTGTTCTAATGCGCCTGCTGTGAATAAAGTAATAGTCGAGGGAGTTTGACGGCGCAATTCTGCCATTGATTGGGTTACAGTTTGCCAAATTGGTAATCCGTTGATGGCAAAAGATTCGTAAGAACACCACAAAGTTCTCGCACCCATTAACGCCAAACCCGCAGCTAAACCAGCACAAGCATCTTCACTCAAAGGTTCATAAACTTGTCCGTTTGGTGCTTGATTATATAAGTCGTCGGTTGTGGGGTGAATAATCTTTAATGCTTGGTTGATGTTGGCAATTCCAGATGCTTCGTTACCGTCGGCGTTGGTGACGAGGAAATTTCGATCTTTATTTCCAACTATTCCTACCAATCGTCCCATCGCGGTTGTGGAAACTTTTGCTTCACCACCAACAGCATATTCTTCTAAAGGTAATTCGCCTAAATCTGGTAATGGAAATTCAAATTCTGTTACTACAGTTTTTGCTGCTGGGCCACCACCGGCGCGTTCGGCATTTGTTCTAACTAATTGCCAAGCTTCCGCAGACAAAGCACGGGTTTGCAATGCACTAACAATATGAGGCGCATCCAGCGTATCTTTGGGATAGAGGTTGTGAGATTTTGACCCCCGCGCGTGGACTCCTGCACCTTTGAGTTGTTTAATAATGAAGACGGTAAGTTTACCATCCAATGCCGATCGCGCTGCTTTATCTACACCAGAAAGTACTGCTTGAGTAAATTCTAGGCGTTTCTCAAAAGAAAAGGCAGTACTATCAACGTAATCCCCTGGTTGATTTTGATCGTCGAAATCCTTGGCATCCACTAACACCACTTCATCAAAACCGTTACCTTGCCAATATGCTTGCATCTCTGGGTTGGTTTTCAGGGAAACCATGCTGTGATGTTCTTGGCTGTAACCGTTCCACACCAACACCGGCAAGAAGTTGGTGACAGCAGGATAAGCTGTATGGAAATGTGCGATCGCACTTACAATATAAGGCTCACCCAATCCACCATCACCAACTGTAAAGGGGAATAATTTATCTTTGTGCAACAGTGCAGCCGCCATTGCAAAGTGTTGCCCTTGTCCCAAAGGCCCCGCAGGTGCAAGAATACCGGGAATGTAACCAGAAAGGTGTCCTAATAATCCGTGCTTTTCTCGGAAGCGATCGCGCAATTCTTGAACTGTAAAAATTCCCATGTCCTCTAGCGAACGATCCAAGAACATGGCACTATAAAATCCGGGGGCGTGGTGTCCGACTTCAGTAATAATGTTTTTGTATCCCAGCATGACAAGAGATGCGTAAGCTTCCGCTTGGCTGGCGAATCCACCGGGATGCCCAGAAGCTTTACTAGCAGTAACTTGCAAAGTTAGGTAGCGTAAGGCATCAGCAGCAAGTAAAGTTTGATATACAGCATTCGGTTCTGTGGGAGATGCGATCGCTACTTTGCCCGATTCTATAGCAGGTGTTGCACCATAAGTTTCAAAATCTGGTAAAGCTTCACCAAAATATTGAATTCCTTCAGAAAAATCGGGAAGCGCTGAAGATGCCTTTGGAGAAATTGCAGTCATGCTGAGTACCTTGTGACGATTAGATAAAACTGTAGATGCTCGTTGAATTTAACAAAAATTTTACATCTTTGAGGTTGTAACAGTTTATTGCTTTTTCGCAATCACAGTATAAGTAACTTGAATCAACAAAAATTCATGAGTTTCAGTTAGTTAAAGTAAGAACAAGATATAAATTAACAAAAGAATTTTATGAAATTACCAAATGGCCCGCAAAGCCCAGCAGTTTTACAGATGCTACGCTGGATTACCAGCCCCATGTCATTTATGGAAACTTGTGCCGAAAGATATGGGGACATGTTCACCATCAGGTTAGAAAGTAAATCTCCGCCATTGATATTTGTCAGTAACCCTGAAGTGCTACAGCAGATTTTAACCAACGATACCAAAGCGTTAGAAGCATCTGGTGATACAAATCTGGTGTTTGAATCTTTACTTGGTAAGCGTTCTGTGATTACCATAGCTTACTCATGGCAGCTAAGGATGAAGCAGGTCAACCAATGACTGATAAAGAGTTACGCGATGAATTAATGACTCTGTTGATAGCAGGACACGAAACTACAGCAACAGCGATCGCATGGGCATTTTACTGGATTCACAAAATCCCATCAGTACGCCAAAAGTTACTCCAAGAACTAGATAGCCTGGGTTATAGCCCTGACCCTAGCGCCATTTTTAAATTACCCTACCTCAATGCTGTTTGTTCCGAAACCTTGCGAATTTACCCAGTCGCAATGCTAACCTTTGCCAGAGTAGTTAGAACACCTATATCTTTGGGTGGCTACGAACTTAAACCAGGTACAGGTGTTATTGGTTCAATTTACTTGACCCACCAACGAGAAGATTTATACCCGGAACCTAAGCAGTTTAAACCAGAACGCTTTTTAGAACGGCAATTTTCTCCTTATGAATACTTGCCTTTTGGAGGTGGTGCAAGGCGGTGTATTGGTTTAGCATTTGCCCAGTTGGAAATGAAGCTAGCACTTGCTAAAATCCTTTCCAGTCGAGAATTAGAACTAGTTGACAATGGTAAAGTGCGACCTAAGCGCCGTGGTTTAGTCACAGGCCCAAATCGTACCATCCAGATGATTGTCACCAGTCAACGTCAGGTCAAATCTCCCGTTCTACAGACAACCACTGTTTGATGCTGTGAGGCTTAATAGACTTCTTGCATAAGTCGGGAAAAGGGTAAGGGGAAAGGGGGAAAGGTTCTGTATTATCCCGTTCCCCTTTAACATGAACCCCTTTTTCCCCTCTTGCAAAAAGTACTTTTGCAAGAGGTCTAATGGGTGCATTCAGCAAACCTTCAATCATCTCTACATTTAGATAGATTTTCAGTGCTTTTAAACAATTTCTCATAGCCCTTTTTTAAGGAGGGTCATGATGGATTTTGATATATTACAACTGTAAAAAGAATTATTTTTAAGGCTGTTACTATACACTAACAGAAGACATTTTAACATCACCAAAGGATGTAATTTTAATGGGTTATTTTAAAATATTTGAGTAATTTTTTTTATAAATGGCTTTAAAAATTCAGAAAAAATATTATGATTAACTTTGTAAAAATTAATAGTGATTAATTCTCGGCGATCCTCTCAAAATATTAAAAAATCTTGCTCTAATTGCATCTTTTTTAAGGAGTATTAGAGAGAATTAAGCCTTAACCCAAGCAGATTGAATTATTTGCGCCTTTTTAAATCCTAAAACTATCGAATAAACAATGAAACTATTTGATAATTTACGCACACCAGCGTTGCTACAAACTCTGCAATTAATTGCTGAACCAACAAAGTTTTTAGAAAATAATGCTGCTAAGTATGGTGATATTTTCACAGTACAGGTAATGGGTTTAAAGTCGCCACCGATAGTATTTTTTAGCCATCCCCAAGCAATTAGTGATTGTTTTTCCATCCCTGTACACAAGTTAGATTTTAAGAAAGCAACCCATGTGTTTAAACCCTTGTTTGGAGAAAAATCCATTGTATTTCAAGAAGCGCGATCGCACCAACAACAAAGGCAGTTATTATTACCAGCATTTCATGGCGATAATTTAAAATCTTATGGACAAGCAATTTGTCAAATAACTGAAGAAGCTACACAAAATTGGACATTATGTACAAATATTTGTATACACAACTTAATGTCAAATATAACTTTAGAAATTATCTTGCAAGTGGTATTTGGAATTACTCATGGTGTGCGTTACCAAGAATTAAAAGAGAAATTAAGTTCTTTATTAGAAGATGTAACTAAGCCTTGGTATTCTAGCTTGTTTTTCTTTCCTTTGCTGCAACAAGATTTAGGTGCATGGAGTCCTTGGGGAGCTTTCTTAAAAAGACGAGAGCAAATTGATAAACTCATCTATGCAGAAATTTCTGAAAGACGTTTGCAAAATACTGCTATGCGTACAGATATTCTCAGTATGCTAATGTCAGCGCGTGACGTAAATGGACAACAAATGACAGATGAAGAATTACGCGATCAACTAGTCTCATTATTGCTATTGGGTTACGAAACTACATCTGGCGTATTAGCCTGGATATTTTATTTAATTCACTCTCATCTAGATGTGAAACATCGGCTCATGCAAGAACTAAATACCTTGGACGATCTCACAAATCCTGAAGCAATCATACAATTACCTTATCTTACCGCCGTCTGTCAAGAAACACTGCGAATTCATCCTATTGCTTTAATTTGCACACCGCGAATGGTAAAAGATAAAGTAGAAATTATGGAGCATAAATTTACCTCAGAAACAATTTTAGTTCCTTGTATTTATTTAGCACATCGCCGAAGTGAGACTTACACAGAACCAGAACAGTTTCGTCCAGAAAGATTCCTCAACCAAAAGTTTTCGCCTTATGAATATTTACCATTTGGTGGAGGTTATCGTGGTTGCATTGGTGCGGCATTTTCTATGTATGAACTAAAATTAGTAACAGCCATAATATTATCTCATTTTGAACTAAGCCTTACTGATAAACGTCCAGTACATCCAGTCCGTCGTGGTATTACAATTGTCCCTAGCGGTGGTGTAAAAATGGTTGTTACCAAAAAAGCAAAACTTAAAAGACAAACAATACTTTCTACTTGATTACTCAATCCGCCAATTTGCATATACCGCAATATAGATCCGCTCATTAGGATCTAGCCTTTACAGTAAATAGTAGAGGATATTTAGGAGATTATTAATTTATGCCTGATGAGCATCGGTTGGAAGAACAATTTCTATCGCAAGAAGCTGAAAGAAGAATATCTGAAAAGCTAGATGACGTAGAAAAAATTGAAATAGATGTACAAACCGATCTGTTGAAAATAGTTCAGGGGGAGGCGGATGGAGTTACGGTTGCAGGGCAAGGATTAGTAATCCAAGAAGATATTCGCGTACAAGAAATAAAACTGCAAACAGAAAGTATTAATATCAATCCTTTAAGTGCTATTTTTGGTCAAATAGAACTCAATAAGCCAGTAAATGCCATTGCCCGGATTATACTCACAGAAGTAGATATGAACCGCACCTTGGCATCAGACTTTGTTCGCCGCAAGATGCAAGATTTTGATTTGGATGTAGATGGTAGAATTGTGAGTTTTGAGGCGCAAAAAATTGAAATATTTTTACCTGGTGATGGCAAAATAGAATGTAGAGGAAGAGTGCTGTTAAAGGAAAAGGGAAATACTCGCCCTTTGGCTTACACTGCGATCGCCCGCCCACGCACTAGTTCACAACCTGCGATGCTAGAGAGTTTTAACTGTACTGAGGGAGGGGGAATTTCCATCGAAGTAGTTACAGCTTTAATGCAAAAAGCCAAAGAATGGATGAATATACCATATTTTAAATGGGAAGATATGGTGTTTCATATTAAAGATATAAAAGTAGAAACTGGTAGTTTAGTGCTTCTCGTAGAAACTCAAATGAGGCAAATACCATCATCAGAAATATTATCTCCTTAGTAATATAGGCAGTAGTTAAAAATAATTTTTGCTACTGAAGGATGATGTAAAAGTAGTAAAATGTTTCTACTATTTAGAAAGCTACTTATTTCTAAATTTAAACTATGCAAGAGTATGATGTTGTGCTAATTGGTGCTGGACACAATGGGTTAGTTTGTGCAGCTTATTTGCTGAAAGCTGGTTATAGCGTCCTGTTACTAGAAAAGCGTTCTGTTCCAGGTGGTGCAGCAACAACTGAAGAATGTTTACCACAAGAGGCTCCTGGATTTAAATTTAACTTGTGTGCTATTGACCATGAATTTATTCATTTAGGGCCAGTAGTTGAAGAATTAGAACTAGAAAAATACGGATTGCATTATTTGGAGTGCGATCCAGTTGTTTTCTGTCCTCATCCTGATGGTAAGTATTTCTTAGCACATAAATCGTTAGAAAAAACTTGTGCAGAAATCGCTCGTTATAATGAACGTGATGCTAAAAAATACGCAGAATTTGTAGATTATTGGCAACGAGCGATCGGTGCAATGATTCCGATGTTTAATGCACCGCCAAAGTCAATTATAGATATTGTTGGCAACTACGATATCAAAAAATTCAAAGATTTATTTTCGGTTATTGGTTCGCCAAACAAAACGCTGGACTTTATTCGCACCATGCTAACCAGCGCCGAGGATTTACTTAACGAGTGGTTTGATGAGGAATTTTTAAAAGCGCCATTAGCCAGACTTGCAGCAGAACTTGGTGCGCCGCCATCGCAAAAAACCCTTGCCATTGGTGCAATTATGATGGCGATGCGTCACAACCCTGGAATGGCCAGACCACGCGGCGGAACTGGCGCACTTGTGCAAGCTTTGGTGAATTTAGTCACAAGCAAAGGTGGCGTTATTCTCACAGACCAGCATGTTGAAAAAGTTTTAATTGATGATGGAAAAGCCGTTGGTGTCCGAGTGGCTGGCGGTAAAGAATATCGCGCTAAATACGGGGTTATTTCTAATATCGATGCCAAGCGGTTATTTTTACAAATGACTGATAAAAGTGATATCGATGGAGCCGACCCAGATTTATGGGAAAGATTAGAACGCCGCATCGTTAACAACAACGAAACCATCCTCAAGATAGACTTAGCTTTGGACGAACCACTGCGCTTTCCATACCACGCTCATAAAGACGAATATCTCGTTGGTTCTATCTTGATTGCCGATTCCGTGGCTCATGTCGAACAGGCTCATAGTAAATGTACCTTGGGAGAAATTCCTGATGCTGACCCATCAATGTATGTGGTGATGCCTAGCTACTTAGATCCCACATTAGCACCACCAGGTAAGCACACCGTATGGATTGAGTTTTTTGCTCCTTATCAAATTGCCGGTGCAGAAGGTACTGGTTTAAAAGGGACTGGTTGGACAGATGAATTGAAAAACAAAGTTGCAGATAAAGTGGTTGATAAGTTGGCAAATTATGCACCAAATGTCAAAGATGCAACTATCGCCCGTCGTGTAGAAAGTCCAGCAGAACTAGGAGAAAGATTAGGTGCGTACAAAGGGAATTATTACCATGTTGACATGACCCTGGATCAGATGATATTTTTCCGTCCCTTACCAGAAATAGCCAATTACAAAACGCCAATTGATAATCTATTTTTGACTGGTGCAGGGACTCATCCAGGTGGTTCCATTTCGGGAATGCCGGGACGCAATTGTGCCCGCGCATTCTTGCAGGCAAAACATCCCATTAGCCAAACTTTGAAGGATGCAAGAGATTCGATTAAGTCAACTGTCGAGTCGGTGTTTGGAATTAGTTAAGCTTGCACAGCCAGAGTGTATTATCACCAAAGCATACATCTGTTTTTGCAAAAGTTAAAAACAGACGTATGCTTTGAGGCTATATTTACCACAATTACTGGCTGAGGATGCTGCTATTTTCTACGTCTATAGCTACCCTGGCTAGGGAATGAACGGTGCTACTAGTGTAAAAGTGGCATCGTTGAAAAACACACTATCAGTGCTATACGGGTCAATATATAGCTTAAAGTTTTTGTGGCGTATATAGTAAGTAGGGAAATTATATGACTGAAAAGAAACGTTTGTTAAACTTGCTAAACCTGGTTTTATACAAAACGTTGCATCATTTTTGAACAGCGTAGTATTGTCATTAGGAGCTAATACAATTGTAAAATTCTGATGTCTTAAGTAGTATCCTGGAAAATTTGAGGATTCAAATGAAACACAGTTAGAAGACGCTAACCCCGATCTAACTGTAAATCTTGCGTCTGCTCTGTCTAGAGAACTTGAAATGGGGCTAATTTCGCCAAAGAAATTGCGATGACGAATATAGAAGGTAGGAAAATTAAATGCTCGTATTGAAACAGTAGGTTCAACAGGAGTTGATTGTGCGATCGCAGGATTAATTGATGCAGAAATAGATATAGGAAGCGCTGATAGGGTTAGTGCTAATGCAAAAAAGGTTTTCATAGTTACGATCCTTTAAATGCCATTTGCAACAATGCTCTTATTTGAAATTTAGTCTTACTACAGCTTTGTGTGCGTAAAATTGTCACGTTTTTCAATGCAGACGAGCGCAATGTAAACGCAAAGCAACGCAGAGTTTTAACTAATTTCATTTATTAGGAATAATTAATTAAATTATTATACTTAGTTCCAAGATTTTGGAAATTAGTTATAAATCTTTATATAACCTATCTTAATATTAAGGCTTTGTAGAATGAAACTACTCTTATTAGTCGCTGCATCAAAACTGATTTAAATTAAACTTTAAGAAAGTAAATGTTATGTAAAAATCTGTTTATATTAAAGTTAGAGTCTTAATAAAGTTTCAGAATTGAATGGGACTAAGATAATTTGAAACGCTTATATTAGTAGCAATTTGAGCTTAAGCCTTAAGTCTTTTTAATTGAGATGGTAGCTTGATTTACACTGTGCTGTACTAATAAGATCACACTGTTATTAATAATACCACAAAAATGCGATGTCTACAACGGGCTACGCCTACGCAACGTAAATATAGTAATCCTATTTGATTCGCTTTACACCGAAAGGCTTAGATCCCCGACTTAATTCAACAAGTCGGGGATCTTTTTGTTCGTAACTCCTACACAGATTGCGATAGCAACACAAATGATTGTTTTTTGAGTGAAACAGACCCTAAATAATTGCTTTATGTGTATTTAATATGATAATGTAACATACACTTGAGCTTAACTAGCTTATATGCATTATCAACAAAGCTATTTCTTAGAATATAAGGAAATTAATGGGTAAAAAGTAGTGTATTTTGATAATACTCAGAAAACAAACAGTCTTTAACATTATCTTATAAGTTTTGTAGGTACAGCATGGTTTTTCGGCACTGCTTGGTTGCATCTAGCTTGATAGGTTTCTTCGCATTTGGTTGTAGTGGTGGGGCAAACTCATCAACAGAAAATACTACAAAAGTTGTGCAAGAAAGTAATGTAACCCAGCTTTTTATAGAAGCGAAGGCTACTCAAAAAGTAGAAGATTTCTTTCATCAAGGGAATAATTTATTAGATGGACACCGTTACGAAGATGCAATAAAAGCTTATGACAAAGCGATCGCCATCAAAGTTGAAAGTCCTGAAGCTTGGATTAACCGTGGCATAGCTTTAACATCGTTGCAACGTTACCAAGACGCGATCGCATCTTACGACCAAGCGATCGCTATCCAACCCAACAAAGATGAAGCCTGGTATAATCGTGGCATAGCCTTAACATCGTTGCAACGCTACCAAGACGCGATAGCATCTTACGACAAAGCGATCGCCATTCAACCCGGCAAATATGAAGCCTTAATTAACCGAGGCATTGCTCTAACAAAACTCCATCGCTACCAAGATGCGATCGCGTCTTATAATAAAGCGATCGCCATCAAGCCGGATTTGCACCAAGCATATTACAATAAAGCTTGCTCTTATGCTTTACAAAACAATCTCGAATTAGCAATTGAGAACCTAGATAAAGCAATCCAGTTTGTTCCTGATAAATACAAGAAGTTAGCAAAAACTGACCCAGACTTTAGAAAAGTGCGTAGTGAAAAGCAGTTTCAGGAATTAGTGCAATAGGATTTTATAACCACCATTCAGTGTAAAATAGAAGCTTGCTATAACAAAGATTTTTTCTTGAGCGGTTTACGATTAGACATGAAAAAATTGTTAATCACCGGAGCAAGTGGTTTTTTAGGATGGCATATTTGCAAGCTTGCAAAACAAGAATGGGAGATTTATGGTACTTATTTATCCCATCCTTTAGAGATTCCTGGCATAAAAATGTTAAAAGCAAACTTAACAAATTTTCAGGAATTGCAGCGCATCTTTAGTCATATAAAACCAACAGCAGTGGTTCATACTGCCGCACAATCAAAACCAAATTTTTGTCAAACCCACCCTGAAGAATCGCACGCAATTAACGTTATAGCATCCTGCAATATTGCCGGACTTTGCGCGGATGATTCTATTCCTTGTGCTTTTACCTCAACCGATTTGGTTTTTGATGGTTTAAATGCTCCATATAGAGAAACAGATGCCGTGTGCCCTGTGAATCTTTACGGTGAGCAAAAAGTCATGGCAGAAGTAGGTATGCTAGAAAGATATCCCATGACAGCAGTGTGTCGGATGCCGTTAATGTTTGGTGCAGAAACACCCACAGCAAACAGCTTTATTCAGCCATTTATTGAGACTTTACAAGCAGAAAAAGAACTAAATTTATTTATTGATGAATTTCGCACTCCAGTGAGTGGAACAACTGCCGCCAAAGGACTTTTATTAGCATTGGAAAAAGTTAACGGCATCATTCATTTAGGTGGAAAAGAGCGAATTTCACGTTATGATTTTGGAAAAATATTAGTTGAGGTATTTCAACTTCCCGCCATCGGTCTTAAATCCTGCCGTCAACAAGATGTGAAAATGGCAGCGCCTAGACCAGCAGATGTTTCTTTGGATAGTTCCAAAGCATTCGCATTGGGGTATCAGCCTTTATCTTTACGAGAAGAATTAGAAGAGTTAGGAATTAAAACTCCTAACTCTTGTACAGACGCAATTAATCGCGTCTCCTAACTCCTCACTTAATTTTAATAAGCATCCATTGGCAAACAAGAACAAACAAAATTCCTATCACCAAAGGCTGCATCAATGCGACCAACAGCCGGCCAGAATTTATACTCACGAGTCCAAGGCGCAGGATAAGCAGCTTGTTCACGAGAATAGGGATGATGCCATTCGCTGGTGATGAGACTTTCAGCAGTATGGGGTGCGTTCTTCAAAACATTATCTTGAGCATCCACCTTACCTGATTCTATTTCGGCGATTTCTTGGCGAATAGAAATCAACGCATCACAAAAACGATCTAACTCTTGTTTAGATTCACTTTCTGTAGGTTCCACCATGATTGTACCCCCTACAGGCCAGGAGACAGTCGGCGCATGGAAACCGTAGTCTATAAGACGCTTGGCAACATCATCAATTTCGATCGCAGCTGATTTTTTGAGCGATCGTAAATCTAAAATACATTCATGGGCAACTAGACCATTTTTCCCCTGATACAAAACCGGATAGTACGATTCCAGTCTCTTAGCGATGTAGTTAGCATTGAGAATCGCCACCTTAGTTGCTTCGGTTAAACCATCTGCGCCCATCATGGCAATGTACATCCAAGAAATCACCAAGATACTAGCACTACCCCAAGGTGCAGCCGCCACAGCACCAATACGTTGGGAATTAGAAATTTCTTCCCCAGTCCCTACCACAGGATGTCCAGGGAGAAAAGGCACAAGATGAGAGGCTATCCCAATGGGCCCCATACCAGGGCCACCGCCACCATGAGGAATACAGAAGGTTTTATGCAAGTTTAAATGGCAGACATCCGCGCCAATATCTCCAGGACGGCAAATCCCTACTTGAGCGTTCATATTTGCCCCATCCATGTAAACTTGCCCACCGTGACTATGGACAACAGCGCAGATTTCCTGAATTGGCTCCTCAAAAACACCATGAGTTGAGGGATATGTCACCATTAAGGCGGCTAGTTCATTACTGTGTTTTTCTGCCTTACTCTTCAGGTCATCAACGTCAATATTACCTTGTGAGTCACAGGCAACTGCCACCACCTTCATCCCGCACATCACCGCACTGGCTGGATTTGTCCCATGTGCCGAAGTGGGAATCAAACAAACATTACGGTGTGCTTCACCCCGGCTTTCGTGATACTGGCGAATTACTAAAAGTCCCGTGTATTCACCCTGAGAACCAGCATTTGGTTGTAGAGAAATACCAGCAAACCCGGTAATTTCAGCTAACCATGCCTCAAGTTGCTCAAACAACATTTGATAACCCTGTGTTTGCGACACAGGTGCAAACGGGTGAATCTTGCCAAATTCTTCCCAACTTACCGGAATCATCTCAGCTGTCGCATTCAACTTCATTGTGCATGACCCCAAAGGAATCATTGATGTTGTTAGCGACAAATCCTTGCTTTCTAGCTTGTGCAAATAGCGCAACAACTCAGTTTCTGAGTGATAGCGGTTAAAAACTGGGTGGGTGAGATATCTACTTGTGCGGCACAGGGAGAGATGGGGAACAGAGGGAGAAGTTAATTCTTCTAGGGTAAAAGGTAAATCATCTGTACCAGCGAAAATATGCCAGAGGTCAATTAAGTCTTCTGGTGTAGTGGTTTCATCCAGTGAGATACCAACAGCAGTTGTATCAAAAACCCGCAGGTTAATTTGAAGTTGTTCAGCAGTTGTCAGAATATTTTTTAAATTGTGTGTTCCCAATTCTACTCGCAGCGTATCAAAGAAAGATTCGGAAACAACCTTGTAACCCAAACGCTTCAGTCCTTGTGCCAACAACACCGTTAATGAGTGGATGGTTTCAGCAATTTGTTTCAGTCCATCTGGGCCATGATAGACGGCGTACATACTCGCCATTACCGCCAGTAGCACCTGTGCTGTACAAATATTACTAGTAGCTTTTTCACGGCGGATGTGCTGTTCGCGAGTTTGCAAGGCAAGACGCAATGCAGGCTTACCTTGAGCATCTTTTGAGACTCCCACAATTCGCCCTGGAACCAGCCGCTTATACTCTTCCTTCGTAGCAAAGTATGCCGCGTGAGGCCCCCCAAACCCCAATGGAATACCGAACCTCTGAGTGCTACCCACAGCAATATCAGCGCCAAATTCCCCAGGAGGGGTCAGCAAAGTTAAACTTAAAGGATCTGCTGCTACCGTCACCAATGCACCCTTAGCATGGGCTTTTTCTATAAAAGCGCGGTAGTCGTAAATAGTCCCATCACTAGCGGGGTATTGCAGAACAGCCCCAAAAATTGGTTGATCAAAATCAAATGTTTGATGATCGCCAACAACAATCTTAATCCCTAATGGTTTAGCGCGTGTTTGCAACACGTCGATAGTTTGGGGATGACAGTCACCAGAGACGAAATAGGCATTTGCCTGATTTTTACAAACACCATAGCTTAGGCTCATCGCTTCAGCTGCTGCTGTGGCTTCATCAAGTAAGGAAGCATTAGCGATTTCCAAACCTGTTAAGTCGATAATTAGGGTTTGGAAATTTAGCAATGCTTCTAGTCGCCCTTGGGCAATTTCTGGCTGATAAGGAGTGTAGGCAGTATACCAACCGGGGTTTTCTAGGATATTACGCCCAATCACAGGTGGGGTAATAGTGTCGTAATATCCCATACCGATGTATGAACGGAAAACCTGATTTTTGGCAGCAACTTCTTTTAATGATGTCTGTGCTGCATACTCACTTTCAGCTTCTGGTAACTTTAACGGTTGCTTCAGCCGAATTGCCTGCGGGACTGTTTGGTTGATTAGAGCATCCAGGCTAGGAAACCCCAAAACCTTAAGCATAAGCTGGATATCATCGGAGTTAGGGCCAATGTGTCTTGGCACAAAACTACTTAACTTTTGACTTTTTTCGTCCAGCACTTGCTGCTCATTAGACTTGAGAATAGGGGCGTTCAATACCACAAATTACTCTCCAGATGGTACTATTTCATATTTTGCAATAAATACTCATGAGAAGTAGGTGTAACTTTTCAATTCATCTAAATTTCATGACTTATCTTTGGGTGGGCAGTGGAAAGAGGGAGGGGGCAGGGAGCAGGGAGCAAGGGGGATAGAAAAGAATGAGGATTCAACCCATGTTCCCCCCTTCATTCCACGGCAGATAAAAGAGGCAAGGGAGCAGAGAGCGGGAAGAATTGGGGAGAAAAGATATTTGCAGTTTTTCCCCCTGCCCCCTGCCCCTTGACTCCCTACTCCCCTTCTACTTGTGCGCGATACTCATCGGCGGTCAAAGCATCCTCAACTTCATCAGGGTCATTGACGCGCACTTTCAAAAACCACCCTTCTCCGTAAGGGTCTTCTGACACGTCTTCAGGAGAATTAATTAAAGCTTCATTGCGTTCTATAACTGTGCCTGTCACTGGTGAATTCAATTCTTCAACGGCTTTTACTGATTCAATTGTGCCAAAGTTTTCTCCCCTAGTAAGAGCGTCACCAATTTCTGGCAGTTCTAAAAAGACGATATCGCCCAATTCATGTACAGCAAATTCAGTAATACCAATGGTGGCAATTTCACCATCTATTCGCACGTATTCATGAGAATCCAGGTATCTGAAATCTTGAGGATATTCAAAAGACATATCACTTCCTCTCCCTTATCAAAAAAATTATTGCCCCAACAGTCATCCAAGCCATATTTAGTAATGAACCTTACTGTATGTACATTGACTAACTCACAACACATTATTCCTCAAAAACCTCGACGCTTATCAGTTGGCGACACGATTTTTTGACCGAAAAAAGGGACGTTTAACTACAACTCCTGGGTAAGCTTTGCCGCGAATTTCGACTTCTAGCTGTTGACCGATGGTTGCTAATTGAGTAGGAACATAAGCTAAGGCAATAGGATAACCAAGTGTAGGCGATAGAGTACCACTGGTAACTTCTCCCACAACTTTACCTACTGATAACACTTGATAGCCGTGACGGGCAATGTTGCGTCCTTGGGTTTGCAAACCCACTAATCGGCGCTGCACTCCAATGGCTTTTTGCTGTGCTAAAATTTCCCGACCAATAAATTCGCCTTTGGTATCTAGGTGAACTAGCCACCCCAAACCTGCTTCTAAAGGTGTGGTGGTGTCATCGATATCTTGTCCGTAAAGTGCCATCGCCGCTTCTAGCCGCAGAGTGTCTCTCGCACCGAGTCCACAGGGGATAACACCAGCATTATAGAGACTTAACCACAATTCTACCCCCACATCCGGGTCTACCATCACCTCAAAGCCATCTTCCCCGGTGTAACCTGTGCGGGCCAGGAAAGCAGGTTTCCCTAGTAGGGTTGTTTCTAAATGTCCGAAGGCTTTAATTGGTTGTAAGTCTTCTTGCACTAAGGGTTGGAGGTATTTAATCGCTTTTGGCCCTTGCACGGCAATTAAGGCTTTATCTGGTGAAAGGTCTTGGAATTGCACTTTATCCAGGTCAAGGTGTTGCAATAGCCATGCTTTATCTTTAGCAGAGGTTGCTGCATTGACGATGATGAATGCCTTCTGTATACCAATAGTGTCTTCACCTTGGTAATAAACAATGATATCGTCAATAATTCCAGCTTGGGGATTTAACAATACGGTGTATTGTGCTTGACCAGGTTGCAATCGACTCAAGTCTGAAGGCACTAGAGGCTGGAGTTGGGAAATGAGGTTTTTACCTTGGAGGGTAAATTTGCCCATGTGAGAAATATCAAACATTCCGGCTGTATTTCTTACAGCCTCGTGTTCGCGGCTAATGCCACTAAATTGCACAGGCATTTCCCAACCGCCAAAGCTGGTAAAGCGTGCTTTAAGTTCTAAACCCAGTTGATATAAAGGGGTTCGCGCCAGAGATTGGGCGTTGTCTTCTTGATTAACCACAGATAATTTTGCGTAGATGCGGAGCAACTTGCCGTTAGGCGTCGCACCTCAACATCTATAATCCTACGAGATGCTTTCTGGTTTGACAGTCTTATGTATTGAATTTGGGCATTGGGCATGGGAAAGAGGATTTAGGGACAAGGAGAATTGGAAACAAGGGGAAAGACTTGTTGGAAGTTCTAAACTTTTGTCACCTTGTCCCCTCTGCTCCCCACTCCCTTGTCCCCTTCCATAAGCTTTAATAGTTAATGGTGCAAGTGTTGAGATTTATTAAGAAGACATTATGAAATATTGGCGACTGTTAGCTAGCTTTGTCTTAGCGATGGTTCTTTTTTGCTTTCCCCTATCGGCGCAAGCTGCAAGTTCTTCCAGTATTACCCGTTCTGTAGGTAATGATGAACTCAAGGGCAAGGATTACTCTGGTCAAAGTTTAGTTGGTACTGAGTTCACCAATCTCAAATTAGAGAATGCTAATTTTAGCAGTGCTGACTTACGTGGTGTCGTGTTTAACGGTACTCTGCTGGAGGGAGTAAATCTGCATGGTGCTGATTTTAGTGAAGGTATAGCCTATTTAACACAGTTTAAGGATGCTGATTTAAGTGATGCTGTATTAACTGATGCAATGATGCTGCGTTCTATTTTTGATGATGTAAATGTCACAGGTGCTGATTTTACAAATGCAATTTTAGATGGGACGCAAGTGAAGAAACTTTGTGTTAAGGCAAGTGGTGTTAATTCTAAAACTGGTGTAGATACTCGCCAGTCTTTAGGGTGTAAGTAGAATTTATCCCCTTCTTCGCTGGGGGGAGGGGGATATTTTTTTTACGAATTACTAATTACGAATTAGGCGCAGCGATGTCTAACGACAAGCCGCTTTGCGTCTACGCTAGTGATATGCTTCTCTTAAAAAGCTGGCATAATTTGCCCGAATCGTCATAGTAGTAGGATGACTTACACCTAAAGTTTGTTCACAAATTTTCAAAGCTTGCTCAAATAAAGGTTTGGCTTTCCTGTACCGTCTTGTATTACGGTAGAGTGCTGCGAGATTGTTCAGACTAATGGCGACATCAGGATGATTGTCTCCCAGCAGGCGTCTGCTCATTTCTAAAGCTTCTTGATATAAGGGTTCGGCTTTGGTGTGGCGTTCTGTAGATTCGTAGAGTTGTGCTAAATTATTCAGACTAGTAGCGACATCAAGATGGTTCTCTCCCAGCAAGCGTTTTCTCAGTTCTAAAGCTTTTTTAAGCAAGGGTTCAGCTTTGCTGTAGCGTCCTGTATAACAGTACAATGCCGCTAAATTGTTCAAGGTTGTAGCCACATGGGGATGTTCTTCTCCCACTAGGCGTTTCCACAGTTTCAAAGCTTGCTGATACAAAGGTTCGGCTTGGTTATAGCGTCCTATAGATTCATAGAGTAATGCTAAATAGCTTAGGATAGTGGCGACATCGGTATGTTCTTCTCCTAGCAGGCGTTTCCTCAGTTTTAAAGCTTGGTGATACAGAGGTTCGGCTTCGCTATAACGTCCTATAGAATCGTACAGTTGTGCTAAATTATTCAGGCTAGTGGCAACATCAAGATGGTTCTCTCCTAGCAGACGTTTTCTAAGTTTTAAAGCTTGCTGATACAAAGGTTCAGCTTCGCTGTAACGTCCTGTAGATTTGTAAAATCCGGCTAAATTGTTCAAACTAGCAGCAACATCGGTATGTTCTAAACCAAGACGATTTTGAGTCAGATATACACACTTTTGCAACCAAGATTCTGCTTGCTGATAAAGTCCTTGACCTTGATAAAACCAAGACAATTTAGTAAAAAGAGTGATTAGATTTTCATCGCCTACATACTGGGATAGGTGGGTTGCAACTTGTATAATGTGCGGGATATGTGGAGTGAGGTTGAGAATATCTTCATGGTTAGGCTGTTGCGGAATTAGCTTTGCTACTTCTAACATCATCCCTGCAAAATTAGTTTTTGCTTCATCCGCCTTATTTGACTTATCCAACTTCATTTGAAAAAGTTGCCGAATCAGGGGATTGAGATGATAAATTCCTTTAGTTTTCTGTCGTAACAAATGCAATTCTAGCAAATCAGCTATGGCTTTGCGCCAAAGTTCTTGTTTTTTGTTATCTTCTACCGTCTCAAGAGATAAGGGAATGTCAGCTAAAGCACACAAACTTAGCAAACAGCCAAAACTTTGTGCATTTTCATCCAACTCTTCCCAACTTAATTCAAAAGCTTCAGCTACACCGTATTCATAAGCCATCAATGAGTTAGCATTGACTACTGATTCATGTTCCACTCGTTTTTTCTCTAGCCGCTTTAGCAGTGTTTCCAAAGACAAATCTGGCATTTTATACAGATATTGTCCTACTAACTCTAACGCTAAAGGCAAATATCCTAAAAATTTACAAATTCTTCTCGCAACCCAAGGTTCTTGTTGCAGTCTTTCCCGAATCACCAGCGTTTTTAATAATTTCATCGCCGCCGATGGTTTGAGGACATCCAATTCGCTATTATATTTCGCTCTCAGGTAGGTTTGTAAAGTTTCTAGTTTGTTTTCATTGTTAGAAATAGCTAACTCAGGATAACTCTGAGCGAACTTTTCATATATCTCACCCATCAATTTTCTGAAAGCAGCAATATCAACGTTTAATTCGCTGATAAGTTTAGCTTCACTTTTACCTAAATTCTCATTATTATAATACTTTAGAAAAGCTGCTGTTTGCTCTAGAGATAAGCTATGGGTAGCAGCTTCTTTGGCTAGAAAATTAGCCCATTGCATAAACAGTTTATGAAGTTTATTTTTAATTCTACTTTGTCTCTATTTGGAAATCTCCTCTCTTTGGGTTAAAAATACCATTTGCATAAGTTAAGTTGGTGCAATAAAACTAAACTATGTGAAGAAAGATAAACTAGATTAAAACCCGATACGCTTGGGTTAAGGCTAAAACTCTTTATCAAAGTCAAATTTTTTTACGTAGACGCATTAGCGTAGTCTCTCCAAGAGTTGTGGCCGCAGGCTAGCTACCGCAGAGGCACAGAGAAGCTAGTGCGCCCTTGCGGGTTCCCCGACTTAAAACAACTGGCGCAAAACAGAGAGAAGAAAAAAATGCCTAACCCAAGCTTATTGGATTAAAACCCTCTTCCCTCCAGCAAGAACTGCCTTATCCCAAGGACAAATTTTTATACCGACCTACTTAGAAACATTCAAAGGCAGTGCTTGCGGTTAGACATCGCCACTTGAGCCTCTGAACCTACAGAGACGCGATAAATCGCATCTTTATAAGAGTTAGGAGTTTGTTTGATTAAGCGCGTGCTAGTAAGGGGGCAGCAGCTAGTAAGGTTTTGGTATAAGGGTGCTGAGGATTAGCAAAAATGGTTTTTGTCAGACCAAGTTCGACAATTTTACCGCCATTCATCACGGCAATACGATCGCACAAAAATCGAGCTAACCAAAGATCGTGAGTAATAAACAGATAAGTTAACTCAAATTCTTCTTTTAATTGCAACATCAAATCCAGCACTTGCGATTGCACGCTAGCGTCTAGCATACTTACTGGTTCATCGCAGATCAAAAGTTTAGGGTGAGTAATCAAAGCACGAGCGATCGCAACTCTTTGCTGTTGTCCCCCAGATAAATCTGATGGATAACGCTCATAATATACTTCTGGGGGCGTTAACCCAACTTTCTCTAGCATCCACAAAACCTGTTCTTTTGCCTTAACGGGATCGGCTAAATTGTGGATAAATAAAGGATCGGCAATACTTTGTCCCACTGTCATCGCTGGATTAAGACAAGCATGAGGATCTTGAAAAACCATTTGGATTTGTCGCCGTGAGGAGCGAATTTCTTGACGCGACAGTTTAGTTAAATCTTGTCCTAAAAACTCAACTTTGCCACTAGTAGGACGAATTAGTTGCAAGATTGTTCGTGATAGCGTACTTTTACCACAACCTGATTCCCCAACTAAGCCAAGAATTTCTCCGGGATAAATATCTAGGTTGATACCATCTACTGCTTTAATGGTCTGGGTTTGTGTCTTAAACAGTCGTTCAATAAAGTTAGGTTCTATGGTGTAGTGTTGCTTGAGTTCACTGACGCTCAAAATTGGGGATTGTTTATTAACAATGGGTAATTGCTTTTCTGAGTCATTGGCAATTATCAATTCTCCGTCGTCATTTACTGCTTGAATATGTAAAGCTGCTTTTAAGAGCGATCGCGTATATTCATGTTGAGGGTGTCTAAATACGGTTTCTGTAGAACCCATTTCCACCATTTTGCCGTTGTACATGACGCCAATGCGATCGCAATACTCAGCCACCATTGCTAAATCGTGAGAAATCAGCAATAATCCCATGTTTTCTTCACCGCACAGACGAGTTAATTCTTTTAATATCTGTGCGGAAACGGTGACATCTAAACTGGTAGTAGGTTCATCGGCAACAATTAACTTGGGGTTGAGGAGTAAAGCTAAAGCGATCGCTACCCGTTGGCGCATTCCACCGCTAAACTCGTGGGGATACTGATTCCAGCGACTAGCTGGAATATTCACCTTTGCTAAGGTAGCAAGTGCTTTTTCTTTGGCTTCGCGGGTTGATAATTCTGGTGAGTGTGCCTGAAGGGTTTCGATACAATGCTTACCAATCGTCATTAACGGATCGAGGCGTGTCATGGGATCTTGAAAAATTAAGGCGATCGTTTCTCCCCGAAATTTCCGCAACTGGTTAGGCATCAAGTCAAACACCGACTGTCCTTGAAATGTCACCTGTCCCTCAATCCGACTAGAGGCTGGTAGTAAACGCATTACTGCCCGTCCTATAGTTGACTTACCACAACCCGACTCTCCCACCAATCCCATTCTTTCACCTGGTTGCAAGGTGAAAGATACATCATCAACCGCCCAGCTTGCTTCTTCTCCACTCCGTGCAGGATAGGCAACTCGCAGATTTTCGATACAGAATAAGGCTTCACTCATAGTTTAGTTATCAGCCCTGAGCTACCAGTTTTTATAATTTTAAATTTAAGATAGTCTATCAGATTAGTATTAAACCTCTGTTATGCAAATATATTTATTGTCTTAGCGTAGGCATAGGCTCTCCAAGAGAAACCTTGAAGCTGGATTAATTTGTATCTATCGGCAACCAACCCAAAGGGAGCAACAATATCCGCTAATCTTCTATCATACCGATTTATACTGCTTGTCTCAACTTTTATCTGTTTATCTGAGAGACAAGCTAGTATTTTACTATTGAGCTAATTAATGTTCATGATCTTGATAATAATCGTTTAGTCCTTGCTCAGTTTCTAGTAGCCGTGAAATAAGCACATCTGCTTTTCTACTAATAACAGAGCTAACTTTATCGATAGCAACTACTTCACTGATTTTAACAACCATTTCCCAAAGAGTATCCTCCTCTGTATCTTTGTTGTAAGTTCTATGTTTAAAACACAACAAATCATCCCAAACTCCGATAATTGTGGCGAAATACCATTTATCCCGTACTAGTATCCAGATTTCTTGTTCTAAGTAAGTCTGTAGAAGAGGTTTCACGATGAGTAAGATAATGGAAAAGATTGTGCTACATATTAAGTAAGTATTAATCAGTAAAGCAACAGTTAAAATACTGATATATTTTAGTGTAAATTATATTTACCTATTTTAAAAATTAGTAAATAGACTGTATGCAAACCAAGGTTTTGCCAATAGCTAAGTTAGTAATTTTATTATTTTGGGAAAGACTACCTGTATAAAATACAATTTTATGATTTAGTATTGACTGTTACAGACTGGAATATATACTACAGCATTATCACTGAAGCGGCTCGACACCATTCCTAAACTAGTAATTTAGCTGATGTATTGCCAAAGGTGCGATCGCCTATTTATCCAACCTAACAAGGCTATTTCATTATCGTCTACCCTGTCTCAGAACGAATTCTGAGTCTGCGACTGAGCAAAGATATAGTCTACAGTCTACGCTATCCGCCATTTCTGCTCAGTTTACCCAATTGAATTCTGACAACTGACGCCTTTATTCTATTCGATAAATTTTTAGCTTATTAATTCACCCATTTGTAGGAAGTAATTAGTAAGCCAATAAGTAAAATTTGCTTATAATCAGACCAACATAAGATGGTTTGAAATAGCATTCACGCAATAGATGTATCAATCATGTTAAACCTGATATTTACCGGATGTATAAAAATAAAACCCTTGGTGCTTTCAACAGCTTTTTTACTGGCTATACAAATTTCTGCCAATGCTGAACAAGCCTTTCCTAGTTTGACTCCAACACAAGCTCAACATTTATCCCGCGACTTAGTTCCATATAACTCTCAAGAATTTTTTAGACAAGGAAAAAATTCGATGGAGAGAGAAATTCAAATTCTTAGGCTAAGGCAACTGCGCCCAATTAAACCTGTTCTTAAGATTAATTCAGTACCGCAGATAAAAGTACCCCGTACTCAGCAAAACCCTAATATCTTAACTAGGTAAGAATTATCATGTGTTTATAAAACTTTAGCAGACTCAGTTATCACAATTATTATGCTCTGCGTCTCTCTGAGAGAGTTATTGTGTTTCAATAAACTTTGCAACACAAATTTATAATCTTAATCGTCTAGTAAACTCATCAACGCTAGAACTTCAACGTCTTGCGACTCTGATAATTGATCTTGTAACTTTAATAATTCTTCTTCTAATGCTTCAGCTACATAGAGCATATTAGATTCTTGTGCAATTTTTAGCTGATTTTCTTTAATCTTGATTTGCTTAAGCAAGGTAGGTTCAAAATTAATTGAATTGTAATCTTGAGTAATCATAGCTTTATATTTTTATCTATCTACTGAATGCAATTAAATTTACCACCTATGTATTATTCCACAGTTTCACCGTTTTTTAAATATCTAGTAATTTAATTTTCATTACTCATAGTACAGTACAGCGTAAAGAAACATACCATTTTAAATGGTGCAAAAGCTTGGGATACAATATTTCTGACTTCCGCCTTATATTAGTAGTATTTACGGGTATAGCAAGCTTAATACATCATGTCCGTATTTTTAGAGGCTTTTACAAAAATGGAAATCATGATATAAGATTGGTTGACTTAAGGGGAATTTTAGATAATACATAAAACTTACGCATGAGTACTGGAAAAACCTAGACGTATACTTTTACAGAGAAGCAAGCTATGCAAAACGTCTGTCTGCGACACGCTGCGCGTTCGTAGAGAATAGGCTGACCGCAAACTACCACAGGAGACACCGCGAAATAACCGGGCTAGTACCGCAGGGCGGAAGTCAAAAGTCAAAAGTCAAAAGTCAAAATGAATACAGGGTAATAGTTTCGTTGATTTGGAATGGGTGGTTTATTTATGCCGTGCTGTACTAGAAATTTTTTGCATAAGTCTTCATAGATGAAATTGTCTATTACTTTACTGAGTATTGCCACATAATTTAAACAATTTTTTGTGAATGATATGAACTTAAAGCTTATAAAAAGATACATTTTTACCTTTGTAAAAATTATATCTACAATCCTTATAACAAGCGCAATTGGATTGGAATCATGGAATATTTATGCAGTAATAACTAATACTAATCTACCAAGCAGCCTTAATCCAATTTTTTGGATTGAGCGTTTTGCCGTCACTAGCCATTTTATCGAAAGTATTATAGCAGCTTTCTATGCACCTTCAAGAAAAAAGATGCCAATAAAATATGCTACTTATACTTTTTTTGTAGGCACAATTGGCTTGTTAGAACTGTTTGATCGAGAGAATGATTCCTCTACGCCTTAAGGTATAGGTTTTTAGATTAGATCAGTTGGTAGGGCGTATGTAAAACGGCGTAAATAATTAAAGGTTTGTAGTAAGGACTAAAGTCCTAAAAGAAGGACTAAAGTCCTTACTACGAAATGATTACAATAATTTTACATTCACTAACATATAGGACTCATGCAAGAACTCTCTGAAACCCTCTTCCTTCGCGTTCTTTGCGTTCTTTGCGGTTCGTTTTTTCATAATTTTGCGTAAGTCCTGACATAGTTCGATTTATTTGCATTGCCTTACTTAAGCAAAAGCCAGGTGTGGGTTTTCAAGAATCTAGGTGATTAATGAATCTGACAGGCAGAAGGGAGTATAGTTTGTATAGTTAGCTTTTTGCTGAAATTTGAGTTTGACACTAAAGGATTAGAAAATGTCTACAGATACTGACATAGTTACTTACGTTCAAGAAAGCGAATTTGATGCTGTTTTAAATGGAAGTGAAGAGAAAGTTGTTGTTGTTGATTTTACTGCTACTTGGTGTGGCCCCTGTCGCTTGGTCAGTCCGTTAATGGATCAACTTGCTGAGGAATATAAAGGTCGCGCCAAAGTTGTTAAGGTAGACGTTGATAGCAACAAGCCAATTTTCAAGAGATTCGGTCTTCGCAGTATTCCAGCAGTTTTAATATTTAAAGATGGTGAGTTAGCACAAACTATCGTAGGAGTTTCAGCTTACGAGGAGTTTAGCAAAGCTGTTCAGAAGCTTCTTTAGGTAATTTGTAATGGGCTACGCCCCGCTACGCTAACGTAATTCGTAATTCGTAATTAAAAAGGGTTTTATATTAAGTCCAGATAATCATGGATCATTAAAGTTCCCTTGCGTCAATCATAATGATAAGTGTTAAACGGAACATGATATGATTCCACTGCCTAATGATGGCAGTCACGTAATTATGAATTATGAATTTTTTAAACCTTCTGTTTTCGCCTATAATGTGCTTGAAGTAAACCAGTAGAATATTGTTTTGAGCTAATCAGTTCCAATTCTTCTTCAGGGCTAGGCGGTGGGAAAAGGCGTATGCCGCCACCTAAGATAATTGGAATAGTTGAAATAATATATTCGTCAATCAAGCTGTGCTGAAGAAACGAATTGATTAATGCTCCGCCACCAACTAGCCAGATGTTTTCATAACCTTGAGCTTCTATATTTGCTAAGGCTGGCTCCACTGGAGCAGAAATAAATGTAACGTCTTCACGGTCAGATTGGAGAGGGCGCTGGGTAAAAACGAAGGATTTTTTGTCTGGATAAGGCCATTTATCAAAACCAAGCCCTACTTCATACGTTTTGCTACCTAACACGATCGCATCAATCGATTCGTAGAAATCAGTGTAACCGTAGTCTTCACCTTCTGTATCAAGGATTGATAGCCAATCAATTCTGCCATCGCTGCGAGCAATATAGCCATCCAAGCTCGCTGCAATGTAGAGTGTAACTTTCGTCATTGTACTTCTGAATGTGGTAGTTTTCACCCAATTACTTACGTTTTTTGATTATGCGATTTAAACCGACCTGCAATAAATTCTCGCTTAGATAAATGTTTTGTACCGCGTTTGGTAACTCGCTCTCGCCACATCTTGAAACTAGATTCTTTCATTTCGCGCCTCATTAGGGCGATTACCTCTTTCTCTAGCAGCCCAAACTGAGCCTCAATAGCATCGAAAGAGGTTCTATCTTCCCATGCCATTTCAATAATGCGATCAATGGTTTGTGAATCGAGGTCAGGTAGCTTCATTTCTTTGCTGGCGATTGATAAATTAGAGCTATATATATTTTACTTTTTGTTTTAAACCGTTGTGTCTGCTGCACCCAGTTGCAGAGCATAAAGGTTGGCATAAACGCCTTGCTGATTGATAAGTTCGGCGTGAGTACCCTGCTCTACAATTTCTCCCTGCTGAATTACTAATACCTGATCTGCCTGGGTAACTGTACTGAGGCGATGGGCAATTACGAAGCTGGTTCGACCTTGCAACAAACGAGCGATCGCAATTTGTACTAACGCTTCTGTACGCGTGTCAATGCTGCTGGTTGCTTCATCAAGAATCAGTATTCGGGGATTAATCAACACGGCACGGGCAATACTGATCAGCTGTCGTTGTCCTTGGCTCAAGGGTGCACCCCGTTCACCCAATTGAGTTGTATAGCCTTGTGGTAGTGAGGTAATGAACTCATGCACATTTGCCAACTGTGCAGCCGATTCGATATCAGCTTGAGTGGCATGGGCAGAGCCAAAGGCAATGTTTTCGGCTACAGTGCCACTGAATAGAATATTGTCTTGCAGAACGATGCCAATTTGTCGCCGTAGACTTGCTTGAGTAACGCTACGCACATCAATATCATCAATTTTCACTGCACCGCCAGATACATCATAGAAGCGCAAAATCAAGTTAATGATCGTAGTTTTTCCCGAACCGGTCGGCCCTACTAACGCAATCATCTGTCCTGGATAGGCGTGCAAATTTACCCCTTTGAGAACCAGTTGATCCGGGTTATAGCCAAACTTGACATTCTCAAATGTCACTTCACCCTGAATAGGCGGCATTTCTGTCGCATTGGGTGCGTCTTTGAGTTGTGACGGTTCATCTAACAATAGAAAGATTCGCTCTAACCCGGCGAAGGCAGATTGAGCTTGGGTGTAAAACTGGCTGAGAATTTGGATCGGGCGGAAGAACTGCTGGACGTAAAGTAAAAAGGATGTTACCACACCCACTGTTGCAGCTCCGGTGACTGCGAGATAGCCGCCATAGGCCAGCACACCTGCGGTTGCTAGGGTGTTGAGAAAATCAATGGAGGGCAAAAAGGCCGAAGTAATTGCTACAGCCTCGACGTTAGCATCTCTATTGGCAGCGTTAAGAACGTCGAACTCTTGAATATTCATCTGGACACGATTAAATGCTTGTGCTTCTCTGACGCTGCTAATATCCTCTTCTAACTTAGCGGAAAGCTCCCCAATAGTTTGTCGGGTAACGCGAAACCTAGCTCTTGCCCAACGTGCAAATAAGCTGGTGGTAAAAATCATCAGTGGCACAACCAGATTGCTCAACAAACCGAGTTGTAAGTTGATTGAGAGCATTGCAATGATGATGCCTACCAAACTGAAAGTGTTGCCCAGCATTTGGGCGATCGTTAGTCCAAATGCCTGATTTACAGTATTGACATCATTTAACAGGCGGCTCATTAAATCACCTGCTTCGCTGCGATCAAAAAAGCTAAGTGGCAGACTTTGGATTTTAGTGAAAATATCTTGCCTCAGTTGAGCCAGCAATCGCTGCATAATCCAGCCGACTCGAATAATTTGACCCCGGATTGCTAATACACCAAGTCCGTAGTTTAGGGCTAGTAGTCCTAATAAGAGTAGTAGTCCTTGCAAATTACCTTGTGCAATTAGGTGATCAATCGACCAGCCGAGGAAAAACGGGCCAATTGCCTGGGTTACAGCGCCAATAAATACTAATGTCAGGGCGATGGGAATTTCTTTGCGATAAAGTAGCAAGTATTGCAAAAAGCGCCGCAGGGTAGAAAGTTGTTTACTCGCTTGATCCTCAGATGCAACAACGGGAACTGTGCCTCTCATAGCAATTTTGGATTTTAGATTTTGGATTTTTGATTAAAAGTCTTTGTCTTGATTACAAGGCTGTGATAAAAATTTGATGCAAGACTATTTATTTTAGTTTGGTATCACTTTTCTCTTTCGCCTTTACTTGAGATTCCAAAATCACACCGTAGAGGGGGCTGGTTTGCATTAATTCCTCGTGTGTGCCTTGTGCTACCAATCGTCCTTTATCCATGAGAAAAATGCGATCGGCATTCTTGACGGTGCTGATGCGTTGAGCTACTACAAAAGTTGTACAAGCTTTTTGGCGCATTAAGTTATCTAGTTCGGCTTGAATCTGGGCAGCCGTTTTAGCATCTATAGCTGAGGTGCTATCGTCCAAAATTAGAATGCTGTAATCGGTTAGTAAGGTACGAGCGATCGCAATTCGTTGTTTTTGCCCACCAGATAAACCCACGCCCCGTTCACCCACAATTGTCTCGTAGCCATCGGGTAAACTACTAATAAAATCGTGCATTTGGGCAGTTTTGGCAACCTCTATCACCTCATCTAGAGTTGCATCGGGTTTTGCGTAGGCAATATTTTCGCGGATTGTACCAGAGAAGAGGGTGGTTTCCTGAAATACAATACCAATGCGCGATCTGAGGCTTTTGAGGGTGAAACTTTTTACATCTCGTCCGTCAATGCGAACTGCTCCCCCTGTGACATCGTAAAAGCGGGGAATTAAGTTCATAATTGTGCTTTTCCCGGAACCAGTCATCCCTAAAACTGCAATTAGTTCGTTGGGTTTGGTTTCAAAGGAAACTTCTTTGAGAGTTTCAGTTGTCGCTCCCGGATAGCGAAAGGATACATTTTCAAATGTGATTCTACCGCCACAGGTTTCAAATGGGACAGCACCGGGGCGATCGCGAATTTCTACCTCTGCATCTACAACTTCGTACACACGTTCGGCGGAAGCAGCTGATTGAGCGATCGCAGGTGCAGCAAACCCAATCAACAAAATTGGTTGGAGAATCAACGCTAGGTATGAGTTAAACGCCACTAGTTCACCAATGGAGAACCTACCCCCAATCACCTGCTCTCCCCCGTAGGCAAAAACTGCCAATGTTACTAAATTACTCAGCAAAAAGATAAACGGGAAGGTATTGTGGATGGCGCTAATGGTCTTCATATTTGCTCTGACTAGGGAATCATTCATGGTCGTGTAACGCGACCTTTCGGTTGATTCCCGCACAAAGGCTTTTACCACCCGGATTCCTAACAAGTTCTCTTGCAATACAGCATTGAGGTCGCTTAGTTGCTCTTGTACTTGCCGAAAAAGTTTGTTATTCCGGCTCACAAATTGTGCCATCAACCATGCATTTAGGGGCACTACCGTTAGTGTAATCAGTGCTAGTTGCCAGTTCATCACCAGCAAAACCACTGATATACTCACCAATGTCACAAGTGAACCGACGACCTGAATTAAGCTAGTGCCAACAAAGGTACGGATCTGCTCAATATCGCTAGTGACACGGGTTAACAGTTGGGAAGTCTGCGCTTGATCGTGATAACTGAAACTGAGATTTTGAATTTTGCTGAAAATTCTGTTTCGCAGGTCATAAGCTACACCTTGAGACGCTGCTTCCGCTAGATAGCTTTGTCCAAAGTTAAATACACCACGAGCGATCGCGGCGAGTACCATCCAGGCGGCGCTATACAGCACAATTTGGAGGTTGTTTTTCGTGATGCCTTGATCAATTCCCCACCGAAATAGTTGTGGGGTAACTGCGTTTGCGATCGTCAACAGCAACAGACTCACCAATGCTCCTAGCGAAGTCCATCGGTAAGTGCTTAAACTCTTAAGCACGCGCTGGATTGAGTGTATCGACGAAGTTTCCTGGAGTTCTGGTTGCTGAACCACTGGAATTTACCCCTGTATCTTTGAAAAATTATCTCGTATTTTGATGTAAAAAACCAATTGCCCAGTACGTAATATAGGATCTATTTCTGCTTGTAAGTCCAAATTTTAGTTCAAATTTTGGGACAGTGGCGTGAGAAAATACCTCTTTGGCAAGCATTGCAGCTAATCCATTTCAATAATTTCAGAAAACCCAAGAACAAGAATAATGGCTCAAAATTTTCATAGCAATTTCCAACTTCCCTCGGACATGTCAACTGCTATCAATCGCACAGCAAAGCCAAGTTCTGAGTTCTTCTCTATTTTTTCTGAGGAAGAAGTTTTAGGCATAATTCATGCATTAGAAGTCAGGCGAGAAATACCTCTAAAGTATTCTTATAAAGGTAGAGGCGCAAAAATCTGGGACGATTTTTATCGAAAATATGTGATTCCAACATGGTATCGAAGATCGAATGTAGAAATTGAGCTTTTAAAGGAAAATTTTAAATACTTGAATGACAATATTCAAATTGGTAAAAAAATAAATATTATAGATGTTGGCGCAGGAAATTCATATCCAGTTAAAAAGTTTATTAAAGGACTTAATAAACTAGGAAAAGTTAATAAATATATTGCTTTAGATATCAGCGAGGAATTGCTTCATGTATCCAAAAAAAATTTTAGCAAATGGTTTCCTCTAATTGAGTTCATCAGTTCCACAATTGATATAGAGAATAGTTGTGTGCCCAAAAGTTTATTTCAAAATAAAGTTAGCCTTGAAATTGACGACACAGCCAAAATATTTTTCCACTTAGGTGTTACTATCGGTAATCATCAAAATAGAGATGAGGTACTAAAAAACTTTAGAGATAGTATGGGAAAAAATGATTTTCTGGTGTTTACCAATGAAATTGGTTCTAACTCTAAATGGGATGGAAACGTCAGAGGTGGCTGCAAGTATCATGTAGAAGAAATATATGGATGGGTTAAAAGCAAGATTGGGATTAAATCTGAAGATTGTGAATTGGTGAGAAAGTATGATTTAAAGACAGATAGTATAGTTGCTAAGATGAAACTCCACCATAATTACACTCTAAATTTCAGTCAAATGGGTATAGATAAAAAGATTGAAATATCTAAAGGTGAAGAAATTACTATTTGGCGACATCATAAGTATGAAATCCCTAAACTTTTGCAAGAACTAGAACGTTCTGGATTGCAACTTATTCACTATACTATTGACAAATATAAATCACATATCATGGTGATTTGTAAGATTGCCAGTAAGGTTGAGTAATTCTATTAATGATTGAATTTTGGTTTTTGTAATTTTTTGAAACCCAACATTTTAAGCATGTCACGCTAGTGGGTTGGGTTGAGGAACTTAGCAAAATTTCGCAGGGTAATCTAACATTTTGCGGGTGTTTGTTGGGTTTCGCAAAGCCTCAACCCAACCTACAAAATTTATGGGTATCAAAAATTATTGAGTTTTGAATTTTGAGCGATCGCCCTTAGCGTCTCGTAGAGAAGCGACGTGACTTAGCTTGTGTATCAATTAAATGTACATCAAACGCGGTCTAGGCTGAGGAACTGTCCGCCCTAAATCTTTAGCTGTTTCTATCCATTCCTGCATCACTAATTCTACATTATGCAGAGCTTCTTGATAACTATCACCGTCAGCAGCACAGCCTGGTAATTCTGGTACTTCCGCAATAAAGGCTTGATCTAATTCACTCCAATAGAGAATAACTTCATAGCGAAACATCATTTTGGGTTCCTAACTTATACTTAAGAATTACTGCACGAACTTGTTTAATTTGATAACTTTTGGCTTTTCCTATCTTATGTTGCAGGTTTAATATTTCCTCAACATCGGCTTTGCTAAAAATACGATGATCGCCACGAATCCGCTCCTCAAAGCCTAGTCGATATAAAAGTTGCCACAGTTGGGCGAAAGGGATGTCTGTATCAGAAGTCCCAGAGAGGATCTTTTCTAAGAGTTTGTCTTGCTGACTCACGTTTTTATGGCTGTCTTAATGCTTCTATAGTCTCATATTTATTTAAAATCAGGGTATATGTAAATGTTTACTCAAATTTATAAGTGATCTAGGCAACTACAGAGGGCAAACTGTTGAGATTGCTCATATCATAATGCTGAGGTATAAATCCATCTCAGTTAGCGTAAGATATTGAGTAATAAATATTACATAAATATGAAGAAGCAAATTTTAGCCATAGCTGCCTTTTTAACCACAATTAGTTTGGCAACAACCGTACAAGCAGCAAATTCTGAACACGTTAAACAGTTATTGGCAACTAAGCAATGTCAAAACTGTGATTTGACTAATGCAGGTTTAGTGATGGCTGACTTATCTGGAGCCAATTTGAGCGGTGCTAATCTTACAGGTGCTAACCTTAGTCGGGCAAACTTGAGCGGTGCAGATTTACGGGGTGCTAACTTGAGCGGTGCAAGTTTGTTTGGTGTTAACCTGAGCGAGACTAAATTCCGTGGGGCAAATTTAGGGGGTGCTGATTTAAGAAATGCTTATTTAGCAAATGCAGAATTGACTGGTGCAAACTTGAATGGTGCTAACTTTCAAGGTGCCGTTGGGATACCATTACAAATTGCTTCACCAGAAGAATTTTATGCTTGGGGTGTAGCAGAAGGGCAAAAAGGCAACCAACAGCAAGCAATCAGTTATTTTAATCAAGCGATCGCTATTAAACCAGAATTTGCAGGTGCTTATTTAGCTCGTGGTATCGCTCGTTACCAAATACTAGATAGACAAGGTGCATTCCAAGATGCTCAAATTGCTGAAAAATTGTTTACATCCCAAAGCAATACCCCTGGAACCCAAACAGCTCAAGCTTTTATTCTAGAACTGCAAACACCTGTAAATGAGAAGGTAAGTGCTGGTAAACCCAGTTTTGTAGACTTTTTAGGAAGTCTAGGCTCAGTCTTGCTTCAGTTCTTCCCTTTTTAAAGGGGATAATAACAAATGACAAATACTTCGACTTACTTCGACTACGCTCAGTACAAGTGATAAATAACAAATGACTTTATCTCAGGAATTATGGGCAGCAAATCAAGACTTAGCCCAAGCTTGCCTAGAGCATCCTTTCGTTCAAGGCATTGGCGATGGTACTCTTGAGCAAGCTAAATTTGCTTACTACGTAGGGCAAGATGCTTTTTTTTTAGAAGCTTTTGCCCGTGCGTACAGTATTGCCGCAGCTAAAGCACCAGACTGGTTAGGTTTCACTACATTTCATAACTTAGCTAGTGGAGTTTTAGAAGAACTGCGGCTGCATAATGGCTATGCTTCTGCGTGGGGAGTCAATTTGCATTCTGTAGAACCAGGAGCCGCTACCCGCCACTATACTGACTTTTTGTTAGCAACTGCATGGGGTGGAGATGTAGGCTTAACTGCTGCGGCGATGTCTCCCTGTATGCGTTTGTATGCCTTTTTGGGAGAAAAGTTAGCTGCTAACGGCATTCCTAATCATCAATATGCAGACTGGATTCGTACTTACAGCAGTGCAGATTTTCAACCACTAACACAACAATTAGAAAATTTGGTTGACAATTATGCCGTTACTAATTCCGTTGTTGATTCAACCTATCGTTATGCGATGTTTTGCGAACGCGACTTTTTTCAGGCTGCGTGGATCTTGGAGTAAGGTAGCACAGCTAGCTGTGCTACCTTACTAACTTAACGAATAATAGCTCTTTCATTAAGTAAAATAAATTTAAACATTGCTCAAGCTGCCTTTGCCGTTAGTTGCAGTTTGGGTGGGTTGATTAGTGGGAACCGCAACAACTGAAGGAACTTGTGAAATAGATTTTTGACTAGTACTCCCCTTTCGGCGAGAGCCGCCTGCCTTTGAATACTCCATGCTGTTTCTGCCGTAAACAGTCGCAACTCCAGTAAGCATCCTTTCAGACAGTTCTGAGAGTGTTTGCTCCATCTGAGTTATCGTCTTACGAGATTCCTCAAGATTAGACAAAAGTGTATTATGAGCTTCTAGTGTGGCACGGGTGTTATGGATAAGGCGGGTATAAGCTTCAATGCTTAATCCATGCCCTAAATCCAGATTCTCATTGATTGATTTAAGCAAGGCGAGACGGCGTTGAGCTTTGTCTACAGCAGCAGAACCGCGAGTTTTTAAAGACATGGGAGATATTCCTGGAATACTTCTATTTCAACATACTGGCATTTGCTTCTACGTGATAAGAGTAGTTTCAGGGATTTAATTAAAACAGAATAATCGAGACTTACTCTGTGTTTATACTTGTCAAATTATATCTGTCTCTTGTTTCGAGATAAACGCAACAAGCAAATGCTGTCGCTCAACAAGCAAATGCGATCGCTCAACAAGCAAATG
Organism: Nostoc sp. CmiVER01; assembly: GCF_034531135.2. Classification (NCBI taxonomy): domain Bacteria; kingdom Bacillati; phylum Cyanobacteriota; class Cyanophyceae; order Nostocales; family Nostocaceae; genus Nostoc; species Nostoc sp. CmiVER01. The sequence continues at coordinate 98,840 of NZ_JAVRBU020000022.1, forward strand.
CGATCGCCCAACAAGCAAATACTGTCGCTCAACAAGCAAATACTGTCGCTCAACAAGCAAATACTGTCGCCCAACAAGCAAATACTGTCGCTCAACAAGCAAATACTGTCGCCCAACAAGCAAATACTGTCGCTCAACAAGCAAATACTGTCGCTCAACAAGCAAATGCGATCGCTCAACAAGCAAATGCGATCGCCCAACAAGCAAATGCGATCGCCCAACAAGCAAATACTGTCGCTCAACAAGCAAATACTGTCGCTCAACAAGCAAATACTGTCGCCCAACAAGCAAATGCGATCGCTATTTTGGAAAAGCGAGTGCGTTAGCGTACTTTACCGTAGGTATCGCCTTTCAGAAAACCTCAAAGACAAAGCGTAGATGCGTAGCGGCTTGTCGTTAGACATCGCCTATTGTGGAAGAGTGAGTGCGATGTCTACGACGGGCTACGCCTACGCATTATTAGCTGCTTAAATTGTCTCACCTGTAAGTCGCAGACGTGATTACTCTAGTTGTAGCTTAGGGTAAACGCAGTGAAACCCAACAAATTAAACTATGATCGAGAAGCAGACTTGATTTACTAGAGTGCTTTGCATGGTTTCAGCAGAATTAATTTCCGCTTTGCGAGAACTTAGTCGAGCAGATAAGTTTTATATTATGCAGGTTTTGATCTCAGAGTTAGCCCAACAGGAAACCGATCTGATTAAGCCCGATCAATCTTATCCTGTGTGGTCGCCTTATGATGCAGTTGAAGCAGCAGATACTATGTTAAAAGTGCTAGAAGCTGCTAAAACTCAAGACCATGCGTAATGCACAACGGTATTCCTTTATCCCGATTGATGTTGCATTGGGCGAAGCCAGTTTCCGCCCCTATCTACCTCTTACTTTGATTTACCAGCAAAATTCTGTGATCATATCCGGTCTGTTGGATACTGGAGCAAGCGTGAATGTGCTTCCTTATTCAGTAGGAGTTGAGCTTGGTTATGTATGGGAGCAGCAGACAACTGCATTGAGTTTGACAGGTAATTTAGCTCAATATGAGGCGCGTGTCGTGCTTCTTCAAGCAGTAGTTGGGCAATTTGAACCTGTACAACTTGTATTTGCATGGACACACGCTACAAACGTACCTCTGATTTTGGGGCAAGTTAACTTCTTTATGGAGTTTGATGTTTGTTTCTACCGTTCCCATTTACAGTTTGAGATCAGCCCTAAATCGTTAGCGTTAGAGTAGTGGGCGGAAACCTTTGGTGGGGGTAATTGTAAAGAGCGATCGCCTTACAGAAAACCTCAAAAATAAAGCGATCACACTTGTTACATTCTCAAAAGCGATCGCCTTTCAGAAAACCTCAAAAACACGGTGATGGACTGTTGTGAAAGAGTGAGCGATCGCTTTACAGAAAACCTCAATACAAAGCGTAAACGCCTAGCGGCTTGTCGTTAGACATCGCCTGTTGTGGCTTATGAAGTGCGATCATCTTGTTTAGGCATTCAATTATCAATTTTGTGAAGTTGCCAATACTATTGCTGACTCTTATCACAACCCCAACCAATACCGCAAAGATTGCTCTAAAAGTTCAGCATCAGCATCAGCTAACTTGCCGATCGCTTTTACAACCAAGCTTTCATGTACTGTGTATAGACCTCTCTCAACTGCTGTAGCCACGTTTAGCCCTGCTGTTGCCCATTCAGACAAGACAAACTCACCTTCTAGTAATGCCCCAGTTTTACTCGTCAAGGGTGTGATTAAGATGTCTTGAGAAATGTGTGGCGCACTTACTACAACAGCAGGTCTAACATTTTGAACTGGACAAATTTGAAAAGGGATACTGAACCAAAATGATGTTATTTTTAGAGTAGTTGGGCATAGACATCATCCTCAGCGTTATCCCAAACTGATGAGAGTCATGTTTGACTGGTTTGAAGCCAAAATTCAGTTTCATCATCAGGAAGCAGCGTTACTAGCACTCTTGTCCCTTCCGGTAATTCCTCTGACTCCAGCAATTCGATTTTTCCATTCCGAACAGTAGCCCAAAGCGTTTTTAGCATATCTGTTTTATGAATAGTCATGCTTTAATTTTATGCTTCGATAGTTTATGAGGAGCGATCGCTTTGCAGACAACCTCAAAAATAAAGGTAGACACGTAATAGCTTGTTGTTAGACATCGCCTGTTGTGGAAGGGTGAGTGATCGCTTTATTTATTTTATATTTAGGCATTCAATTCTCAAATAGCTGCTTGAATTGCCTCGTGTGTGAGTTGCGGATATGAATCTAAGATTTCTTCTAGGTTTTATCAGCAGCTAACTTTTCATATAAAGTATAAAATATGTAAGGTATTACAAGTATTTAGGAAAGACAGAGAAATAAATGATACAAAAAATCAGACAACCTACTCGTTTAGTTGCTTTAGATACAGAAGTATTTGATAGGGAAAACTTTAACTATCAATCTACATCCTTCAAAAAACTTATAGAGTTAGTTCAAGATGAAAAGGTTTGTCTGTATTTGACTACGGTTACACAGCAAGAAGTGATGGCTCATATTGAGCATTTAACCCAACAAGCTTCATTAGCATTTAAAAATCTTCACAAAGAGTTTCGTAAACAAGCTAAGATTATTCATAATTCTCTTAAATTTAAAATATTATTAAATTTATCTTTAAATAAGGATGAATTATCCGATGAATTAAAAGAACAATTCAACGAATTTATAAAAGAATCACAAATAGAGATATTAACAATAGATGCTGTATCAGCAGAATATATTTTTACTAAATACTTTCAAATACTTCCTCCTTTTGAAAATGGTCAAAAGAAGCATGAATTTCCTGATGCATTTGCCATAGCTGCAATAGAAGAAAAAGCTAAAACTGAAAATAGAAAAATATATATTATTAGTGGCGATCCAGATTGGCAGAAGGCTTCTAGTCAGAGTGAATATTTAATTTACAAAGAAAGCATTGACAAATTGTTAACAGAGATTATAGAACAAGAATCCAGTGAAGTAGATTTATGTTACAAAATACTTGATGATAATTGGGGCGAAATTAAAAATGAAATATCACATAGTTTTAGCTCTAGAGAATTTTCTTTAAGTGATGACTTTGCACATGGTTACTTTGAATTGGGTAGTGAATATATAGAAGTAGTAGTAGAAGAGATAATAATTATTGATAAATCTATTGTAAATATCGATGAAGAAGTTGAATGTCCCGTTGTTACCTTTGAGCTAAAGACTGAAATTAGTTGTACCCTTTATATTAGCTATGATAGTACGGAATATGCTTATTGGGATAGTGAAGATCATGTGTATTATGGGATTGAACAAGTGGAAGGAAAAGTACCTTATAAACTTTTAATACCTGTTGAGTTAGAAATTATTTTATTTAGAGATGAATCATACAATTTGTCTTTCAATGCTATTGAGAATGTTGACTTAGATCCAAATGGATTGATTGGAACTATTGTGTTAACGCCAGGTGAATTTGAGGAGATTGAAAAGGAGTTTGATTCTTGTTTCTTTTAGATAGAATATTTGGCATTTTGCCTACCCTACAATAAGTATTCTATTCCTTGAATTTCTTCTTTATGGCTTTGCCAAGCATCCCAAAGTTCAACTTTTTGCTGAAGATTAAGCCAAAGTCTTAGTCCATTTCCTAAAACTTTACCAAGACGTATTGCTATATCTACTATAATTACTCTTTGACCATTAATAATTTTCTGAACTGTTTGATTAGATACTCCTAAATTTTCTGCAAAATTTGCGGTATTAATATCTAAATGATCTAAAATATCTGCAATTACTTCGCCAGGATGTATTGGTCTTACTAATCTATCATCAGTAATATCTTGCCAACTATCCATAATTAATACTTCTTACTTTATGATTTAGTTAATCTTATTTAGCATTCTCTAGCCCATTAAGATCATATTAACACAGGAGTTGGGGTTAACATTCATTAAGTAGTACTTGGAGATTTTCAAAACATCTCTTAACTCACTGCATATTCTGTAAACTGTCTCATAAAAGGGGACTGAAAACCTAACACAATATCTTCCTTGGGAACTCCCGCAGCTACCAAATTAGCTGCGATGTCATCTTCTGTACCATTCCACTGAAGCCAAATTTTTCCACCCTTAATGTCAATATGGATAATACAACTATGTACCCAGTCTTGACCTTCCCAGCCTACATGAACTATTTGATAATGATTGCGTTCTGTATCAAAAATTGTTTCAACTTCTATATTTCCGTAAGTTGGTTTCTGCTCACTATATTCCTGTAATATTTGTTGTACAAGCTGGCGATATCGAGTTAATTTCTCCATTGGAAAATCACCTCTTGCTCTACATCATAGATAAGCATTTTTACTTGATTTTCTGCTATCATCTCTTTAGGGAAATCAAGTTGAAAAAATGTTTTGTAAATTGTTAAAGGTACTGCTAAATACAAAACACGCTTCGGTTGCCGCCGTCGTAATGCACCTCTATAATTAATAAACTGTCCTAAGAGGATGTTTGAAAAGTGGTATCTTGTGCTTTTAATCACATTTTTACCCCCCTTAATCCCCCCGATATATTGGGGGGAAACAAGAAAAATCTGGTTCCCTCCCCTTTATAAGGGGAGGGTTAGGGTGGGGTAAAAAATATGTGATACATGAATCATTACTTTTCAAACATCCTCTAATGCTGTATGAAATTCTGAAATAGCAGACGACCTTTCTAAAAAACTTTTGACTTCGACTGCAATTTTTTGTCCTTCACGTTCTGCTGCAATCAGCTTTTGGGAGGCTAAATCAATAGAAAGATTAACTCCACCCACGCTAATTGTGAGTGGATCGTTAGTAATTTGCCAACCGTCTTTCTGTAAAGCTGTTTTGACAACTTCATGAAAAACATCTTTAGCAGACATACATACCCCTAATTATATTTATTATTTTCATTTAGGCGCATTCTTTGTAATCTGTAAAAATGGTTGGCAGAATAGAGACGTTCTAGAAAACGCCTCTATTTTGGTTGTTATTCTATTCCTTCAATCCGGTCTTCAACTTCTTGGTACAACTCGCGCAGACGATCTAAATTCTCCTCGCTAGTCTCCCAATAACCGCGTCCATTCACTTCCAACAAAGTTGATACAACTTTGCGGAAAGAATGAGGATTAAGGTTCAGCAACCGTTTCTGCATTTCTTCATCTTTGATGAAGGTTTCGTTAGTATCTTCGTAAATCCAGTTATCCACAGCGCCGGCTGTCGCACTCCAACCCATTGTATTTACCAATCGCTTGGAGAGTTCGCGCACACCTTCGTAACCGTGATTCAGCATCCCCTCGTACCATTTGGGATTTAATAATTTGGTACGCGCATCCAAACGCACGGTTTCTGATAGTGTACGCACTTGGGCGTTAGCTGTGGTTGTGTCTGCAATATAAGATGCTGGTTTTTTACCATCACCCCGCAGATTTGCCACAAGCTTAGTAGGATCTGAATCGAAGTAGTGGGAAACGTCCGTTAAGCTAATCTCAGAAGAATCCAGATTTTGGAAAGTTGCATCAGCAGTTTTCAATGTACTTTCAAAAATCTGCCGGGATTCATCCATGATTCCGGGGTTATCGGAATTGAAGGAGAAAGATTTCCGGTTGAGATACATTTCCTGTAACTCGGCTTCGCTATCCCAAGTGCTGTTTTCTACCGCCAAATTGATATTTGACGAGTAGGAACCAGAAGCGTTGGAGAAAACGCGCGTCGCTGCTTGACGCAGATTAATCCCCATATCCTCAGCTTGTTGCAAAGCATGTTTGCGAACAAAGTTCATTTCTAAGGGTTCATCTGCTTCAGCCGCCATCTTCACCCCTTGGTCTAGCAAGTTCATTTGGTTGATGAACAAGTCGCGGAATACACCAGAACAATTGATTACTACATCAATTCTGGGGCGTCCCAACTCTTCTAGAGATATCAATTCTAACTTGTTCACCCGTCCCAAAGCATCGGGAACTGGACGCACGCCTACCATCCACATAATTTGCGCTAGGGATTCGCCGTAAGTTTTGATGTTATCGGTTCCCCAAAGGACGCAGGCGATGGTTTCTGGCCATTTTCCATCGTTTTCAGCTTTGTTACGTGCCAAAAGCCTATCTACAACGATTTTGGCTGATTGTACTGCTGCTGTTGTTGGGATGGATTGCGGATCTAAAGCATGCATATTCTTACCCGTGGGCAATACATCCGGGTTGCGGATGGGATCGCCACCAGGGCCAGGTAAAATGTACTCGCCTTCTAAGCCTCTAAGTAATGCTCCTAGTTCGTTGTCGGCACAAACTTGTTGCAGGCAGAATTCCAAATATTCAAACAGGGGTTTTAGGGCTGTGGTATCGACTTTGGGATAACCTGCTTTATGCAATGATTCTACCCAAGGTTCTTTTTTACCCATGTTGAAGAAATTCAACCGGGAAACTAGAGAAACTCGTCCTTCGGCGTCGGTTTGCTCTTGAACAAGGGCGGTAACTGCTGCACGGGTTGCTAAGGTGATATCTTGCAATAACTGGACATCTTGTAAAATGCCCCGATCGCTATTTTGGTAAATATCATCTATATTACGCCCAATGCTGTTAGCGATAATTCCCGGTAAGCCTTGAAGTCCTTCTTCTTGACGATCTAGACTAGCAATGTTGACAAGAGTTGCGATCGCTTCTTCTGCACTTGGCGGTTTACCAATAACGTGTAACCCACAAGGCAACAACCGAGACTCGATTTCCATCAACTTGCGGTAGACGTTGCCAACAATATTATCGCGATCGTCGGTACTCATGTCTCTGGCATCGGTTTCTGGCAGGTCAATATCCTTATCCAGATTCACGATCCGGCATTTATCCATGATGCTGTTGACAATGGAAACACCGCGTCCACTATCTTTTAAGGTTTGGTAGGAAGCAATTAATTCGCTGAGTTCCTTTAAACCTTTATACAAACCAGCATTTTCTGCTGGCGGTGTCAAGTAAGAAATTGTTTCGGCATAACTCCGACGTTTGGCAATCGTCGCCTCACTTGGATTATTCGCTGCATAGTAATACAGGTTGGGAATTGAGCCAATCAAGTTATCTGGATAACAATCACCAGACATCCCCATCTGTTTACCTGGCATGAATTCCAAGGAACCGTGTGTACCAAAATGCAGTACAGCATCAGCTTTCCAAACTTGCTCTAGGTAAGTGTAGTAAGCAGCAAAACCGTGGTGAGGACTAGCTGAACGGGAGAATAACAACCGCATTGGGTCGCCTTCGTAACCGAATGTAGGTTGGACACCGATGAAGACGTTACCAAATTGCTTACCATAAATTAGCAGATTTTGCCCGTCGCTGTTAAGGTGTCCGGGAGGTGGGCCCCAGTTTTCCTCTAGGCGTTGAGAATATGGGGTCAGCGCCTCATACTCAGGAACCGACATCTTATAAGCAACGTTCAGTTCTGGGCTGTTGTACTGCGCTTGGGCGTCATGGATGACTTCTTGCATCAACGCTTCGGCGGATTCTGGCAATTCTGGTAAGTCGTAGCCGTTATTTTTGAGGGCTTTCATTACCTCATAAATTGAGCCGAATACATCCAAGTAAGCGGCGGTTCCGACGTTGCCTTTATCTGGTGGGAAACTGAAAACGGTGATGGCGACTTTCTTCTCCAGCTTCGGTTTGCGGCGCAGATTTGCCCATTTTAAGGCGCGTTCGGCTACTGCTTCAACCCGATCGCGCAGGGCGATCGCTTTCCCTGTAGCCCCATCTCTACCCGATAATATAATTGGCTCAATTGCTCCATCCAATTCAGGAATTGCAATTTGCAAAGCTACTTGAATTGGATGTAACCCTAAATCGCTATCCATCCACTCTTCTGTGGTTTGGAATACTAAGGGTAACGCCACCATATAAGGACGATTTAACCGTTTGAGTGACTCAATTGCTTTGGGATGGTCTTGTCTAGCTGGGCCACCCACTAAAGCAAAACCAGTTAGCGATATCACTGCATCTACTAACTGTGTGTTGGTATTTGGTTCATAGAAGTAAGCATCCACAGGCTTGGAGAAATCCAAACCACCAGCAAAAACTGGTAATACCCGTGCGCCTAGTGCTTCTAGCTCCTGCACCATTGCGACATAATGGGCATCATCGCCTGTAACTAGGTGAGTGCGTTGCAATACTAATCCGACACAGGGAGCTAAGGGATCTTTGAGATCGTTAGAAATATCCTTACGAGCTGTGTACCAATTGAGGTACTCTCTGACATCTTCAAACATACTAGGAGCCAAAGGATGCCAAATCCCTAAATCGGGATAAACAACTGGCTGCTGATATGTAGAAGGTGCAATTTGTTTGTCTAAACCTTTAAATACATATTTATCAGCTAGCATCAGTAAGAAGTTTTCCAAATTTTCTGGAGAACCACCTAGCCAATACTGAAAACTGAGCATGAAATTTCGAGCGTCCTGTGCCTTGTCCATCGGTAGAAACTTCAGCACTTGCGGCAGCGTTCGCAAAAGCTTCAGCATCCCATCTTGGAATCCCGCACCGGATTTTTCTTTGCGTTTCCGCATGAATTGAGCGATCGCACTTTTTGACTGACCCAACTGTGCTAGGGAAAAGCTACCCATTTTACTCAGGCGCATTACCTCTGGCATTGAGGGAAAGACAACGGAAACGTCCAGATGATCGCGGTGTGGTTCTACAGCTGCTACTACTTTCTGTGCTAAGTCTTCGATGAAAATGAGGGAAGCGATGAAGATATTCGCACTCTCCATTTCTCGTTTGAACTCTTCGTAGTTCTCAGGGTCGCGGAGTTCCTCAATCAAGTACCCACTGATTTCAATCGCCAAGTTGGGATTGTTCGCGTTAATCGTGCGAACCGCTTGCGACAAAGCACTCTGGTACTGGGACTCAAGCACGACATAGACCACCTTGATTAAATTACGTCCGCGTAAGTTATCTGGCGCAATGTGTCTAATGGTGGACTTGACGTGTGTGAACATGCTTCTTCGGCTCCTTTGATGCGTGTTCTCTGAAGGAAGTTCCTAGCGGCATCATCAGCCACAGGTAACTTTGTGATCTTTAGGCAATATGTGTTTTTTATCAGAAAACGCTTGCCCAGTGGGCATTTTATCGTGTATCTGACACAAATCGATATAAAAAACGAAATATTTCTTTGTAATTGTTGACTGATTTAAAAGTATCTGCTCACTAATTTGTAAATTTTTATTTACATCGATAATTAACTATTTAGTTATTAATGCTATAAAAATATAGTCTTAGAGAAAAGAGATTTTGAGAGCTTTAGATAAATTTTCTTAAGGTTAAAAATATCAATAATAAAAAAGTGAAGATGCAGCGTTTCATATTAGAAAAACTTACGGCTTCTAAAATTTTGATAAAAAACCCCGCTATCAGAAAGCGGGGAAATTTAAGTTTAAAAAACTAGATAGAAAATTAAGGTTGGGAACCAGGAGCATTACCATTAATAACAGCACTTGCTATCCAATTATTAGTACCAGCAATACGATACCAACGGCGATCGGGCCTACCTGTCCAAGTATCTGCTACGGAATCGCCATATTTCCATCCATCAAAATTAACTCTCACAGTACTCCCCAATCTTCCAACAATTGAAGCAGATGTGGAAGTGCCAGAGCGCACATTAACTCCACCAGGAGCAGTAACTCCACTGAAATTGACACGGGTGAAGTCGTCAATAACAATACCATTTCTGGAAGTGTATGTCCCACGCGTTATAGTTACAACTTGATAACCATCCACAACTAGGTTGCGGTTTGGGAAATTTATATGAAGATGGGGGCCTGTAGATATCGCACACTTAGGATCATTAGGAGTGTCAGCAGCTACTACACCTATCTGTTGTCCTTTTTTGAAAAATTGACCTGGATACAAACCAAATGCTTTAAGGTGCATTAGTGTGTAATTACCATCTGGAGATTTAAAGAAAATAGCATTATGATTATCTGCTCCTCTAGCTTGACAAACGCTGATTATTGTTGAATCAACAGGTGCCAATACTGGAGTACCCGGACTAATAGCGAAATCAACAGCATTCGATTGTGTATTCCAGCCATCATTATGAGAACCAGTTCCTCTGCTAATCGTAGCGCTTTTACCTGCTTGCCAAGGAAAACTCCAATCTGCTGCCATAGCTGGTGTAGCTACAGCAGAACACATCAGGATTAAAGCAGGAAACGCGATCGATTTTAACTTTACTCCAACTTTTAATTGATATTTGTTCATCATCTTGTCCGTATAGTTTGTAGCTTTTATGTCAATAATCTAAGTATCTGTTAATTAAAAGCTAACTAACTTCTAGTAAGCGTCAGGAATTATGCTAGGATTACATCAGTAAAAATTGTTACCATCGTAAATATAATCATGCCATCCAGCAATGAACCGTTCATGCAAGCAGCGAATAACTGGGACTTGGAAACCCTTTACTCTGATTTGTCATCAATGAAAGGTAAGGGTTTAACACCAGTGGAAAAGCGACACTTGCGGGGTTTGCTTTGTGGCTGTAGTCCATCTGAAATAGCTGAGAAACTCGGTAAAAATGGGAAGGGTGTAGAAACTGACCTCTGTGCAACTATATACAGGTATGTAAAAAGTCTGTTGGATAAGTCTGATGAAAAGTTAGAAAATTGGCGAAATATTTCTGAATGGCTTGATGATGCAGGGTATAAAAATCAGTCGATAACAGTTCCAGGCTTAAATTTATCGCCTGATAAAGCAGTAGTTAATGTAATTAATATAAATATTGAAAATAATCAAATAGTATTTTTGATTAGTATGAAAATTCCAACTTCTCAAGATTTAAATTTTTTGGAAGATGAATTACATAATTTAGATAAGTATAAATGACTCAAGTAGATATTCTCATCCTTTCAAATGGCCCAGGTGAAGTAACAACCTGGGTACGTCCAGTGGTAAAGGCGCTGCGGCAAGAATTAGGGGATGACCCTTCTTTAGTAAGGATTTCTGTGGTATTATCACCTTGCTCAAATGCTAGTGGAAAAGAAGCTGCGATCGCTCTTTCTTACCCAGAAGTAGATAGAGTACAGTCAGCAGAGCATTTTTGGCAATTTTTGCTTTGGGGTAAAACTTTTGAGAATTGGGACTGGAGAAGTCACGGTGTAGTAGTTTTTCTGGGTGGCGATCAAATTTTCCCCTTAGTCATAGGCAAAAAGCTGGGATATCGCACAGTAGTTTACGCCGAATGGGAAGCTCGTTGGCATAAGTGGATTGATCGGTTTGGGGTGATGAAACCTGAAGTTGCTGCCCGTGTCCCCCAGAAATATGCTCACAAATTCACTGTTGTCGGTGATTTGATGCTAGAAGCACAAGAACAAGTCAGCACTCCCTATTCCCTACTCCCTACTCCCCACGCCCCAATCATTGGTCTACTTCCTGGTTCAAAAACCGCAAAATTAGCCCAAGGAGTACCATTAAGTCTAGGCATTGCTGAATACGTTCATGCAAAAAGACCTCAAACTAAATTTGTGATTCCTGTAGCTCCAACTTTAGATTTACAAACTTTAGCTAGTTTTGCCGATCCTCAAAGGAACTCTATTACTGAAATCTTTGGCTTTGGCGGTGCTTCCTTAATTGTCCCAGAGCACGCTAATAGCAAAGCATTGCTTAAAACAACAACAGGCTTAACTGTAGAACTGTGGCAAGAAAACCCTGCATATCACTTATTATCCCAGTGCTGCATCTGCTTGACTACAGTGGGGGCAAACACTGCCGAACTCGGTGCTTTAGGAGTGCCAATGATTGTTTTGCTGCCAACTCAGCAACTTGATGCCATGCGTGCTTGGGATGGTTTACCTGGGTTGTTGGCAAATCTGCCGGGAGTAGGTACGCCTTTTACAAAGGTAATTAATTGGTTGTTCCTAAGATTTGTAAGACGCAAAGGTTTATTAGCATGGCCAAATATCTGGGCACAGGAAGAGATAGTGCCAGAACTTATGGGTAAACTTGAACCACAAGAAATTGGAGAAATGGTTTTAGACTTACTAGCCCATCCAGAAAAATTGGACGATATTCGCGCTAAACTCCGTAATATTCGTGGTGAAAGTGGTGCAGCTCAAAAGATAGCACAGATTGTTGGTGAGGAAATTAAGAAGTAAAGGGATTGGGAAACAATTCAAAGTTATTCTTTAACTTTCTTCTCTAATTAATCCGAAGATTCGCCATCCCTGCGCCCAAGTTCATAAATGCCAGCGCCCATACAAGCTAATATTCCTGTACTAATTCCCCAACTTTCACCTAAACTAATTTCTAGAATCCAGTTACATAAAGCACCGACTACCAAAAAAGGCACAATGCTAAATAATGAGGCGTAGAAAGAGTTTTGGGATTCTCTGGCTTTACGAGTCTTTTCAAATTCTGATTGACTGGTATAAAGCGATCGCTCGGCAAAGTTAAACCAACGGTTGAGTTGTTCGATTACCCATTCATTAACTTGGGAAAAACCTAGATATAGCGCCAATGACCACAAACTCGCTCCGGCGATCGCGATCGTGTCTAACTCAAAGCGGAAAGGCAAAATTTCAGTCAGCATTGCTTATGGGAGTCCTGCAAAGGGTTGACTTTAGCTTTTAATAGATGCTAAATAAACCTCTTGTGCAATTTTAAGCATAAACGTTAACAAGATTTCAACTACTTGATAACTCTCTTGCTCTTTTAATCATCCGTTATCTCATAATCTTTCAACAACTCATCTAAAGTGTCTGGAAATTTCCCTTGTTCAACCATCTTAGTAAACACCTGGTAGCAGTCATTTTTCGCCCCCTCTTTACGTGGAAACCCTAACCACAAAATTACAATTACTTTCAACTGTTCCGTATCAAACGCCTTAAAAAACAGCCGATACCGTTCCGGTAAACCCATCTTTTTCACCCGTCCATAGCGTTTTAACGCCCCTGTCAAGGCAAAATGACTTGCAAACGGATCAGAGGGAATCTTAGTTTCAATTGCAACAGTAATTGCTGCAAACAATTTTACCGTTGCATGGGTTTTATATTCAGCCTCTGGTAATTGCTCCCGTAAATGGGAAACGCGCTCAAATAATTCTTGATATTGAGTAGCAAATAGTTGTGGGTGAAAATAAACTACCCATCCATTACTGACAAAACTAGCCATCTTCTAATGACTCATCGTCTAATTCCACACCTACAATTAGGTCGCGGGCAGCCTCAGACATTTCAGTTGTATAAGGTTGCAGTGTGTTATTTTTGAGCGCTTCTGCCATAACAAAATCGAGAAACAGCCGCATCATTACTGAGTCTTCGGCGTCTTCATCATCACCAGATTTTAAAATCCGTAAAATTGCAGTATCCGGCGACAATACCTCTATCCAACCATCTGCATTGGCAAACTGAGGATGTTCCCGATAAAACTCAGCCGGTAGCCTAAACCCTGCACTGTTACCAATTTTAGTACTACGAATGCTGTAGGAGTTACTCATCTTCAAGGGTATGTACATTACGTACTTACATGATAACAATTTATGGACTGTTATCGCTTTTGGTGCTATTTTGGCTGCCTAAACACGCAATAATATAGGTCTAAATTTTAAAGAAATGTGGTGATATGTCAATCCAGATTTTGTAGCCCCATCGCAATCTTGCTGTGTTTCTCAATTTGACCCATCACTTGTTTTGCTCGTTGAATAACTACGGCTGGTAAACCCGCCAATCTTCCCGCCTCAATTCCATAAGACTTATCAGCGCCTCCCGGTTGAACTTGATGCAAAAAGATAATTTGGTCAGGTAATTCTTTCACTGTTACCTGATAGTTAGCCACATTCGGTAAAATACTTGCCAATTCATTCAATTCATGGTAGTGGGTAGCAAAAATAGTTCTTGCCCGAATATCCACTGCTATATATTCTGCCACCGCCCAAGCTATAGAAAGACCATCAAATGTTGCCGTTCCGCGACCAATTTCATCTAACAGTACTAGGGATCTAGATGTGGCATGGTTGAGAATATTCGCCGTTTCATTCATCTCCACCATGAAGGTAGATTGACCAGTTGCAAGATCATCTACTGCACCTACACGGGTGAAAATGCGATCGCATATTCCCAATCTAGCAAACCTCGCTGGTACAAAACTACCAATCTGCGCCATTAACTGAATTAATCCCACCTGACGCAAATAACAACTTTTGCCACTTGCGTTTGGCCCGGTGAGGATGATCAAATCGGGATTGTCATTTGCAATTTGTTCTTGGTCATCTGCTAATGACAAATGACTAATGACTAATGACTCTTGACCCAATTGAGTCGAATTCGGCACAAAGAAACCCGCAGGTAAAGACTGTTCCACCACAGGATGACGCCCATCAACAATGTTTATCTCCCTCCCTGACAACATTTCTGGACGACAGTACCCTTGATGCACCGCTAACTCAGCCAAACCACACAACACGTCTGCCGCCGCCACTGCACGAGATAAATTGCGAATCACTTCCGCCTCTTGTGCTACCTCTTCCCGCAATGCTGTAAAAATCTCATATTCCAACTGATTTAAATCATCCCGCGCTGTGAGAATCCGCGCTTCCCGTTCCTTCAAATCTGGGGTGATGTAGCGTTCCTCATTGGTCAGGGTTTGCTTGCGGATATAATTAGCGGGTACTTGGTCAGCTTTGCTGCGGGAAATACTGATATAATAACCAAAAGTTTTGTTAAATCCTACCTTCAAAGTTGGAATTCCCGTCTTAGCTCTCTCATCAACTTCTAAATTGGCAATCCATTGCTGATCCGCTTCTACAGTTGCCTTTCTTTCATCCAACAGGGGATTTACACTAGGGCGAATCAATCCGCCTTCTTTGATTAGTATAGGTGGCGACTCCACAAGATGTGCGTGTAACTTGTGTGCTAATTCTTCCAACACAGTTGGGACTTTCTGCAAAGCTTTGAGGAATGGAGAACGCGCCTCAGTTACCAAGCTGGATAATTCTGGTAAGCGTGAAAGGGAATCTGCCAAAGCTACTAAATCTCTAGCATTAGCTGTACCAGAACCCGCCCTTCCCGTCAGGCGTTCTAGGTCATAAATTTGGCGTAACAACTGCCGTAAATCTTGACGCAGTGGTGTATTTTCCATCAATTCTTGGATGGTATCAAGACGTGCCCGAATGCCTTTAATATCTATTAGGGGTTGCAACAACCACCGCCGTAGAGCACGCCCACCCATCGCTGTATTAGTTCTATCTAATGCCCAGAGTAGAGAACCGTGAAAAGTTCCATCCCGGACGGTTTGAGTAATTTCCAGGTTACGGCGGGTTTGATTATCAACAATCAGATAATCGGTGACAGTGTAGCTGCGGAGTCTTTGAAGGGTAACTGGGTTTTCTTTTTGAGTATCTTCCAAGTATTCCAGAAGACCGCCAGCCGCACGAACGGCGAGGGGAAGATGATCGCAACCGAGTCCTTCAAGCGATCGCACCTTAAATTTCTGCAATAATCTAGGTCTAGCTTCGCCTTGAGAAAATGGTACTTGCGATCGCAAACTATAACAAAATGATGGTGGCAAACACTGGGGAAGATGTGGCGAAGTTTCTCCTGGACGCAGCAAACTACCTAAATCGGGCGCATTTGTTGGAACCAGCACCTCTGAAGGTTGCAAGCGCATTAACTCTTGTGTCAGATGTTCTAAATCACTACCTTGAGTTGTAAGAAATTCCCCTGTGGAGATGTCTGCATAAGCTAAACCCCAATGGTTTGCCGCAATTACTACTGCTGCGAGGTAATTATTGCGACTTGATTTGAGCATTCCTTCTTCTAGCAAAGTGCCTGGGGTGAGGATGCGCGTTACTTCGCGTCGCACTAATCTACCAGCAGCTTCAGAAGCATCTTCTACTTGGTCGCAAATTACGACTGCATAACCTTTTTCTACTAGCATCGTCGCGTAGCGTTCCCAAGCGTGATGCGGAACACCAGACATCGCCACTCGTCCCTGTTCTCCAGCTTGTTTACTAGTGAGAACTAATTCCAATTCTTGCGCTAGTTTTACAGCATCTTGGAAATAGCATTCAAAGAAATCTCCTACCCGATACAGCAATACCGCGTGAGGATATTTATCCTTCGTCTCGACATAGTGCAAGTACATTTGACTTAGCTTACTGCGATCCACCTGTTGATGGTCAGAAATAAAAGTACTTGCATCCGGCTTGGGAGATGGAGTTTCAGAGTGAGAGGCGGTCATAGATGCTATCGAGTTACGCACGGAAATTCCACAATATCCGATGATAACGTGATGTTAGAGGTAAGGGGCGATCGCTCAAAAATATTTTACCCTTTTGTCCGGCTGCTACGACGCGTAGGTGCTGGATTAGCTGGTTCATAAGCCTTGAGTCCTCCATCGTCGGTAAAAATTTCTACTTGAAATGTGCTACTGGTTTTGGCGTAATATTCAGCCACAGTCTTAATTGTCGCATCTCCGATAGAAATCTTTCTAGATGCTAGAGTAGGCCATTCAGTAGCCAACTGTTTCAATTGTTCTGAATTCCAAAGTTCACCTACTTGAGTTTCAAAAACTCCCCAAGGTATAACTCCATCTGCTACTTTCACTAAAATATTACCGAAAGCTTGAGCAATTTCATATCGCTTAGAGTTAGCTTGTGCAATGTGATTACCAGTTTCTATAATTGTTGCTATTGGTAGTATAAACTTTGCACCTTGTTTTTCTTCTTCCTGAAAACGGGCTTCAACTCTTTTTTTATCCCACTTATCATTATCAGAACCACAAGTCTCTTTACCAGGAACACCCAAGTAAACACAGAGTATTGATGTATCAATAATCAGAACCTTTCTCATATTTTGTTTTATTTATTATCAGAAAGGCTCTTTTCAATTGCGCCTTTGGTTGCTAATCTGCCCAAAGTCCCTGATGCAAGTAAAAGAGGAAGATTTTCAATATCTTCTAAAAGTGTAAGTTTGCTTTCTCCAGTTTCTTTATCGCGGTGTGCAACAACCACAAAAGGAACTATCTCTGGCCCTAAAGCATCAAGCAAAGCTGGGTTATGGGTGGTCAGTAAAATATCAATTTTTCTTTTGCTGCCTATTTCTCGCAGTATTCTTACCAGTAATTCTGCACGCGAGGGATGAAGGCCATTATCTATTTCCTCAATTACTAGTTGACTGCCTTCTGGTCTGATAAGTAGTGCTGTAATAATTGCTAGAAAGCGGAGAGTTCCATCAGACATAGTTTTAGCATTTATTAATATCGTCTCTCCAGGTTTCCATTCTTCTTCACAATAAAGCATCGCCTCAGTTTTAAGGGGAGCAACTGCTTCTGCAAATACTTTTTTAATATCGCCTTCTGGTAAATTCTTTACATAGGCAGATAGCGCTGCTTCTACTTCTACTTTACGCTCATCAGGTAAACCAGTAAGTACACCAGCTATATTTGATGCGTCACTTTCCAAGACATCAGAGATTGATGAATAATCCCGCATTTTAGAGGGAATTGGATTTATAAAAAAAATATTTTCAATGCTATCAACAACCAAGTCATATTCTTTCAATAATGGATGAATCAATGAGTCAATTTGTTTATCTCTATTATCAAAATGCTCTATAAGTTTTGACTTTACATCTTCTAGGAGTTGAATGCTTTCGTTGACAGATGCAATTAATGATTCTCCACTAGGAATTTTTTTAATTTTTCTATATCTTTCTCATTTAAATTTATTAATAATGAGGAATTGTCAATAAGTTTTGCAAAATCTAAATTAAGGGAATTTTTCGTTTGATTAATATTATCTTTAACTTTGTAGTAAGAAATTAACTGTTTTTTAATACTTGGAAGTAAAGATTTATTGGAAATATATTTTTTATCCAAATCTTCTTTCTTGTTATTTTTATTAATTTCATTTTGAGGCTCTATTATATCTTCCATCAAAATCTGAGCAATAGGTTTAGTTTGTACTCTAATGCTATAAAGGTAATCAGTATTTTCATCCTCTGCCTGAATTAAGGTTTTTAATGTAAACTGAGTTTCAGGTTTAAGTGCAGCCCACTCTATACCACCGCGAAGAGATGGAAGTGTTCTATCTCCTGCTAAAGCTGCTTCAATATTCTCACCTCTAGCAATTCTTTGTAAAAATTCCAAAGCCTCAACCACATTGAACTTACCACTCGCATTTGTCCCAATGAGGACAGTTAACGGGTCAAGTGGAAGCTCCGCATAACGGAAACTTTTCCAATTTTCGAGAATGAGTTGCTTAAGCATGATCAACTCCAAAAATGCTAAAATTATACTTTTACTAATACTCTTGATTACAACTTAAGGTAAAAATTGCAGAGTTTAATACACTTTTAGATTTTCACTCACCTAACCATTCTTCACGAGAAACTCCAGCTTGTCGCAATAGCCGCGATAATAGACCCACACTAATATCCCCTTCATGAGGATTGGTGATAATTACAGTAACATCACCTCGCCGCATTTGTGGGTGCTTTCCTCCTGCATAGGGGCCTTCAAAACCTAACTCTTGCAGACGTTTTACTAAATCACGCCAAGAAACAGGGGTTAATCTAGACATTTTTATACAGGTTTGGTCAGTTCATTGAGGTTGATACCAACAATTACAGGAATCGTTAACCCCAAATGTAACCGTAGCGCTAGCCAATCACTTAAAGCTTCTCTTAATTCCCGTCTACATCCTTCTAGCGTTTTATGATTAGCCCAGACTCCTTGTAAATTTGGAATTTCACCCCAAAAAGTTTGATCATCTTCAATGATCTCATAAACCGCTAGTTCCATCGCTTGGTCAATGTAGCTTGCCAGCATAGCAATTAAAAAATCCAGTACCTATTTAAATTTAGCTTTTATTCAGTGACGATGCCTACGGCGGGCTACGCCTACGCTCCAGTACATAAATTATCCAAAAAAATTTAAACACCATAAACAGAGTTAGCATAAATTGCCATTTGCGATCGGTTACGGAAATTAAGGCGGTTTAAAAGGTGAGTCACATGGGTTTTGACCGTTCCTTCAGCAACGTAAAGTTGTTCAGCGATTTCACGATTAGTCAAGCCTTGAGCAATCAAACGCAATACATCTTGTACCCGTGGGGTTAACTCAGTTAATTCTTTCTGGACTGGCTTTGGTGTAACAACATCTGGATCTGGGACGTTAGCCATTAGCTTTTCCATTAGTCCTGGCCCTAGTTGAGTATATCCAGAATGAACAAAGCGAATCGCTTGCGCTAATTCTTGGGAAGGCATATCCTTGAGTAAATAGCCCCTCGCTCCCGCACGGATGGACTGAGCGACATAGCGCTCGTCATCAAATGTACTAAAACTAAGACTTTGGTATTTGGATACTGCTGACAGATAATCCGTGTAGCTTCTCTACCATCCATTACAGGCATCCGTACATCCATTAATACCACATCAGGCTGTAAAGCAGCTACCTGCTCAATGGCTGTTTCACCGTTATCAGCAGTTCCTACCACTTGCAAATCTGGTTCCAGCGTGAGCATGGCTTTCAGACCTTGGCAGATTAAACTTTGATCGTCCACCAGTAACAGGCGAATCATGTGGAGTGCAACTTTACTTAGGTAACAACTATTTAATCTACCAACGTAAAGTCAGTAGACCGAAAAGTTCTGCGATGCCTTCGGCGGGCGTAGCCATCGCTAAAGAAAAGAATAGTAGTCTCTGATAC